>CAZMXG010000346.1:0-1517 GCA_964570175.1 uncultured Heliomicrobium sp. | reverse complement strand
AGGCGTGTAAATGCCTTCGTTGCGCAAACTGGCAATTTTGTCACGGCAATAGTTTTTATCCTTCTCGGTCAATCCCCATGCGTCTTCGGCTTTCAGTTGATGCGGAACCAATGGGCGCGGAAGTTTCGGGAAAGGCTGTGTTGCCGAGCTTTGTTCACCTGGAATATCGGTTTGCGGAACTGGGCGCTCTTCAACAGGGAAGACCGGTTTGCCATCGCGGCGATCCAGCACAAACAACATGCCCATTTTTGTGCCGATGGCGACGGCAGGAATCTCTTTGCCCTGCCGTTTTATATTGATCAGCATTGGCTGCGAAGCGACGTCGTAATCCCACAAGTCGTGATGCACAACTTGGAAGTGCCAGACGACTTTGCCGGTAGAGGCTTTGATCGCAACAACAGAGTTTGCATAACGGTTGTCGCCTTTGCGTTCGCCGCCGTAAAAATCCGGGCTGGGGCTGCTGGTCGGAATGAAAACCATATCGCGTTCGGTGTCGGCTGAAATGATTGACCAGGCGTTGGCAGCGCCTGTTTTGATAGCGCTTTCACCTGCCCAGGTTTTGCTTGCCGGGTCTTTTTCGGCTGTTGGGATTGGATCAAAACTCCAGCGGAGCTTTCCTGTTCGTGCTTCGAACGCGCGAACCACGCCGCGTTCCAGTTCAACTGCGCCATTGTCTCCGATTGCGGAACCGACAATGACCAGATCGCCAATGATGGCCGGAGGCGAAGTCACCTGATAGTTTTGATAGCCATTGTCTGCTCTGAACCGTACATCACGTTTAAGATCAATCTGGCCATTTTCACCGAAGCTGGAAATTGCTTTGCCCGTTGTCGCATCCAGAGCAATCAGTCGCGCATCCAGCGTGGCGACAAAAATTCGTCGCGAGTCTTTTCTGTTGTCATTTACCGCGGGCCAGGCAGACACGCCGCGCGAAGTCATTTCGGAATATCTGCGCTCCAAAGGAACCTGTGGATCGAACGTCCAGCGTTCCGCTCCCGTTGCCGGATCAAGCGCGATGACCCGGCTGTAAGGGGTGGTCAAATACAACAATCCATCCACCAGAATCGGCGTGGATTCAAACGCGGCGTTTCGGGAACCGGCAGCTTTCACTTCCTCTGCGCCGGTTCGGTACGTCCAGGCGGTTTTGAGCTGCGCGACGTTGGCGCGATTGATTTGATTGAGTGGCGAAAAGCGTGAACCTCCAGCGTCACGCCCATAAGCGGGCCAATCGGAAGATGGTTTTTTCTTTTGAGCATCGGCGGTGCTCAGAGCGCAAAAGAAAATCAGCAAGGACAGGAAAACCATTGTGCGACGCATTGTTCCTCCCAAAATTGGTTGATATGTTTTCTTCCATGAAGTGGTTATGAACTCTGATGCCGATACGTATAATCGCCTCTTGATTGTTCAATTCAATTTTTATCGGGTCAACTTGATCGGTTTTTTATGGCTGAAAAGTTAAAGGAACCTTATGTGTGACTCTTTATTTATCCAACTGGAACCAATCCGTCCAAATCAAG
>CAZMXG010000345.1:0-1555 GCA_964570175.1 uncultured Heliomicrobium sp. | reverse complement strand
ATGGTCAACGAGAAAGTCTTTGTTGGATCGGCGCTGAATCTGCCGGGGATTTTCAATCGGCACAAAGTTGAATTGAAGATGGGCAGTCATAAAAACAAAGCGCTGCAAGCCGAATGGAATGAATTTGGCGCGGACAAATTCGCGTTTGAAATTTTGGATGAGCTAACGCCAGTCAGTGATCCGCAGCACGATTACCGCGAAGATCTGACGCATCTGGAAGATTTGTGGCTGGAAAAGCTGCAACCGTTTGGCGAACAAGGCTACAACGAACCGAAGAAAACGACAGAGCAGCGACTGCGAATGATTGCCGAAAATCGCCTGGCTGCGGACAGAGCCAGAGACGAATAAGCCTGGGTACGCAATGCCTCCGGCTTGCGTACCTGGTGGGGAATGCCTTTTCGTCGCAGATAGAAATCTTTTCAGAAAGCACGCACGCTGGAAGCGATGCGCACCCAAAAAATCTATGAGCAACGTCATCATCACACTGTTTTCTGCCGCCGGATACGACCGCGCGGCACAAGGTGTCGCCGGAGCAGGCCGCCGCTTGGCGGATCAGCTTGGCGGCAAACTGCACGCGATTGTTGTCGGTGCGCACAATCCGATACTGAACACTTCGCTGGCTTCCGTAGCCGACGCGGTCGTTTCTGCCGATCAAGCTGAATTGACCGAATATCAGCCGGAAGCGTATCTGGCTGCGTTGACGGAACTGTGCAAACAGGTTTCGCCCGCAGCAATTTTGCTAAGCAACGACACGTACAGTCAGGAACTGGCTCCGCGATTGGCGCACAGGCTTGGCGGCAGTGCTGTTGGCGATGGCGTAACGCTCGCGGCTGAAGGCGGCGCGATTCAGGTCAAACGTGCTGTGTACGGCGGCAAAGCTGTAGCAACGATCCAGTTAAAACGCTCGCCAGCGGTTGTCTGGCTGCGCGCGCGCGCGTTTGAGGTTCCGGCTGCGGCGTCTGGATCGGTGGCTACAGTTGCAGCAGTTTCAGTCAGCATTCCAACGGCAACGACCAAAATCGTTGAACGCAAATCGGAAGCGTCCGGCGAAGCTAGGCTGGAAGACGCTCGAATCATCGTTTCCGGTGGACGCGGGCTTGGCGGGCCGGAAGGCTTTGAAGGCTTGCAGGAACTCGCCGCGATGCTGGGCGGAATGACGGCGGCTTCGCGTGCGGCGTGCGATTCGGGCTGGTGTCCGCCGACGTGGCAGGTTGGCCAAACCGGGAAGAAGGTTGCGCCGGGACTTTACCTAGCCGTAGCCATTCGCGGCGCGAGCCAGCATCTGGCTGGAATGTCCGATTCCAAAGTCGTCGCGGCCATCAACATTGATCCGGACGCGCCGATCTTCAAATATTGCAGCTTCGGCATTGTCGAAGATTACAAGAAAGTCGTTCCGCTGTTGAAAGAAAAGCTTGCTGCCTTGCAAAAGTGAATCAACCACAAAAAGCACAAAACACACAAAAGTAAATTTGGCAGTCAGTTACAGGAGCCAGAAAATCTTTTTGTGACTTTTGGGCTTTTTGTGGTGAGTCTTTATGAACCTCACCACCCCAAC
>CAZMXG010000344.1:0-1733 GCA_964570175.1 uncultured Heliomicrobium sp. | reverse complement strand
CTATACCCAGGGTTTCACCCTGGGCTAATTTCTTTTCACCCCCTGCCGGGGTTGCGGATCGGAAAATCATTTTCTTAACTTCTACAGTTTAACAATTCCTTGCCTGCCAAGTCGCTGCTGGCCAAAACACAAACTGGACACCTACCGCAACTCCCGCTCACGGAGCGATTCGCGCAGATCGGCCACTGCCTGATGGTTATGGTTGATTCCATAAAGGTCCAGAATCAGATCAAAAGCCGTGATGAAATATCCGCGCTCGTTTCGGAAGTCGGCATAAACGCGGCTGTGTAGCATCGGCGGCAGCGAAGTTTCCTTTTCGCCAGCCAGCAACAAAGGCAGCACCGTCTCTTTCTTCGACTCCGTAGCCAGCAGCCGGTTTGCGATCAAGTCCACTTCGGCAGCCACAACGTAACCCGTGCTGGTTTCTTTGTTTTCGTATTTCTTTCGATAGAGCGGAGTTCCGACCATCAAAATCAAATCGCACTTTTCAATCCGTTCGATGAAGCGCGGCACACTGGAACCAACGCGCGAATTCTCCCACCGATCCAGCACTACGCTGATTCCAGCCTTTTGCAGGTCGGTGGCCAGATTGCGCTCTACCCAACGTTCCTGCTCGCGGTTGCCCCAGGCGTAGCTGATGAAGCATTCCGGTCGCGCCATCTTCTGGTCGGAAACGTAAGACATCACCTGGAAAACGGCTTGTTCAAACCGTGACCTTTGAGCGGCAAACCATTGCTGCTCGTCAACTTTGCGGCGTTCCGTTTGGGTCAACTGGATCGGTTCGTCGGCTTTCGGCAATGTGACTTTGTCGCCGCACTCTTCGCAAAAGGCAAAATCTTTCCCATCCCGTAAACGACCGCGCACCACCGCGCGATTGATTGGGTGAGTGTTAGCGCAGACAAGCGGTTCATAACGAAAGACACTTAGATTACGGCGTGCCAGAAAGCTTTCAAACAATCCTTGAAACAGCGACCGCACGGGTTTGCCTACGTTTGTGCCGAAGTACAAGACCAGATTCAGTTCGCCTTCGCGGTCGCTGCTGTCCTGGCGAAAACCGGAGATCAATCCACCACCCACTTCGTACCGCGCCTGGTTTTGCCATTGATTCGTGCGCGTGAAGGTTTGCGTGTACCCAAGCAGCACCACCAGCGAAGCGTAGACGTTTTCGACCGCGCCGCTGATCGTGTACCCCGCGCCATCTTCGGTCTCCTGCTCGTCTTCCAGCAAGGGCTTTTTCAGATTGATCAGTTCCGGGAAGACCAAATACGACTGGTTGCTCAGCGGGTCAGTTTCGCGGAAACAGACGTTGTGTTCCAGAAACAGCAGCGCCGCCGAATCCAGCAACACGTCGCGTTCATCCTGTGACAGCTTCTCCAATTCGCGGAACTGGTATTCGCCTGCCAACAGCCATTTCTCTTCCAGCGAACCCAAGCCCTTTGGATTGCGCCGCGCTTCCAGCACGAACGAAGCCGCCAGATTGTTGAGCAGTTCCGGTGAGAGCAGGATGCGCTCTTCGCCCTTTGACGTGCGCAGCACACGGGCGTAACCATAATTGGCCAGATGCCCGACGCCAGTCATCATCTCGGCGTTAGTGAATTGCCAGGCCTTGTCGGTTTTCTGCAACTGCTTGCGCAACTCTTCGGGACCTACGATCACCTTTCGGCGGCGGCGATTCTCTTTTAGATCGGTTTTCAGTTGCACTTACGGGAAAGATCGAGATGATAGAGCGTATG
>CAZMXG010000343.1:0-1767 GCA_964570175.1 uncultured Heliomicrobium sp. | reverse complement strand
CGCTGCAAATGATTCAGCGCCAAGCCCATCGCCGTCAGCGGAGCGGCTCCGATGGCGACGCACCGCGCAGCGCGGTGCGGAAAATCAATCGCCCATTGAATCGCCTGCATCCCGCCAATCGAAGCTCCGATCACTGCCCGCAAGGTTTCTATCTGCAAATGATCCAGCAACAACGATTGCGTCCGCACCCAGTCCCGCACCGTCATCAACGGGAACTCCGAACCAAATGGCCTGCCGGTGGACAAGTTAATCGCCGCTGGTCCCGTAGAGCCGTAACACGACCCAATCAGGTTCGAACAAATAACGAAATCGCGTTCCAGGTGAAACACGCCTTCTGGATTTTCCGGCGACCAAAACAACTGCGCCCACCAATCCGCCGCGCGCGCCGAACCGCTCAGCGCATGACAAACCAGAATTGCGTTGTCCCGGCGTTCATTCAGCTTGCCGTACTCCGCGTAATGCAGCGTCACCGGTTGCAGCGATCCACCGGAAAACAATTGGAAGGGTTGGTTGGTGGCGAAAATGAAATCGCCTTCGTATGTTGGCTGTATCAATTCAGACATACCGCAATTAAAGCTGGCAGAAAGATGCTCGCCAAAAGGTATGATCTTTCTGCCCCATTTTTCTGCCAGCAATTTTTGGCTGTTTAGGCTGCAGCTTTCAGCGCCTGTTCAATGTCGGCGATGATGTCGCGCACATCTTCAATGCCGACGGAAAGGCGAACCAGTCCAGGCGTGACGCCAGTCGAAGCCTGTTCTTCTTCGCTTAACTGCGAATGCGTGGTCGAAGCCGGGTGAATCACCAAGGATTTGGCGTCTCCGATGTTCGCCAGCAAGCTAAACAGTTTCGTCGAGTTGATGAACTTCTTCCCTGCTTCCAGTCCGCCGCGAATGTTGAACGTCACCAGCGCGCCTGCGCCATTCGGCATGTATTTTTGCAAGCGCGAGTGGTATGGGCTGGATTCCAATCCAGCGTAATTCACCGATTCCACCTGCGGATGTTTCGCCAAGTATTGGGCCACCGCCAAAGCATTCTGTGAATGGCGTTCCATACGCAGATGCAAGGTTTCAGCTCCCTGCAAAATCAGGAAGGCGTTGAACGGCGACAGACAAGCTCCCACATCGCGCAACGCATGCACGCGCGCCTTCAAGATGAAAGACAACGGCCCGAACGCATCCGCGTACACCAATCCGTGATATGACGGATCAGGCGTCGTGAAATCCGGGAAGCGGCCTGAGGCTTTCCAATCGAATTTGCCCGCATCTACCACCATACCGCCAATCGAAGTCCCGTGACCGCCAACGAATTTCGTCAGCGAGTGAATGACGATGTCGGCTCCGTGTTCAATCGGGCGGCACAACGCAGGCGAAGGCGTTGTGTTATCAATCATCAACGGCAATCCGTTCTCGTGCGCGATCTTCGCTAGCTTTTCAATGTCAACGATGTCCAGTTTCGGATTGCCTACCGTTTCGGTGTAAATGGCTTTGGTTTTATCGTTGATGGCCGCGCGCAAACCCTTTTCGTCTTCAGCGTCAACGAAACGAACCGTGATGCCCAGCTTCGGCAACGTGTAATGAAACAGGTTGTAGGTTCCGCCGTACAGTGAAGTCGTCGAAAGAATTTCGTCTCCGGCATTGGCCAGCGTAATGATTGCTAGCGTTTCCGCCGCCTGACCCGAAGAAAATGCCAGCGCAGCCGCGCCGCCTTCCAACGCCGCAATGCGTTTTTCCAGCACATCCACCGTCGGATTCATGATGCGCGAATAGA
>CAZMXG010000342.1:0-1805 GCA_964570175.1 uncultured Heliomicrobium sp. | reverse complement strand
ATCCGTGGACGCATCAGACGCAACCGAAATGCGGCTTCACCATCGTCGGCACGGCGGGAACCATCGGTAGTTACGATTACGAACCGACCGTGCGGCTGCAAACCAAAGCGAATCCAGCAGGCGAAGACGTTCCGGTTGATGTGCTGCAACCGCCATTCGATAACGTCGTCAACTACATGATTCATTGCCTGGAAACCGGCGAAGCCGTCACGGGTCCATTGTCGCTGGCAACCAGCCGATTGGGACAACAGATTGTGGATACGGCTGTCATCAGCGCGCGTGAAAAACGAACCGTCGCTTTGATCAAATGATTCATCTCACCCACGAAGGCACACGAAGTTTCACGAAGAGGGATAAAAACCCTTCGTGCTTTTTCGTGTGACTTCGTGGGAGGAAAAGTATGCCTGAAACTCTGGCCGACGATTACGGGTTGAGCAAAATCGCCGAGGCGAAACAAATCGCTGCGCCCGATTTGCCTTACAAACCGCAGGAGCCGAAGCACTACCGCCCGGCGATTGGTTTGATCGGTTGCGGAGGCATTTCGGCGCAGCACCTGAACGCGTATCGCCACGCGGGCTATCGCATCACAGCGCTTTGCGACCGTAATGAACAGAAGGCTATTGCCCGGCGCGATGAGTTTTATCCGGATGCGAAAGTCTTTGCCGATGATCGCGACCTGCTGGCGCTGAAAGAAATCGAAGTCGTGGATGTGACAACGCACCCAGCGGATCGCGTAGAAATCATCGAAGCCGCCTTGTTGGCCGGGAAACACGTTTTGAGCCAAAAGCCGTTTGTTACTGATTTAGCTGTTGGACGGCGATTGGTCGCGCTGGCGGAAACGCAAAACCGCAAACTGGCTGTGAATCAAAATGCTCGGTGGGCGCCGCACTTCAGCTACATTCGTCAGGCAATTCAAGCCGGATTGATCGGCGATGTGCAAAGCGTCAGTTTCACGCTGCATTGGGATCACAGTTGGATCATCGGCACCGAGTTTGAAAAGATCGAGCATCTGATTTTGTCTGACTTCGGCATTCACTGGTTCGACCTGACGGTAAGTTTTTTCGGCCAGCGTCAGTGGAAGAATGTTTTCGCCGCGATAACCAGGGCAGTTGGCCAACAAGCGAAACCGCCAATGCTGGCTCAGGCCGTGATTGAATTCGACGGCGGTTTGGCTTCGCTGTTTTTCAACGCCAACGTTACGCATGGCCAGGAAGACCGAACCGTTGTCGCCGGAACCAAGGGGACGATCATCAGTCGCGGGCCAAGCTTGTCCGAACAGGCAATCACGTTGTTTACCGCTGACGGCTGCGCCCAACCGAAGCTGGAAGGAACCTGGTTCCGCGAAGGCTTTCACGGCGCAATTGCCGAATTGCTTTGCGCCATTGAAGAGCGGCGCGAGCCTGGGAATAACGTACTGGACAATCTGCGAAGCTTAGAACTCTGCTTTGCTGCAATCGAAAGCTCAATCAAACATGAACGCATCAATCATTTACTTTGAAAAAACACTCTCGCTGCTTCAGCACTTGCGCGAAACGCAGCTCGATAACATTGAACGCGCAGCGGAAATCTGCGCTAACAGCATTTCCAATGGAGGTTTGGTCTTCCTATTCGGCAACGGCCACTCGCGGATGATGTGCGAAGAGATGACTCCGCGACAGGGATGTTTTCCAGGTTTTGTCGCCTTGGTGGAACTGTCCCTGTCGAATCATGCCTCGATCATCGGCACAAACGGGTTGCGCGCGCCGCTGCACCTGGAAAAGTACGAAGGGTACGCCGAAGAGATTTTGAAAGGCTTCAAGTTTGGC
>CAZMXG010000341.1:0-1846 GCA_964570175.1 uncultured Heliomicrobium sp. | reverse complement strand
CTTACAGGCAGAAGGCTTAATGGATCATAACTTCAAAGAGTCACACATAAGGTTGTAAATGTCTTTCTTGTCACCTTCTTTTCGGATTCCCACTGCTACAACAGTAACGACAACTTTTTCGCCATCAATGCGGTAGATGATTCTGTAACGTTGGCCGACTGCGCGGAGGCTGCGATAACCGGTAAATTCGGCGGTGAGCGGCTTGCCTTGTTTTTCAGATTCTTCGGCCAAGCCGTCAATGCGTTCTATGATCTTCGCGCATATCCGGCGGTCCTGCACCTGTTTCAACATATCCAGGGGAAGGGCTGATCTCAATTTGGTCTGACACCGTCAAAGCCCCTGTCTGGCTTGTGTCCAGGGAATAGCTAGGCCCGCGTCAGCGTCTTTGATGCCCTGGCGTAGCGCCGCCAACTGTTCTTCATCGCCCAAAATTTCCAATGTTTCTACGATTGATTCGTAAAGCTCCCAGGACAGGATCGCCAGTACAGGTTCACCGCTCCGGGTCACGGCAATTGCGCCTGGCTCGCGCTCAAGCTCTTCGGGCAGGCTGGCCAGCCTGTCGCCAACATTGAGGATAGGAATTCATGCAACCATAACTTTACCTCCGCTTGTCGAGTCGCGCCAATGCTACGCAGTTCGGCTCAGAGCGTCAATCAGACTCGCTTCCAATTATCACGCGCCACCCAACCCCCGCTCCCGCCAGCGCCTGATGCTGGTCATATCCAGGCGCTCGCCTTTGAATTCGATTTGCTTGACTGGCTTGGTTCCGTTCTGGCTTTCGCGTCTAAGTACGCTGCTGATTTCCATCCAGCGGACTTCGGCGAATTCCAGCTTGTCTCTGCCAATGGAGCGTTCATCGTCAGTAGCAAAAGTTCCAATCACCAGCATTACCGGATGCGGCTGTTTCAGCCAGTAATCCACCCAGCGAGCGTCTTTGATGGCAAAAACTTCCGTCCCGTCTTTCCGCTTTTTCAGGTGAGAGTTGCCGGATTTCAGTTGCAGGTAAAGCCGCCGCCCGGTGCCTTTGCCGTCGTCGTCAGTAAACTCCAATTCCATATCAATGCCTTCGTCTTCCGTGCCGGGAATCTCGAAACTTTTCTGATCCGCGCTGGCAATTCGAGCTCCTACTTCCAGCGCCAGCAGTTTGCCTTTGCGCCGTGAATCCAGCCGGATGACATCTTCGGCTTGCATGCCTTCGACTTGTTGACGAACGGTTTCGCTGGCAAAAAGCTTTTCCAGTTCATCCCAAAGGTCAAAGCGTTTTTCGCAGATGTCGCATTCCACTGAAGCCGCCGTCTTTTTCGCCAGCAGCTTTTGCATCAACACCTGCGGATTGCCTTTGGGCGTGCCGCAATGCGGACAGACGTAATATCGCAACCGCTCGGCTTTCTCGCTGTGGTTTTGCAGGTGCGCGTGGATGTAGTTGGCGAAAATCACTTGTTCCTGTTTGGTCACACCCGGCGCGAAGTAAATGCTGATGTCACCGCTGCCTGCGGCCTCGCGTGTCAGCTTGATGCCCATGTGATGAGCGCCGTCCAGTGTTTCAAAGTCCGCCGCTTCGCGCCACAGGTCTTTCAGCTTGAAAGATTCGCTGTCGGCCAGTTTGACCACCAGCGTGGCGTAAATGTCGTCCAGATACCCCGTCACTGCATAGCTGACAAACACCGATGGGTGTTTTTCCAGTGTAGGGCGTTCACGTCCGCAATGGCTCGGGAAAACCAGTTTGTCGCCCTGGCGCAAACATAAACCGCGCTCTTCCAGTTGGCGCTCCATTTCACGCAACACGACGCGCTCTTCGGCTTCCGGCAATCGCTTCATTTCCAAAATGCTGCCGTCGCGCTCTACG
>CAZMXG010000340.1:0-1933 GCA_964570175.1 uncultured Heliomicrobium sp. | reverse complement strand
TCGGCAAGTTCATGGAAATCGCGCCCATCAACAGTCCGGGCGTGGTTTTATCGCAACCGCCCATCAGTACCACACCATCAATCGGCTGGCTCAGCATCATCTCTTCGGTCTGCATCGCCAGAAAATTTCGGTATAGCATCGGACTGGGCTTCATGTAGGTTTCGGTGATCGGCATTGCGGGGAGTTCAACCGGGAATCCGCCTGCCTGCCAGATGCCGCGTTTGATTTCTTCGGCACGTGAACGGAAATGGCTGTGGCAAATGCTCAAATCGCTCCAGGTGTTGATGATGCCGATGACCGGTTTGCCAGCAAAATCTTCGATGGCGTACCCGACCTGTTTCGCGCGGGAACGATGGCTAAACCCACGAAGCGTGTCTACGCCCAGCCAGCGGTGGCTGCGCAATTGTTCAGGACTTTTTTTGTTGCTCAAAATTGTTCTCCGGATAGAAGGTAGCGTTTGCAGGAAGGCATGAAAAGCCGTCCGCTCGGCAATTGCAAGCTCGCGGCGGGCGTGGCAGGATGCGCTCGCTTTTCCGCTTTCCAATCCAAATCAAAGAGGCACAAGTAAATATGGATTCCGCCGAAACTCGTCTTTCGCTGAAAAACTCGCCGCGTCTGTGGTGGCTGACGTTCCTGCTTTTTAGTGGAATGGTATTCAGCTACGCCCAGCGCAACAGCTTAAGCGTCGCGCTGCCGTTTATCTCGAAAGAATTCAGCCTGAACGCCGAGCAGAAAGGCTGGCTGCTGTCTGCGTTTTCGTGGATTTACTGTTTTTTGCAGGTTCCAGCGGGAAACGTGACGGACCGCGTTGGCGTGCGGCGGTCGTATTCGCTGGGGTTTTTGTTTTGGTCCGTGATGACGGCGGTGACGGGCGCGGCCAAAGGATTGTGGAGTTTACTGGTGATCCGGTCGCTGGTTGGTGTTGGGCAGGCAATGGCTTTTCCGGCCAGCGCGCGGGCTGTCGCCAACTGGTTTCGTGATGGCGAACGCGGAACAGTGACGGCAATTTATTTGACCGGCGTTCGGCTTGGGCAGGCAGCAATTGGATTCGTTGGCGCGTATTTCCTTAGCCGCTATGACTGGCGGTTGTTTTTTGTCGCAGTTGGTTTATTGCCATTGATCTGGATTGTCGGCTGGATGTTGACCTTGCGGCATTGGGAATCACCGAACATTGCGGCAGAAAACGCGGCAGCGAAAAAGAAAAGCGTTTCTTTGATCGAAAGCATGAAGCTGCTGAAACGCAAAAGCATAATCGGCGTGACACTCGGATTTTTTGCTTACGATTATGCGTGGTTTGTCTTCACGTTGTGGATACCCGATTACCTGATGACCATTCGCGGGTTTACCAAAACTGAGTGGGGTGTTTATCAATCCTTCCCTTATATCGCCATGTCTGTGGTGATTCTTCTGTCAGGTTTGGCCAGCGATTGGCTGGTGCGCCGCGGCGGCAATGAAGCTCGCATCCGCAAACTTTTTATCGTCGCCGGAATGCTGATTTGTTGTTTGATTGTTCCTGCCGGTTTGGTTGCGGACAAGATCACCTCAGTGTGGTTGCTGACGATTGCGGTTGCAGGATTGGGTTTGGCGACGCCAAACACCTGGACACTGACGCAAGCTGTTTGCGAAAAAGAAATCGTCGGCACAGCTTCGGGCTTGCAAAACTTCGGAGGCAATCTTGGCGGCATCATCGCTCCGGCGCTGACTGGAACGATTGCGCATCGCACAGGATCGTTTGCGATAGCGCTGGGTGTCGTCGGAGGAATCTTGATTTTGGGTGTGCTGGCATACTGGGTATTGATTGATGATAAAAGTCGCACAAGCCAAGCTTGATAAGCGTCGCTCCTTGGAACTGCGTTTTTGTTCTGAGCAGATTTCCTAAGAGAGCGTCTGAAAAGTTGCCATTGATCCGGCACACTTAAGAAATGAAAAAGAA
>CAZMXG010000339.1:0-2016 GCA_964570175.1 uncultured Heliomicrobium sp. | reverse complement strand
CCGACGAGCAATTGGAACAACTTGGCCGCTTGTACTGGTTCACGGTCGAATTCGGCTTGATCGAAGAAGCCGGCGAAATCAAAGCCTTTGGCGCGGGGCTGCTGTCTTCATTTAGCGAACTGGAACACGCCTTCACCGACGAAGTCGAACGTCGCCCGTTCAACCTGGAAGAAGTCATCCACACCAAGTTTGATTATTCCGACATGCAGCCGCTGCTGTTCGTGATTCCGTCGTATGCGTATCTGAAAGAAGTGACGCAGAAGTTTATTCGCAGTTTTGGCAAAATCGGCGACTTGGCAGTCGCTCCGGTTGGTGTGCCCAAAGCAGTTTGGTAGAGCATCGGCAGTAATCGGGAGTAGAATCGGCTGGCGATGGCGAAAACACACTTTTCCATTTTGAACTCACCGGATGTTCGTACGGCGCTCAAGCAAGCTTGGCTTGATTCCAATCCGGGAAATTCCGGTGGCCACGAAGAAGGCGGCTTTATTCTGCAAAATCCTGATGGTGGGTTGAGCGTGGCGCGCTGGCCGCGGGGAAAACAAAATGAGATCAGTTTGCTACCACATTCGAATTGCGAAATTGGTGAAGATGAAATCATTGCTTCCTTTCACACTCATCCGAACACAGGCAGTGATTACCTGCAGGAACCGAGTGAAACTGACAAACGCGCTGTGCGAGACGACCCGGACCTGAAGGGTGAAAACTACGTTGGCGAATTCGTCATCTCTGGTGAAACAATCTACCTGATATCCCCCGCTGGCCGCGTGCGCGAGTTGAACGACACAGAAACATATTTTGCCGAAGAATAGGAGTTGATTATGGCCGCAGTTCTTAGTCCTGAAGTATTGCAAGACAATCTGGCAGTCACTTTGGCGCGCGTGATTGCCGCCGCCAACAAACGGGCTGGCGAATTGGGGGTAGACGTGCTGCAAAGCATCATCACCATTTCCCAGATGACGAACGGCGAGGCTTGCTGGCGAATCAATTACGGGCCGAAAGATTACATTGGGCGACGCGGAGGCGATTTGATCGTTGACGTTGACGCCAACAACGCAAGCGTCAAGCGAGTGCTTCATGGGCAATAACGACTCAAACATAATTCTTCGTCCTTCGCCTAAAATGCAATACAACTATCTGATTACTTTGGAGACAGGTTCAAATGAATAAACGACAAGAGAAATTGCTCAGGGATTTTGCGAATGGTAAGGCACAAACCGCAGTAAACGAACAAGAGTTTGCAGAGTTTAAGTCGATGGTTGAAGACTATCTTGAACTTGAACGATATGGCTTTATCGAAATACTTGATCTCAAAAAAGAAAGTTACACAGGCCATTGCCATTATGCGGTGATACTCCCAAGAATTACTGATGAAGGCAGAGCATGGCTTTCAGAAAATAAGGAGTAATTGCGATGAGCAACAATCCGCTGAAAATTCGCCAGGTCCATCACATCGAAATGTATGTCGGCAATGCCAAACAGGCCGATTATTACTATCGCAATGCTTTCGGTTTTGACCGCATCGCCTACACCGGACTCGAAACCGGCAACCGCGAGCAGTGTTCGTATGCGTTGCAGCAAGGAACGTTTAGGCTGTTGCTGACAACACCGTACACGCCGCTGGATAAATCCGCGCCGCACATCCTGAAACACGGCGACGGAGTCCGCGATATTGCGCTAGAAGTTGATGACGCCGATTTCGCTTATGAAGAAGCCATCGCGCGCGGAGCCGAACCTGCTGCCGCTCCCTACACCATCAAAGGCCCGCAAGGCGAAGCGCGCCGTTCGGCGGTGAAAGTGTACGGCGACACGATTCATTCGTTTTTCTCGAAGCACGATTTCAAAGGCGCGTTTATGCCCGATTTCGTCGAATCGAAAGCGCCGGGACGCAACGCCGGCTTGCTGCGACTGGATCATTTCGTCGCCAACGTTGATTTCGGCAAGATGAAATCCTGGGAAGACTGGTACACGCGCGTTTTTGGGCTTGAACGTTTTATGACGTTCGACGACAAAGACATT
>CAZMXG010000338.1:0-2248 GCA_964570175.1 uncultured Heliomicrobium sp. | reverse complement strand
CCGACCGCTCACGCGAAATCCGTCATATGTGGATACCATGTGTGCGTCCAGCGCAAATGGCACTACCGTTGACAGCCAAGGCTGGCTGAAAGGAATCGCCCGGCGAATTCGTCAATCGTTCGTCGGGTTCCCAGTTCATACCAGCATCCGGCGAATGTTTGTAATAAATCTCCGCATTCCCATCTTTGTAGTCGTACCACACCACATGCAGATCATTTCCCGATAAAGCCACACTGGGCCGTAGCGAAGGCATGGGAGCATTCGTCAGTCGCCGAATCGGTTCCCAATTTTGTCCCCCATCCGTAGAACGGCGGTAGTAAATCTCCCATTCAGTGCTCGCCACAACAAAAGCCTGTTGAAATTCTCGTAGCATCGTTTCCAGTTGCTGCAAATCGCCACCCTGCTGCACCCAGCCTGGCGCAGCCTTTTCAATCCGCTTAAATTTATCCTGCAACCGAATGTTCAAGGCTTCCAGATAATGAATTTTAGGCAAATCGTCCGTTGGGCCGGGCACATAGTTCAATCCCATCAAGGTGATTGCCTCATTCAGCTTGCGCTCTTTTTCCAGGTAGGTGGCTTTTTGTTGTACAAGCGTTTCGTACTCTTGCAGGATCGTTTGCAGCCTGGAAACGTCGCCGCCTTGCGCAATCCAGGGCAAAACCGATGACTGAATCAGTTGATACTTCTCAGTCACGCGCCGTTGCGCCGCCAGTTCAGGATGAGTAACCACAACGCCAATAGGTGCAGGTTCAACCAGCAACTCCATCAAGTGCATGACCGCGTTTAATTTCTCTTCGGCATCCAGAGGCTGAACAAGACTGTCTTGTTGATCGAACCAAAACAGATGAACGTTGTTGCCGGACGCCACCATCGAAGGCGCCCACGAATTAGCCCGATTGTTGGTCAGCCGTGTGACCGATCCCCAGGTTATACCGCCGTCAGTGGAGCGTCGAAAATACTCCTCTTCGTTTTCGTCACGGGTGTCCACCCAGGCGGCATACACTTGCCGACCTGCCAGTGTAATTGTCGGAGACCAGGAATCATCCGGAAGTTCGGACAGGCGCGTAGCAACTGCCCAAGTCAGTCCGGCATTTGTTGAGTGGCTGGTGTAAATTTCTGTCTGCGGCCCTTCCTGATGACTGCCCCAAATGACGTGGACGTTTTCACCCTCGGCGGCAATTGAAGCGTAAGCGGAACTTCCATCGGTTGTCAGCGGTGTTTCGCCGCTCCAGGTCAGCCCGCCATCGGTTGAAGACTTGAAGAAAATATCCAGCCCTTCGTTCCGCGTATCGTGCCAAACGACGTAAACATGGTTGCCCGAAGCAGCGATTGCCGGATGTTCGCGCAAAGCAGGGTCATACGAAAGCCGCACTTCGGGTTCCCAGGTTTCGCCCCCGTCCGCCGAACGTTTGTAGTAAATCTGAGAGTTTCCATCGCGTTTGTCATACCAGACAACATGGACACGCCCGCCTTCGTCCGCCGCTATGCTCCGTGCAAAGTTATAGCTGAGTTGGGAATCCCCGGAATTAACAGTCAGGCGGCGATCCGGCATCCAGCGACTGCGCACTGGAGCAGTAACCTGGGATTGCGGCTTGCCGGTTTTGCCAATTATGGATTTGGGAAAAACTGCCAGGGCAACAACACAGAAAATGATTGCCAGATAAACACAGGCCTTCACACTCTTCGAGCAATTCATAAATCCTCCCTGTTGTTGATTGATTCTGCTCTTCAATCTGTTTGTCATAGGAAGAGTTTTGTGTGGGAGGCCAAAGTATATGACAAATTTTTCTTCGGCTGAGAACTCCTCTTTAGGTTAGTTCTGCCAACTCCGCCCATCGAGTCAGGTCATGATCTAGCCGTTCGTTCAGCGTTTGCAGCTCTTCGTACAGCTTCGCCACCAAAACATGGTCGCTGCCGTTGGCTGCAAGACTGGCTTCGGCTTCAGCTTTACGGGATTCAGTTTCGGCAATGCGAAGTTCCAGTTCTTCAAACTCGCGCTTTTCTTTGAAGGTCAGCTTGCGTTTGGCTGACGGTTCGGCGGCAACCGGAGCGACTTGTTTTTGTTCGCGCGCTTTGACTTCGGCTTTGGCGGCGTAGGCTTCCGACTTTTCGCGGTCACGGATTTCCAGGAAGGTGGTGTAATCGCCAGGGTATTCTCGAATCTTCCCGTCTTCTTCAAACCGGAAAATGTATTCAATCGTGCGGTCGAGGAAGTATCGGTCGTGGCTGACGATGACCAGACAGCCTG
>CAZMXG010000337.1:0-2349 GCA_964570175.1 uncultured Heliomicrobium sp. | reverse complement strand
CATACGCTCTATCATCTCGATCTTTCCCGTAAGTGCAACTGAAAACCGATCTAGGTGACAGGTTGCGGGTTGCAGGTCGTCTATCAAAAACGATCTTTTACCTGAAATCTGACACCCAACACCTGACACCTAACACCTATGCTTAAATGGATCACCCTGGCGCCCCTAATTGGCGCGATCATCAACGGATTGTTCGGGAAACGGCTGGGCGAAAAAGTCGTCGGCGCGATTGCCTGTTTGTCAGTTGGCGTTTCGGCAATTCTGGCCTTCGCATCGTTCAGCCAACTGTTAAATGCCCCCAAAGATGCTGAAGGGGTGCGCCGCATCCAGGATCATTTCTTCACATGGATTTCGGTCGGCAATTTTCACGTGGATTTTGCTTATCTGCTTGATCCGCTTTCCGGCATCTATATTCTGTTCATCACCGGCGTAGGACTGCTGATTCACATATACGCCACTGGTTACATGCACGGCGATCCGGGCTATTACAGGTTCTTTGCGTATCTGAACCTGTTTATGTTCATGATGTTGACGCTGGTGCTGGGCGATAACCTGCTGGTGTTGTTCGTCGGTTGGGAAGGTGTCGGGCTTTGCTCTTACCTGTTGATCGGCTTTTTCATCAAATGGAACGTGGCGGGCGACGCGGCCAAGAAAGCCTTCATCGTTAACCGCATCGGCGATTTTGGATTTATGATCGCCACCTTTCTGGTCTTCACCACCTTTGGCACGATCAGTTTTGTCACGAAAAACATCGGCGGACACGAAGTCGCCAGCTTTCTGTCGCAAGCCGCTTCGCCTGCCGTGCTGATTGGCTCGACAACGGCGATTGCTTTACTGCTGTTTGTGGGCGCGACGGGGAAATCAGCGCAGATTCCGCTGTTTGTTTGGTTGCCGGACGCAATGGCTGGCCCAACGCCTGTGTCGGCGTTGATCCACGCGGCAACAATGGTTACGGCGGGCGTTTACCTGACTGCTCGTTGCAGCGCAGTGGTGGTTAAATCGCCAACTGCAATGGTGGTTATCGCCATCATCGGAGCCGCGACGGCGATCTTTGCCGCAACGATTGGTTTGGCGCAAAACGACATCAAAAAGGTGTTGGCGTATTCGACGGTTTCCCAGCTTGGCTACATGTTCCTGGCTTGCGGAGTCGGCGCGTTCACAGCAGGCATTTTCCACGTGATGACGCACGCGTTTTTCAAAGCGCTGCTCTTCCTGGGCGCTGGTTCGGTCATTCACGGAACCCACGAAGAACAAGACATTCGCAAGATGGGCGGCCTCAGAAAATACATGCCGTTCACATTTGCCACGATGCTTGTTGGCTGGCTGGCAATTTCCGGGTTCCCGCTGCTGTCCGGCTTTTTCAGCAAGGACGAAATTCTGTGGAAGACCTGGTCTGCTGAACACATGCCGCACTATTTGGGTCTTCCTCTTAACAAGATTCTCTGGGGAATTGCCGCGCTAACTGCTTTGCTGACGGCGATTTACATGACTCGAATGATGGTGCTGACCTTTTTCGGCAGCGAACGCTTTGGCAAAGCGCACAATGATCACGGCCACGCTTCTCACGGACATGACGATCACGGACACGGTCACGGCAAACCGCACGAATCCGGCTGGCTTATGGTTGGACCGCTGGTTGTTTTGGCCGTTCTTTCCTTTGTTGGCGGTTGGGTAGGTTGGCCGGCTGCGATGGGCGGATCGAACCATTTCGAGCATTTTCTGGAACCGGTGATTGCGCACGTGCAACCGCACGGTGAAACCGTTCACGCTGCAACGGGCAGTGAAGCCCACGGTACTCCTGCGACGGAACAACAGGCCACAACTTCTGCTGCACCAGTCGCTAAAGCGGAAGAGCATCACGATACGTCAACTGAATTGTATTTGGCTGGTTTCTCGATAGTGCTCGGTTTGCTCGGCATCGGCATTGGCTTTGCGGTCTTTGGCAAAAAGCCGCTGACCCAGATGCCGAAGATTCTGGAAGACAAGTACAAAGTTGACGAGCTTTACGACGAAGTCGTCGTCCATCCGATTGAAACGCTTTCGCGTGAAGGTCTGTGGAAAATCGTTGATGTGAAACTGATTGATGGTTTCGTCAACGGTGCGGCAAAGTTATTCGGAGGAATCTCCGGCATCCTGCGGTACACGCAAACCGGTTTTGCGCGAAGCTACGCCGCCGTCATTCTGGTGGGCGCAATCGCCATCATCGGCTATTTCGGATACGTCGCCCTTCGCTAAGCTCACTATCCGGTCGCTACCGCTCCAGGTACTGAATCGGTTTTCAAGATTATGAACCTGATAACGATCACAACATTTCTGCCGCTGGTAGGAGCGATCCTGTTGCTGCTGATC
>CAZMXG010000336.1:0-2391 GCA_964570175.1 uncultured Heliomicrobium sp. | reverse complement strand
ATTGCTTGCAGGCGGTCTTGATGTCGTCGCTATGGGTAAAACTCAACGGGTCTTCGTCTTGGACGGGTGGCGCTTGTGTTGAAACCACTACGGTGTAGTGAAATTGCGCCGGATTATTTGCGGTAATCAGTCTGGGAAGGTTCTGGGTTGGGTCGGCCTTTTCGGTCGCCCGTCGAAGGTCCATCAAATCAGCCGTGCAAAACAGCAGCGCCTGTGTAACTGCTTGTTCGCCAGGAGCTTCAGCATATTGCTGAAAAAGCATAACGACTGCCTTGATGGCTTCTTCCCTCTGCGTGGAAGTTAAATCGAGTTGCATTGTTATATCCTTTATGATCCCGGGTTATAGGTTGTGACGCGGACCGCTCCCCAGGATTAGCGACCCGCGCCTGGTTCGCGGATTCAGGGCACTGATCCGCGAAATTCGATTTTCAAAAAGCTAAGTGATTTACTTTAGTTTTTTGATTTTTAGTGCAAAAAATTTTACCGCAGATTTTTCAGAATCCAGGCCTCTGTCGAAAGGTCTGACGCGGCAATTGCTTCAGCGTTATGCTGCTCCAGACAGTTCAGATCACAGTAACTGCCATCGCAAGGATTGCCACAATTCTGGCAAAATTCCTGGCCACGCTCGGCTGCAATTCGCTCCCGAATATGTCGTTGCTGTCGCTCACGCTCAACCCACGAAACGCTTCGCCGAAGAAACCCAGCGGCGAGTTCGTATTCGTAGCCGGACGCCAACCGGGCGACGGCTTCGACTTCCAGGTCAGTTTCCGCGATTGCCGCAACCAGGGCAGAGCGATGCCCGTCGGCGCGCTCTAATTGCTGCGCCTGAAATTCTCTAATTCTTTCATTGGGGTGCGGCGGCATAAAATCCATGCGCTTTCGATGGCGGGTCTCTCGCTCCGCATTCGAAACAAGTTCACACAATTTGATCAGGATCTTTTCTTCCGTTGTCATACAGTCTCCTGCCGGCGTGCTGCCATCTCGCGCTCGATCTCTTCGATCACCAGAGCGACTGGTCTGCCCTCATTTAACACCAGGTTTCCTGCCCATGCCGCTTGCCGGGCATATCTGACCAGCCAGTAGGCCTCGCTTTCAGCCAATTTTTGATTCCCACTCGCTATGGCTTCCTTGAATCGTCGTCCGTGATGCTCAACATAAGCCGCAAAGACCTTTGCATTGCGCGCAGCGCTAAAAATTGGCGGCGTATATCGCGTTCTGCTTCTTATCAGTCGTTGCATTTGTATTGCTCCTGAAGGGGCTTGTCTTCCGAATTTTGATTCGGTAAGCTTTTCCCGTTATATCCTTTTGGCTCGTTTGGGCAGCTTTTTTGACCCAGGCGAGCCTTTTCCTTTTTTAGTTATCGGCGCGCGGCGAAGAATATAAATCCGCATAATTGCGTTCATACCGAAGATCTTCGACGCCTGGCCAGCCAGTTTCCAGCGGCCGTTTGTTCCGTAAATCATCCGCAAATTCAATCAAACACCGTTCGACAAAGCATTGGTTGACCTCAGTTTTGAGACGAATGGCAGTCTGTACCCTGGTTTTAGTTGCTGCCATCACCTGCTGTATTTGCTGCTCATTCAAGCCCCGAAACGCGTTTTGCACATCCTGAATCATTCATTACCTCCATTAAGCAAGTTACTTTAGTTTTTTGAATTTCGAAGCGTGCAACCGTTCCGAACTCGCGCGGACAATACTTGACGATCTTAAAACTGTCAAGCGTTTCGCTTAAGGTTTTTATCAAAAATATCAAGTAACCCGCTTGACGAGTTTGTGATTGGGAAGTAGCTTTTGCCTATGGCAAAGAAAATCGAACCCGACATCGTTGACCTGAACCAATGGCTGACGGCTGAAGAAGCGGTTGCGCTGTTGGTTGGATTGGATGTCTCACGCACTTCGTCGCATTTATTTGCGAAGGCTAAAAACGGTGATTTCCGTAAGCGGGAGATCAAAAACAAGCTCTGCCTGTACAGGGAGGACATCGAGGAATACGCCAATAAATTGCTGTTGGAGGCGGCGCGCAAATGACTCCACAACCAGCTCCAAGGATATTGGCAGTAAAGATCAAGCAACCGCTTGCATCTTTGGTCGCGCATGGCGTGACCGAGATGTTGACCTTTTCTCAGCCGACAACCTGGCGGGGGCCATTGGCGATCTTTGCCGATAAGACCTGGAACATGCGGGAGCAGTTCGCGACAAAAGATAAACGGGCGCTGAATGCACTAACGCCCCATTACGGGCTTGATGATTACGACCTGCCGAGATTGCCACGCGGCGCCATCGTCGCGCTGGGACGTTTGGCGGATTGTCTTTCGACAGACAATCCGGCCAATGTCGCGGATAAGCAGTCCGATGACTTTTACTTTGGCAACTTCATCAGTGGGCGCTGGA
>CAZMXG010000335.1:0-2564 GCA_964570175.1 uncultured Heliomicrobium sp. | reverse complement strand
GTCGCGGCTCAGACCAGTAGTGCGGCAATCAAAGCGAACAAGGCTTTGCCGGTTTTGAATTTGAAAAAGTAATTTGACGCCCTATGTAACTGTCGCTATCTTTTCGCTCGGCGAGTTTGCCAACGATTTTGATAACGCAATCATCTTTAACCTGTCGGCAGGCTCATTGTCTGCCCAATCTGCAAAAGGAGAACGAGACTATGAATCTGACTTTGACTGAAACCGCTTTGAGCGAAGTGCGGAAGTTTATTGAATCTGAAAACGTCGGAACCGAAGGCGGTTTGCGCGTGCGTGTTGTGCCGGGCGGCTGCTCCGGCTTCCAGTACGGAATGAATATTGAAGAAGCGCCGCAGGCGACAGATGAAGTTGTCGAATCGTCTGGGCTCCGGGTTTTTGTTGATATGTTCAGCGCTCAGTATCTGGAGAACGTTCAGATTGATTACGTCAACAGTGTGATGGGATCAGGCTTCACCTTCAACAACCCGAACGCTTCGGGCGGTTGTGGTTGTGGTACATCCTTCTCCGCGTAAATCTTGTAAGAGGAAAAGCGGCTCGCGGTGATTTTCCATCGCGAGCCGCTTTTTTTATTTCTCAGTATCAGTAATTATTCCTATTACTGATTATTGACAGACTTCGTAGTCGTGCATAAGATGCACTCGTAATCCGCCAATGAACTTACGAAATACAAAACAACGTCAGGCAATTCTGGACGCCATTGAAACGCATGGCGGCCATTTGACGGCCGAAGAAGTTTACAAAATTGTCAAACGCCGCCACGCGCGTTTAAGCCTGGGCACGGTGTATCGCAATTTGCGCATTCTGGTAGGGCAGGGAGTGGTTCGGGAGTTGGATTTCGGCATGGCGATCACCTACTTCGAAACGACGAAAGACACGCATTACCATTTGGTTTGTCGAGTTTGCGGCGGAATTGTGGATGTGGAAATGGCGCTTGAAAAGAAGCTCATGGCATTGGTTGAACGGGCCAAGGTTGTGGACGGCTTCCAGATCGAAGAGCACAGACTGGATTTTGTGGGGATTTGTCAGGCTTGTCAGATCAAGCCGGTGAGTCCTGCCAAACAGATTCGCTCGCTCAGAGCGCGGTGATTCCTTCCCAGTAATTGGAGATACTGAATGCCGGTTCTTAAAGGATCGAAGACGCACGAGAATTTGAAACAAGCTTTTGCCAGTGAATCCCAAGCCAACCGCCGCTATTTGTATTTTGCGCGTCAGGCCGATGTCGAAGGCTATTCTGACATTGCCGGCCTGTTTCGCGACACTGCTGAGGGCGAGACTGGTCATGCGCACGGGCATCTGGATTTTTTGAAAGATGTTGGTGACCCAGTCACGGATCAGCCATTTGGGGATACGGTTTCAAATCTGAAATCCGCAGTAGTCAGTGAAACCTACGAATACACGCAGATGTACCCGAATTTCGCGCGCATTGCCCGCGAAGAAGGGTTTGACGAAATCGCGGAATGGTTTGAAACGTTGGCGCGCGCTGAAAGATCGCACGCCGGACGTTTCCAGAAAGGTCTTGACTCAATTAGCTAGACAGGCGTCTGGCTGCAAAAACACAAACGCCTTCAGCAATTTTCAGAAGTTGGCGCTACCGAAATTGCTAAAGGCGTCAGAATGAATCCGAAAATGGATTCCCTGTTTTCTGGCACGAACTCCAGTGACCGGTTGGCCTCTGTCTTTCATACTCAGAAAAGAGCGCTATAGTAAACAGAGCCTTACACTTAGTCAAAAGCTGTGCTTTGCCGGGGCGGCCAACAAGTCACACGGGAGTTGTTTAGAGAAAAGGCATTTTCCAACGATTTGAGAAGGCTGAATGAGCTTTTTGTTCAATCAAGGAAAAGTCTACAGATAAACTGAACGGGCTTCCGTTCGATCAAGGAGGAGTTAATGAACAAGTACCTGAAGACGTTGTTCGCCGCTTTTGCGGTTGCTGCAATTTCATTGCTATCAATATATGAGGTTAATGCCCAATCGCCACAGTTCTGGTGGCCTGAGCAACTCGACCTTACGCCGCTCCGGCAGCAGTCGCCTGAAGCCAATCCCATGGGGGCTAAATTTGACTATGCCAAGGAGTTTGCCAAACTTGATCTCAATGCCGTCAAAGCAGACATCAAGAAGACCCTGACGACATCGCAACCTTGGTGGCCTGCCGATTACGGAAACTACGGACCGTTTTTTATCCGCATGGCCTGGCACAGCGCTGGTACGTATCGCGTGGCTGACGGACGTGGTGGTGCAGGCGGCGGTCAACAGCGTTTCGAGCCGCTGAATAGCTGGCCGGACAATGGCAACCTCGACAAAGCGCGAAGATTGCTCTGGCCGATCAAACAGAAATACGGTCAAAAGATTTCATGGGCTGATCTGATGGTGTTGGCCGGAAATGTCGCCATCGAGTCTATGGGGTTGAAGACCTATGGTTTTGCTGGCGGGCGTTCGGACGATTGGGTGCCGGACACGGTTTATTGGGGACCGGAAAAGAAATGGCTTGCTGACGAACGCTACAGCGGAGACCGCAAACTGATGAATCCGCTTGCCGCTGTGCAGAT
>CAZMXG010000334.1:0-2692 GCA_964570175.1 uncultured Heliomicrobium sp. | reverse complement strand
ACAAAGCCTGTACCGCATCTTTGTTTGCTGCCCGAATTGCCGGATAGAGTGCGCCCAAAGCGCCCGCTCCCAAACCGATCAATCCTGCGCGCAAAATCCACGACCAGGTAAATTCCAGTTGCAAGGTCGTCGCCCGTTCCAATGCCCAGCCCGCAATGACCGAAATAATCAAGCCGATGATGACTCCGATCAGGCTGATGGTGAGGGCTTCTTTTTCAATTACGCCGATGATGAATCGCTTGGGTGCGCCAAGTGATTTCAAAATTCCAATTTCGCGCGTTCGCTCGGTAATGGTTGTGTACATTGCCAGCAAGATTACCAGTGCGCTGACAATTACCGACAAAACCAGTACAGCGCGAACAAAGCCTTTGATACCAGGAATATCCCGTCCAAAGTTCAGGCCGATGTCACGAGTCAGCAACACTTCGTTGCCGGGCAATTCATCCAGAATCCGCTGGCGAACTTCCTCCTGTTTTTCAGGATCGGTGACTTTAACCAGGATCGAAAAACATTTTCCTTCTGCGGATAGCGCACGCTGCATTGCGTCGAGCGGCATCTTTATCCTTGATCCAACCTGAGGTGAATAAATTCCCGCCACTTTTACAGTTTTGCCAAAGACCTGAATATCGCTGCCGACTTTCAATTTGCCGTGTAGTGCTTTGAATTCGTCAATGATTACTTCTTCATCAGATCGGGCAGCATGACCATCCACGATCTTTGCGCCGGTGATGGCCGAATACGAATCAAACTCAACACCTTCGACAATCTCCATTCCCAACCCGCTATTACCGCTTTGAATGTAGTACCCAATTGGGCTGACCTGTTTGACGCCTGCAATCTTTGCCAGTCTGTCGGCATAACGAACGTCCACAGGATTGCTGGATGACGGCGAAAGAGTCGCGCCTCGGCGGCCAAATTGAATCTCCGCGCCGATGCTGCGCTCTCGCTTGATGCGGTCGTTTAGCATCCCTTCCACCAGTCCCGTGTTCAAGACAATCAAAACCACACCCAAAGCTACACCGGCCACGCTGATCAGCGTACGCGTTGGGCGCTGACGAATGTTTGAAGCTACAAGATTGTCCATGGTCAATTCGTTATGGTGTCGGAGGTTTATCCAGATCTACTTCTCTCAGCTTTTCACTGTTTTCCAGCATGAACGCCGTGGAGGGCAATTCCGGATTGACCTCGAATGTCGTTTCGCTGAACAACAATCGTGCCGAATAACCGTCGTGAGGGCGGCTGACCAAAATTACACTTGGCCACAAATCGGCGCTGCTTTCACTCAACTTTTTATAGTCAGAGTAATGAACTTCAGTTGCCAATGAGCCTTTGGCATCAAAAATCTGTTGACGGACGAACTTTGCGCTGTTGGTTCGGTCAAACCAGAATTTGCGCGTTACACGCGAAATTCCGGTTCCCATTCCCGGCACCCCAAGTTCAATTTCGGAAATCACGTAAAAACTGCGAAGCACACGCGAATTCTTCGGCGCTTTTGGAGCGGGATCGGCTTCTTCGACCAGGGCTTCTTCCATCAAATAAGTGAAGCGCGAATCGCTTGTCACCAACGGGCGCATCATCAATGCTTCCGTAAAATGGAAGGGGCGAGCCGCGACTAAGCCGCTATTTGCCTTTTCGCCCAGCTTTTCGCGCCACATGCTGTAATCGGCGTCATTTGTTCCAATCAAAAAGCTTGGTGACTGTTTGTAAAGAGCGACTTTGAATTTGCTGGATTCCGAGACCATCTCGGCGATTTTGATTTTGCCGATGGGTGCATTGATGATCAGGCGAATCTTGTCCGGACGCATCAACACCAGATTGGAATCCGTTTCCGGCCAGCGCTCTGCCAGCCCTGTGTCCTGAAAGACAATCCCGACACGCGTTCTCAAGGATTGAAGGTCGGCAAAGGGTTTCACCTGTTTTACCAATTCTTCAAACCTGGCATCGGCCAGTGGAGTCAGCAGTTTCGGAATCGAACGGTCCTTGGTGACAATCAAACTCTTGCACGAAGTCCCTATCAAAGACAGCGCTACCATCGCCAACAACACGCTGCTACGCAGAAATTGATGCCTGATTTCCCGCCAAAATCGGTCTATTTGAACCATAAGTCGTATGAAGTCCACCGCCACAGTAAACAAGGGCGGGAAGCTAACAGATGGTATTTGTCATGTCAAACTTTGACCCCGAACGCGGTTTCAATCAGCAGCAAGCCCTTAAATAGCGGCAGCTTGACGCAATTTATGCGGCTCGCGTACACTCCGGCCGTCTCTAAAACCTTCCAACTCGGGTGACAGTAACTTGTAGAGATAAGTCCTTTTTTTGGGGCGGCGAATTGGATAAGGCAAAGATTTCAAGCAAAGAGTGTTGCCTATCCCGTTCATCATTAGCCAACTCCGGCAGAACAAGCCCAAAAACGAATAAAAAGGCACTACCGAGAGGAGAAAAGTTGTTATGTTAAACAGATTGTTCTCAAGAAATTTTGCGCGTTGCATTGCGTTGTTTCTGACCACGGCGATCACCCTATCGTCGCTGACCGTCTTTGCGCAGGACGACAAAAAGAAGCGCGATAAAGACAAAGAGGAAAGAGCACAGAAAGAAAGACTGAAAAGCGTTTATAAACGCTGGGTGAACGAAGACGTGCTTTGGATCATCACTGATGAAGAACGGAAAACGTTCAATATGCTGAAAACTGATG
>CAZMXG010000333.1:0-2997 GCA_964570175.1 uncultured Heliomicrobium sp. | reverse complement strand
GCGCGCTATCGAGGCCACAAGATGGAAGCGATGCTGGAAATGCGCGAGAACATGCATCAACTGGTGACGTTACTTCAACGTTTCGATAAGCCTGTGATTGCGGCAGTCAACGGAGCGGCGGTCGCTGGAGGCTTAACGCTGGCCTTGAGCTGCGACTTTCGCATTGCTGCCGAAAGCGCAAAGCTTGGCGACACCAGTTTGAAATTTTCGCTGATCCCGGACGAAGGTGGGGCTTATCTGTTTCCGAAGTTCATGGGGCTTGAACGGGCGCTGAAAATGTCCCTGTTTTCGGAAGTGTATCCAGCGCAGCAGGCAAAAGAACTTGGCCTGGTGACGGAAGTCGTGCCGGATGCGGAACTGATGACGACGGCTCGCACGTGGGCTGAACGGCTGGCTGATGGGCCGCCCATTGCCATTCGCATCACCAAACGAATGATGCACAAACAACAAACAATGGATTTGTCGAACGCGCTGGAAGACGCCGCGCTCAGCGTCATGGTGACCAATTATTGCGACGACGTGAAAGAAGGCATTGCCGCTTTTCACGAAAAACGCAAACCAGATTTCAAAGGCCGCTGAGCGCGGTTTTCATTACCAGTTTATTTCACCGATACAACAAACGGATCGCCAGAGGGCTTTGCATTCGATTTCCCTACCTCGATGCGCCGGGGCGCTGGTTTACCGTCAATCTCAAGCGCGAACTTCAGCGAAGTGACATTCCTGTCCACCTTGAAATCGAATCCGTCAATGTCTCCGTCGTTGACGGATAAAAAATGAATGCGACGGTCGCCGTCCTTTTCGATCTTGTCTTGTTCGCGATTGACCACAACCGGAGCGCGTCCACCGCCAACACCGATGACTCGGCCACGCGGCCCGCGAACGACATGAGGCGCACGACCGGAACGAACCACCCTGCTTTCCGATTCGACATCAATCCGCTTCAGTGATTTCAGCTCGCCGCCTTCGGACAATACCGAACCATTGAAGCGATGCGCCGTTCCGTTCGTCGTCCAGCGGACGTGCCATTCGTCGCCATCGCGCCAGACGTAATAACTGGTTTCATCGCCTTTGGAAAAATCCGGCTTGCCGTCAAACGTCGAAACCGATTGCGCCATTGTCGCAGTCGTCATCACAGCGATCAAAAAAACAACCATCAAAATCATTCGCTTCAGCATAACCGCCTCCTTGTCAAAAAAAAGCTCTCCCACAAAGTCACACGAAGTATCACGAAAAAAAGTAAAACTTCATTTCCCCACTTCGTGTTTTCTTCGTGTGCCTTCGTGGAAGAATCATTTGTTACTCAGGAACGAGCGTTCGCATCTCGTTCTTGATTTCGTTCAGCCGTTTTTTCAGAACCTCGAAATATTCCAGCGCGCTACGCCCCACTTTCCGGTCCGCGCTTCCCGCCATCCGCGACAAACTGCCAAGCTGGTCAATCAGCATCGGCTGCGGATACGTAATCTGCGCGGTCGCCAGTTGCGCCCGTAACGCGTGCAGCTTTTGCAGCTTATCCGCCTGACCAGCAGCTTGCTGGATGCCCGCGTCAACACGTTGCAACGTTCGCCGCGCATCGCTGGTCGTTTCTCGCACCGCCAGCAATAAGTCGAGCTGTTCTTTCAAATCGGCTACTGTCACGCCGTCCTTCGCCAAACGCGGATCGAGCGCGACGTCCAACGGCACGGTTTGATTCCATGAGTCGGCGGAAAGTCTGACTTTATATTTGCCTGGCAAAACTAGCGGCCCAAACCCGTCATACCGAAAATCCCAGGCGAAGCGATTATGTCCAACCCGCTTGGTCAAGCTGGCTGCTCCGCCGCCAACCCTCGGCCCGCGCATTTCTTCTTCATCGCCGAGCATTGCGCCGCGATTGGCTTGCGCTTCGGGACGAGCGGCGCGGCTGGTCACGGTGCGAATGACTTTGTCCGCAGCGTCCAGAATTTCCAGCTTCAAATCGCCTGCCGGTTCTACTGCCAGAACGTAATCAATCTGCGCTGCTGGCGCGGGATATTCCGGCGAAGCCCCGCCTCTGCCTCCGCCGCCAGCCCGTCGAGTTCGAATCGCCATCGCCGGTTTGAACAACGTCGCTGCTGAAGCCGCCACAGAGTCCGTAATCTGATGCAGCGGAGACACGTTATCCAGAATCCAAAACGACCGCCCCATCGTCGAAATCACCAGGTCTTTGCGATGAACTTTGATGTCCGTTACCGGCGTCACCGGCAAGTTCTGTTGGAACGATTGCCAGTTTTTTCCGTTGTCGAAGGAAATGAACATCCCAAATTCTGTCCCGGCATATAGCAAACCTTCACGGTCAGGGTCTTCGCGGACAACGCGCGTTGGATAATCCGCCGGGATTCCATTTTTGCCATCAGTCAGCCTGCTCCACGTCGCGCCATAATCGTTCGTCGAGTAAATGTAAGGCTGCCAATCGTTCAGCAGGTACCGATAGACAGCGATGTACGCAGAGCCTTTGCGATGCGGCGAAGGTTCTATATTTTGCACGCGTCCGCCCGGAGGCAAGCCTTTGGGCGTGACATTCTTCCACGATTTGCCGTTGTCGCGCGAAACGTACACCGGCCCATCGTTCGCGCCCGACCACAACACGCCCGCTTCCAGCGTCGCTTCGCGGAAGGCGTAAATTGTCGAGTAAACCTCTTCGCCCGTGATGTCGCGGGTGATCGGTTCGCCACTGATGACTTGTTTATCGGGTTCGTTCGCGGTTAGGTCCGGGCTGACCACTTGCCAGGTGACGCCTTCGTCGGTCGAACGATGCACGACATGCGAGCAGTGATAAAGCACGCGCGGATTGTGCGGAGAAACTTCAATCGGCGAAACGCGCTGGAAGCGATAAAGAATGTCTTTGGGGTTGTGGCCGTAACGGTTTTGCGGATGCACCCAGTAACTGACCGTTTGGCCGGTCTCGAAATTCGTGCGGTAAAACTCGCCTTTGCACGCGCCGTACACGATGTTGGGATTGAGCGGACTGGGCATAATCGGCCC
>CAZMXG010000332.1:0-3023 GCA_964570175.1 uncultured Heliomicrobium sp. | reverse complement strand
ACAAGCCAACGTGCCCGGCGCGGCAGGAACCTGGAAAGACCTGACCGGCAACGTCAACCTGCTGGCGGACAACTTGACCAACCAGGTGCGCGCCATTGCCGAAGTTGCCACGGCCGTGACGCAAGGTGATCTGACGCGTTCGATTCAGGTGGAAGCCCGCGGCGAAGTCGCCGAACTAAAAGACAACATCAACACGATGATCAACAACCTGCGTCTGACGACGGATCGCAACACCGAACAGGACTGGTTGAAGACGAACCTGGCTCGATTGACCGGTATGTTGCAAGGCCAGCGCGACTTGGCCACAGTTGGGCGCATGCTGCTATCGGAACTGGCGCCGCTGGTCACCGCACAACAAGGCGTGATTTACCAGATGGACACTGAAGGGGCGCCGGGATTGAAGTTGCTTTCGTCTTTTGCCGACGATGGTCAGGAGGGATTGCCGAAGCGGCTGCTTCTGGGTGAAGGGTTGATTGGCCAATGTGCGATTGAAAAGCAGCGCATGATGATTACGGACTTGCCCAGCAATATCGCTCCAATCCGCTTTGGCCTCTTCGAATCCGTTCCGCGCAGCGTCATCGTGATTCCGGTTCTCTTTGAAGACCAGGTCAAGGCTGTGATCGAACTGGCGTCGCTCGGAACGTTTACGGCTTCGCATCAGGCCTTCCTGGAACAGCTTATGGCCAGCATCGGCATCGTGCTCAACAGTATCGAAGCCACGATGCAGACTGAAGCGCTGTTACAGCAATCACAGCAGCTAGCTGCCGAATTGCAGTCTCAGCAAACCGAGTTGCAACAGACCAACGAACAACTTGCGCAAAAGGCACAGCAGCTTGCTGAACAGAATGTAGAGGTCGAGCGCAAGAATCAGGAAATCGAACAAGCGCGTCGTGCGCTGGAAGAAAAGGCTGCCGAATTGGCGTTGACTTCGAAATACAAGTCGGAGTTTCTGGCCAACATGTCGCATGAGCTTCGCACGCCGCTCAATTCGATCCTTATTTTAGGGCAGCAACTGGGCGAAAACCCAGAAGGCAATTTGTCGCCCAAGCAAGTCGAATTCGCCCGCACAATACACGGCGCGGGCACGGACTTGCTGAATCTGATCAGCGACATTCTTGATCTGTCGAAGATTGAATCCGGCACCGTCACTGTCGAAGCTGAAGAGATTTACTTCAGCAATCTTCTGGAAATGATCGCCCGCCCGTTCCGTCACGAAGCCGAAAACCGCAGGCTGGGTTTCGATGTAAACCTGGACCCGCAACTCAGCCGCACAATCGTTACAGATTCCAAGCGATTGCAGCAGGTGCTTAAGAATCTGCTTTCAAACGCATTCAAGTTTACCGAACAAGGTGGCGTCCGGATGACAGTTTCGGTCGCCACTGGCGGCTGGAATGCGGATCACCCAGTGCTGAAAAATGCGGCGAACGTCGTCGCATTCGAGGTTTCGGATTCCGGGATCGGCATCCCGCTTGAAAAACAGAGAATTATTTTCGAAGCCTTCCAACAAGCGGACGCGGGAACCAGCCGCAAATATGGTGGCACGGGCCTTGGTCTTGCGATCAGCCGGGAACTGGCCAGCTTGCTTGGCGGTGAAATCCAATTGCGTTCGACACCTGGCACGGGCAGCACCTTCACGCTTTATCTGCCACAGACGTACGTTGGCCCGGCCGTGTCAGCAATGCAGGCTAATAATAGCGAGTCAACACCCGCCCAGCGCCCGGCCGCCTTCCATGGCCAGCGCAACTCCGACAGGCCCGTGGAAATAATTCCGGACGACCGCGACAACCTGCAACCGGGCGACAGTGTGCTGTTAATTGTTGAAGATGATCCGCACTACGCGCGTGTTTTGTGTGACCTGTCGCGCGACAAAGGGTTCAAGGTTCTGGTCGCGATGCGGGGCGCGGATGCATTGGTTCTGACGCGTCAGTATCAACCTACGGCAGTTTCACTGGATGTCTTTTTGCCAGACATGTTGGGTTGGACGGTGCTCAGTCATCTGAAGCAGAACCCGTCCACACGGCACATCCCGGTCCAGATGGTGACGCTTGACGAAGACAGGCAGCACGGTTTGGCGCGCGGCGCATTCGCGTTTGTGACCAAACCGACGACTACGGAAGGTCTGGACGCGGCGATTTCTCGCATCTGGGAATACTCGACGCCGCGCCGCAAGCGCTTGCTGCTGGTCGAAGATAATCCGGCAGAACAACTGAGCATTACCGAACTGCTTGGGCACGACGACATAGACATTGTGACGGTGGACATGGGCGAAGATGCGCTCAGGCTTATGCTTGAAGAATCCTTCGATTGCGTTGTGCTGGACCTGCGTTTGCCAGACATGTCCGGCTTTGAGGTGCTGAAACGCATACGGAATGAAGAATCCCTGGGCGAACTTCCGGTCGTGGTGTTCACGGGCAAGGAGCTTTCGCCCGAAGAAGACGCGCAGCTTCACACCATCGCGCGCAGCGTTGTGGTGAAAGGCGTCGAATCGCCTGAACGCTTGCTGGATGAAACAGCGTTGTTTTTGCACCGCGTTGTGGCCGATCTGCCACCCGACAAGCAGCAAATGCTGGAACGCCTGAATCGTTCGGACGACGACCTGGTGGGCAAGAAAGTGCTGGTGGTGGATGACGACGTGCGCAATATCTTTGCGCTTTCCAGCCTGCTGGAACGCCGCGGAATGACCGTGCTGACGGCGGGCACAGGGCGCGAAGCAATTGCAACGCTGGAATCCACACCGGGCCTGGCAATCGTGTTGATGGACATCATGATGCCCGAAATGGATGGTTACGAAACCATGCAGGTCATTCGGCAGAACCCGTCGTTCCGCCGTCTGCCGATCATCGCGCTTACGGCTAAAGCCATGAAAGGCGACCGCGAGAAATGCTTGGAAGCGGGCGCTTCGGATTATCTGGCCAAGCCGGTAAACACCGAACAATTGTTGTCGGCGCTGCGCATGTGGCTGCATAGATAACTGAAGACTGTGCAAATTGGAATCTCACGCAAAGCCGCGAAGACGCAAAGTA
>CAZMXG010000331.1:0-3473 GCA_964570175.1 uncultured Heliomicrobium sp. | reverse complement strand
CCCGTTGGGGCTAAGCTGATTTTTTTGATCGGTTTCTCAGGGCGTTGCCCTGAGCTATCACAATTTGCCCCTTTGGGGCTTTAAGACTCATCAGACTTTGAATGGCTTTGTCGTTGTTGGTCCTTTGGGATTTGAGGCTGGTTAGAATTTGAGTGCGTGATGTCTTTGTCCTTACACCTTGTTTCAATTTCCTTCATTTCCTTGGCTCCGCCCACCATCTCGCCTTCCGTTTTATTGCCGTATGACATCTTGAAACTGGTCGGTTTCGCCACCGGAGCCGCGCTGCATTTGTACCTGTGCTGGATGATCTTGAGCCGGTACGGAATTCGACAGGTCGAACGGTCCTTGCTCGCGCTTGGAGGCAGCATTGGTCTGTGGCACTTGGGCAATTTTGCAGGGACGATTTATGACCTGCTGGATGTCAGCGGCGGCATTTGGTGGATGCGGTTTTGGGATTCGCTGGCGTACGTGGCGCTGGCGTTTTTGCCGCCGACGTTGGCGCATGCGCATTTACGCGTGTGGGATTGGTTCGATACTCGCGCGCCGCGAAGAATCTTCAAACCGCTGATTGCGCTTGGCTATGTGCCGCTGGTGACGTTGCCGTGGGTGCTGGTGAAAATTTGGAGTGGGCCTTATCTGCCGCCGATTGAAAAACTGTCGCTGATGTTGCTGCCATTCATTTTGTGGATCGTGGCTGTGTTTGGCGAATGTGCGCTGATTGATTGGCGATTGTCACGGGTCTGGCAAACGGCGCGCGAGAGACGGTTCTTTGAGGTATTTGGCGCGACGCTGGCTGGAATCGGCCTGCTGTTTTTGCTGACCTATGTGCTTGGCGCTCGGCATTGGCCGGGAGTCGGCAAATATTTCGACCTGCTTGCCAGATTGTCGTCGTTGGCTCCGACGGCGATTGTAGCGTATTACATCTATCGTTACCGCTACCTGGAACTCATCATCCGCCAGAGTTTTGTCTATGCAGTGTTGGCCGTCATTATCCTGATGGTTTATCTATACGGCATTCGGCGGTTGGGACTGGCGCTGCAATCGCGGTATGAATTGCGCGCCGATGTCATTGAAGCTCTGTTGATTTTGGTCGTGCTGGTGTTGGCCGCGCCGCTGCGCCGCGCGGTTGAACATTACCTGAAAAAACTCTTCACGACGGAAGTCGGTTTGTATCGCGACCTGGTTGCTCAGGTCGGAGCCGCAGCTTCCAGTTACGGTGAGCTGGCGCACTTCGTCGAATTTGCTGAACGCCGTTTGCGCGAAGCTCTGGAACTGAACGAAGTCAAAATCATTCCGTTCAGTCAGGCCAATGCCGCTGAAGCCGAAGCTTGTCGCGCTGCCGAAGCTGGGCAGTTGACGGAAATCGAACAGATGCCGCTGCTGGAACCATTGCACGCGCTGGCGTGCTATCCGCTCTGGCGGGAAGGGCGTGTCGTTGGCTTGTTAATTGTTCGCGGGAACACGCAGTTGCTAACTTCGGAAAAGCGCGAAGTGCTTGCGGTGCTGGCCGGTCACATCGCCGTCGCAGTTGAAAACTGCCAGTTGCTGGAAGACAAGGTGAAACTGGAACGCGAACTGGCCGAACGCGAGCGGCTGGCAAGCTTGGGCCAAATGGCGGCGACGGTCGCGCACGAAGTCAAAAATCCGCTTTCAGCGATCAAGTCCATCACGCAAGTGATGCGCGAAGACGACGCCGTCAGCCGAGAATATGGGCGCGATCTGGATTTGATCACAGGCGAAGTGGATCGTTTGAACCGCAGCGTTTCGCAACTGCTCAGCTTTTCGCGCCCGAGTGCTGTCGCCGCCACGCCTGCCAGTTTGACGGAAATTGTCGAAACGGTTTTGACGTTGACGCGCGCGGAAGCCGAGCAGCGATTGGTGAAAGTCAGTGTTGATTTGAAAAGCAATCCGCAATTCGATGGCGAGCGGACGTCTGCGCTGAAAGAAGTGTTGTTGAACCTGACGCTGAATGCGATTCAGGCGATCCACATCGAAGGCGATGTGGCAATCGAAAGCGAAGCTTCCGGCGAAAAACTGCAAGTCGCCGTAACCGATACCGGCGAAGGCATTTCCGCTGACAAGCAGGACAAAATCTTCGAACCGTTTTTCACCACCAAACAGCGCGGGACGGGTTTGGGCTTGGCGATTGTTGCCCGGCGGGTGCGTGAACTCGGCGGCGAAGTTTCCATTGTCAGTCCAAACGGCGACAATCGTGGCACAAAGTTTGTTGTGACCTTGCCCTTGTCATGATTTTCAAGCGAGGTTGTTGTATGTCCGAAGCAAAAATTTTGATCGTTGATGACGAAGAAGCGGCGCGATACGGAATGTCGCGCGCCCTGAAAAGTTATTCCGTTTCTGAAGCCGGAAGCGTCGCCGAAGCGCGCAACGCAATCGCCGCCTCTCGGCCTGATTTGATGCTGCTGGACATCAACTTGCCCGGCATCAGCGGTTTGGATTATCTGCGGGAACTCAATGCGACAGATGACGCTCCGCCGGTGGTGATGATTACGGCGCATGGAAACGAACGTACTGCTGTCGAAGCGATCAAAGCCGGTGCTTACGACTATCTCGCCAAACCCTTTGAAGTGGACGAGTTACGGCTGGTCGTCAAAAACGCTTTGGAAGCCGCAGGGCTGCGGCAGGAAAACCAGCGGCTCAAAGCTGAACTCAAAGCTGCGCGCGGCGTTGGCGATTTGCTGGGAACCAGCGATCCGATGCGGCGCATTTACGATCTGATTCAGAAAGTTTCTGCGACGGATGTGACCGTGCTGATCCACGGCGAATCGGGAACCGGCAAAGAGCTTGTCGCTCGCGCCATTCATGAACAGAGCGCCCATCGTCGCGCCGGCGAATTTGTCGCCATGAACTGCGCCGCGCTTCCCAGCGAGCTGATCGAATCGGAACTGTTCGGCCACGAACGCGGCGCGTTTACCGGAGCCGCAGCCCAACGCAAAGGCAAGTTCGAACTGGCCAATGGCGGCACGATCTTTCTGGATGAAATCGGCGATATGAGCTTGAACACGCAGGCCAAGCTGCTGCGCGTTCTGGAAGAACGGAAGGTTGAGCGGCTAGGCGGTTCGACTTCGACTCCGGTGGATGTTCGCGTGATCAGCGCCACCAACCGCGACCTGTCGAAAGCCGTTGCCGAAGACAAATTTCGTGCTGATTTGTATTACCGCTTGCGTGTTGTGCAGATGGATTTGCCGCCGCTGCGAGAACGCCGCGAAGATATTCCCATCCTGGCGGAAAGCTTTTTGCTAACTTACGCCCAACGCTACGGATTGAATTGCACGGAAATCAGCGCTGAAGCAATGAAGCGGCTGGTCGCATATGACTGGCCGGGGAATGTCCGTGAATTGCGCAATGCCATCGAACGCAGCGTCGTGCTGGCCGACGGCAAATCATTGAAATCCGAAGACTTGCCAGCCGAAATCACCGCCAAATCTGAAACGCCGAAAGCCTCAGTCATTTTC
>CAZMXG010000330.1:0-3538 GCA_964570175.1 uncultured Heliomicrobium sp. | reverse complement strand
CAGATTTCCAAATACATCGGCACAACGCAGCTTGGGCAACAGGCGTTTCGCAAAGGCAAATTGATTGTCGGTCTGGAAATGCAGGTCAGTGGAGGAACTCGCGCGACTGTCGCTGCGGGCATCAAAGAAGTCGAAAAGCTGATCGAACATTGCCGGACAATGAAACGAACTCCGCAGCCGATGAGCCGGATTTTGCTTGGCACAAATTGCGGCGGTTCGGACGCGTTTTCGGGAATTTCGGCAAATCCTTCGCTGGGGTATGCCAGTGACTTGCTGGTTCGCAGCGGCGGAACTTCCGTTCTGGCCGAAATCCCGGAATGCATGGGAGCGGAACATTTGCTGACGCGTCGCGCTGTAGACGAAGCCACAGGTCGCAGAGTCGTTGAAGTCGTGAAATGGTACCAGGAATACCTGAGCCGGTTTGGCGGCAAATGGGACGATAACCCTTCGCCGGGAAACAAAATGGGCGGCATTACCAACGTCTGCGAAAAATCGCTGGGCGCGGTTGCCAAAGGCGGCACGACTGCTCTAACAGGGGTCTTCCCCTACGCCGAACGTATCAACAAACCCGGCTTCGTGCTGATGAACACGCCCGGTTACGACCCGGTTTCGCTGACCGGCATTGCCGCAGGCGGAGCGAACATGATCTGCTTCACGACGGGACGCGGTTCCGCCATCGGCTCGCCAGTCGTTCCCGTCATCAAAATTGCCACGAATTCCCGCATCGCCAAAATCATGGACGACAACATGGACGTCAATGCCGGAACCGTCGTTGAAGGCGAAGAAACGATTTACGACGTCGGCCAGCGAATCTTCGACCTGATCCGCCGCGTCGCTTCCGGCGAACGTACCAAAGCCGAAACTTGGGGCCACAAAGAATTCGTGCCCTGGCGCATCGGGCCAGTGATGTAACTCCATTGCCAGAATTTTCATAACCAGAATGAAACAAAGAGATAACGGAACAGACGGAAATCACGAAATTGACGAAACAGTTTCGATGGCTTCTGTTTTTCCGTTATTTCTGTTTGTTCCGTACTCTCCAAGAGGTTTGAGATGAGATCGTTTTTGATTGCCGTGCTTTTTTGCCTGGGATTAACTGCTTGCAGTGACAAACCGACGCAGCTTGGCATTTCTCAGCCGGGCACATCGCCTTCGCCGGTTGCTTCGGCAACTCCTGTGGAACCGCCGCCGGTCATCGCTGCTGTTCCCGCTCGGTTTCGGCGCACGCTGGCCGGATTGATTGATGGCAAGCACGCCGTCGAAATGGAGCTTAACCGCAATCAGGTCGAAGCCGATCAGTTGTGGGGTACATACCGCTACAAAAAGATTCAGAAAAAATCCCTGAGCTTGTTGGGCAAAATTGGCAAAGACGGAAACGCCGAGCTAACGGAAACTGCTGACGAAAAAGAAACAGGCGTGTTCATCGGCAAACTGGTGATGGAAATTCGCGGTGACGATTCGCGGTTGAAGTTCACCGGCGACTGGAAGAAATCCAAAAACGATCCCAAAGCCTTGCCATTTGAATTGGCTGAAACACGGTTTGATTTGGGCGGCATGCGGATGGTGCTGAAAGAACAAAACGAAGAAAACAAAAAACAAAAGCTGACAATTGACACCGCTTACCCGCAACTTGTTGGCGAAAACTCTGCCAACGCCGATGCATTCAATAAAGCTGTCAGCAGTTTTGTCAGCAAAGAAGTCGCCGAATTCAAGAAAGACATCAAAGCCAACCTGGCGGAGAACCCATCCGACGCGGACCGTCCAGGCAATTCGCTGGAAATCAGTTATCACACCACTTTCGCGGATAAAAATCTGATCAGCCTGGTGGTCTGGACATATCAATTCACAGGTGGAGCGCATGGCAATTCGCTTTCGACAACGTTTAATTACGACCTGCAAAACGGGCGGTTGCTGAAACTGGCCGATCTGTTCCAGCCGAATTCCAATTATCTGAAGATCATTTCCAGTTACTGCATTACGACATTGACCAAAGAACTTGGCGGCGAAGGCATTGATCCTGAATGGCTTCGCAATGGAGCCAAACCGAAGGCGGAAAATTACAAAAGTTGGAACCTGACGCCCGATGGCTTGCAGATTACGTTCGATGCCTATCAGGTCGCCGCTTACGCATTCGGGCCGCAGGAAGTCATCGTTCCCTACTCCGCGCTGAAGGAAATTATCAAACCGGATGGCCCGCTGGCTGCGTTTGCCAAATAACCCGGAGCGCAAATGCCCACACGCCTCGAACCCAAACTCATCACGGTTTTCCGCGAAGGTTATTCCAAAAATCAATTCACTTCCGACCTGATTGCAGGCGTCATCGTGGGCATCGTCGCGTTGCCGCTGGCAATTGCCTTCGCCATTGCGTCGGGCGTCAAGCCGGAACAAGGCTTGTATACAGCGGTCATCGCCGGGTTTGTCATCGGCGCACTGGGCGGGACGCGCGCACAAATCAGCGGCCCTACCGGCGCGTTCATCGTCATCATTTACGGCATTGTCCAACAGTACGGATATGACGGATTGGCTGTAGCGACGATCATCGCCGGATTCATTTTGGTGGCAATGGGCTTGCTGAAAATGGGTGCGTTTTTGAAGTTTATTCCGTATCCGGTGACGGTCGGTTTCACCACGGGCATTGCGCTGATCATTTTCTCAGGCCAGATCAGGGATTTTTTCGGACTGCGGATGGAGAGCGTCCCGGCGGATTTTGTCGAAAAGTGGGAAGCGTACTTTCACGCCGCGGCGACGGTGAATTGGCAGGCGTTGGCCGTGGGCGCGGTTTCGCTACTGATCGTCTTTTTGTGGCCGCGAATCACGCCAAAGGTGCCGGGTTCGCTGGTGGCCATTGTCGTGGTGACGGCGGCGGTTCACTTGCTCAGTTTGAACGTGGAAACCATCGGCAGCCGGTTTGGAAGCGTTCCAAGCACATTGCCTGCGCCGCATTTTCCGCATTTGACTTGGGGATTGATCACCAAAATGTTTTCGCCCGCCATCACGATTGCACTGCTGGCGGCGATTGAATCCTTGTTGGCAGCGGTCGTCGCCGACGGAATGATGGGAACCCGGCATCGGTCGAACATGGAATTGATTGCGCAAGGCGTGGGCAACATCGTTTCGCCGATCTTTCAGGGAATTCCGGCGACGGGAGCGATTGCCCGCACCGCGACCAACATCAAAAGCGGCGGGCGGACTCCTGTGGCGGCGCTTATTCATGCAGTGACGCTGCTGCTGATTATGATGTTTTTCGGCAAGTGGGCAGCGCTGATTCCGATGCCTACGCTGGCGGCAATTTTGATTTTCGTCTCATACAACATGAGCGAATATCACGCGTTTCTAAAACTGCTGAAAAGCCCGAAAAGCGACGTGGCTGTTTTGCTGGTGACGTTTTTGCTGACGGTGTTGATTGATTTGACGGTGGCGATTCAGGTTGGCGTGGTGCTGGCGGCCTTCCTGTTCCTGCAACGAATGTCTGAGGTTTCTCAAGTGAGTTCGCTGACCGGAAATCTGGTTGAGGAGGAAGAAGATCCGAACAATCAGC
>CAZMXG010000329.1:0-3563 GCA_964570175.1 uncultured Heliomicrobium sp. | reverse complement strand
TAGAAAAGGATTGAGCCAGCTTTTTGGTCGCTCGCTTCGGAAGTCGCCGGATAAGCAAGTCCAGGATCCGCCGCCAGAGCGAAGGACGACATAACAACCAACGCGAAGAGCGCCAACAGCGCGTGTGCAAGCTTGCGTGAGGTACGCATTTGTTTTCTCCTTGTAAATTGAATTGTAAGGTTTTGAAATCGGACACCGACAAACACAATCAATTAAGCCTGTGGAGTCCAAAGAAAACGATAAGCTGTGCCAAACTTACATTTAGTGAACGGCAACTCTATTCAGAATATCTGCTAATCAAATCATTCGATTGATGCGCTTACATTTTAGATACGCTGTTTATTGGCATGCTTAACGTGAACGTCAGTTCGCAATCATTGAAAGGCAATTACTACCCTTGTGAGTAGATCACTTACTAACGCGACGCAGTTTAGTCTGCTAAACTTTAGGTGTCAATAAGTTTCAGTAATTAATTGCGCACAGATCAGTCATGCCTGAGCACTTCAGCGGGAGTGAGTTTGGCTGCTGAAGAGGCAGGATAGAGCGTTGCCAGCAGACAAATTCCAATTGCCAACATTGGAATCCATACGCAATCCAATATCCGCAATCTCAGTGTGATGTGCGAAATCGAATAGATTTCCGCAGGAATGGAAATCAATTGATAGTAATTGGCAACGAAGCAAGTTAAAACTCCAAAAATTAAACCTAATCCTGCTCCGACCGTTCCAATAACCACGCCTTGCAACAGAAAGATGCTGCGAATTGCGCTGGGAATAGCCCCTTGAGCCCGAAGAATAGCAATATCCCGTCGCTTTTCGATCACCATCATTGTCAGCGTCGTGATGATATTTAGCGCGGCGATGGCAATCAGAAGCGCGAAAAAAATGATGATCACGCGATGTTGTAGCTGCAGTGCAGCAAACAAAGGGCCGTTAAGTTCCTGCCAGTCAGTAGTGATAAAGCCTTTACCTGCAACTGACAATACTTGCTTGCCGAGTGTTTTGACCTGATCAATGTCGGAAACTTTCAAACGAATGACGCCTGCTGTGTCGTCAGTTCCTGTGAGCCGCTGGGCGGCCTTCAATGTGATGTAGGCCCACTTAGAATCGTACTGATACCAGCCTGAAGAGAAGATTCCTTGAACGCTGAATTTTGTGTAACGAGGTCTTGGCTGCAAGCCAACAGGCGTTAAACGCGTGACGGCAGAAACACTAGTCACTTGGTCGCCCAATTTCAAGCCCAACAATTTTGCCAATTGGTCGCCGATAATCAGTCCTTCGGAGGGGAGTTCTTCTTCGGATTCAGAATAGGATTCCAGGCTGGAGGCAGGCAGCCTGCCTTCGCCTTGAATGGTAATGGAAGCAAGATCGTTGGCGCTACTGTCATCAGTATCTATGCCTTTGAGCACAGCTTGTTCTTGTCTGCCACTGGCACTAAGCAGGACCGGAGCATAAATCGTTGCTGAAGCTTCGATGACACCGGGGACTTGGCGAAGCCGTTCGGCCAGCTCTTTGTAGCCTTCAATTCCGCTATTGTCTTCTTTCAGCAGGTTGAGATGATCCGTGCCGGCCAGAATTTTTTCCTGCACATCGCTGCGAAATCCGTGAATCATCGCCTGAGCAATGAGCAGCGCCGCGACGCCGACGGTGATACCGGCAATGGCAATGGCGGTAATTGCTGAAACAGCAGCCTGCTGCCGCCTGGCTCGCAAATATCGTAGCGCAATGAAAAGTTTGAACGGCATCAGGGTCGCGCAATCCGCATTTTTACCTCGTTTCAGGACGCATATGCGGGAAAAGAATCACGTCACGGATCGAGTGCTGATTGGTCAAAATCATCACCAGACGGTCAATGCCAATGCCTTCGCCGCCTGTCGGCGGCATGCCGTAACTCAGCGCGCGAATGTAATCTTCATCCATTACCATGGCTTCATCGTCGCCGCGTTCGCGCTGTTTCATCTGCTCTTCAAAACGGTGTTTTTGTTCGACCGGATCATTTAGCTCCGAAAACCCGTTTGCCAGTTCCATATTGGCAATATAAAGCTCAAAGCGCTCGACAAAGCGCGGATCGCCGGCTTTCTGTTTAGACAGCGGAGAAAGTTCAGTCGGAAATTCCGTGATGAACGTCGGATGGATCAAATGTGGTTCGACGACATGCTCAAAAATCGCGCCCAGCAATTGTCCGTCGTTCAGTTTCGGGTCAAAACTTATATCCAACGCCGCCGCCGCGTCTTCCAGTTGCTGGCGATCCATCAACCCTTCCAGCGTCGGACGAGTTGCATCGTTCGGCCAGTGCTGCAACACAGCGTCGCGCATGGTCAGCCGCTGCCAGTTGTCGAAATCAATGATGTGATCTCTGTAAGGCGTTTGCCGAGTGCCGCAAACTTTATCTACCAGTTGCTTGAACAGTTCTTCGGTCAAATCCATCAGGTCGTTGAAATCGGCATACGCCTGATAGAACTCCAACATGGTGAATTCGGGATTGTGTTTGTACGAAATGCCTTCGTTGCGGAAGTTGCGGTTCAGTTCGTACACGCGCTCGAAGCCGCCGACAGTTAGCCGTTTCAGGTAAAGCTCCGGAGCAATGCGGGCATACAAATCAATGTCCAAGGCATTGTGGTGTGTGACAAATGGTCTGGCCGCCGCGCCTGTGGCCAGCGGAGTCAGCATAGGAGTTTCAACTTCGACAAAGCTTCGATCATCAAAATAATGGCGAATTTCGCGGATAACTCGCGCGCGCCGCTCGAAGACTTCGCGGCTGGTTAGTTCGCCCGGTTGGCGTTCATGCGCCGCGCCGCTGGCAATCAGGTCAACATAACGCTGACGGTAGCGAAGTTCTTTGTCCGTGACGCCGTGATATTTGTCGGGCATCGGCAACAACGCCTTCGACAAAAAGCTCAATTGCGTAACGTGAACTGACAATTCGCCCGTTTTGGTGATAAACAGAAAACCTGTAACTCCAATCCAATCACCCAGATCAAGCTTTTGATAGAGCTCCCAGGCAGCATCGCCGACGTCGTTTTTGCGGATATAAGACTGTAAGGCCGCCAGCCCGTCGGACAGATGCACAAAGGCAGCTTTGCCCATCAAACGGCTGGTCATAATTCTTCCGGCAATGCGAACTTCGCCGCCTTCCGCCGCTTTCAGTTCAGCGTTGGTACTGGCGAGCTCGGCTTCTTCTTTTTTTCCCGCGAAGCTGTGATAGCGTTCAACCAGTTGAGAAATGGTGTGCGAGCGGTCAAAGCGATTTGTGTAAGCTGCGTGGCCAAGAGCCGTAATTTCTTCCAAATGGCGGCGGCGTTGTTGAATTTGATCGTTGTCCTGATCGAGCAAAGTTGTGAACTCCTCAAAAAAAGTATGTCTGACTTTCAGTTGCTGGCATTTGATGCTGGCGATGTGACGTGCTATTTGAGCGGCGATTATAGGAATGCCAATTTAAGAGTGTCAACGAAGCCGTTAGCTTCGCAGTAGTTTCGAGCGCGGTCACTCTTTACCAATTCACTTCAATCGGTCAGTTCAATCGGTCAGTTCAATCAGGCTTTTAATCGAAAGGAGCCACCAATG
>CAZMXG010000328.1:0-3690 GCA_964570175.1 uncultured Heliomicrobium sp. | reverse complement strand
CGGACAACCCAAATTTCAAATTCGGAAACGACGGGCTCCAGCTCACGACAATTCCACCTCCGAAACTTCCGAGACCAGAAATCCGGCGCGACGTACAAAATCAGCCAGCCCGCGACGCAAAAACGTTGCCATCCTGCGGTTCTGTTGATCGGTCAATGCAATGATCGGGCGTTCTGGCATGTTCGCCGTTCCGGTTTGATGCCAAATCGCATAATCAATCGAGGTTCCAATCAGCAATTCCGTTTCGGTTACGCGCCGGATGGATCCGCGGGCATTCGGCTGCGTCAGCGATCGGAACAATGCGTCGGTGCGTCGAAGAATGGTTTTGCCCGGATAACGCTGCTCTTTGATCAGTTCATAGAGTGGCGATAATTCTTCCCATTCTCCGGCTTCGCTCGTTCCGCCTTCCGATTCAAAAGCTTCACGTTCAAATTCATAAAAGAGCTTTGCAGCTTCGCGGAACAGCGGACGAAAGTCCTTGAACGTCAGCTCCATCTCTTCCAGAGCATCGAGCAACTTGTCCTGACCTTCGACTTTGAGCGCGAGATTGATCATTCCGTTCCAATCGGCCTGGCAGTGACTTCAATCACGGGCCGCGCCTGGCGTTTTCGCTCTTTGGTGCGAACCTCGTATCGCGTACCGGCAAAAACAATCAGATTGAACGTATTCAAATTCAGGCTGTCCACTTCAGATTTACCATAGAGCCGAAATCGAAAAAGAGATTCACCCTCTGAAGACTCGCGTTTGATTCCGGATTGATCGAGCGGCTCCTGGACCAAGTAGTCTTTCTGCAACGTCTGGACAACTGTGTAGCTGTCATCTCCATTCAGCGCAGCAAGCACCAAAAGCTGTTTGCCCCAGCGCCGTTCCTGCTGAAAGTTGATGTGCCGGGCGTCACTCATCGGCCCCGTCCGCCGGTACCGACGGCAAAGACGGGCAAGAATGTCGCGCTCGCCGTAGCACCTGTATTCAAATAACTGTCAAGTTCCGCCTGTGCGCGCTCAGCCAGTTGTTCGGCGGTTTTTGCGCGATCCATTTTCTGGCGCGTGAATCCCTCGCCAATGCCGAATTCTTCGCGCTCCAGAAAGGGAAGGGCGGCAACAAGCAGAGAGGCAGTTTTCAAGACAACGGCGTTCTGGGCGGCTTCCAATTCAGCGTTCGCTCGGGTCGCAATCTGGGGATCTGCGAGCGTGGCCCAGCGTTCGGCCGCGCCTTGATAGATGCCCAACGCAATCACTTCAGCGCCAATCTCGTCTTCCGTCAGATCAAGAGAGATGGCCTTGCGGACCGCGTCGTATTGTTCCTCTCCAATGATCGGCATCGTTAGACTTCAACCAGCTTCCCTTCACGGATCAGCGCCGTGACGCGCGGGGTTGGGAATACTTCCGCCTCATCCTTGCCGGCAATAAAAACCTCGCCGCCAGGATGCTGCGAATCGCGCTCGTGCAGGATGACTTCAGCACCCCCATCCGGCTTTGGTTCAACAGTGCCGCGAACGCGAAAGGTTTCCTTTTTGACCTTCGCCTTTGTTTTTTCGGTTTCTTTCGGATCGTCTTTCTCGGTTGATTTGTCAGCCATAATTCGTCCTTTGAAAAAAATCAGGAGTGACGCTAATAACGCCACTCCTGAGAGCAGGAGAAACCCACCAGTCGGGCGTTACGCTGCGAGATTCAAAATCTTGGTCGCGTTCTGATCAATGACGGCATAGCCTTCCGTCTCGGTCATGGTCAGAACTTCAGTTTGATTCAAAATGAAGCGCTGCATTTCGGAAATGGTCGCACCAATTTCGGTGACTTGTTCAATAGCCATCCTGGAATCAAACCCTACCCATTTGCCCGACGGCGCATCCGCCGTAATGCCATATTGCTGTCCGGAGGCGATTTGAGGATTGATCGAACGGAGTGAGCCAACCTGGCCTGCTGGCAACAGGATCAGCGGAATGTTGGCTGATCCGGAATTGAGGAGCTGCAACTTAATCGCCGGTCCTTCCTGGGCGATGATGGTGTCCAGCAAATAGGGATTCAGGAATTTGGCCTTGAAGGTCAGAAGGTCAGCCAACGTGGGCGCGTTTGCAGACGAGCTGTTGCCCAAGGTTGTTAAAGCGTAAGAAGTGGCCGCCGTGTTCGCGTTTCCGTCGCCGTTAATGGCGACGTCCAGGAGTGTGGCCAGTTTATCCACCTGCGCCTGAACAGCCATCCGTTGAATGTGAAACGACACGGTATCAATGCGCATCCGGCGCATCTGCTCGTAGGTCATTTCCAGTGCGCGGCCATATTTGTACAGAGGGATTTCCCGATCACCACCAACCAGCTTGGCCTTCGGGATATCGGCAGCCTGGCTGACGCGCACCATCCGCTGATTTGCCGTATTGTCTTGTAGGTAAAAGGCGCGATAGGTGTCCCGGTCAATGGGGGTTGACATGGCAACCAGCGAACTGATGGGAATGGCGGGAGCTAGCTGCTTGTCCCATCGAGCCGTCGGATTATCAAAATAGGGGTTATTCCAGGAGCCAAGACTGTTATCCGCCGACGTATAAAGCGCTCGCGTATTTGCCGATTTGCCAGTTGCGGCGGCCCGATACTGACGACGAAAATGCTCGAACATCAGCATCCGTGTGCAATCATTCTTGTCGAATGCGAAGCACTCATCTGCTGACATTCCCCACTCCGGTGCCGATTTCGTTCTGATGCCTGCAACACGCATCAAGCGCTGAAAGGCATCAGTCTTTTCAGACTCGTAGTCCGTGGACGGGTCGTCAATTTCGAGCTGAACCGAAAGACTTCGACCTTCGTCGTAAGCCTTCGACACGTACGACAAATTTACCTGTCGCATCAACTCTGTCGGGCGAGTCCTGGTGATTTCCACACCGGACGGTTTGTTCTCTGTTTCTACTTTTGCCGCCATAACTTTTCCCTCAGTTTGGTGAGTACTCACCCGTTGAATAAGTGAGTAGTCACCAGCAGGGAAGGTGACTACTCACGACAAGCTTTCGATTAGTCCAGGTAAACGACGATGGTGGGATCGCCGGAAATGTCTTCGATCACGCCGCGTTGTTTGCCGAGTTCGGCCGCCGTGCCAGTGGCTACATCGCGGATGTACCCTTTGGCGCTGGCGGCTCCCAGCGCGCCGACGATATGTTTGCCGACGGTGACGGTTGCGCCATTCCCTTTCTTGAACTTCAGGTGACCGCCGACTGAGACCGTGCATTTTCCATCCGGTTCGACCAGCTCCAAAATTCCCAGGACGGCATCCGCGTCTGCGACCAGAGCGACAATGTCATTTCCAGATAAAGTGACCGCCAGATTGACGCCAGCCTGCGCCGACCCAAACGCTTTGGTTTTGTCGTAGGTGATGGTCGAGTTATCAATCGAATAAGTTGCGCGCCGGACGTCAATTCCTTCTTTATCGGTGATCGCTCTCGGGTTTGCCATAATTGCCTCCAGTAAAACGAGTTACGCGGTGACTACTCACCCGTCAGCCGGGCTTTCACCGTCAATTTTCAGTCGTGAGTAGTCAACACTGATCGTGTGAGTACTAACCGGCGGTTAACCGCCGTAATAGCCAGGCGGAAGTGCGGGCTCACGTGTGTTGGATTCAGTATCCGCCTCTTGCGAAACAACTAGAGTCTGCCGACCGGCGGGGTAAAGCTTTACTGCCTGCATGCGCCACAGCTCACCCATGGACCGCATT
>CAZMXG010000327.1:0-3760 GCA_964570175.1 uncultured Heliomicrobium sp. | reverse complement strand
AAAGAAGCTCGTGCTAAACTCCGGCTTCGTTTTCCCGCAATCCATCAACCCAACCATTGCCTGAACAGGAGAGAGCAGATGAAAAGATTCACTCTGGTTCGCATCTCGCTTTTTGCCCTTTTTGTTTTTGCCTTCGCAACCGAAGGGCAATTCATTCAACACTCAAAAGCGAAAGACTCTGCCAAACCACAGCTTGAGAAAATCGCCAAGTCCGTCACGATTTACCGCGACAAATGGGGAGTCCCGCACGTTTACGGCCCGACGGATTACAGCGTCATGTTCGGGTTTATGTATGCCCAGGCCGAAGACAATTTCTGGCAGATTGAAGACAGCTATATTCAATCCATCGGACGCGCCGCTGAAGCGTACGGCGAAAATGCCGTTCTTTCCGCCAATGCCGGACGCCCGCTGGAATCTGACCTGGTCAATCGCCAACTCGAAATCAATCGACTGGCACAGGAGGATTACGCCAAGCTGAACAAGCAGGCCAAAGACATTTGCGATGCCGCGGCAGATGGATTGAATTACTTTTTGGAAAAGAACCCGCAGGTCAAACCGATCCTGATCACGAAGTTTGAGCCGTGGCATTTGCTGGCGTTCAATCGTTTTGCCCAGTACCAGCTTTTTATCTTCCGCCGTTTGGGATTGCGGCCAAACGAATTGCGCGCTTCGGTACAGGAAGTCGGCGCAAAAACCTCTGTGGTGATGGAACCCGAAAATGAAAAAGCAGACTTTATCGCCGCCACGCCGGTTGAAATGTTTTTCAATGACCCGAATGCCGCCGCGCAAATCGGTTCGAACACCTGGGCGATTTCGCCCAAAAAATCCGCTACCGGCAAAGCGATGTTGCTGGTCAATCCGCACCAGCCCTTTTTTGGCCCCGGCCAATGGATCGAAGGCCATGTTCACAGCGACAGCGGCTGGAACATGTCCGGCGCTTCCTTTCCAGGCTCGCCGTTTCCAACGCTTGGCCACAACGACAACCTGGGCTGGAGCCACACGGTCAACGCGCCGGACGTGATTGATGCCTGGGAAGAAAAGTTTGACGACGCAACCAACCCGCTGAATTACAAGTACGGAAGCGGCTACAAGACCGCCACCGAATGGAGCGACACCATCAACGTCAAAACCGATGCCGGAATCGTCCAGCGCACGTTCAAGATGCGCAAAACGCATCACGGTCCGGTGATGGCTGTGCGCGATGGCAAACCGTTGACTGTCAGAATGGCAGCGTGGGAAAACGCTGGTGGAGCCCTGGAACAACGTTACCTGATGACCAAGGCGAAAAACCTGAAAGAGTTCAAAACCGCGATGTCGGGCTTGAAAGTCCCGATGTTCAACACGATGTACGCCGACAAGGAAGGCAACATCTTTTACATCTATTACGGCGCTGTGCCGAAACGCGACCAGAAATACGACTGGTCGAAATTCGTGGATGGCAGCGATCCCGGCACGGAATGGCAGGGTTATCATCCGCTGGAAGATTTGCCGCAGATCACAAATCCGGCTTCTGGCTTCGCGCAAAACTGCAATGCCACGCCGCTGCTTGCCGCCGGAGAAGAGTTTGGCAAGGACGGAAACCCCGATGGCGCGAAGTTTCCAGCTTATATGGTTACGGAAAAGGACAATCCGCGGTCGCGCATTTCGCGCCGCGTGCTGAGCGAACGCGCCAAGTTTACCTACGAAGACTGGACGAAAGCCGCTTACGACACACGCGTCATCGAAGCCGAACGGTTGATTCCTCAACTCGTCGCGGAATTCGACAAGTTCAAAGCCGCCGACGCTGCCAAAGCGGAAAAGCTGGCCGAAGTCGTTGCCGCGTTGAAAGCTTGGAATGCTGTCAGCACGGTTGAATCTGTGCCGATGACTGTATTCACACTTTATGCCTATACGCGAACACAATCACAGGCGCAGCAATTGACCAAAGGGCGTCCTTACCCGGAAGTGGATGTTCTGGATTATGTCTTCAGCGATTTGGCCAAGAAGTGGGGCACGTGGAAAGTGAAATGGGGCGACCTAATGCGAATCCAACGCGTTCACACCAGCGGCGTGATTGAACCTTTCAGCGACGGCAAACCCAGCTTCCCGGTTGCGGGCGGACCGGGCGATCCGGTTGGCATCGTGTTCAACTTTTACGCTCCGGAAGCGCGCGGTCAGAAACAACGCTACGGCATCGCAGGCCATTCGTTTTACAGCGTGATTGAATTTGGCCCGAAACCGCAGGCGCGTTCGGTGTTGCAATTCGGGCAAAGCGCCGACCCGAAATCGAAACATTATTTCGACCAGGCCGAGCTTTACTCCAAGATGCAGTTCAAACCCGCGTGGTTCACGTTGGAAGAAATCAAAGCCAATCTGGAAACTTCCTATCGCCCTGGCGAAAAAGCGGCGGCGGCCACAGCTTCGGCGAAATAATTGAAGTGAGGGTGTAGCAAGTTCACGACTTGCTACACCCTACTCACCACTCAGATACACGTACCGCAACACAAACAACGCGGCCAGCACGTACACCAGCGGACTGGCTTCGCGCCAGCGACCAGTCAGAACCTTCATCAAGGGGTAAAAAATGAATCCTAGCGCCAGGCCATTGGCAATGGAAAAGGTCAGCGGCATGGCCAGGATGGTCAAAAAGGCTGGAATGGCCTCGGTGATGTCGTCCCAGTCAATGGCTTTGACAGCACTGATCATCAGTGCGCCGACGATGATCAATGCCGGAGCCGTCGCAATCGGCGGAATCGCTCCGGCAATCGGGGAAAAGAATGCCGCCAGCAGAAACAATGCAGCCACGACCGTAGCGGTCAAACCGGTTCGCCCGCCTTCGCTGACGCCGGTGGCACTTTCGATGTATGTCACCACCGTCGAAGTGCCAAACAGCGAACCGACAATCGTCGCAATCGCGTCGGCAAACAGCGCCCGATTAACGCGCGGCATTTTGCCGTCGGAGCTCAAATATCCGGCTTGCCGTCCCAAGCCCATCAACGAGCCGATCGTGTCGAACAGGTCAACGAACAAAAACACGAACACCACATCGAACAAACCTAGCTTCAACGCTCCGCGAATATCCAGTTGCAGAAACGTCGAGCGCCAATCCGGCAGTTGAACCACGCCTGTCGGCAGCGCAGTCAACTTGAAGACAATGGCCGCCACTGTAACAGCCAGAATTCCAATGATGATCGCCGATTTGAATCCACGAGCCATAAGGACTCCCGTGATCAGTACCCCTCCAAGCGCCAGCAATACAGGCTTCGAAATAATGTGGCCAAGCGTGACATATGTCGCTGGCGAAGCCACGATGACACCGGCGTTTTTCAACCCGATGAAAGCGATAAATAACCCAATCCCCGCGGCGACGGCGGTTTTCATCGTCATCGGAATGGCATCCACGATCATCGCCCGAATGCGAGCCATCGTCAGAATCAGAAAAACGATTCCCGAAATGAACACCGCACCCAATGCCACGCGCCAGTCGTACCCCATTACCTTGACGACCGAATACGTGAAATACGCGTTCAGCCCCATGCCCGGAGCCAGCGCAAACGGATAATTGGCAATCAATCCCATTGCTAGCGAACCAATCGCCGCCGCTACGCAAGTGGCAAACAGCGCACCCGAAAACGGCACGCCCGCTTCGCTGAGGATCGTCGGATTGACGAAGATGATGTAGGCCATCGTCAAAAAAGTCGTCACACCGGCGGCGACTTCTGTGCGAATGGACGTCTTGTTTTCGCTAAGCTTGAAAACTCGTTCAAGAACGTGGGTCATT
>CAZMXG010000326.1:0-3851 GCA_964570175.1 uncultured Heliomicrobium sp. | reverse complement strand
AAGCCGGAAATTGCTCCGCAGGCGATGGTGATGAAAACAAAGGGAAAGACTTTGCCGGGAATGATTGGGCCGCCGCCGTTCACGAACGCAGTCATCGCGGGCATTTTGAAGGTAGGCATCACCGCGAAAATCCCAATTGCCAGAAATCCAATCGAACCGAGCTTCATGTATGAACTGAGGTAATCGCGCGGAGCCAGCAGCAACCACACCGGCAGCACCGAAGCCACAAACCCATAACCCGCAACCATTAACGTGATCGCCGTTTTATCGTATCGGAAGTAATGCGCGAAGGAAGAATTCTGGACGACTTCGCCAAAGACGACGGCCAGAATCAGCAGAATGACGCCGATAATCGTGCCTTCTTTGATGGCGCGGTCGGTGCCGCCGCGCCAGCGAAACATATACATTCCCATCAGCAGCGCGATGGGAATGGTCATCGCAATTGTAAACAACCCCCAAGGACTTTCGGCCAGCGCGTTGATGACCGCCAAGCCTACTCCGGCCAGCGCGACAATCAGGATGATCAAGATCGCAATGGTCGCGACCGTGCCAGTGACGCGATCAATTTCGCGCCGAGCAATTTCCGCCAAGGACTTGCCGCCACTGCGCATCGAAGCCGCCAGCACAATGAAATCGTGAACGGCTCCGCCAAGGACTACGCCAATGACCAGCCAGATCAGTCCCGGCAAATATCCGAACTGCGCCGCCAACACAGGCCCAATCAAAGGCCCCGGTCCGCTAATCGCCGCAAAATGATGTCCCCACAAAACGTACTTATTGGTCGGCGTGAAGTTATGTTTATCGTTGAATTGATGCGCCGGAGTGATCCGCGAATCATCCAGCGCCAGGACTTTGGCGGCGATGAAGGCGCTGTAATAGCGGTACGCGATGGCGTAAATGCACAGAACTGCGATGAGGATGGGGACAGCGTTAAGGGTCATTGATTGCTCCAGATATCAAATTTGGAAACGGCAAAGAGGTTTAGTGATAACCGTACGTTTCCAGCTTGTGGCCAGCTAAAAGCCCTTTTTCGTCAAAGTAAAATTCCAGATGAAGATCGAACAAAACAAAATTTTTGGGATCGCGGCCAATCTTTCTGATTCTGGCCCGGATAATGCCGTGATAGGCAATATCGGTAGAACCATCGCCTAAGGATTCCGGTGCTGTTGTGGAGGCTTTCGTCTCATATTCACGTTCGTCAACTTCGAACCTGGGTTTGAAGGAAGAAATGAACTGTCTGACCTGTTCCTGCGCCGCCCCGATTGGCAAATCCTTTTTGATGCGTTCTTCAACTTGTTTTTGAGTGAGCCGAAATTCTTTGTTTCCGCACGAAGCCACAAGGAACACCGATGCTATAAGCAGAAGCACCGCCTCAATCTTGATTCTCGGATTTTGCCTGTTTCCAGAGGGCATCTCGATTTCAAGTTAGCGTAATCAGTCCGCTGCGAAAATCAATATTCAGGTTCTGTCCGCGAAAGAAATCCAAGCCGAGCACGCCGTCAACTCCTTTCGCCTCAGGCAGGTTATAACAACAAACGTCAAAGCTCACTCGTTGTTGTCCCAGCACAGAAAATTTTGCCAGCTTTAGGTGAGCAACTGTTTCTGATTGGCTGCCAGTGATAATCCGGGAATGTTCTTGGCTGGCTTCCGGGTCATATCCCAGTTCAATCAAGCGTGTCTTGCTAATAACCGTGCTTGTGGCGCCAGTGTCGAGCGCTAGAAAAAGCCGCGCTTTACCTGACGGGCCTAAAACTTCTGCCCACAGATAGATCAAATCTTCGGTGGGATCGAAAGGAAGGTTCATAGCAAATAGCTAACTCCTTCAGGAGTTTTTCCAGTAAAGAAAACGGCAAAGTCATTTGGGTGCGGGTCTAGTTCCAAAACTTCCCGGTCAAACACGCTTCGATCCGAATGGTGGTAAATCACTTTTCCGCCAAGCACATTGTGGAATTGATCCGTTTCAGGCTCAGCAATCAACACCCATTCGGAATCAAATCGCTTCTTGATTTCGTCCATTGTCAGGATTTCATCCGTTGTCGCATTTTTCGTTGCAGTTGCCATAACTTGCTTGCTCCTTTCATTCGTCATTATCGAACTTGATGTTCAGGCTTTTCAAAAACTGTTTGTCTTCATGGCTGATTTCGGACAGCCGCTGTTCGACGGTAATTGCCGGATACGCTTTTGAATCTTCTTGTAAATCGCCAAGCACGATGGTGGCTTCCAGCACCAGATACACTTCGTTACCGGCTTCGCGGATGCGCTCGCGCGCTTCGGCGATGTCATCGGAATCTTCCAACGCGCGGTTAATCGCTTCGCCAAGCTCCCGCACCAATTTTTTCATGTGATCGTCCATGTTCGTTGTTCGCCAGCCTTTTGATGAAGAAATTTGTGCGGGAAAGTATAGCCCGTGCCGCGTGAACTGTCAGTTTGCCGCGACTACGACGCGCTGAATTTCACATGCTAGAATCCGGTTCCACCAGGAAATTTGATGCGATTATTCAGCAAGGAGCGAACGCCAACTTTATGCCGTCTAAACCGAAACCAGAAGGCAAAGCGAAAGAGCGAAAAGAAAAGTTCACGACGACATCCGGCATCGAGATGAAAGCCAGATTCGCGGTGGAGGATTTACCGGCAAACTTTGCCACAGAGTTGGGCGAACCGGGCGAATTTCCGTTCACGCGCGGCGTGTATTCGACAATGTATCGCGGGCGAATGTGGACGATGCGTCAATACGCGGGGTTCGCCACGGCGGAAGAATCCAATCGCCGGTACAAGTATTTGCTGGAACAAGGCACAACCGGCTTGTCCGTGGCGTTCGATCTTCCGACACAGATTGGCTACGACAGCGACCACGAATTAGCGAAAGGCGAAGTAGGGCGCGTAGGCGTGCCGATTGATTCGCTGGCCGACATGGAAGTTTTGTTCGGCGGCATTCCGCTGGATCAAGTTTCAACTTCGATGACGATCAACGCGACGGCTTCGATCTTGCTGGCGTTGTACATTGCCGTCGCCAAAAAACAGGGCATCGAACCTGCCAAGCTCAATGGCACAATTCAAAACGACATCCTGAAAGAATACATTGCGCGCGGAACGTACATTTACCCGCCGCGCGCTTCGCTTCGCATCATCACAGACATTTTCGCGTACTGCGCGAAAGAGGTTCCCAACTGGAACACGATTTCAATCAGCGGGTACCACATCCGCGAAGCCGGTTCGACTGCGGCGCAGGAAGTCGCGTTTACGTTGGCCGACGGCATCGCGTATGTTCAAGCGGCGCTTGATGCTGGCTTGGCAGTGGATGATTTCGCGCCGCGACTGGCTTTCTTTTTTAATGGCCACAACAACTTTCTGGAAGAAGTCGCCAAATACCGCGCCGCCCGGCGAATGTGGGCGAAGGTGATGAAAGATCGTTTTGGAGCCAAAGACCCGAAATCGCAGATGCTGCGCTTTCACACGCAAACCGCCGGTTCGACGCTGACCGCGCAACAGCCCGAAGTAAATATTGTTCGCACGACGATTCAGGCGCTAGCGGCGGTGCTGGGCGGAACGCAATCGCTGCACACCAACTCGATGGACGAAGCTTTGGGACTGCCAACAGCGGACGCCGCGCGAATTGCGCTCCGGACGCAGCAAGTCATCGCGTATGAATCTGGCGTTGCTGACACGGCCGATCCACTCGCCGGTTCTTACGCGATTGAGCATCTGACCAGTGAAATCGAACGCCTGGCCTTTGGATACATCGCCAAAATTGACGAAATGGGCGGGATGCTTTCGGCCATCGAAGCCGGATACGTTCAGCGCGAAATCGAACGCGCCGCGTATGATTACCAGAAAGCCGTCGAAGCGCAGGA
>CAZMXG010000325.1:0-3854 GCA_964570175.1 uncultured Heliomicrobium sp. | reverse complement strand
ATAACAATTCGCGGCGAAGGGAGTCACCTACTTCATCTCATCATTTTTGATTTGTCATTGATCATTGTTCAGATCGCCAGCGGTCGCAATGAAAAATGAAACATGAAAACTGGGAAATGGAAAATGAAAAGATCATTTGCATCGCAAAGCTTTTACTTCTCACTGTAATCAAACATTATGAGCGTCAGCAGCCCAAACTTATCCGCTGAGCGGGGCTTGGCTGGGCAAGCCTCTTCAGCGATCAAACCTGTCAAGAAATCCAGCGGCAAACAGTTGCCGGCGTTGCCCGCGCAATCCACCTATCATCGGTATCGCCGAATCATTCAATTGGCCTGTTTTCTGATTTTTGTGGCGTTGCCGTTTTTCAACGTCATGCGGTTCGACATCCCGCGCCAGCGGTTTTTCTTCGCCGGGTATGAATTGTGGATCAACGAATTCGGCATCCTGTTTTTTTCGATGCTTTTCATGCTGTACGTCGTCGCAGCGGCTTCGATGCTGTATGGGCGAATCTATTGCGGATATTTCTGTCCGCAGATGATCTTCAGCGAAGCATCGCTGGCCGTCGAAGACCGGATCAAAAAGTTCATCAACAAACGTTTCATCAAACTTCCGGCGAACCGTCGCCAGTTAATGAGCAGGATGTCGTTTTACGCCGTGCTGCTGGTGGCATCGGTGTTTCTGGCCTTCGTCTTTATTTCGTATTTTGTCGAACCGCGCGATCTGTTGGGACGGTTGTTCGCGCTGGATATTCGCACCGCTGGCGGAATCGCCGGAGCGGTCACAACGCTGATTATCTTTCTTGATTTCACCTTTGTGCGGCAAACATTCTGCAAAACCATCTGCCCATATGGGTATTTGCAGGGAATGCTCGGAGACAAGGAAACGCTGATCGTCCAGTACCGCGATGGCCAAGGTGCGGACAAGGTTTGCATCGAATGCAAAAAGTGCGTTCGCGTTTGTCACATGGACATAGACATTCGCAAATCGCCTTATCAGATTGAATGTATTCACTGCGCTGAATGCATTGACGCATGCGTGGATGTTCTAGGCCGATTGGGCAAACCGGGCTTGATTCATTACGCCTGGGGCGAAAAAGGCGAATTGGCAAATGACAAACGAACGCCGCTGCTGAGACGGCTGGGGTTGCGCGACGCCAAGCGAGCGATCGTCGCCTTGCTGTTGCTGTTTTATGCTTCCGGGTTATTTGTTGTGCTTTCTATGCGCGACAACGTCATGGTGAAAATCGCGCCGATTCGGACGGAGCTTTACCGGTTGGGCGAAGATGGGCGCGTTTACAACAAGTTCCGAATGACCGTCGCCAACCGTCAGGGCAAAGACGCAGAGCTGACGCTGACGCTGGAAAATTTGCCGGGCGCACAGATTGAATTGGAACAGCCGCTGAAGTTGAAGCCTGCGGAAGAGCGTCAACTGCAATTTGAAATTGCGGTGTCACCACAAACATTGCCACCAGGCGTCAATCATTTCGAAATTGTCAGCCGGGTTGAACCCGGCGGCGAATCCACCAATAACGAAATGACCTTCATTACGCCAGCCGAAAGGAAAACCAAATGATAAAACGAGTCGGCAATTACCTATCCCGCCAGCAAGGAAGGATTCTGACTTTCGTGTTGGGGCTGGTCGTTGTGATCTTCATAGGCATTCTGGTGACGGCCTACATCATCGCCAAACGCGCCAACCCGGTCATCCTCGATGAAACGGGTAAGCCTGTGAATTCTCAAACCATCAATCACCATTGAGGTTTTAGCCGAAGGTGAAACGGAGGGTATTGATATGTTCCTGACCTTAATGCTGGTTACATTTCTGATTGCCACGGCGACAGCAACTGTCGTGGCATTGCTCTTCAACCAGCCTGTAAAGAAGATTCTGGGGAGGCTGGTTTCCGAAGAACTCAGCGCGACCTGGAAGCGCTACATCCTTTTCGCGGTTTACATCGTCGGCATTTCCGGAGGCGTGCGCGTGTGGGAACTTGAGAAGTACATCACCCCACGAGCGAATGATGGCTCCCTGATCGCGCTTACTTTTGATCGGTGGGTGCTGGAAGTTTACAAAACCGTTCTCGGCACGCTTCAAAGTGTAGCCTGGATGTTGTTGGTTTTCTTTCTCTTTGCGCTGCTGGCTTACGTTGTCGTGCGAGGGTTTGAATTGAAACGCACAAAAGGCGATATAGAACAAGCCCAACTGACTTAACCCATGACCAACGGGATGAAAGACAAAACATGTGATTTGTGCGGTCTGTCAGTTGGCCACCAACCGTTTGTGCGCAGTTTCGATAGCGAAGAGAAATCATTTTGCTGTCTCGGTTGCATGAATGTGTACGCCATTTTGCTGGAAAGTGGTGTCATCGCTTCCGGGCAAGATATACGCGAAACGGAAGTATTCAAACGTAGTCTGGCGCTCGGCTTAATTGCCACCGGCGGGCAAGCCGGGAAAGCAGCTTTGCCGCCAATTCCAGCCGATGCCCAGACGCAGGAAGTCTTGTTACAAGTTTCTGGCATGTGGTGTTCTTCATGCGCTTGGTTAATCGAACACGTGCTGGCCAAAGAACGCGGTGTGGTTTCCGCTGAAGCCTTTTTTGCTTCTGACCTGGTCAAGGTCAAATACTGCCCGCAGTACATGCCGCCGGATCGAATCGCGGAGCGAATTGCCGGGCTTGGCTACAAAGCCACCGAATGCAACGGCGAAAATGCCGTGGCCAACACCGAACGGCGCGATTTGCTGTTGAGGCTGGGCATCGCAGGATTTTTGTATCTGAACATCATGACGCTAAGCATGACGCTTTACGTCGGCTATTTTGAGCGGATTGCCGAAAGCGTGCAGCGGTTTCTGCCCTTTGTGCTGATGGGATTGGCGACGCCGATCATCTTTTATTCGGCGATGCCGATCCTGAACCCGGCTTGGCAAGGGCTGCGCAATCGCGTGGTCAGGATGGAAACCTTGCTGGGATTGGGAATTCTGGCGGCGTATTTTTACAGTGCGACACAAGCTTATCTGGGTGGGCACGTCTATTTCGACACGGCTTCGGCCATCGTCACGCTGGTGCTGGTCGGCAAGCTGATTGAGCGAAATGCCAAGGAGCAAACTTCGCGCGCAATCACCATGCTGTACCGAATGATGCCAAAAAAGGTGCGGTTGATGGTTTCGTCGTCTTCAGGCATCGAAGAGAAGTTTGTGTCCGTGGATGCCTTGAACGTCGGTGATGTGTTTCTGGTCAAAGCCGGGGAGCGAATTCCAGCGGACGGCGAAGTGATTGAAGGAAGTTCGCACGCCGATGAATCCTTGCTGACAGGAGAATCCACGCCGGTAGAAAAAGAACCCGGCAGCCTGGTGATTGCCGGAAGTTTGAATTCCGGCAGCGTCTTGCAGGTTCGTGCGTCCAAAGTCGGCGAAGACACAACGCTGATGCAGATCATCAAAATGGTCGAACAGGCGCTGGGCAGCAAATCTCCGCTGGAACGCACGGTAGACAAAATCTCGCGGTTATTTGTGCCTGGCGTGGTGGCGATTGCCACGCTGACGTTTTTGGTTTGCTGGCTTGGTGGGGTTACGCAACCGGGCGAAGCATTAATGCGTGCGATTACGATTCTGGTGATTGCCTGTCCTTGCGCGCTGGGGATGGCAACACCGTTGGCGTTGACTGCCGCGATTGGCTCGGCTTCCCGGCGAGGCATTTTGGTTGGCGACAGCCGTGTGTTGGAAAACATTCGCAAAGTTGATACGGTCATCTTCGACAAAACCGGGACCATTACAGAAGGGAATTTTGCGCTGCTGGAGTTTGAGCCTGCCTTTTCCGCTGCGGAGGCGCTCAGTCTCGCAGAGGTTTCGCAGAGTTCTTC
>CAZMXG010000324.1:0-3950 GCA_964570175.1 uncultured Heliomicrobium sp. | reverse complement strand
GGACGCGCCAGATTGAACGTGCCGGTGTAAAACGCGCTGGTGAAGAAGCCTACGAACTCTTTTTCGTTGGCTCGACCAATCCAGTCAAACACGCCGCCGTCTTTTGCGCCGAGGTCCGTGGTGCCTTTGAACATGACGACTTTGCCGACCAGACGGCCTTCCATCTTGATGGAGTATTTGTACGTGCCGCCGCAATCACCTTCGAACACAGCCAGGTAAACGCCGTCTTTCAGTTCAATTTTGGCATCCAGTTTTTTGCAGATGTCTTTGGGCGGCGTCGTTCCTTGCGCGGGGCTGTAAACGCCCCAGGTTCCTGTCCATTCACCTGCGACTTCAGGCGCGGCAGGTTTCGCGGGCGCTGCCGGAGTTTGGGCAAACGCCGAAACAGCGCCGATCAGGGAAACGAAACAAAGTGAAGTAAGCCAAGTCAGAATTTTCATGAATTTTCCTTTTTTGGTAGAAGTCGTTTTTCCCACGAAGGCACAAGAAGAAAACACGAAGAGGAAAATTATTTTGTATTCTTCGTGCCGTTTCGGGTACCTTCGTGGGCGAGTCAGAATCAGCTTTTCGTTCGCCAGTGATCCAGCAGCGGCCCGCTCTTGCCAAAAATTGGATCAGTTATCGGTAACGCCAGCCGTGCGATGTTGTCATCCACGCGTGGGCGTTCGCCGGATTTGCCGTAGTTCATATCCACATTCTGTTGTGGCGGATAGGCTCCGACGACGTGAAAATCGCTGCTTGATCCCAGGTTTTTGTGCCCGACACCGGCGGGAATAACGATCACATCGCCAGCGCCAATGGTTTCGATGATGCCAGATTCGCCGCCAAGTTGGACTTTGGCCGAACCTCCAAAAACCAACAAAGCTTCGTGCGCAGTGCTGTGGTAATGGTGATAACTGAAAATTCCGTTCCGCCAGTCGTTGCCCCAATTGTTCGCGTGGATCAGCGCTTCGATTGCCGCAGCCGGATCGTCCTTGGGCAGATTCAGCGCGTCCTGGTAAATCACCACCGGAAGGCGGCTGTTGGGAATCGTCCCGGCGTCTTTCAGCACGCGGGTAATAACACGCGGTTCTTTAGATTTGACGAGTTGGTTTGAAGTTTGCGCCTGTGTGCTAATAAGAACAGCGCTGCCGAGCGCGCCTGTCGCCAGAAAATCTCTTCGATTGATGTTCATAGAAGTACCTGCTTGGGTTGGAGTTTCGATCACGGCGAGCCTGAATTTACCAGCTTGCTACGAAAAGAGCCAAGTAATGGTGATGATTTGGCACTTGAAGTTGGCATATTCGGGAATCTTCTTTTACAGTGTCTGCTCAATTCGTAATTCCATTCAAAAAACAAAGAATAATTGTCCGGCAGTTAGCTCCGCATACACTGCCAACCCCCTCAATTCAAATTCAGGAGACAACAATGCTGGAAAAGAAAATCAAACGTTTTGTTTTGGTCGCCGCCCTTATGCTGACGGCTTCGTGGGCGGCCGCAAGCTGGGTCGCGCCGGTCAATGGCCAACAAGCCCAACAGCCTGCTCAACCGCAAGCCGCCGCAGAAGAGACGATGGAGCAGAAGTACAAAAACATTCAGGCGTTGAAAGGGCTACCCGCTTCGCAAATGCGCGCGATGATGAATTACATCAGCGCTTCTCTGGGAATGGGCTGCGCCGATTGCCATGTCAAAAATGGCGACCAGTGGGCATTTGAAAAAGATGACAACAACCACAAAGTGGTCGCTCGTCGAATGATTACGATGACGATGGATATCAACAAGGCAAGTTTCAATGGACGCACACAAGTTACCTGCTTCACCTGTCATCAAGGTCACGATCATCCTTCGCATGTTCCACCGCTGGTCGCTGCCAAGGCTCCGGAAGCTCCGGCCGCTCCCGCTGCTGCACCCAAAGCCGACGAGATTCTGGCCAAATACACCCAAGCCATTGGCGGCAAAGAAGCGATTGAAAAAGTGAAAACCCGCGTCATCAAAGGCGTCAGTGTGGCGGCCAACGGGCAAAGCTTCCCGCTGGAAATCAACTACGGCGGCACGGACAAATACACGCTCAGCGTGGCTTTGCCACAAACACCGACAACGCAAAAATTCAATGGCGCTGGTGGCTGGCTGAAAAATTCGCGTGAAGATCGCGCGATGGACAGTTCGGATATTGTGCGCGCAAAGTCTTTGGCCTGGAGCCTGGAGCCAGCCCAGTTGAAAGAGCCGTACATGCGTTTGGGATTTGCTGGCAGTGAAAAAGTCGGTGACAAGGATTGCTGGGTGTTGCAGGGACGGTTGCAGGATGGACGCCGCGTGCGATTTAGCTTCGATAAAGCTTCGGGATTGTTACTGCGGCGTGTGGTTCAAATCGTCACTGCCATCGGCATTGATCCGGAGCAAACGGATTATGATGACTATAAGGATGTGGAAGGTGTGAAAGTTCCGTTTTCCATTACGACGACTTACCTGGATCGGAATTACAACTCGACACGCAAGTTCACAGAAATCAAGCACAACGCAAAAGTAGATGATGCGTTGTTCAGTTTGCCAGCAAAACAGTAAGCATACTTCAGTTAAACCAAAGGCCCCTTGCTGTGGAGCAAGGGGCCTTTGTTGTTTAGAAAAGTGATTCAATTTTATTGATAACGCCAGAACCAGCCATTTCGGTCATAGTAACCAACCGCATGAAATCGTCCGAAACGGTCGTAATAACCCACCAACCGATTACCACCGAAGTACTGATATCGAAGCATACGCTGGCGATCAAGCTGGCGGATTCGGTTCAATTCCTGTCGCTCGAATCTGCGTTCCATTCTTTCCGCGCGACGTTCTTGCCGTTCTTCCCAGCGATCTTCTCTGCGGTCACGTCGCCAATCCTGAGCGTTAGCAGTTGTGAAAGCGCCAACACCCAAAATAAAGCTGCCCGAAAGAGCTAACGACATAATGCCTTTTTTCAAATTCTCTTTTTTCATAACTCCTCCTTCTACTTTCTTTTGTTTTCAAGCTCACCTTTCAAACTCGCAAACGATAATTGCACCTTGCGTGCCATTCAAAAGGAAAGGGTAGAAGTTATGCTGATTCAGATGTTTAGCGCGAGGCATGAGTAATTGTGAGGATCCTATAAATACGATACAGAATGCAAAATACCGATATGGTGTGTCTTGTGCACAGACTCTCTGTTTGAATCAAGTTCTCAGTCTGCCGCCTGTGTTTTTATGGGATCGAATTCATTTAAGGAGACCTTGTTAAATGAATTCGATCCCATATTGCTATAGGGGTTACCTGCATTATTTGGGGGTAAGCTGAAAGTGAGTTACGGCAACGCAAAAGCAACAACAGAATCGCCACGTTTGGTACCCAGTTTACCGTGGCCTCCGGCGCTAATCACAACGTACTGCTTGCTGCCAACGGAATACGTCATCGGCGCCGCTTGAGCGCTGGCAGGAAGCTGACCTTCCCAAATGACTTTGCCGGTTTCAGCGTCAAAAGCGCGCAACTTGTCATCCATCGCTGCGGCAATGAACACCAACCCACCGGCCGTTATCATCGAACCTCCCAAATTGATCGAACCGAACTCGGCAGCTTTATTCCCCATCAAGGCCAATTGCGGAATCCGTCCCAGCGGCACATCCCAACGAACTTCTCCTGTACCCATATCCACTGCCGTCAGCTTTCCCCAAGGTGGTGCGATGCAAGGCGTGCCAGTCGGCGACATTAATGGCTCGCGATACATTGCGTAAGGCGTGCCGGTTTGGCGACCGAACTCGCCCTTGACACGATTGGTCGCTCCGGTTTCGCGCATCTTGTTGAATTCATCGCGCGGAATCAGCTTCAGTTCAAAGGGCAGAATGTTTGTGTTGACGAACAGCAAGTTTCGGGTTGGATCAAAGGACATTCCGCTCCAATTCATGCCGCCAACGTTGCCTGGAATCGCCAAGGTGCCTTTCAAGCTTGGAGGCGTGTAAATGCCT
>CAZMXG010000323.1:0-4154 GCA_964570175.1 uncultured Heliomicrobium sp. | reverse complement strand
GAGCGGGAGACGGGACTCGAACCCGCGACGTCCAGCTTGGGAAGCTGGCATTCTACCACTGAATTACTCCCGCAAATTTTTAACGGTCGTTGAAAGCGACCGTAAAGTAGCACACGCTCAAATTGCCCGCAATGTTTGCCAATGAGCCTGAAAAAAACAATTTTGAGAGGCTTTTGCCGTCATCGGAGCTTTTGGCTATGATGCGGCTATGGCAAATCTGACGCTCCGGAGACGCCCTTTGGCGCTCATCATTCTTGATGGTTTTGGTCATTCCGACAAAATCGAAGGCAATGCAATCAAACTGGCGCGGATGCCTTTTCTTAACCATTATCTGCAGAAATACCCAAATACATTGATTGAAGCTTCTGGCCAACGGGCCGGGTTGCCGCACAATCAGTCCGGCAGTTCCGAAATCGGCCACATGAATATTGGTTCCGGGCGGGTGGTTCCGGTGGACGTTACGCGCATTGACGAAGCCATTTCCGACGGCAAGTTTTCTGATAATCCAACGCTGATTGCCGCTGTTGATGCAGGCAAACAAACGGCGCTGCATTTGATTGGCTTGCTTTCAGACGGCGGAGTTCATTCGATGAACTCGCACTTGTACGCCTTGCTGGAAATGGCGTCGCAGCGTGGCGTCGAGCGGGTTTTCGTTCACGTCATCACCGACGGTCGAGACGCGCCGCAGTATTCCGGAAAAAGCTATGTAGCCGCATTGATTTTGAAAATGCGAGAACTCGGACTTGGCCGCATTGCGACGATTTCCGGACGATATTACGCAATGGATCGCGACAAGCGTTGGGATCGGATCAAGCTTGCCTACGACGCCATGACTGCCGGGCAAGGCCATCAAGCCGCAGACCCGCTGGCCGCGCTCGAAACTTCCTATGAAAATGGGTTGACGGACGAGTTCATCAAACCCATTGTCATCACGGGTGAAGACGATTTGCCGGTGACGACGATTCAAAGCGGTGATTCTTGCATCTTTTTCAACTTTCGAGCCGACCGCGCGCGGCAACTGACACGCGCGTTCACGGGCCTGAATTTCACTGCAACGGATGGCTTTGAACGAGAACGAATTCAGGATTTGAATTTCGCCACGTTTACCCAATACGACCGGGCAGTTAACTCTTCAATTGTTTTCCCCCCGATTGCCTTGAAAGGCACCCTGGCAGAGATTTTTGCCGAACACGGCATCTCCAATTTGCGAATCGCCGAATCGGAAAAGTACGCGCATGTCACGTATTTTTTTAACGGGGGCATTGAACAGGAATATCCCGGCGAAAGTCGTATCCTGGTTTCCTCGCCCAGCGTCACTACCTACGATCAGAAACCGGAAATGAGCGCGTTTCGGCTGACAGACAAAATTTGCCGCGCGCTGGATTCCGGTGAATCCGATGTTTACATCATCAATTTCGCAAACTGCGATATGGTGGGCCACACCGGGAATTTGCAAGCGGCCATTGAAGCCGCTGAATCAGTTGATACTTGCCTTGGCTGGGTCGTCGGGACGATTGAACGATTGAACGGTGTTGCCATCATCACTGCCGATCACGGCAACTGTGAACAAATGCTTTCCCCAGAAAGCAATGCTCCACATACTGCCCACACCAACAACCCTGTGCCTTTTATTTTATGTGACGTGAAGTTCAACGGTCATTTGCGAGAAGGTGGCGCGCTGGAAGATGTCGCCCCCACTCTGCTTGACCTGATAGGAATTCCAAAACCTGTTGAAATGACTGGAAGAAGTTTGCTCGCATAAAATCAAACAACGTCATCCTTGCTGATGCCCACACTCAGTTCTTTAAAGAAGTACACTCATGAACATCCTCCTGGCTATTTCAGTAGTCTTGCAGTTTCTGGCTTTCATCTGGGCAATTGGTTTGGCTAAGCGCGAAAGGGATTGGCGGTTTGCTTTGTTGGCGGTGGCTTTGGGAATCATTGCGGTTCGTCGTCTTGTTATTTCAGTGATTGGGTTCCCTCTTTTCGTGTCTTGGCCGGGACCAGTTTCGGAATTTTCCGGATTGGTTCTGGGTGCCGCTACCGTGGCAGCGATTGTAGGGCTTGATTGTGTGTTGAAGGAACGCCGCCGCGCTGCAGAACAACTACGACAATACAACCAACAACTGCATGACCTGGCCGTGCGGTTGAATCTGGTGCGGGAAGAAGAGCGCACCGCGATTTCACGCGAAATTCAGGACGAAATCGGTCAGGTGCTGGCGGGGCTGAAAATTGAAATCAAGCTGCTGGATAAAGAGCTTCAACACACCCAGCAGCATTTACTGCCGCGGACTCAGGAAATGATGGCCCTTATTGATAGCATCATGTTTGCCATGAGGGACATTGCAACGGAATTGCGACCCAGCGTGCTGGACAATCTTGGCCTGGTAGCCGCCCTGGAATGGCAGGCTGAAACGTTTCAGAATCGAAGCGGTATTTTGTGTCACATAGATGCCGATTTTGATGACAAACACCTCGATGACAGTTTGGCGACGGCGATTTTTCGAATTTTCCAGGAAAGCCTGAGCAACGTGTTGCGCCATTCCGAAGCGACTGAAGTGGAAGTCACCCTGAACCGGAAAGACGAGACGCTGTTGATGACCGTTCAAGACAACGGCAAGGGAATTTCTTCCGAACAAATCAACAAATCCTGTTCGCTGGGAATTTTAGGGATGCGGGAACGTGCGCTGCCTTTTTCCGGCGAAGTAGTCATCTGCAACGCTCCCAAGGGTGGAGCAGCCGTCAGGCTGACGGTGCCACTCACCCACTCAGGTTCGTTGGCAGGTGAAATGACGTAATGCCTTATCAGGCTCAACACATTCTGGTCATTCATGTTGCTGGATTAGCGCAAACAACCTTGGCGTTGCCAGCGCTGCGTTCTTTACGAGCACAAATGCCGGATTCGCGCATCACCGTCGCAGCCAGCGCAACAGCGTCGGACCTGATTCGGCTGGCCGGATGCGCCGACGAAGTTTTAACAGTCGGCAGATTTCGACACGCTGAATGGCTGAAACCGACGGCATTTTTTCGCAGCGCCAAAGCCATTGGCGAGCTTCGCCATACCAATTTTGACCTGGCCATAGAATTCAAAACCAATACTGAAGGCAGTGCGGTTTTGAACTTCGCCAATCCGACTGAAAAGCTGAAACCGGTCAAAGGCTCGAACAAAGGCTTGGGCGGAATCCTGGAGCAATTGACGCAAGCTGTTTCCCAAAAAACTCCTGAACTGACTCATCTCGCACACGAATACCTCAAGAAACTGGAACCGCTCGGGGTTCGGCCTATTGAATCCGAACCCAGGTTGACGACTAACCGCGCTGCCGACGAGCAAATCGAAAAGCTGTTGAACAAACACGGCGTAGGGTTTGGCGAATTGCTGGTCGGCATTCACCCCGGAGCCGGTCGAATCCAGCATCGTTGGCCGATAGAACGGTTTGTTTCGATTGGCTCGCGCTTGATTCACAATTTTAACGCGCGGGTTTTGGTATTTGCCGGGCCGCAAGAACGCGGACTGGCCAAACAACTTGCTTCCCAGTTGCCCGCCAAACGCGCCATCCCCATGCAATCGCCCAAAATTCCAGAATTAGTTTCTGCTTTCGCGCGGCTGAGTTTATTAGTCACCAACCACAACGGCCCGGCCCATGTTGCTGCAGCCGCCGGAGCGCCGGTGGTTGCAATCTCAACTTTTGTAAAACATTCCTCAATGGACATTTTGGGTAGCCGCTGCGAGCACGTTCGAGCGTCCCATGTCGGGTTAATTTCCGAGGAGGCTGTTTACGAAGCGGCCTGTAGGCTGTTAAAAATGAATCGCGCAGAATTTCTGCGGAACCGATGAAAAAGACTTATTCGACAGGATTGACATGATTTTTCAGGATTTTTGAAGAGCTGCGCTGAAACCCTGTCGCCGTTCGGGTCTGGAGTTTGGCCTGTGAAATCTTGTGAATCCTGTCTAAAACAGATTAAGGAGATTCGATGTTTCGAAAAACGCTAACTGTATCGTTGCTACTTTTTGCCCTGGTGTTTTCACCCTTTGCCTCGTTTGCCGACGAAGGCATGTGGTTGCCGGATTCGCTTTCCAAATTACCGCTGGCGCAATTGAAAAAGCGCGGCTTCGAGTTGAAGCCCGAAGACATTTACAGCACCACACAGGCCAG
>CAZMXG010000322.1:0-4217 GCA_964570175.1 uncultured Heliomicrobium sp. | reverse complement strand
CCATTGATGCGGACGCATCGAAACCAGCAAGGCGCGCGCGCTTTGGAGTGCGGCGTGGAGCGCCGCGTTGGGATTGCCGCGAAAAATCGCTTTTTGTTTTGTTGAAGCTGTTTGCAAGTGATTACGAAAGCGGCGCTTCACGCCGCACTCCAAAATTCCATCGCGTTGACCAGATGCCGAACAAGATTGCCGCCGTCAGCGCAAACAGCGGCAGCGGCGAAACTCCTTGCGCGGAAAAGCCGCCGTATTGTCCGCCCAGATTTTGAAGCGTCATCAACACAGGCAGCTTGAACCCGCCGATAAACACATTCAGCATCGGGTCCAGCACTCCGAAACCGCGTTCCACATCGCGGTACATCGCCAGACACCAGGATTGAGTGAGCGCTATCACGACAATAAAGTAGGCAACGACACGCGGCAATCGCACCAAAACGATGGCTGCCAAAATGAACAACAACGGAAAGGCCGGAGCAAAATATCGAATTCCACTGTTGAATTGCAGCCGCGAATACCCAACACAACTGAAGAAAATCCACAGGGCTACACTCAGCAGCATCAACGCTGAGACATCGAACTTCTCCAAAAACCGTTCTCGTTTGTTCGCCCACCAAGCGCCCAGCGCCAACAGGAACAACAGGCAACTGGTGAACAGACCATAACGGTAATCAACCAATAGAGCCAGCAGCAAATCCGGCTGCGGCAAGCTGAACCCCTGATAACCCTGTTCGATGTAAGCGACTTTTGGCATCCAGTGCTGAGCAGGCAAAAACGGATTCCCGAAACTTCGCCATTGATAAAACCAGAGCAAGCCGACAGGTGGCAGCGTTCCAGCCACATACCAAATGCCGTGCCGAATCGCGTCAGCCAACGAAGCTTCGCGCCAGCGTTTCGCCAATCCATAAACGAACAAACCCAGCAGCATTACCGCGCCGCTATAATCAATCAGCAGCGCCAGGCCTGCGGCAATCCCGCCCAGGAAAAACCGCATGGTAGATTTCCACCGCTGACTGCCGCTTGGATTCCACATCACCACTAACCCCGCAAATGCCGCGACAGCCATCATCAGGTTTTGACTCAAAAATCCTGTTCGGAAAAACACGGGCGTCCCGAATCCATAAAGCAGTGCCAGCCAGGTTGCCGTTTTGTCCGATCCAAACACCTGGCGCAGCACATAAAACATCAGCACCACGCCAAGCGCCGAAATCGGAGCCATACAGAGCATTTGCGTGATGACCGCCGCCAACCCAAACTTGATGTCGTAACCACGCAACCATGACTGCTTGTAAAATTCGCGCGCCATTGGCCATGGAGAGTTGTATTCAGGTGGCTCAGCGACTCCGCTGGCTGCTCGTTGCTGCTGAACTTTGGCGACGATCCGATTCACCACAGGGCTTAAGATGGCGTAAGGAATCGCCGCCACCATCGAAGCTCCGGGATTGTTGTTGATGTGCCAGCCATAGCCTTCTTTTTCAAACAGGTCGGGATGCAAATTGGCATATTCATCCACGCGAAACGAAAAATGATCGCCAATCGCCATCGCCGGATAAATTTCGCGCACTGTGTTGGTCGCAAAGTGCAACGCGTAAACCAGCCAGCAAGTCAGAAACAACCGCCAAGCCAGGCCGCGCGTTGTAAAACGCCAGCCTTGAATTTCACCCGACGCTTCAGCCGTTTGATTCGTCATCACCGAACCACCTCCGACAATTCCCTGCCCGGCAACACGTGGTCACCGGTCAATCCCAAACGCCGCCGTCCCAAGCCCCAGGCGCTCAGCAAAACCAGAACTTCTGCCGCGAACAATCCGGCTGCCGCGCCGCTAACTCCCGCGGCGCGGTATCCAACCGGAATCAGAATTAAGGACGCAACCGCGCCGCACATTGCCGTCAGCATTTCCACCGTTTGATACCCAGCGGCAATCAACCCGAAACGATAATGCCCGCTAATGGCCGCAACCGCGCAAACTCCGGCAAACCATTGCAGCGCCACGCCAGCCGGAGCGAACTGCTGGCCGTAAACGATCCTGGCAACCATCGGAGCGACTGCCACCCATATGCCTGCGCCAATCAACGACGCCAGCAAAACACCTTTGAACGAACGCGCAATCAACGCGGCAAACGATCCGTCGTTTGCAACCCAAGCACGCGACATCGATGGCAGCAGGTTGAAAAAGTACAGCCAGACAAAGGTATGCAGCGCCATCAAAATTCGCATCGCCCCGCCGAAATAGCCAACGTCTTCCGCCGAAGCGATCAGCCCCAAAATCAGCGTCGCGCCCGTCATCTTCACCACCCAGAAAATTTGGCTCAGCCCAATGGTCATTCCTTCGCGCAGCATTTGCGGCGAAAACTTCCAGCGCAATTGAATTTTCCCATTCAGCTTGCGGCGATACGCCCAAACGCCAAAAACAGCCGCAGAAGTAGCGCCAATGGTTTCGGCCAAGCCCACCAGCCAAATTTGCGAAGCCTGCCGCACCAAAACAAACACCATCACAGCAAATACCGTCTGGCGAATCACCTGAATTGCCGCGATCGTGGGCATTCGGTCGTGGCCTTGAAAAACCCATTGCAACAGCAACGGCATTGCCAGCAGGCTCAATCCGTAAACCAGCAACAGCCGCGTCTGCATTTCCGCCTGGCCAACCGCCAGCGCGAAAATCACCAGCGCGATGTACATCCCGACAGCCAGCAACACTCGCACCAGCACGATTTCGGAAACCAGCGCGTCCGTTCGTTCAGGGGCTTTGGCAATTTCACGCGCGCCAAATGGATTGAAGCCTTGTTCAACAATCAGCCCGGCACACATTGCAGCGGCAGCGGCGAATTCGATGTAACCGAAACCTTGCGGCCCAGCCACGCGCGCCAGATAAGCGAACGCCGCAAAGGTCATCACCTTCGCGGCAATTTCGGCTCCGGCCAATGACAGAAAGTTTTTGAACAATGGCAACGCGTTAATTCCGAGTTGGCAGCACAGGCAACGATGCCCTGACGCCGGTTTGATAATCAGCTCGTTCGCCGACTGGCAAAGGTTCGGGTGTCTGCCAGACTTTGGCCCCAATCATTGCCTTGGCCAGTTGAACCGGTTGGAAGGTGATGCTGGGCCACATAAAGATTTCGTTGGTGCAATAACATTCTTTGGCGCTGATCGAAGCGCGCAGCTGTTTGGCTTCTTCAGAATGCCAGATTTCCATAAAGGATTTTTTTCGCAGGTTGCCGATGGGTTTGTGCTGTTCGCACAACCCAACGTCGCCATTGGCATTGACGACAACGCTCAAAACTCCGGCTCGGCAGGGAATCACCTGACGCTGCTGCTTGGCAGTTTCGACTTTCGCCCATTGCAACATCGGTTCGACGATGCTGCCGTAACGGCTTTCTTCGCGCGGCGCCCATAATCGCTGCACGTATTCGTAAAGCTTCTGATATTCCGTCAACAGAGGCCCTTGCAATGAAGGATTCTTCCGGTCGCCGCGAATCAGCGCCAGGTTGTGATGTGACATTTTCGGGCATCGCTCATACAGATAAGTCGTCAACCGCCGAATCTCGTCCATGTTTTCAGACGTGGCGGTCGAGATGGAATGAATCTGCAATCGCGAGTCTTCTTTCTGCAATTCAACCAGCGCGTCGTACGTTTCCATCGAATGTTTGAACGCTCCGGGTGCGACGCGGAACCGGTCGTGGAACTCTTCCATTCCGTCCAGCGAAAGTTCAATGGCGAAAATCTTCAGGCTTTTTTCCTTCAGCGTTTCCCGAATCTGTGTGATGGTTTTGTCCGTGTACCATCCGTTGCTGGGGACGTAAATTTCCTTGACGCCATTCTGCCGTATGAACTGGCGGCAGATTTCGCCAAACTCTTTTCGCAAAAATGGCTCGCCGCCGGAAAGGTTCAGGTTCTCAATTGGCCCAAGCTCTTTGGACAAACTGACGATTTCTTCAAAGCTCAGATCGTCGCGTTTATTCAGGCTGGTCCAGTAAAAACAATGCTCGCATTTCATGTTGCAGATCGAATTGATGAACAGAATGACGAACGGCGGACTGGCGACTTCGGGGATGGCCAGATTCTGCCAGTTCAAGCGTGCGTGTTTTGCGACTCGGTTGAGCAACTCCATTTTTAAGACTCCTTACTTCATCAGTCAGGGCGAATAGATTTTCACTGTGCAGCTCAAGCTTCTTTGTCGCGTAGCGACGTTTGAATTTAGCCGTGGGTGCAACCCACGGAAAGCG
>CAZMXG010000321.1:0-4397 GCA_964570175.1 uncultured Heliomicrobium sp. | reverse complement strand
GTGCCTACGCCCATTCCAAACGTGCTGATGTCGCCAATGTCGTTTTTCCAAATCAGTTTGCCGTTGAAGTCGTAACAGTACACGCCTTCAGAGCCGAAATACGTGATGACGTATTTGCCATCCGTGACAGCAGTTGGTGCCGCGTAATTGCCTCGTTTATGGCGGTAATCGTAAACCGTGCCTTCGTAAGAAACTTTTTCCCACAGGATTTTGCCGGAGTCGCGGTCAAGGCAGATCGTTTTGAAGGTGTGAAGCCGATTGACGCCATCCCATTCCGGATGTGTGAATTCTTTTTCGCCGAGCATATGTTTCGGCGGTTTATGCGATTCAGGAGCCGGGCCGCCTTCGACATCCGAAGTCAGGAAAATCCGATTTCCCCAAATGATCGGCTGCGAAAATCCTTTGCCTGGCAGCGCCGCTTTCCACAAAACGTTTTTCGTATCGCTCCATTCGGTCGGCAGGTTTTTCTCTTCCGACACTCCTTGCGAAGCCGGACCGCGCCATTGCGCCCAGTTCGAACCGCCTTTTGCGTCAACCGGCGAAACCATTTCAGCGGTTGAGCAGGCCAAAATAACGAATGTGGCGAAAAATAGCGCGATTGATAACTTCTTCATTTACGAATGTCTCCTGTTTGGAATCTGCAATAACAAGCGAGGCAGGATTCGAGCCTTGCCTTCGATTTCAGAAATAACTTCGCCGATCTGTTTTGCTCCGGCTTTCCGGTAAAAGCCTTCGGCGTTTGGATCAGAAACGATTTCAACTGCTGTAACACCAACCGCTGCTGCTCTGTCGAGCGCGTGCTGTAACAACTGGCGGCCAATGCCTTTGCCAATCAGTTCCGGCAATACCCACAAATGATCCAGTTCGGTCGTGCCTTCGGACGTGACCAGCGCATAAAAGCCGGCCAGGTTGTCATTTTCAATTGCGGCGTAAACTTCGTGGCATTCGATGAATTCTGATGTGATCGTCAAATCTTCGCGCCAGGCTTCAATCCAGCTTTCGGGATAATCCCAATGACGTTTGGCGGCAAAAGCGATTTCGGTCAACTTTGCCGCCTCTTCGGATTTGGCACGACGAATCGTAAACATCACTTGCCAGTTACTCGGGTGTAGTGGAATGCTTCTTCACGAATGCTGCCATCTTTGTATTTGATCGCAAGATAAACCGTGAAGGCGTCTTTGCCTTCGGGTTTGCCCTCTGGCCTGAAAGCCATTCCTTCAAAATGAATCAGGCCATCTTTTTTGCCGACAAACTTGAAATCAACTGTTTTGTCTTTTTCTTCCCAGCCGGTCATGTTCGGGTTGAAATGCTTCAACCGCATAATCAGGCTGCCGCCTTCTTCCGTCAAAGTCGTCAATTCGTAAAAGACAGGCTTGCCATTTTTGGTTAAACGAAACATTCCCACCATCGAACCGCCTGAAGGCGTTGCCCAGGCTTCTTCGGTCACTCCGCCAAGCGCGTTTCCTGTCCAGTTTCCCGCCATCCAGGACATATCGGCAATTGTGGCAGGCGGCGATGACTGGCCAGGGGCTAACTTCAACGTATGTTCGGTTTCTTTTTCCTGCGCAAAGGCTGTCAGCGACAGCAAAATTGTCAAAGCAATCAAACGAACGATCTTTTTCATGTTCATACCTCCAAGTGGTTTATTGATGGCGACGGCAACCTGCGAATTCAGAATCGCCGCGCCCTTTCAGACCGTAGACGAACGGGGTATGAACAATTCGACACTCACTTCGCCGCCTTTTGATTCTTCGCGCCTTTTTCCGAAATGCCATACAAATGGCTGACGGAACGGACAAAGATCATGCCTTCGGAAATCGCCGGAGTCGCCATCAGGCTTTCGCCAATCGGATTCGTGGCAATCAACTCATAAGTCGGCCCGGCCTTGACGACAAAAACATCGCCATCTTCGCCTGCCATATAGATTTTGCCGTCGGCGGCAATGGGCGAAGCCGTGAAGGCATTTGATTGTCCGGCGACGCGTTGCTGGTACATGCGCTCGCCGGTTTTGGCGTTGTAACACGTCAGCACGCCGTTGTTCGAACAGGTGTACAAGTAATCGCCGTAAACCAACGGCGTAGGCATGTAAGTTCCGCCGCGTTTCTTGCTCCAGGCGATGTGATCGTTTGCTTCTTTGCCTTCAGCCAAGCTGATGTCGCCGGTTGCCGTGGGTTTAATAGCGTAAATCGGCTGAATTGGCGGATAGCCTGCGGTGACAAAAACCAGATCGTGGCCTACGACTGGCGTGCCGACGGTGACTTCGGAATTGCCTGAAAGCTCGAACAACTCTTTGCCCGTAGCCGGATCGTACCCGCGAATGCGTTTGGTCGCATTCGTAACAATCATCGCGCGGTCTTTGCTTTCAAACACCGTCGGGCTGCCCCACGAAGGAATTTCGTCGCGTTTGGTTCGCCAAAGTTGTTTCCCGGTTTTGATGTCAAAAGCGGCAATGAAGGAATCTTTCTGGACATCGCATTGAACGATGGCCATGCCTTTGTAAATGATCGGCGAACTGGCCATTCCCCATTGGTAATCGGCGTCGAAAAACCAGCCGGAATCCAATACACCTAAGTCCTGTTTCCAGATCAACTTGCCGTCGAAGTCGTAACAGAAAAGCCCTTCGCTGCCGAAAAAAGCCACGACATATTTGCCGTCTGTAGCAGGTGAAGGCGAAGCGTGCGTGGATTTGATATGGCGTTTGATTTTCGGAACACCTTCACTGGCAGTTCGCTCCCACAAAATCTTGCCAGTTTTCTTGTCCAGGCAAAAAACCTTCCAGGAATGTTTTGACAGGTCTTTGTCGGAATCTACGTCACCGTAAAGCCCAATGCGGAATTTGCCTTGAGGAGCACTGCTGACAGAGGAAAGCACGAATAGCTTGTTGCCCCAGACAATCGGGCTGGCGTGCGCCAGTCCCGGAATCGGAGTTTTCCAAACGACATTCGTATCCTTGGTGACATCCCACTTGGTTGGCGCGTTCTGTCCATCCCCATTGCCGGCGGCATTTGCGCCGCGAAATGCTGGCCAATTCTGCGCGAATAGCGAAGGCGACAGGAAGCAGGCAGCGGCGATTGCCGCAAAAATACGAATCTTCATTTTGTCTCCTTCTTCAAAATCAGTTCGCCGCCGCCGTTCTTCCACGTCAGCCCAGTGATATTGCCAGCTTCGGCGGTAAAGGTAAGAGTCGCCCCAACGACTTTATCCACTTCAAAGGCATGCTGGGCAGTCGGGATCAAGACGCTTTCAAAACCATCCGAAGTCGACATCATCAGCTTGCCTTCCTTAACCGCGTACTTGAATTCGACGCGTTCGTTCTTATAAGTGCCCTCATACATTTTCAAGGTGGCCTCATCCACCTTGAAATCAATCTTCGGCCTAGGTTTGGCACCGGCTTTTTTGAGGGCCTCGGCGATTTCTTTATTTTCGTTTTTCTCTGAAATGGTCAACCACATCGTTAAAGATTCTGGTTTGAAGTCCCCCAAGGCAAGCAGTGTCTCTACTGTTTTTACCTGTCCCATGTTGACGGCCATGGCGGTTGTTGATTCTTTGCTGGCAGGTTTCTTTTCGACCAGCAATTTGACGACTTCGGCCTGATCGCGCTGCACTGCCCAGCTAATGGGTGTGGATTTATAGAAAGTATCCTTCACGTCAATATCCGCTCCGGCGGCAAGCAACAGTTTGACGATTTCCACATTGCCGCGGTCGCAGGCGAAAAAAAGCGGTGTTGCGCCGTACTGAGACTTTGCATTGACATCAGCGCCTTTGGCCAGCAGTTGTTTGACTGCTTCCACATTGCTTTTGCGCGCAGCGGCAAGCAACTCTTCATTGAGCGTGGAATTTGCCGTTTGCGCCAGCGCGCACGGCGTCAGCAGAAATAACATCAGCAGTAGGATTCGGGTTTTCGGCATGATTTTGACTCCGGCGAAAGCGTACAACAGCCTCTTCAAATTGTTGAATTGGCCTCCCACCCGATGGCGGAATTATCTAACCGCCTAAAAAGGCTGTCGCGCCTGCATTCCAAATTGCTGTTTTGGTTTCCAACCAGACGAGTCCAGACTGGATTCGACGAAACAAGCTGGCAAGCAGCAAAAACGCAAGCACAGCTTGCCAGGTTTCGGGAAACTCGTCTTGAACTGTGGTCAGCGGCAAATTATAGTTTGGCTTCAAACACGTCAAGAAAATCAGACGCAACCAAACAGGCATGGAACCAGTCTTTGGTGAACGAGGCTGCAATCAATCAAACTCGTCCACAGGATCGCATATGAAATCAAACATCGTTCGATTTACTCTCTTCGCATTGGTGGTTTTCGCCATCTCCAGTTCCCTTTTCGAGAGCGGCAGTTCTGCGCAATCGCCTGCCCGCGCCAAATCCGGCAGTGACTGGGCTGATTGGCGCG
>CAZMXG010000320.1:0-4430 GCA_964570175.1 uncultured Heliomicrobium sp. | reverse complement strand
GCGGCGCAATCTGCGCGTGAAAAGCTGGAAGTGAAATGGGACGCGGGCAAATGGGCTACGCAAGACAGCGCCGAGAACGCCAAAAAAGCGGTTGAGCTTTCCAAACAAGCTCCGATGCGGACGCTCCGGCAAGATGGCGAAGTCGAATCCGTTTTCAAACGCGCCGACATTAAAGCCGTCGAAGCAAATTACACGATTCCTTTCATCGCGCATGGCACGATGGAGCCGCAAAACTGCACGGCGCATTTCAAAGACGGCAAGATTGAAATCTGGTCAACCAGCCAGATCCCGCAACCCGGACGCGCGGCGGTGGCGCAGTTGCTCAAGATGTCTGAAAACGACGTGACGGTTCACATGGTGCGCGGCGGCGGCGGATTCGGGCGGCGCGCTTATAACGACAGCATGCTCGACGCCGCGTGGATTTCTAAGCAGGTCAACGCGCCGGTCAAGCTGCTCTGGTCGCGCGAAGACGACATCCAGCACGATTACTATCGCTGCGGCGGCTTCCAGTTTATGAAAGGCGCGGTGGACAGCGCAGGCAAGCTGGTGGCGTGGCACGATCACTTCGTCGCTTACGGCGAAGGAAATAACTTCGCGCACGACGGCGGTTTTCAGCCGGGCGAATTCCCGGCGCGGTTCGTGCCGAATTATCGCGTGCAATCTTCAGTGATGGGCTTGGGCTTGAAAACCGGAGCTTTGCGCGCGCCTTACTCAAACAGCACGGCGTGGGTGATTCAATCCTTCATTGACGAACTCGCCGCTGCCGCTGGCAAAGACCCGCTGCAATTCCGTTTGGATTTGCTGGCCGGAACGCCGCTGCCGCTGGGACAGCGTGAACAAGGCTTGAGTGCAGAGCGCTTGACTGGCGTCATCAAATTGGTGGCAGAGAAATCCGGATGGGGCAAACGGACTTTGCCGAAAGGCACTGCGATGGGCGTCGCGTTCCATTTCAGCCATCGAGGTTACTTTGCCGAAATCGCCGAAGTCAGCGTGGCAGCAAACAAGAAAATCAAAGTGAATAAAGTCTGGGTTGCGGCTGACGTTGGAAGCCAGATCATCAATCCCAGCTCCGCCGAAACGCAGGTGCAAGGCGCGGTCATAGATGGCCTGAGCGAAATGATTCAGGAAATTACGCTGAAAAACGGGGCTGTCGTGCAATCGAACTATCATCAGCATCCGTGGCTGAAAATGTCGCAAGCGCCGCCCATCGAAGTCCATTTCCTGAAAACCAATAACCCGCCGACAGGCCTGGGCGAACCGGCTTTGCCGCCGATTCTCCCTGCTGTCTGCAATGCGATTTTTACGGCGACGGGCGAACGCATTCGCACGATGCCGATGACGAAGCAGGGCTTCAGTTTTGCGTAATTCCGGTTACGATGAAATGCGTATGGGCAAGAAGGCAATCCTGATCACTCTGGCAATTGTTCTAAGCGCGATCACGCTTGGGCTAATACGATGGGGGCGTTCGCCTCGTCAGGAAGAAGTGGGGTTTCAAAACGGAGAGGTCACACTGGCCGGGACGTTATACGTTCCATCAGGAACCGGCCCGCATCCCGCGGTGATATTCATTCACGGCTCAGGCGATGACAGCCGGGAAACTTATCGTTACTACGCTGACATTCTGGCAAAGCGCGGGATTGCGGTTCTGGTTTATGACAAACGCGGCGTTGGCGCTTCAACAGGAAGTTGGAGAGCAAGCCCATTTAGCGTACTGGCGGACGATGCGCTGGCGGGCATCAATTTCCTCAAGGGGCATCAGGCGATTGACGCCAAGCGTATCGGAGCCTGGGGCGGAAGCGAGGGAGCGATCATCGCGCCGTGGGCGGCTTCACGCTCCGCTGATGTCGCATTTGTCATTATGCAGGCGGCGACGGGCGTGACGTTTGCGCAGCAAAACCTTTATCAAAGTGAGCGCCAGTTGCGAGCCGTTACCAACTCAGAGGCTGAGGTCGCAGCGGGATTGAACATTGTGAATTTGCAGCAGCATTACGCACGGACGGGAACCGGCTGGCAGGCGTATGCGGATGCCAGACAAGCTGTTCAAGAAAGAGCGTGGGCTTCGGCGCTGGGTTCGCTCATGTCGCCGGAAAATTGGTGGTGGAATTGGTACCGCACCAAGATGGATTACGATCCAATCCCGATACTTGAGAAAGTCCGCGTTCCGGTGCTGGCAGTGTGGGGAGAGAATGACGTGCTTGTGCCGGTGGCAGAAAGCCGCGCCGCTATCGAAGGCGCTTTCACACGAAGCGGTAACCGCAATGTCACTTGTCGCGTATACGCCGGTGCTGACCATAGCATTCAAACTGAGAGCTGGTTACACGGACGCAGACCGGAACCGAGTTACATGGATTTGTTGAGTGAGTGGATTCAAAAACAAACAACGACGCTGAAATAAACGCGTCCACCTTACCCGTTGCGAGTAAAATTTCATGATCAAGCTGAAAGTGAATGGAAAGAACCAGCAGTTTAACGGCAGTCCCGAAATGCCGCTGCTCTGGTTTTTGCGGGATGAAATCAATCTCAAAGGCACGAAATTTGGTTGCGGCTTCGGAATGTGCGGCGCGTGTACAGTTCACCTGAATGGTAAACCCACGCGCGCTTGCTTGACGCCAGTTTCCGCTGCAGCCAACACAACAGTCACAACCATTGAAGGGATTTCACCCGATGGTTCGCATCCGGTTCAGGTTGCGTGGCAAGACCTGGACGTTCCACAGTGCGGATATTGTCAGGCCGGACAAATCTTGTCTGCTTGTGCATTGCTGGCGAAAAATCTGAAGCCCACTGATGCGGATATTGATTCGGCGATGAATGGTAATTTGTGCCGCTGTGGGACGTATTTGCGCATTCGCGCTGCAATCCACAAAGCGGCGGACTTGTCGGCTTCCAGCACGACGACTAAACCAACCACTGCAGCACCGCGCGCAGGCGCTCGTGTGTTGCCCGCCAAAAGCGGAAAAAAATAAGGAATGATGTCATGAAGAATTTATTTTCGATTGCGTTGCTCTGCGCTTTCGTTTTGCTGACGACCTTTGTTGGAAAGACCGCACCTGAAGCTGAATGGCCGCAGTGGCGTGGTCCACTACGGAATGGTTTATCGAATGAAACCGGGCTGCTCAAACAATGGCCTGAAAAAGGCCCCGCTGTGACATGGTCAATCACGAATCTTGGAGAAGGATATGGCTCTGTTGCCATTCGCGGGGATCGGGTTTATGTGCAGGGAACGAGCGGAGCAGCGGGCGAGGCCAAGAGCACTGTTTTTTGTTTGAATCGCGCAGATGGCAAGACTGTTTGGTCAGTTCCATTTGGCGCAAGGGTGGAGCAGGACAAAGGTAATGGACCGCGCGGCACTCCGACGTTGGATGGAGATCGCCTTTATGTTCTGACCGAAAACGGTGACCTGGCTTGTTTGCGCGAAAAAGATGGTTCGCGCATCTGGAGCAAAAACATTCTGAAAGAGTACGCCGCCAGCAATCCCAGATGGCTGATTAGTGAATCTCCACTGGTGGATGGCAATAAGTTGATTGTCTCGCCCGGCGGCAGCGGTGCAGGCATCGTCGCTCTGGACAAAATGACCGGCACAGAAATTTGGCGCGCCAAAGAACTAACTTCTCAGGCAGGGTATGCGTCGAACATCATTGCGGAAGTTGGCGGTGTGCGTAGCTACGTCAACTTTACTTCGGCGGCGGCGGTCGGCGTGCGCGCTAGCGATGGCAAATTGATGTGGAGCTACAACAAGGCTGCCAACAACGTCGCCAATTGTGCGACACCAGTCTTTGCCGATAACAAAGTTTTCTTTTCATCGGCTTATGGCACAGGCGGGGCGTTGCTCAACCTGAAGGCAGAGAACGGGGAGATCAAAGCGGAAGAAGCCTACTTCACGCGCGAAATGATGAACCATCACGGCGGCATGGTTTTGGTTGACGGTTACCTCTACGGCTTTTCCAACGCGATTCTGACGTGCATCGAATTCAACACTGGCAAGGTGATGTGGAAAGACCGCAGCGTCGGCAAAGGCTCCATCAGTTACGCAGACGGGATGTTGTATCTGCTTGGCGAAAAACAAATGGTCGGGCTGGCCGAAGCCAATCCCAAAGCCTATGTCGAAAAAGGCCGCTTCCCGATTAATGATCGCGGGTGGGATAGCTGGGCACATCCGGTGATCATTGGCGGCAAGCTTTACATCCGCAATCAGAACGAACTGACTTGCTACGACGTGAAGGGGAAGTAGGGAGGATTTATGCCAATGACAAAGATCAATCGGCGTTCTTTTCTTCAGGTAACTGCTTTGGCGGGCGGCGGATTCATGCTGGGCTTGTATCCCAAAGCTGCGGCTGCTTTAGCGCAACCCGTTGGTGAAGATGTCGCAAACGCCGCCCATCGAAGTTCACTGGATCAAATCCAACAACTCGCCGACAGGCCTGGGCGAACCC
>CAZMXG010000319.1:0-4463 GCA_964570175.1 uncultured Heliomicrobium sp. | reverse complement strand
CCCAGAATCCAAACGATGTTTGACGCGTCTTTGTACCGTCGTCCAAGCCATTCGCCATAAATTTCGGCGTTTTGTGGGGTGAAGACTTCCGGCCCAACGCCCCATTTCTTGTTCCACTTGTCGCCCCAGGTCGGCAAGAAGCCAATGTATAACCCCAGCGATTCGGCTTTGAAAACGATGTAATCCACGTGATCCCAGTAATCGTTTGTCGCGCCGTCTTTCATGTCTGGCTTGGTCGGATCGTTGTCCAGCAGCGGGCGAAGACCGTAAGAGTTAGGCGTGTTCAGGCCATCCAGTTCTGCTAGTGCAACGGCTTGAATGACAGTGAACCCTTTGTCAGCGCGGTTTTTCAGGTAGCGGTCGGCTTCTTCGCGGTTGGTCCGGTGAAACAACTCCCAGGCCGTATCGCCAAGCCAGAAAAACGCTGATCCGTCGGCTTTAACCAGAAACCGTTTGTTGTCGCTGACTTTCAGTCGTTGGGTTTGTTGCTTACTGACCGTGGTTGTGGTGTTGCTAAGCAGGAAGATTGCCGCTGTCAGCAGGCAGAAAGAAATCTTTCGCATGATGTTTTGCCCTGTTTTGGTGGAGTCAAAAACAGGGGCATCTTACGGCGAAGCTGAAGAAATAACCAAGCTGGGCAGGTTGAGCAAAAAAGAAAAAGGGCGCGATCAAAGCGCCCTTTGTTCAACCGAAATGATCAATTGTCGTCGTTTGGCAATTCCCGGTCGGGCGGACGAGTGGGGGCATTGGGCTGATTGCCCAATCTGCGTTGTTGCTGCTGCTGCCGCAACAGTTGTTGCAGGGGAACGCGGCGCTGTGGCAGCACCATTTCTCCGACAAGAAAGCGGAAAACATAAAACTGATCCGGCGACAGAATCTGGCGAAATTGCGATTCAATGAATGCCTGGGTTTTGATGATCTCCGCAGTCTTTTCCGCTGATTGCGCGGCCAGAGTTTCGACTCGTTGCGGATCAAAATTTTCGCCGTAAATTGCATCTTCAAGCTGCGCTTCAGCCGTGCGCTTATCGGCCTGTAAATCTACCAGTTTGGGGCCGATTTGGCGTTTCAGCATCCGGAACTTCACTTTCTGCTCTTCCGTCAGGTCAAGCTGGCGCATCAAAACCATCATCGCGGGTGCGTTGCCGAACCCCTGAATCATCATGGCGACTTCATCCGGCTTGAACATTGCGCGCGGGCCACGCTGACTGATTCCATCCAGACTATGCTTCTGCGGTTGCGTTTGATCCTGCTTCAACGTAGTGCCCGCAGGATTGGTTATTGTAGGAGCAGTGCCGCCGGAAGGGGCTATTTGATTTGCGCCCTGTTTATCCAGTTTCTTTTGAATCTGTCTTTGAGCTTTGGCTGGACGGCGAAGCCCTTGCCCCAGCGCCTGATCCGTTACCTGAATCAACAAACAGAAAAGGATCAGCAAAGTAATTGAAAGTTTGTTGGCTGCCAGATGGTTTCGAAGGGTTTTCATCGCGAATCTCCCCACGGATAGGAGCGATCATCTTCCACAGCAAAGAATGAACGAAGCGAGCCGTTTTGCTGATTTGATTTTTTCAGTTCTGCTTTCAGACTGGCTTTGACGGCTTCCAGCTTGTTTTGATGCTCGGCGCTGGCTGCTCGCAGTTGAGTTTGATATTCGGCAGCAAGTTCCGTTTTGAAGCTGGCAAATTCGGCCTGATTTTGTTGCTGGATTTTGGCGCGCTCATCCGCGACGGCTTTGCTGACCATTGCCTGAACCTGTTGTTCGGACAAACCGCTGGCGGTTGTTGTGCCGCTCTTCAGGTTATAAACCGACATCGCCGTCAGAAAGATTACTGCCGCCGCCCCGGCCATTGCCAGGCCGCGCGCCCAAACCGGAAACAGCCCGACCAATTCGCGCAACACTTCCATCTTGCTTCGCTGAAAGACCAATTCGGTGCGCGGCGCAAATCCCACCTGCCAGGCGCTCAGGTCATTGCGCACGCGCCCAAAAGCTTTCAGTTCTTCGCCGCATTCATTGCAATCATTCAAATGTTGCTCAAACGATTTTTTCTCGGCGGCGGTCGCTTCGCCGTACAGGTAAGCGACTAACTCTTCTTTGCGGTCACATTCGTGGTTTTTCTTGTTCATGGCTTCTCGCCTCCTTACCTCGCTAATTTCTCTCTGCTTGTTCCCTCTGTTTCGGACGTTTGGTTTACTGCGTTCACAATGCCGGTCGCAACTTTTCCAGTCGCGCGCGCATTTGTTGAAGCCCTGTATAAAGACGGGATTTCACCGTGCTGACCGGAATCTGCATGATTTCCGAAATTTCAGCGAAGGTCAGTTCCTCATACTCTTTCATAATAATGACCTGCCGCATTTCAGGCGGCAAAGCCTGCAAAGCTTTTCTGATCAAAGCCGCCAACTGGTCGCGCTGCATTCGATCCGGCATCAATTCCGTGTCGGTGTCGGCCAATTCCAGCTTTCGCCCGTCTTCATCTTCCAGGTCAATGGATTGTTCGGTCGTTCCGCTGTGCTTTCTCAGCTTTGAATGGCAGGCGTTGATGGCAATCCGATAAATCCAGGATGAGAACTTCGCATCGCCGCGAAACTTCCGCAAATTGCGAAACGCCGCCAAAAACGTTTCCTGGCAAACATCGCGTGCATCTTCATCGCGCCCCAGCATGCGCAATGACAAGCCATAAATTGGCCGTTCCCATCTTCGCACCAGGATGCCGAAAGCATCTGTTTCACCGGCGAGAGTCCGCTCGATGATCTGATCGTCGCTGATGTCCATGTCTTGAATCAGATCCGCCTTCCTCTTGTCGCTTCTATATTTCTTTCGAAAAGCCGCCCAAGTTCCGGGGCTTGGCAGCTTAGCAAAGCCAGCCTTTACACGGCAGCTTACAACCGACTGCCGCGACTATGACGGCGGCGATTTAATGAAAGTCGAAATTTTTCTTGAGCCGAGGCTGAGAAGGAAATGCTGACTAAAATTTTCCTGTAAAGAATTTAGGACGTTTGCCCATCTGGCCGCTGTCCTTCGACCCAGGCTTCGCCGTCTTCAAAAATTTCCTTTTTCCAGATCGGGACGACCTGTTTCACACGATCAATTGCATAATGACAGGCCTCAAACGCCACTTTGCGATGTGGGGAAGAGACAACGATAACTACTGAAGATTCAGTGACTTTCAACTCGCCAAAGCGGTGAATGATGCCAATGCGCTCGACTTCCGGCCAACGCTCGCGGATTTCTTCACCAACGCGGCGCATCTCTTTGACGGCCATCGGCGGATACGCATCGTAATCCAAGGTCAGCACTTTACGGCCTTTGGTATTGTCGCGAACGATACCGTCGAAAGTGACGACGGCGCCAGCGCCACCGGTGATCAACCGCCGCTCCAAGCCGAGCTTATCAATCGGTTCGCGTGTAATTTCGTAAATGTCCTGGCTCATTCTTCTCCTTCTATTGGTCGTACCCTCGGACTACGTCCTCAATGAATTTTTTGTCCCGGCTGACCTGCTGCTTGACGGTTGAAAGCGTTTTTTTACCTGCCTGCTCGCGCAGTTTCGTTTTGGTGATGAGTTTTGTGCCGGTCAGAAAGTTGGTGCTTTCCGTTGAGCCATCCCCTGTCACTCGGTCATGTGTTTCAAGGTCAGTTCCAATCAGAACAAACCGTTGAGTTTCAAGGTCGTAACGAAAACGAAATGTCTCCTTCGTCATTTCGCGCGAGCCATAATCCTGCTGAATGACAATGACTCCGTTCTTGATCTCGACCGTGGTTGGCGTTTCGGACGCGCCGTAAAACGCGCCTCCGCACCGAGTGCAGGCAAGCACTTTGGTTGCCAGTGCCGCGCGGTAGAGAGTTCCTTCGGTGGATTTGAATAGAATCAGCAAGGCTCGTTCGCGTTCAGGCGGATTGTCCTTGTCGGCATTGGCAGGCATTGATTCCACTAAAGTTACCGCAAAATCAGGAACCGAATCACGGTTGAGGTCGCCGACAATTTGAGCTTCGACTTCCCAGCCACGCGGCACGAATTCGCGCACGGTCGTTGCCGTTTGAGGCAATTTGGCAGCATCCAGCTTCGCGCCGGTTTGAATCGAAAATAAGAAAAATAGAAATGCCAGCATACCTTTGCGCAAATTAGCCGCCGGAAACCGGTGGAAAAATAGCTACGGTGTCTCCGTCCTTTAGCGGATGATCGCGTTGCGCGTGCTCTTCGTTGACAGCAACCAGAGCCGACCGTTCGAAGCGCTCAAGATCGGCGAACCGTCGCTTCAGTTCATCCCAGGCTGTGGCAGCAGTCGCCGGAACGGCCAAATCGCAATTCAGTTCACTCAGACCCGCGGCTTCGCGGCAAGCGCCAAACAACAGAATCGTGATGTTGATAGATTCTTTGCCCATAAATTAAAAGCCTGTCGCCGGAATTCCCGTGCTTCCGTTGGGGGAAACGGCTTTTGTTACCATAACTTCCGGCGCAATATCGCCTTCCTT
>CAZMXG010000318.1:0-4492 GCA_964570175.1 uncultured Heliomicrobium sp. | reverse complement strand
GCCGCAGATTTCTGAGCGCCAACGCAATGATGTCAAAAAACTTCATATCCCGCCCTCCATCACCTTTCCATCCTTCAGGCGAATAACATGCGACGCGTAGCGATTGGCCAGTTCGTGGTCGTGCGTTACCAGCACGATGGTTTTGCCATCGCGCTGCCGCATTTCATCCAGCAGGTTAATGACCTCTGTTGCGCGATTGCTGTCCAGATTCCCGGTCGGTTCGTCCGCCAGCAACACTTGCGGTTCATTGGCGATGGCGCGCGCAATGCCGACGCGTTGCTGTTCTCCGCCGGAAAGTTCCGAAGGCAAATGATCCGCGCGCTGAGACAATCCAACCCGGTCGAGCAGTTCCAGCGAACGCCGCCGCCGGTCGCTTTTGCTCAAACCAGCAAAAGCCAATGCCAGTGAAACATTTTCGCGCGCGGTCATCGTCGGAATCAGATTGAAGCTTTGAAAAATCATTCCGACACTGCGCAGCCGGTACCGCGACATATCCCAGGACGACAACGGCGCCAGGCTTTGGCCACCAAACAGGATTTCGCCCCTGGTCGGACGATCCAATCCGCCAAACAGATTCAGCAAGGTGGATTTGCCGGAACCGCTGGAACCAAGAATGGCGAAGAACTCGCCATGTTCAACTGAGACGGAAACATCGGACAAGGCGCAAACGGTTTCCGCTTTCATGTGGTATTCGCGCACCACGTTACGGGATTCAAGAATAGGCATAAGGAGATTGATCTACTTAAAGGGCCATCAGTTTGTCAGGTTGTGCGTAGCCAGACTTCAATTTTTATCATTTCGTCTGCGAACTCGGCGCAATCCAATTGCCGTTCAACATAACACGCTTGATACGCCGCATCGCGCCAATATCTTTCGATGGATCGCTTTCGACCAAAATCAAGTCGGCTAGCTTGCCAGCTTCTATGCTACCCAGCCGGTCGGTGATGCGAAAGAAGCGAGCATTTTCCATCGTTGCGGCTTGGATCGCCTGCATCGGCGTCAATCCACTTTCGACCAGCAATTCCAGTTCTCGCTGAAACGCCCAACCGCGTTCGGCGTGCGGCACGCTGGAATGCGAGCCAGTCACGATGTGAGCGCCAGCGCGTTTCGCCATGCCGACGAATTTCAGCATCTGCGCGAAAGCCCGCACGTGCATTTCAGTCGCGCCGGAATCGCCTTTTTGTTTTTCAAACACAGCCAGCGTCGGAGAAATAAACGTGCCGCGCTGGGCAAGCAGTTCCAACAAAGGCCCAACGCGCGGCGAGTTCAGATCAATTTCGCTCCAGGCTTTGTAGCGCCCTTCGCGGCGCGCATTGTTATCGGCCAGAATTGATTGCCGGTACTTTTCGGCTTCGCGCAATGGCAGCAGCGCTGTTCCGAATGAAGTGATGTGCTCGACCCCATCTACGCCGGCGCGAACAGCGTCCCCGGCGTCTACGATTTCCAGGTGCGACGTGACCGGCACGCCGCGCGCGTGCGCAGTTTCCGCAGCAATGCGAATCAAGCCCAGCGGCAATCGGAAGTAAACTTTGATAACCGACGCGCCTTGATCAATGAAGCGATTGACCGCCAGCCGCGTTTCTTCCGGGTCGCGCGCGATAAAAGCATCATGCGGATAGGCAGGCGGCGCATTGTCCAAATGCGGGCCAGCCAGGAAAAGTCGTGGAATCGCCTGATCGGATTTGCGCACGGCGTCGTACGCTTCGATCCACGCACCTGGGTCACGCACGGAGGTGATGCCGTGACTTAAATAGAGCGGCGGAAGTGGATCGTCACCGTCCAAGTGAAAATGCGAATCAATCAGACCAGGCAATATGCTGAGCCCCTTTGCCTGAATAACTTCAGCATCTTTCGGCACAGGCACCGAAGCGCGCGAACCAGCGGCGAGAATCTGTTCCCCACGCACTACAACAACTGAATCAATTATTGGCGCACCTCCGCGCCCATCAATTAACGTTGCGCCGACAATAGCTGTCGTTTTTGCCACTGTCGGTTTGGTTTCTTCGTTGACTTCTCGCATTGAACGCGGCGCGGCCGGACGGGAACTTTGCGTTTTTTGTGCCGTCACGCTTGCTCCTGCTAACGCACAACCGATCAATATCAATGTTCCTATTCGCGCGTTCATTTTCATTGCACCTTCTTCCCTGATTCGGTGTCCACAACTTCAAAGTCCAACCCGCGCAGCCGCGTCAAACTTTCCAAGCCCTTCAGCCGCCGATCCGGTGCAATGGACAATCGCCAATCGCCTCCATTGTCGGCGACGAACATTCCATGCTGTTTCAAGCCCTTCAGGATCGCCTGCACATGGGGCGGAAAACCCTTGATGTCGAAATCCGCGCGCAGCCGCAACCGCTCGCCCATGCGCGGCAGGTTGTCGTCGGTCAATCGGCTGGCAAAATGACGCGCCGGGTACACATAAGCACGCCGCGTCCGCCGCACTGTAAAGCGCAGCGCATGCGTGACCATTCCACGTTCGCATTCATCGAACCGCACAATGGACGGAAAGACTGGCAATCCTGCCGCATCCGAAGAAGTCCAACGTTCGGGACGCATCTTGTTCGACTTCAAATCGAAAATCGAAGCGTGTGCCGCCTCCCAACCCGCATCGGTTTTGCGCGCCTGGTAAAACTCGTAAAGAAGTCCGTTGATTGGATCAACAACGATGCCGTGCCGGTCACCCGTTCCTCGGCGCTGTATGTCATCAAGCGTTGCACCCGACTTCGGCAGCGCCCCAGCATCTTCGTTTCGTTGCAGCGGCCAATTTTCAATCGGCATGTTGTCAGGCACAGGATACGGCCCCGGATCGGATTCGTTTGGATACACGATGATCTTCACCGGCAAGCGCGGCTGGTCGGGCGGGACGAGGACGAAGTTCATGTCCAGGTTGAAATCAATGTTCTTGTCTTTGCCAATCGAAGCGATGATTGACGCTGAGTTGGTATGCACGGGCAAAGCGGAAATGTCCTGATTCCAGGGATTGTCCGGAGGGAAGACCTGGAGGGCGGCGAGAATGCGGTCGGCCTCAACCGTGTCGAACATCATGGGGCGCGTGATCTTTAACATCGGCGCGGGCTTCTGCGACTGCGCAACGACGGGCAACCCTAACAACACACACGCGATTGCGAACAACACTAGGCGCAACAAAACATTCATTTGGATTTCTCAGAAAATGTCCGACAATTTTTTCGGTCAATGTATATGAGTGTTAGTGATCTACATTCTCCAACACCCAGACGCTTCCGGAGATATCTACAATTGACAGAGCGAGCCGATTGGCGGCAATCCCAATCTCCTTCGAGCCAATGTGAGGCCAAACCATCCGTCCAGGGCTTTCAAAGGCGGTCACACGGAAAGGGCTGCCCAGTGGCTTTCCTAGCGTCGGATCGAAACGGACGCCCCAAACGTCGAAAAAACCAGTGCGGTTGGAGAGAAAATAAATCGTCTTGCCGTCGGGTGACCAGCGGGGGTTATCGTTCCAGTATTGACTCTCAGTAATCCGCATCCACTCGCCGCCTGAGGCGGGCGCCACAAAAATTGTAGAGACCCCGGCCTCAGTATGTCTGGTCGTATTGAAGCAAATCCATCGCTCGTCGGGAGAAAAACGCGCCTGCCAGAGATTGTATTCCGGGTGGGAAGTCACAACACGCACCTTGGTTTCCGCATGCGGGGCAGCCGCCAACTGGAAGAGGCAGATAAAAACCCGACGCGGAATTTCAATACCTCCTAGACCTCCCAGGACCCATGCTCCATCGGCTGACCAGTCATAAGTATTGGCTCTGAGTGTTGCGCCCTGAGAAGTGAGCACCTGTTCATCGCCACCGCCCGCAGGCAGCAGAATTAATGAACTTTCAACTTGTGTCTGTTCCGGATTGATCGGACGGTTACGCCGATAGGCCAAGTGGGCGCCATCCCACGACCAGCGTGGGGAATATCGAGTAGCACCGTCAGCTACCAGTAGCGTTTCGTGGCCATCTTCAAGAGATTTCTCCCACAGTTCTTGCTTCCCAGCACGAAGTGCAAGAAACACGAGTTTCTTGCCGTCGCGCGACAGATCAAACTGCAAGGCGTCCATTCCGGTTGCCGTCACAGGCTGGCCTGCTCCTATGACCTGGCCGGTGGTGGCATTGAAAGGTATTGACCAAATACGAACGATCTCAGTGCGTGTGATAAATGCCAGCTTCTTGCCATCCGAAGAAAGAGAGATGTCTATATCCTGCCCCGCGCCAGTGGTGAGGCGTTCCGGGCCGCTAACCCAGCGCAAGGTTTGGGGATCCAGTCCCACTTTCCAAAGATTCCTGACACCGCGTGAGGTGCCTTCAAAATAAAGAGCTTGACCCGAGGGCGCCCATCGGGAATTACTGAAGATAACGCCAACCTCTTTGATCTGCTGTTCCACGTTAGGGGCGAACTCTGACTTGATAAGTGCTCCACCTTCAAGACAACACTGTAGACATATTTTAGTGGTGTCTGAAATGAAAAGGGTCGTTTGGCA
>CAZMXG010000317.1:0-4539 GCA_964570175.1 uncultured Heliomicrobium sp. | reverse complement strand
TTAAACATTTGCAGAGACCAAAAGCTGGTTGACTCACTGTGGGATCGAAGCTACAATCCGCCCGCGTTGGCAGCGAACCTCAAAAAGCTTTTTTGAAGCTCCCTTTTCGCAGCCGCGTCCCTGTCCCTGCAAACAATAGCGATAAGATCAATTCCAATAATGATCGGCAGTTTTTGAGTAGGGACTCCCTTGTATCTATATTTTTGTAGTTACGCGAACTTGAAGCATCCCCGTTGGATTTCTCGCTGGACAACAGGGAAATCACTTTAAATTCCGAGTTCTGATGAATTTCATTCTATCGGCGATCCATGCCTTAGCCCCGATTAAGCTGTTTTGAAACAAGCACATTACTTCACTCTTTCTGCTTGTTTTGAAATAGTGCAATACAAGGGCTGACGCCGCGTCGACAGGAGAACAGGATGCAAACCTCACATCGCCGTTTTTTACCCTTTCTTTCATTTATCACTGTACTTGCCTTTTTGTGCCTGAGCACTGCGAATCAGGCTGTCGCTCAGAATATTCCTGGACTTCCCGGCAGCGCATCCGACGCTGCGTTAGGACGTGGCATCAGCGAAAACAAACTAGGCAGCGTGCTTTTCTTCAACTATTACACAAGTGACGCGCTGAGTTCCCAGGTCAACACACGTTTCAATATCACTAACGTCAATCCTTCGCTGGACATCGTCATTCACGTATTTTTCGTGGACAGCAACACTTGCAGCATCGCAGATGCGTTCTTGTGTTTGACCGGAAATCAAACCACTACCTTTTTAGCGTCTGACCTTGACCCAAATATAACCGGTTATTTGGTTGCAGTTGCCGTGGATACCCAAGGCCGTCCTGTCAGCTTCAACTACCTTGCGGGTGATGAACTGGTTGTGACTTCCACAGGTCATCGTTTTGGGCTTGCTGCTATGGCTGCGGCTCGTCGTGATGGCAATTTTGCTTCCCCGATCAATGCCGATGGCACGTCTGCCACAATGTTTTTCGATGGAAGCCAATACGATGAGTTGCCATACACAATGGTGCTGGATAGCTTCCCAAGTCAGGTTGGCGCCGTTGGCGCGCCTCTAGCAGACACCAGGATTTATGTTTACACGCCAATGCCGGATTTGATTACTGGCAGTGCATTTAGCGGCACCTTGTTTTTCCTGATGCACGATGATGCTGAACACACATTTTCAGGCCAATTGCCGCTGAATTGCTTTTTGACGTCTGACAAACAACGAATTACATCCGTACGCACCTCACCCCCAATCAACACCATAGTTCCCACAGGTCGAACAGGCTGGGCTGCTTTTTTTGCCAATGGTTCACAGAATATCGCTTGCGATACCGCTGGCTCCAGGATCACCCTCAGCAATGTCCCCCTGATGGGCGCAACGACAACGAAGGTCGGTTCGTATACAGGTGGTCATAATCTACGCTATGCGACGACTTTCAATGCTCCGGGATATTCAATCTCCATTCCGGTCATTCCACCTAGTTGCGGCTCCAGCGTCGAATATCCGACGAATGGAAGCAGCCTGTGTGCTCAAAAATAGAGTTACAACGCGGGAGGCGACCTCACACAAACCTCACACACGTGCCACCGCTTAACCAGTCATTGATGTCAATGACTGGTTAGTTGCAGAGCGCAATCATCAATGATGATTGCGCTCAATCTTTATCAGCCACCCCCTCACAAATCAGCAAAATTTCTGAAACCTGAGCCTCCCCTGAGCGTGAAATATACGGAGTTCTTTTTTAGAGGCTAAGTGTGTAATGTTGACAGTTGATGATGAAAGCCTTAAACGTTCTGGCTTGATCGAAAGTAGTAAGGTTACAGATGGAGTAAGAATGATTCATCTCGTTCGTTCGAGCTGCGGAAATGAATAAAGCAACCTGAACCTCTATCAGATTTGATTGCCCTTGCAGAAAGCCTCAGTTACCAGTTTATCGGCTTCACCCTCATATAAATTGCAGATTACTGGGACAATTTTAGGCGGATACACACGACTCCACTCACACTAGCGAACTCAATTTCAACGAGAGCAGCACAAAATGGCAGAATTTATTTGCAGACTGGGAACACCGGCAGGTGAAATTGTGACGCGCACGGTTGAAGGACTGTCCGAGCAGGAATTGCGTCAGCGGCTAATTCAAGAGGGCTACAGAATCTTTTCCGTGGAAACCTCAGACCTGTTTGGCGGGCGTCGAAACTCCGGCCAGCGATTCGTCAAAATCAAACTGGATGATTTTTTGCTCTTCAACCAGCAGTTGGCCGCACTGATTCATGCAGGCTTGCCCGTGCTTCAATCCATTCAAATGCTTCGGCAAAGATCGCCTAATGCCAAGCTGCGCACGGTTCTGGCAGATGTGGAATCGAGAATTAAATCCGGCAGCGCGCTTTCTGAAGCGTTTGCCGCACAAGGTGACACCTTTCCCAAGATTTACACCGCTTCAATTCTTGCTGGCGAACGTTCCGGAAACCTGGACGAAGTGCTTCGACGCTATGTTGAGTACACCAAAGCAATTGCTCAGCTCCGCCGCAAGATTCGCAGCGCCCTGACCTATCCGGTCTTGCTGCTCTGTGCGGCAGTCGTGCTGATCGCAGTCTTGACTACTTTCGTCATTCCGCAATTTTCATCACTGTACGAAAACATGGGATCGGAGCTTCCGCCCATTACGGTCGTGGTTGTGGGCCTGTCTTCCGCAATTCGTGGAAATTTGTATTGGCTGGCCCCTGCGTTGGTGGGTTTGATCGCGGCAATTTACTCATGGCGGAAGACTGAAAACGGCAGGCGCACGATAGATCGCTTGATCTTAAAAGTCCCAATTATTGGCGATCTTATAAAGCAAATGACGACCGCTCAATTTTCCCGCAGCATGGCAACGTTGCTGGCTGGTGGAATCACGGTGGTTGAATCGTTCCAAATTGCGATGAACTCTGTCGCCAACCGGGAGCTTCTCAGAAAAACTGAGCCTGCTTTGCCCAAAGTTCGCGAAGGGAAACCCTTTACTGAAAGCCTGTCTGAGTCAGGCTGGGTTCCAGAACTTGCAACGGACATGATTGGCGTCGGCGAGCGTTCAGGTTCCTTGCGCGAGATGCTGGATGAGGTTTCAGGTTTTTACGATGCGGAAACCGAAGTCAAGCTGGGTCAATTGACCAGCCTGATTGAACCGGCAATTCTGTTTGTGATGGCCGGAGTCGTTATCACGATTCTGTTGGCCATTTATCTGCCACTGCTGCAAATGGTCAGTAAAGCTGGCGCGTAATTTCATAAGGTTGGGATTCAAATGTCTACACCAGCAGAACAAATCAATCAGCAAGCAGAGCGCGAAACGGCCGAACGGCTGGCATCACGCTATCGCCTTAATTTTATCCAGCTTGAAAGTTACCCCGTGGATTACAGCCTGGTGCAATCGCTTCCGGTTGACCTGATGTTGCGAAACAAATTTGTTCCGCTTCGCCGCGAAAATGGCCACATGGTGATTGCCATGGCGGACCCTTCGGACTTGATACTGCTAGACGAATTAAAAGCGCAGATGCGCACGCATCTGAAAGTCGAAGTCGCGACGGCTAGCGCCATCGAAGGAGTTTTGAAAAAAGGCGACGCCTCACAGCGCGTTCTGCAAGAAGCCACCGAAGGATTCCGGGTTTCAATAGTCAGAGAAACTGATCAGGGCGAAGAGGTCTTGGACCTTGACCGTCTGTCCGGCGACGCTGATATGTCGCCTATCATCAAACTGGTTGATACCATTGTCTTTACGGCCCTGGAAAAGCGCGCATCCGACATTCACATGGAAACGCGCGACAACGACATGGTCGTCCGCTACCGTATTGACGGCGCGCTTTATGAAGCCGGCGACCCGATTGATATTCGACACCACCAAACGATCATTTCGCGTATCAAGGTCATGTCTGAGTTGGATATTGCCGAGCGGCGCGTTCCGCAGGACGGACGCTTCCGGATGCGCATAAAAGGACGAAAAGTTGATTTCCGCGTTTCGATCATTCCGACAGTACATGGAGAGGACGCGGTTATTCGTATCCTTGACAAAGAGCAGATCAATGAATCTTTCAAGGATTTGCGATTAGAAGTCGTCGGCTTTGACCCAACGCTTCTGGCAAAATTTCGCCGTTTCATCCTGGAACCGTACGGAATGGTGCTGGTTACAGGACCGACTGGTTCGGGTAAAACCACTACGCTTTACGCTGCGCTGAACGAAATCCGCAACGACGAAGACAAGATCATTACCATTGAAGACCCGGTGGAATATCAGCTTCGCGGCGTTGCGCAGATCGCTGTCAATGAAAAGAAAGGGCTGACGTTTGCGCGCGGGTTGCGTTCGATTTTGCGTCACGATCCGGACAAGATCATGGTTGGTGAAATCCGCGATAACGAAACGGCGCAAATTGCCATTAACTCCGCGCTGACCGGACACCTGGTGTTTACCACCGTGCACGCCAACAACGTGATTGACGTAATCGGTCGTTTTATCAACATGGGCGTCGAACCCTACAATTTTGTTTCGGCGCTCAACTGTGTGCTGGCC
>CAZMXG010000316.1:0-4565 GCA_964570175.1 uncultured Heliomicrobium sp. | reverse complement strand
CTCCATGCAACAAATCTGGATAGACCGATCAACTTATAATGCGATTGCCCTGCTTAAAGAACACGGACGCGCGGCGGTTGTCGTGCCGGACAACGTGCTTTTTGAAGGCGGCGCGGGTGAGACGATTCGCCGCAAATTGCTCGAAGAATGCAATGTGCATACGCTGCTGCGGTTGCCTACCGGCATCTTTTACGCGCAAGGAGTCAAAGCAAACGTGGTCTTCTTCGACCGTATGGGGCCTGGGGCAACCACCTGGACAAAGCAGCTTTGGATTTATGACCTGCGTACCAATAAACACTTTACGTTGCGAACGCGACCGCTTCAGCGCGCTGACTTAGACGAGTTTGTGGAGTGCTACAAAGCTGATAATCCAAATCTGCGCAAACCAACTTGGTCAGAGGAAAATCCAGACGGGCGCTGGCGCGTTTATTCATACGAAGAATTGCTTCAACGCGACAAGCTCAGCTTGGACATTTTCTGGCTTAGGGATAAGAGCCTTGAAAGCTCTGACAATCTTCCTGATTCAGATGTAATCGCTGAAGAAATTGCAGAAGATTTACGTTCCGCGCTGGAGCAGTTTGAGGAAATTCAGGATGACCTGAAAAAAGGCAAAATCCAACGTGCGAACCTAAACGGTCAATTAGTTCAGGCTTCCGATACTTCAATACCTACCTCTGAAAACACTGAGCGGACGGCGGCTATCGATTTAAAGCCAGCTAAGTCGAGAAAAGCCGCAAAGTAGAATTTTGTTTTGCCACAGGTTTACGGCAGCGGATCGGTGCCTTGCGTCAGGATTTTTAGGTATTGGTCGTAAGCGAATAAACGATTGCGGCTTCGTTGGGTCAGTTCGCGCACCAGCCCCAATTGCTCCAGGTATTTCAAAGACGCCGTCACCGTCGGCACAGACAGTCCCAAAGATTGCGCGGCGCTGGGGATTGAAGTGAGCGGCTTGGTCTTCAAATACTGATGCACCCGCAACGCTGACGCCGCAGGTCGGCCAAGCGATTCAATCCGGAGGCGATCTTCATCAAACAGTTGCAAAATCGCTTTGGCTGTTTGAACAGCTTGCTCAGCGGTGTCCAAAACTCCGGCGAGGAAAAACCGCAGCCAGCCTTCCCAATCGCCTTCCGTCCGAACTTTTTGCAGCCAATCGTAATACTCGTCGCGTCGCATTTTGAAATAGAGACTGAGGTAAAGAATCGGCTCGCTCAATGCCCCTTCCGCACACAGCAACAATGTGATCAACAAACGCCCGACGCGGCCATTGCCATCCAGGAAAGGATGGATGGTTTCGAACTGCACGTGGGCCAGCGCAGCCTTGATCAGGACAGGCGTGCGAACCGGATCATCGTGCAGAAACTTTTCGAGCGCTCCCATACATTCCATCACCCTTTCCGGCGGAGGCGGAACAAACCTGGCATTTCCCGGCCTTGAGCCGCCAATCCAGTTTTGCGAGCGGCGAAACTCGCCGGGCGATTTGTTGCTGCCGCGTCCGGTGGCCAGCAGAATCTCGTGAATCTCGCGGATCAGCTGAAGCGATAGCGGAAAGCCTTCGCGCAGTCGTCGAATCCCATGATTGAGCGCAGCGATATAAGTGGAAACCTCTTCCACGTCATCCAGCGGAACTCCCGGAACTTCATTGCTTTCATAAAGCAACAGATCGGCGAAAGAGGATTGCGTGCCTTCGATCTGGGAAGACAGCAAGGCTTCTTTGCGCACGTAGAGGTAAATGAAAAGCGATGTGTCAGGCAAAAGCGCCGCAAGCCCGTCAAGCCGTCCCAGCGCACGATTGGCTTTTTCGATCAAATCATAGTCGGTAGCTGAGAGCTGTAACGGTGGATCAAAGGGCAACGAAGCAGGAAGAAAGGCCTGGTAATGCTCTTCTCCCACCGAACAATTCACGTACTCTCCTGTCCGATCGTTTGTGTTCATTGTGCTGCCCTACGAAAGATTCTTTAGTTAGCTGGAAGCTTGCTAAAAGATACCACCCGATCCTTTAGTAAGAAAGCATGGTTCGTGCTTCGAAGACTTGGGCACGAATAGATGGGAAGGGAGAGAGCAGAATGCGAAGACGCGAAACGGGCTTTAGGATGAAGCGAGAAATACAAAAAGCCGCGAAAGCGGCTTTTTGTAAATAATTGAAAAGATTGGCTCCTCAGGTAGGACTCGAACCTACAACCCCTCGGTTAACAGCCGAGTGCTCTGCCATTGAGCTACTGAGGAGCAAGTGGAAACTTGTTGGATTTTCAACTTCAATCTGAATGGACGTGAGGAGGATCGAACTCCTGACCTCCGCATTGCGAACGCGGCGCTCTCCCAGCTGAGCTACACGCCCAAAAACGAAGGCGCATCTTACTGATCGGTCTTTGGCCTGTCAAGAAGTCGGCAAAACGAAAATCAGATTTTCTCTTCGCCTGCTCCAAACAGATTCAACCAACCGGCTTAAAGACGATCTGTTTGTGCTGAAGCTTGCCTTTTTGAATCAGCACTTCTTTTTGCACTTCGGTGTCAATTTCGCAGGCGACATCGCCCACGCGTTCCTGGTTGAGCCTCACGCCGCCGCCTTCAATCAAACGGCGCGCTTCCGCCTTGGACGCGGCAAGCCCGGCATCCACCATCAGATCCACCAGCTTCACCTTCTGCTTGGACACTTCGACGGTGAAGGTTTCAATTTCCGTCGGCACTTCGCGCATGCGGAAGCGGCGAATGAATTCCGCTTCAGCGGTATCGGCTTCGGCTTGGGAATGAAAATCAGCGACGATTTTCTTGGCCAGTTCCGATTTGGCGTCGCGCGGATGTTTGCGGCCCGCTTCGACGTCAGCTTTCAAACGGGCGACGTCGGCAGGCGTCAAATCCGTCAACAGTTCGTAATACTTCCACATCAGTTCGTCGGAAACGGACATGGCTTTGCCGTACATATCGTCCGGGGATTCCGCAATGCCGATGTAATTGTTCTTGCTCTTCGACATCTTTTCGATGCCGTCCAGGCCTTCCAGCAAAGGCGTCGTCATAATCACCTGGGCTTCAACGCCGTAAGCACGCTGGATTTCGCGCGCCATTAACAAGTTGAATTTCTGATCCGTGCCGCCGAGTTCAACGTCGGCTTTCAACGCGACGGAATCGTAGCCTTGCGCCAACGGGTACAGCAGTTCGTGCAGGCTGATCGGCACTCCGGCGGTCAGGCGTTTCGAAAAATCCTCACGTTCCAGAATCTGCGCCAGCGTGACTTTGGCCATCAGGCGGACGAAATCTTCCGGTTTGAAGGCATTCAGCCAGTTCGCATTGAATTCGATGATCGTCTTTTCGGGATCGAGCAGCTTGAAGATTTGCGTCTTGTAGGTTTCGGCGTTGGCTTCGATCTGTTCTCTGGTGAGCGGCGGTCGCGTCGTATTTCGTCCGGTCGGATCGCCAATCATTCCGGTAAAATCGCCAATCAGAAAAATCACGTCGTGGCCAAGCTGCTGAAAGGCTTTCAGCTTGCGGATGACGACCGTGTGGCCCAGGTGAATATCCGGCGCGGTCGGGTCGGCACCAAGCTTGACGCGCAACGGTCGCCCAGTCGCAGCAGATTTTTCGAGCTTCTTTTTCAGCTCTTCGACCGGGATAACATCCACGCAGCCTTTGGTCAGAAATGCAATTTGTTCGTCTATTGTCATAAGTCGGTAGTCGGTAGTCGGTAGTCGGTAGTCGGTAGCATTTCGCCATCCGTCCACATTCATCGGCCACCCTTACTTCAGATTTGTTGTTGCCAACATGCGAAACTCATTCAGCAATCTTTCGTCAGCGAATGCGCGCCTGGGCAACAGATTGAATGATTCATTGCCGTAAACCAGCAGCAAACCTTCCGGAGATTCCATCAATCGCTGGTAATACTTCCAGTCCAGATTCGATTCGATGATGCCCATGCGGAAGTAAACGCCTGCGTCGCTGAAGGCGACTTCGTGTTCCGTTTCAAACAGCGGTTCACGCCGCCATTTTTGGTTTGACGCCAATCGCCGGACTTGCGGCCCGGCAAAAATCACGATGCCTCCTAACAGCATTACAATCAACGCAAACACGCCCAGCCCGTCAAAAAACAGCAATGCGGCTCCAGCCAGGATCAGCAAGACACCAGCAACCCATTCAGGCGCGATGGACTGATGTTGGCGGCGGAAAAATTCCTGCGCCGCGAAGTATTCTTCCCAAGTTAGGTAAAATTTGATGCTTTCGGTCATGGTCGAGCCCTGAACAGAAGTCGCGTATTCTGCCATTCGGTTCCAGGTTTGCCAACGCCTGGGTGCGCATCGCTTCCAGCGTGCGGCCCAGGCAGGCGACGCGGTGAAGAGAAAAAGCGCCAAGACCGCGAGCCAGAGGCATCGCGTACCCAAGAGGCATTTTTGACCGTCCGCAAAGCCGTCTGTTAGTATCCGCACCTCGTTTTTGTGCCTTCACTTGACCCCGCACAAAACCCATCAAAGTTCATCGAAAGGTTTCGGTAGTAATCATGGCTGCTCCAAGCATGGAAAAGATTGTGAGCCTGTGCAAAAGGCGCGGGTTCATCTTTGCGAATTCGGAAATTTACGGCG
>CAZMXG010000315.1:0-4589 GCA_964570175.1 uncultured Heliomicrobium sp. | reverse complement strand
AAAAATTGACAAAAGTCTGTGGCGTCAAATCCGCGCAACCACAAGCGGACGCTGCAAGATTGTTGCGGAACTTTATCCAGCGCGTTTATCGCCACACGACGCCGCAAGCCATTGAAGAAGACACTGCGCGTTTCGGGAAAATTTTTGACGCGGCGCACAAAAATAGCGGCAGTTTCACTGAAGCGATGATTACTGCCTATTCCGCCGTGCTGTGTTCGCCCGCGTTTACGACGCTGGAAGAAAAGCCTGGACGATTGGATGATTCCGCGCTGGCTTCGCGGCTGTCGTATTTCTTGTGGAATTCCGAACCGGATGCCGCATTGCGCAACCTTGCGCAGCAAGGCGCATTGCGCAGGCCTGCTGTGCTGCGCGCGCAAGTGGATCGAATGCTCGGCGATCCGCGAGAGCAACGCTTCGTAACAGCTTTTCTGGATTACTGGCTTGACCTTCGCAAAGTAAACATCACGTCGCCGGACGAGTTGCTGTATTGCGATTACTATCTGGACGACCATTTGGTCGAATCGTCGGCTGCGGAAACGCGCGCGTTTTTGGCCGAACTCATTCGCGGCGATTTGCCTGCGCGCAACCTGATCGCTTCCGATTTTGTGATGATCAACGAACGGCTGGCGAATCTTTACGGCTTGCCCGGCGTGCAAGGTTCAAAGATTCGCCGCGTCTCGTTGCCGCCGGATTCTGTGCGCGGCGGATTGCTGACCCAAGCCAGCGTGCTGAAAGTCACCGCGAACGGAACGACGACTTCGCCTGTTGTGCGCGGAGCCTGGATGATGGAACGAATTCTTGGCAAACCCGTGCCACCACCGCCTGCTGGAGTGCCTGCTGTCGAACCGGACATTCGCGGCGCAACAACCTTGCGACAACAACTGGAAAAACATCGCACCAATGCAAGCTGCAACGCCTGCCACGCGAAAATTGATCCGGCGGGATTTGCCCTTGAAAACTTCGATGTCTTCGGTGGCTGGCGCGACAAATACCGCGCCCTGGCCGAAGGCGAAAAAGCTCCTGGCGTCGGCAAGAACGGGCAAAAGTTTGCCTTCCGGTACATCCAGCCGGTGGATGCTTCGGGATCGCTGCCCGATGGGCAGAAGTTTCAGGACGTGCGCGAGTTGAAACGCCTGCTGCTCAAAGACGAACGGCAAATTGCCCGCAATCTGACGAATCAATTTATCGTCTTTGCGACTGGAGCTCCTGTGCAATTCAGCGACCGTCCGAAAGTCGAAGCCGTTCTTGATCGCGCCTCCAACAAAGGTTATGGCGTGAAAACGCTGATTCGACTGATTATTGAAAGCGAGATGTTTCTGAATAAATGATGAATGCCCTTGAACTTCGCATTCCACCGCTTGCGCTGTTTATCGTCTTTGCCGTGGCGATCTGGTCTGCGAGTGCCTACCTTCCCGGCGGCAACATTGTATTGCCCGGATACCGCATAATCGCGATGATTGTCGTTCTGCTTGGGTGTGGAGTTGTCAGCGCGGGCGTTTTTGAATTTCGCAGAAGTAAAACGACGATGAGTCCCTTTTCACCAGAACGTACCGCTTCCATTGTTTCGTCCGGTATTTACGACTGGAGCCGGAACCCCATGTATTTGGGAATGGCGTTGGTCTTGTTCGGCGTCGCTATCTGGTGCTGTTCCTTGCCAGGCATTGTCGTGGCGATGCTTTTTTGTGCGTATATGACGCGGTTTCAAATTCGCCCTGAAGAGCGGACGCTGTTGAAACTTTTTGGCACAGAATACTCCGCGTATTTGACTCGGGTTCGACGGTGGATCTGATGGCTGATGAGTAGTGGAAGAAGTCCGCGGGAGCTTCAGATGGCTTGCCTCAGACTAACGACCGAGTTTGATGTCATGAGAAAGAATTTCTATGAAGAACGGGTCAACCGCGTGCTGGATTACGTCACGCAGCATCTGGACGGCGACTTATCGTTAAACAATCTGGCCCGCGTCAGCCATTTCTCTCCCTTCCATTTCCATCGGATTTTCCAGGGCATCACCGGTGAAACGATGAACAGTTTCGTTCGCCGCGCGCGCCTGGAACGGGCAGCCCAATTGATGAAGGCTTCGCCGGCCAGACGAATTACAGACATCGCGCTGGAAGTCGGCTTTGCGGGGCTCGCCGAATTCTCGCGAGCGTTCAAGGCGCAGTTTGGAATCACCGCCAGTTCCTGGGATCGGCGAGCGCCGCTGGAAATTAGCAAGATTTGCAAAGCGCCCGGTGAGATAGTGTTTTACCCTTTTGAAGAACTCGATCAGCGCGCGAAAGACGCTGGATTAAGCGTTCGTGTCGGAAAACTGGACCCATGCCGGTACGTTTATTTCCGAGTGTTTAATTCTTACGGGAGTGAGCGGCTGATGGACGCTTATCATTCTTTGCTGCAATGGCTGGCGCGGCGGCAAACTGATTTGGATGATGTGGTCTTGATCGGAATGTCTTCGGATGATCCGAGCATCACCCCGCCGGAAAAATGCAGTTACGACATGGGCGTGGTCTTCCCAAAGAATGCCGAAGATCAAGGAATTGTGGAAGAAATCCTCAAATCCAGGCAGCGGCCAAGCCGTAGTTTGCAAATGCCGGATCGTGCTGAGTGTGAACCTATAGGCATGACCATCCGTGATTTTGAAGCTGAAGACATTGCGGTGCTGCATTGCGTCGGAGACATCTCTGCTGTGGGGTTGGCCTGGCAATATCTATTCAGAATCTGGTTGCCGGCCAGCGGCTACCAGCCGGCAAATGCACCCGGTTTCGAAGTCTTTGTGCGCACACCGGAAGAAATCGGCTGGGAAACCTTCGATCTTTATGGCTACATCCCGATTGTCAGGATGTAGCTGCCGAATCGTGAGAAAAGGAGAGCTTTTATGATTGGAAAATTTCTGTTGTTGTTAAGTGTTGGGTTTCTGGCCTTTCTTCCACTGAAAAATATCAAAACTGAAGACGATCGGAAACTGATTGAGGCGGATTGGATTCCCATGAGCTTTGAACTCAGTGGGCAAAAACTGCCGGAAGCGGCTTTCAAAAATACCAAGCTGATTTTGGCCGATGGCCGTTACACGTATCAAAACGATCAAGGCACATACAAACTCGTTTCCGTGGAAGACCCAAAATCGCCGAAAGCGATGGACATTACCGGTACAAACGGCCCGAATCAGGGAAAAACATTTTTAGCGATTTACGAACTGACGGCGGATACCCTGCGCATCTGCTACGACCTTTCAGGCCAAACCCGGCCTAAAGAATTCACCACCAAAGCTGGAACGAAAGAGTTTCTGGCGACCTACAAAAGAGCGCAGGCTTCCAAACCTTCTGACAAAGTCTCTGTTCAGCAACCGGCTACAAGCCAAAAGGAGCAAACCATGGACTTGGGCAATTTTTCGATCAGTTTGGCTGTTAAGGATATAGACGCTTCAAGAAGCTTTTATGAAAAGTTCGGATTCAAAGTTTTCATGGGCGATGCCAAACAGAACTGGTTGATTCTGAAAAACGGTGATCACGTGATCGGACTGTTCCAAGGGATGTTTGAGAAGAACATCATGACTTTCAATCCTGGCTGGGATAGCAACGGGCAAAATCTCGCTTCATTCACCGACGTCCGCGAATTGCAGCGCCAACTGAAAGCGAAAGGCGTGAAATTGTTGACAGAAGCGGACGAGAAAACCACTGGGCCAGCCAGTTTCATGGCTGTAGACCCCGACGGAAATCAGATTCTGGTTGACCAGCATCGGTGAGGGGGAAGTTTTTGTTCGAGAGAGTTGACGAAGCCTGCCAAGTTTGTTGGCAGGCTTCGTCAACTTGTGGTATTAGTCCGATTGTCTCGCGGTTTGAATCTCACAAACTCATCATTGTCAGGAGTTACAACCGATGAAATCACTGAATATCTCGATGCAAAATGCTCTTTCACGCCGCAGCTTTTTACGCGGAGCGGGTGTCGCGCTGAGCTTGCCGTTGCTGGATGCGATGGTGCCTGCCTTTGCGCGGGCTGAAGCTGTCGCCGTGCCGCGCCGTTTTTTTGCGATCTGCAACAATCTGGGCGTGCTGCCGTCGAAGTTCTTTCCGGCGGCGGATTCCAAAGGATTCAACTATCAACTCTCTCCTTACCTGGAAGAACTGAAAGCGCATCGGAATGAGTTCACAGTGTTCAGCGGCGTTTGGCATCCTGACGTAGACGCCGGTCATCCCGCAGACAATTGCTTCCTAACGGCTGCGCCGCACCCATCAAGCGGCGGGTTTCGTAACACGATTTCGCTCGATCAATTCGCAGCGGAACAGATCGGCAACCAGACGCGCTTTCCGTCGCTGACGCTCGGCGTCAACATTCAGCAAGGCCAGCACAGCCTTTCATGGACCAGCGGTGGCGTGTTGATTCCTTCCGAAGAAAAACCTTCCGAAATTTTCAAACGCATGTTCGTCACCGGCACGCCTGCAGAAGTGCAGGCGCAAGTGCGGCGTTTGGCTTTGGGGCAAAGCGTGATGGATTCAGTGGCCGAGCAAACGCGCCGCCTGCAAGGCAAAGTTGGTGCCCGCGACCGCGAACGACTGGATCAATACATGACCGGTGTTCGTGATCTGGAAAAACGT
>CAZMXG010000314.1:0-4605 GCA_964570175.1 uncultured Heliomicrobium sp. | reverse complement strand
TTTTACGAAGTCATTAACGAAGCCAAACTGCCCGTGATTTTTCACACCGGACACAGCGGCATTGGCACAGGGCAGCGCGGCGGCGGCGGTGTGCGACTAAAGTACGGGAACCCTATGGACATTGACGACGTGGCCGTGGATTTCCCTGATATGCCGATCATCATGGCGCATCCGTCATTTCCCTGGCAGGACGAAGCCATTTCCATCTGCCTGCACAAACCACAGGTGTATATTGATCTTTCCGGCTGGTCGCCAAAGTATTTCTCGCCGACACTGGTGCAATACGCGAATACATTGCTGAAACACAAAGTGCTGTTTGGTTCGGATTATCCGCTGATCGCGCCGGATCGCTGGCTGGCGGATTTCGAGAAAATCGCGATCAAGGATGAAGTGCGTCCGCTGATCTTGAAGGAAAATGCGTTGCGGCTATTTGGATTGAACTAAGCCTGCGTTGGGGCTGGTTATCAACAAGTCCGCGTGCCAGAGTGAATTCATTTTTCAGCCACTGAAATCGCTGAGACGGACAGCTATCAGGATTTATTCAGTGCCCTCTGTGTGCTCTTTGGCTAAAAACAAAGAATGAATAAACTTCGTTCCTGCGCAGCTTGCCGACAGTCGAAGACTCGGCGATGATTCCCTCCCCATCAGATTTCTTTTCCAATGAAATCTTTGCTGGTCAAACACCGAATCGAAATCCAATTGCTGGAAGCCGACTATGAGACGACTGAAACTTTGCTTGAGTCTGTTGATGTTCGCAGTTGTATTTGTTGTTGCTTGGCAGACGCCGCAGTTGACTGCTGCATCGGCGCAAGAAGTGCAGTTCAACCGAGACATTCGCCCTTTGCTGTCCGACCGCTGTTTTTACTGTCACGGACCGGACGAAAAGAATCGCAAGGCAGGTTTGCGCCTGGACACATTTGAAGGCGCAACCAAAGATCGCGGCGGGTACCGGGCCATTACGCCGGGCAAACCGGACGAAAGCGAATTGCTACGTCGCGTGACTTCGCATGACAAGGGCGAAGTTATGCCGCCGCTGTCGGCGAAAAAGACGGCGATCACACAGGACGAAGCTGCGCTGTTGCGGCGCTGGATTGAGCAAGGCGCAAAATATCAAGGCCATTGGGCGTTTCAACCGCTTGCCACGGCTCCGCCACCCGCAGTCAAAAATACCAAATGGGCACGAAACGACATTGACCGTTTTATTCTGGCGCGGCTGGAACGGGAAGGCATCACACCTTCGCCACAGGCTGATGCGCGAACTTTGATTCGCCGCTTGTCGCTTGATTTGATCGGGTTATTGCCGCAACCGGCAGAAGTTGAAGAATTCGCCAAAGCCTTTAACAAAAATCAGGACACAGCCTACAGCGAGTTGGTGGAACGCCTGCTGGCCAGTCCGCATTACGGCGAACGCTGGGGACGACATTGGCTGGACCAGGCGCGCTACGCCGATTCCAACGGCTACACGATTGATGGTGAGCGCGTGATGTGGCCGTACCGCGATTGGGTCATCAATGCTCTCAACGAAGACAAGCCATTCAATCAGTTTACCATCGAACAACTGGCGGGCGACCTGTTGCCGAACCCGAACAAAGTGCAGCTTGTCGCCACGGGCTTTCACCGCAACACAGTCATCAATGAAGAAGGCGGTGTTGATCCTGAACAAGCACGCGTCGAACAGGTAATGGATCGGCTGCATACAACAGGCGCAGTCTGGCTGGGATTGACCGTAGGCTGCGCGCAATGCCACACGCACAAATTCGATCCCATCCCGCACAAAGAGTATTACCAGATGCTGGCGTTCTTTAACTCGACGCTGGACGTGAACAATCAAGGTCCTGTGGTGCCAGTCCGGCGCGGCGAAATGTTCGGCAAGCCAGAATCGAATCCTGAATCACCCGTTCCTCCGTTGGCTCAACGCGGCCCAATGCGCGGAATGCCTGTGGGCGAATTGAAACAAGGCGAATGGGAGCGCGCGGAAACCGCCCGGCTGGAACGTAATCCAGCGGTGACAGCTCCGAATAAGCCAGTCGAATGGGTTTCATTTGATCCCGTCAAATTCGACACCGAAGCGGCTGGCCAATTGCAGCGATTGAACGATGGATCGTTTTTGATTTTATCGAACGCTTCGGTAAATGACGCTTACCGTATCTTGGTCAGAATTGCTTCGCCGCGCGTTGCTGCGGTGCGTTTGCGCGTGCTGCCGCACGAAGCCTTGCCGAAAAATGGACCCGGCCTGGCAGCAGACGGATCGTTCGCATTGAGCGAATTTTATATTGATTCGGAAGGTGGCCAGCACCGATTCAACGATGCCTATGCCGATAACGAACAAAGCGCCTACCCCGCCCAGGCAGCAACCGATGGCGACCGGCGCACCGGTTGGTCGTTGAGTACAAACCAGGCACATGAAGCCGTCTTCGTTTTTGCCCAACCGAAAACTTTCGCCAGCCGCCAAATTCAATTTGTGATGCGGCACGAAGCGGAAACCGGACGTGGCATTGGTCATTTCAAACTCGAAGTTGCAACAGAAACACCGCACGATTTGCACGGAGCCGCTTTGCTGGCCGCTTTGAAGCTTCCTATGAATGCGCGCTCTCCTGAACAGCAAACGATCGTGAATGCGGCTTTCGCTTCGGCGCGCGCGGTCAGAGAAAAGCAAATGGGCAACGCCGCCTTCGCGATGATCATGCGGGACATCAACATTCCGCGCGAATCATATATTTTCACGCGCGGCGACTTTACACGCCCTGACAAAGCAGCAGGATTGTTGCAACCGGCTGTCTTTAGCGCCATTGCGCCAGCCTTGCCTGAAACTACGAAACCACGCACGCGTCTTGATCTTGCAAACTGGCTGGTCAATCCAGCGAATCCGTTGACGCCGCGCGTCACGATGAACCGCATCTGGATGCGGTATTTCGGGCGCGGCATCGTCGAAACCGAAGAAGATTTTGGAACGCAAGGCTCTCTTCCCACACATCCCGAATTGCTGGATTGGCTGTCGGGTGAGTTCATCCGCCAGGGTTGGAGCCTGAAAGCCATGCATCGTTTGATCGTCAACAGCGCCACTTATCGGCAAGCCTCCGAAGCCCGCAAAGACTTGAGCGAAATTGATCCACGCAATCTGCTGCTGGCTCGGCAGGAACGCTTTCGCGTCGAAGCCGAAATTGTGCGCGATGCCGCCTTGAGCGCCAGCGGCCTGCTCAATCCAAAAATCGGAGGCCCCAGCGTGCGTCCGCCGCAACCCGACGGCGTGTACGCCTTTACGCAGAACAAAAAGAACTGGATCGCTGCGCCGGGTGCTGAACGCTTTCGCCGCGCGCTGTATACGCAGTTTTACCGCAGCGCGCCGTATCCGCTGTTCACGACGTTTGACTCACCGGATTTTCAGCAGGTTTGCACGCGGCGATTCCGCTCGAACACGCCGCTGCAATCGCTGACGCTGGCAAACGACCCGGCTTTCCTGGAAATCGCGCAAGGCCTGGCCGCTCGCCTGGTTCGCGAAGTGCCGGGAGGATTTGCCGCCACGCTGGATGCTCGATTGAAGCTTGCGTTTGCACTGTGTTTCAGCCGTCCGCCGAGCGTCACCGAACTCGCCGCCTTGCGCCGCTACGTCGAACGCCAAGCACAGGCCTTTGCCAAAGAACCAGCTTCGGCAAGGACACTGGTAAACAAAGAATTAACAAAGGCTGGCTTAACCGAAGCGCAATCCGCCGCGCTGACGGCTGCGGCGCGCGTGCTGTTCAACACGGACAATTTCATTACGCGAGAGTAGCAAATGATGCTTTTTCCAGATGCGGTTGCCGGGCTGCTGGCAGGAGATTTTTCGCGGCTTGCCCCGTTATTGGAGAACGATGCTCCGAATAGGGCGAAGATGGAAATCGCCAGTTGATTTCCCAACGTTGCAATGACGCGAAGGTTTTCACCGCGTTAACAGTGGATGAATTTAGCCGTGGGTGTCCGACCCACAGGAAGTTAGAAGCGTAAACAGAAGCCCAGGATACCGAGACGATACGAGGTTTTCACCGCGTTAGCGGTGGATGAATTTAGCCGTGGGTGTCCGACCCACGGGAACGATTGGCAAGCCAATCACGTCGCGTCAGCGACGGTTGAATACACACGAATGATCCGATTCAGGTGTCGCTGACGCGACACGAAAATTCATTTCCAGCTTTCCGTGGGTCGGACACCCACGGCTAAATTCACGCTGTCGCTGCGCGACAAAGAAAAGCTGGACGCAAATGACCTGTCCGAATTTGAACCGTCGCGATGCGACAAAGAAAAGCGGAAACACGCGAAGGAGAAGTAGGAAATGTTGCTGAAATGGTTAGATGTGCTGCGATTGGCCAGGATTTCAAACCTGAATCCCGACCGAAAAGTAACTAAAACTGACGCGGAATGGCGCGCTCAATTAACGCCGGAGCAATATTACGTGACGCGCCAGCACGGAACGGAAAGTCCCTTCAGTTCGGAAATGTGCGGCTTGTTCGAACCGGGTTTGTATGCATGCATTTGTTGCGGCACGTTGTTGTTCGACGCCAGCGAAAAGTTTGAGAGCGGAACGGGCTGGCCTTCGTTTACGCAACCGATCAAGGAAAACGCGATTGCTTA
>CAZMXG010000313.1:0-4846 GCA_964570175.1 uncultured Heliomicrobium sp. | reverse complement strand
AAAACGTCCGCCAAAACCGGTGGCGTCCTGGATTTAACAGGTTCGCGCTACCAGCGAGATGCTCTGAAGCGATTGCCTGTTCGGGACGTTTGGGGCGTCGGTCCGCGTTATGCCGCAATGCTTGAGAGCCACGGCATCAAAAACGCGCTTCAATTGCGCGATGCCGATGACCGCTGGATCCGCCAGCGAATGACGGTGGTTGGATTGCGGACCGTGCAGGAGTTGCGCGGAATTTCCTGTATTGCGTTTCAAACAGAGCCAAAGACCAAGCAGCAGCTTTGCGTTTCGCGCTCGTTTGGGTCCGCAACGGATGACTTCAACGAGCTGAAGGCTTCGATTGCGCACTTCACTTCGCGGGCGGCAGAGAAGCTTCGCGCGCGTATGTTGGTGACGGGCAAGCTGTCTGTTTTTGCGAATACGGACCACTTCAAAAACGTTCCTCAGTATTCCAACAGCGTAAGCTTCAACGTTGCGCCAAAGTCCGATTCGACGCTTGAACTGTTGCCTCTGGCGCTCCGGGGCTTGGAGAAGATTTACAAACCGGGGTTTGAGATTCGAAAAGCCGGCGTGATGCTGGATGATCTGGAACTGGCCGACAAAGCGCCGCGGCGTTTATGGGATACGGTTCAATATGAATTGCACCGGCGGCTGATGTGCGCGATAGATTCGATCAATGCTTCTTTTGGGAGCGGGACGATCCAATGCGGCTTGTTTCCGAATCGTGGAATCTGGCAAACGAAATTCGGGCAGGTTTCGCCATCGTATACGACTGATTGGAATGGATTGATGGTGGCCAGCTAGGCAAAATAAATGGGCCCCTTTCGGTGCCCTGATTCAGCAGCGTCCTCAGCCATAAGGGTATTTACCGCTGCTAATTGAAATGATTATACGATGTCTAAGCCTTGGCTTCAATCCCCTTTAGGTACGGCCCAAACGCAACCTGAGGCACCGTCAACCATTACAGTTTGATATTGATCATCATCAACCAGAATGTCCCCAGCGTCTATTACCCCTTTGTCCACTTGAATTCGAATCGGCTTGGTTTTGTGAAGGGAAAAATCAAGCCGGAGCTTGTCGCCTGTGCGATGAATGCTGATCCCGGCAATCATAGCCAGATCGTCTAAGCTAATCTCTGTGTCCAAGGTTGAAGCATTTCGCACCTGGCTCACTAACGCGCCGAGCAATCGAGCTTCCAGGCTCAACGATTTTCCTTGGACAACAAATGTGGTGTTATTGTCGAACATCTCTCTCTCCTTAAAATGGAATGTCTTCGGGATCTATCGGTTTGGGTTTTGGTTTGAATCGTTTCGATAAGACTTTAACGGCCTGGACAATCCGGCCGAACTGCGAAAGCAACCAGAACAGCGGGTAGCGCAGCGAAACCGGAACGTGTTTCAGATGCCGAAGATTCCGTAGCAAGTACACCGGATCGAAGAATACGATCAACCACAGCAGTAATTCCATCCGCAAAAAGTAATTTCCTCGCTCCTCATGCTGAATGTAGCTCTTTATGGTGACCGGCTCGCCAGGGTCTTTGTATAACCGTTCCACCGGCAAATGGAAGCGAAAGCGACCAAACTGGTAAACATCCAGCCGCGACCAGAATTGACGATAGATGTTTGTGCCAAGGCACTTACAACAAGCGTCAAACTGTTCGCAGTCATCGCACGCCCAATAATTGCAATGCCAGCATTCTTTGTAGATGTGCTGCAGGTCCTGGCCGACACGCTTGCCGAACCGCTTCAGCAGCTTGTTTTTAATCGAGTAAAACTTATCACGAAGTTGATGCGGCGGATCGGAGTTGACGATCCAGATAGCTTTGCCGAGTAGGTTCAACATACTCCCCCTTCTAAATTTACTTTGGGCTATCACAATCGTTTATTTTTCCCGCCTAGTGATGACCAAACATAGAACAAGTATGACCAGTAGAGCCACCACCATGAATTCAAACAGCATTTGACTGAGACGTGCAAGAAACTGAGCGGTTTCAGTGTCAACCATGAATCTATCTCAACCTCCTTACGCGATTTTCAGTTTGGTTTTACGCTCGCCGTGCTGCGCCCAGACAACTTCCTGTGGTTCGCCGCCGGCAACGCCAGGTAGAGTGATCGTCAGCTTTTCGCCGGATTTTAGTGCGGCCTCAATTTCCTGTTTGTTGAATTCGATTCGTTCAGGAATAAGTTCTTGGAATCGTTCGGCGACCTGGTCGGCCGAAATGGCAGGCGATAGCACCAGCGGCAGTTTGCCGCCCTGGTTGACGATCTTCAGGCGGAAGGTGCCGACTTCCAATTCCTTCAGCTCGCGCCGTTCGAGAAATGCCTTCAAGCGCGATTCCAGAAAGTCGGCCCGATCAGTTTCGGCGGACGCTCGTTGATTCAACCGCGTAACTTCTGCCTGATAGAGCACGGCTTCGGCTTTTAACAGGTCGCCCTTGAAGCGCATCGCACGAATCGCCTTGATGTATCCTTGCAGCTTTTCGCCAAGCTGTTCCTGGACTTCGGCCAGCGAAGCCAGGTATTCGTCCGCGATTTCTTCGCAGGTTTGGCCGGGATCAGAGTTTTCGTCCATTGGCTCGGCGAAGACTGCTTCCAGCTTGTTGATTAACTCCAATTCAGCCTGGTCGAGTTCAAACAGATTGGCTTTGCGTGTTTCGGTCATGCTTTTTCTCCTGATGCCATTTGCGAAGTTTATTCGCGGCGTGTTGGTACGGCATCTTCTGCCGCCCGGGTTTGATGTAATTCGACTTGTCGTCGTCGTAAACCATCAGGCGAATTTCAAACGTCGAAATTCGCTTTTTCTTTTGTCGTCGAAGCGCGGAACGGATGCGCTCGCACTCGCGCAGCCCTCTCTTCGATAAGCCTGCTTTGGTGGGATAACACGGGCCGAACCGCTTCAGCAGCTCCTCCGCTTCGACGATGCTGGTCGGATAACCGCGCTTACGCATTCTGATCTGAATTAAGATTGCCTCGTGTTTTTGATCGAAGCGTTTCTTTGCGTTTACCCGCTGTCGTTCTTTAGTTTGGTCATTCCGCCAGTAGCTTTCATTCAGTTTGGCGTTTTTCTTTCGCCATTTTTGCAAGTATTGCTTCTTCCATTCCCGGCGATGGCCGCGCTCGCGCGCGTTGTGGCACTCCTTGCAGCGCGGGCGTAATTTGTAGAGCTTCTCTGTGCGCAGAAAAACCAACACCATCTTTTGCAGTGGCTTCGATGTTTCGCAAAGCTTGCAAGTGTATTCGGCTGGAAGAAGATCAAGGCTGGCCGCTTTCATTTGTCCCCCTTACTGAATTCCGCGTTTTTCGGCTTCGCGTTGCAGCTCCGTCAGGCGATAAGCCATCAGCAACCGGCGATTCAGTTCGGCGCGAATTTCCTTGTTGGTAAAATCGGATAATTTCCGCTTTTCGGCTTCGGCTTCTAGCAAAGGGGCGGGATAGTGCGGCAGCGTGCGCCGGGCCAGCTCCGCGCGGATTTCGTCGTCGGAGAACGCTTTGATCAATTGCGCCAGGTCGGCGGGCGTCGCCTCGCTGGGCTGCTGTACGACGACTTTGCGCGGAATGCGTTTTCGTTTGTGCCGTCGCTTGGCCTGGGCTGTTGGTTTGTGAGGGACAGCAGCCGGGGACGAAACTTCCGGACAGGCGAGAATCCAACAGAGCGCGAAAGGAAGCAGAAGTTTCAAGCGACCTCCTGATGGGAAAAGAAGTTGATTCCTGGAATTTCCAGGTGCTGGCGACCGTCGAGCATATTGCCGGTATTCAGTTTGCCCAGGCGAAGAGACAAAAATAGGCCTCCGTCAAAATGGTGTACGGGCGTGCCGGTCGGCACATTTGGAGCCTGCCCCTGCACCGTGCCCAACCATTCGCCCCATTGCTTGAAAAAATATGCCTTTCGATTTGCTCGGCACCAGTCGCGGGTTCTGCGATGCCAACCGAGATGCGAAGGCCGAATATCCTTGTCTTTGTCTTTACCGGATTCGCCACCGCTGATGATCTGATCTACGAATTCCCAGCCGTCCCAATTGACCGGGCCGAGCGCCGGTTCGTAGCTGACAAACTTACTGCCAGGGAGTTTGGCGAAGGCTTCGCGGCGCTTGTCAGCCCATTCCTGATTTTCGACACTGACGCCAAGCCGGACATTGGAAGGAATACTGCTTCCGGCTCGCCATTTGGCTATCAAGACATCCGTGTTGTCCCCGCGAAGGTTCCAATACTCAAACGCCTGGTATACCAGATGATCAAAATTCCAAGGCTCTTTGGACAGCAACAGCCAGATCAAATTCGGCGTTTCGAAAATTGTTTTCAGCAATTGTGCGCGGGGCTCCAACCACTCTTCACGATCTTCCAGCCAGTCGGCCTGGCTGGCGCAAAAGACCAGGCGCTGTTCATTGTTGACCCGTGCGGCCAGGTTCCAGGCCTTGGCCTGCGTCAACCAGCTTTTCGTCACCTTGCGGCTGGCATCAACACCCCAAAGCTCCTGGCCGCCAGCTCGAGCAACGCGTGCCGGCGTGTCGTTCTCGGCATAACAGAATTTGCACCCGGGCGATTTCTTCGCGCAGCCGATGACGGGGTTTGCGGTATAGCCGGGAACGATGGTGCCGTCCGGCTTTCGGTAAGATGTCCATTCAATTGTTGTTTGTCCCATTTACTCACCTCGTGCGGATTGGTTGTCGGCCCTGGTTTGTTGCCGGCGAATCCGGCGCGCCTGCCCAGCGTCAATTTCTGTAACGATGAAGCCGACCTTTTCGAGCGCCAGCAGGGAGGCGTCAACTTGGGAGTCGCTGGTGTTTGTTGATTTCCCGAGGCCGGCAATAGGTTCTTCCGGATCATCAATCATTAACCATCGAAATTGGCGA
>CAZMXG010000312.1:0-4975 GCA_964570175.1 uncultured Heliomicrobium sp. | reverse complement strand
AACTTGTTTCTAGGTCACGCAGGCAACGACGCGGCGACATCAGCCTTTATCCGCGCTTTACATTCACGTGGCGCATTGCGCGCTCTGGCAGAGCCAAACCTGATTGCGATGCATGGACAAAAAGCCAGCTTCCTGGCTGGCGGTGAGTTCCCGATTCCGATTTTGCAATCCGTCAATGCCGGACAGTCGGCGATCACGATTGTGTTTAAGGAGTTTGGCGTCAAGCTGGATTTCACGCCCACGATTATTGACGAAAACCACATTCGCCTGGAACTGGCGCCGGAAGTTTCCAGCCTGGATTTTGCTTCCGCAGTTACCCTGCAAAGCATTGTCATTCCTGGCTTGAGAGTTCGTAGAGCGAAGACCACATTGGAATTGCGAGATGGCCAAAGCTTTGCGCTGGCCGGTTTAATTGACAACAGTGAGCGCGTGAATTTGTCGAAAGTTCCCTTGTTAGGTGACATTCCCATTCTTGGTGAATTGTTCAAGAGCCGCAGTTTCCAGCGCAATGAGACAGAACTGCTTTTCCTGGCAACCGTCAAACTGGTCGAGCCTCTCAACCCTGATCAATTGCCGAGATTGCCTGGCGTCAGTGAGTTGAAACCGATCACACCGAATCAGACCAGTTCACCAGCGGGACAAATTGAAGGACAATCCGGTCATTCAGTTCCACGCAAAGCTGGTGAACAGCTTGACGATCAGAGCCGTAAGCAAACCGATTCGCAAAAGAACGGCGCGCAAAAAGCTACTTCTGAGCAAGTCACCGCTCCGTCTCGTGGGGTGACTTCCAGTTCTGAAAAAGCTGAAAGCGCCAATATCAGTTCCACAGTAAATCCAATTATTATTCCTACTGTGGCTACATCAGCACCTGTTGGTCCAACTGGGGTTGACTTGCCTGTCGTGAAAAACGGAAAGACTGGCAAGGCAGAACCTGCGAAGCCAGATGCTGAGAAGTCAGAAGCAAAAAATCCGCCACCGCAAATCAACGAAAAGCCGTAGCTTTGTGGTTATTTGGCGGAGTTATCAATCCATGTTTTGATAGTTGCCGAAGAGGGATGACGTGCGACAAGCCGCATCCCTCTCCTTGCAACCGCTGCTCAAGCGATGCGATCGCAGTTTTGAGGTAGAAAACCATGAAACGCATCTTTACAAAACCAGGCGAAAAATCAGGAAGTGTCAATGTTGGCCGGGAAACGGACAATCCGCGCAACCGGAGACAGCGTGGTGTAATCATGATGCTGACTGCGTTAATGATTACCGTCATGATCGGTTTTCTGGCGCTCTCAATTGATTTGGGATTTGCCTTTAGCGCGCGTGGTCAATTTCAAAACGGCATTGACGCCGCGGCGCTGGCGGGAGCCTCCGCCTTGCGGCTGACGATTGAATCGGCAGATCCGGGACCGCGGCAGCAGACTGTGGCTGAAGAGTTGGCAGTTCAATATGCCGGGTTCAATCAGGTTCGCCGCTACGCTGATCCGGGAAAAGACGATCCTGCTCCCAATGCCAATAATATTGTCATCGGCGCTGGCAATGTGCAGGTGCAGACGAATGGCGATGAATTGCCGCGCGTGAAGGTGAGTTCCACGATTCCGGTGCCTACACTGTTTGCCGGAATGTTTGGCCTGAACGGGTTCAATATTGGAGCTGCCGCGACGGCGACAGTATTTCCTGTTGATGGCGGTGTTGGTGCAGTTGGAGCCGGAATTTCCCCGACGCTCGGCGGAGCATGTTGGGGGCCCGTAATGGTTCCCGACACGTTTTTTGATTCCAGCAACAACGTGCATTGGGCGGGCGATCCAGCGCGCGGTTCGGATGAATTGCCCATTCAATTTGGTGATTATTACCGATCGCGGTTTGCGGCTGGAGCGCGCAACACTCCGCCTTACCTGGATGCTTACGCGGGTGGAGTCGGCAGTTATGTCACTGGATTGAGAGATACCAAGCTGATTTCCGATATTGACATCAATAAAACAGTCATGGGGCGATATATTGAAATCAAGCCCAAATTCTATCGCATCGCCAATCTGGCCACTCTTCCTCCAGTGTCCTCCAACGGTCTGATCACGAATAGTTATTCCGTCCTTGATGCTGCAAAATATGGTTATTGCGGAAAGATCAGGGTTGGGATGGACATTACGGTATATAGCAAGGATGATACGTCGGTTTACGACCAAGCCAGACTCGGGCTGCAAGCTCTTAAGACAAACACATTAGATAGCGAATTTGTAGACCTGACAATTCTCAATAATTACCGCTACGTCAAAACCAGCAGTTATCCGATTCCGAACACCAATCCAATGGTGATTCCGGTAATGATGTTCAGTCCGGTCGAACTTGCCAGGAATCCCGACGCTACGCAGATTCGTGTGACGAATATCGGAATGCTTTTTGTGCAGGATGTCCGTGACGACGGTACGCTGTACGGATTTTTTGTGCGCGAGATTTTCTCCGGAGGAACGCCTGTTGATCCGGCCAATTTGGCGGTTGATAGCGATCCGGTGTTTAAGCGAACTTGGCTGCCGATGTCCATACAGTTGTCGAGATAGCAGTTGGAAGTCTAGAAAATTTTATGCCTGGGCGAGAGCCGTTTGCGCGCTCGTGGGGAATTTTCGATGGAGTTTCGTTAGAGCGGAGACTATAATTTGCCTTCAATCAGGGTCTGAATTTTTCAGGCAGTTTCCGCGCCCGTTGTCGAAATGCAAAAAGCGGGCAAATCAAAAGTCGAGTTTCAATCAAGGAACTGAAGTAAGTGTCGAAAGCAATTTCAGTTGTTGTCATCGGTAGAAGTTTGAGTCAGCAGGAGAGGACGCGATTACGCAGTTCCAGCCAGACTCCGCTCGCAATTTTGGCTGAATTGCCCAATGCGCCACAGGTGCTGGACGAACTGAATCGGCTGCGTCCACAAGCCACTTTGGTGTTGTTGAATGGCGAACTAAACCACTCCTTCCAACTTGTTGAGCGCATACACCAGGAACTGCCAGATACGGCGGTGATTTGTTCCAGCGAAGACAATTCGCCAGAAGTCATCCTGCAATCTTTCCGTTCTGGAGCGACTGAGTTTTTGCGTCAGCCGCTGGTTGAATCCGAAATTTCAGCCGTCTTCGCAAAAATCGAACAATCGGTAATTCGCCCAGAAGAGTCCCATCTTGGGCGGGTGGTCGCTGTGTTTGCCAGCAAAGGCGGGTGCGGCACGACATTCGTCACGGCCAATCTGGCTGCGAGTCTGGCGCGGTTATCGCGCAAGCGTGCCTGCGTGATTGATTTGAACCTTCAGGCGGGTGATCAGCCGCTTTATTTGGGGCTGGAACCGATTTATTCGATTCATGACGTCGTCCGGAATTATGACCGGCTGGATGACCAATTGATCGCCAGTTATTTAACGCAGCGGTCAAAAAATCTGACCTTGCTGGCGGCGCCAACGGAAATCGGAAAAGACGAAGATGTCAGAGTTGAGCACGTGACGCGCTCCATTGCGTTGCTGCGCGCCCAAACCGAGTACGTTGTCATTGATCCGCCGCGAATGCTCAATGAAAACACGATTGCGGCGCTGGATGCAGCGGATGATTTGATTCTGCTGTTGACGCTGGACATTCCGGCGATTCGTAGTGCTCGTCGCACGCTGGATATTTTCACGCGCCTGGGGTATGACCGTGGCCGGATCAAGGTCGTCGTTAACCGCTACACGAAAACGCCTGAATTCGATCTGAAGCAGGTAGAGAAAGTTTTGGAAACACAGGTTTTTGCGACCATCGCCAACGATTATCAGGCAGCGATAGCTTCAATCAATGTCGGAGAACCGCTGGTCTTGTCAAAAACGCAATCGCGTGTGATTCATGATTTCGGCGTTTTAGCCAGCAAGCTGACCGGTATTAAATCGCAATCTGAGCAATTGCCTGGAACGCCGAAGCCCCAACGGAGCGGCTGGACCTCAATCTTTAGCGGTAAGCGATAACGATGTCTGTTAAAGAATAAGCGTCAACGTGATTTGACCAGGATTTCCCCAGTCCCTAATCCAGAATTGAGGGACAAATGAATCGCATACGGTTCCAAGCCCTGAATCATTGCTGTCACAGCCGGAATATCCTCCCGCAACCGGCAAACGAATAGTAAAGTAAGCCCCCTCTGGAAAAAACCATGTCAGTTATTAAAAGCAGATTACAGGATCAGATTAATGGCACTACGCCGAGAGGAGCTGCAACCGCGGAAACGAACGCGATGCAGGACCTGAAGGCGAAAGTTCATCGTACGCTGATAAACCGCCTGGATCTTTCCAAGCTGGAAGGTTTGGATCAGGCTATTGCGCATTCAGAAGTCAAAAAAGCCATCACCAGAATTCTTGATGATGAAAACGCTCCTTTGAGCGGAGCCGAGCGCGAAAAAATTCAAGCCGATGTTCTTAACGAATTATTTGGCCTTGGTCCTTTGGAGCCCCTTCTGGCCGATAGCACCATCGCCGATATTTTGGTTAACGGCCCTCGCAGTGTTTTCATTGAGCGGCGCGGCAAGCTTGAAAAGGTTGATATAAATTTCCGCGATGATGCGCATCTGATGCAGATCATTGACCGGATCGTTTCGCGCATTGGCCGCCGCATTGATGAATCTTCGCCGATGGTAGATGCGCGTTTGAAAGACGGTTCGCGTGTCAATGCCATCATTCCGCCGCTGGCGTTGGACGGCCCAATGCTTTCCATACGCCGTTTCGGAGCCGATCCGCTGAAAATCAAGGACCTGATTGGGTTAAACGCGCTGACGCCGGAACTGGCTCAAATGCTGGAAGCCTGCGTCAAAGCTCGCCTGAACGTTTTGATCTCCGGAGGAACCGGCGCCGGAAAAACGACGATGCTCAATTGTTTGTCGTCCTTCATTCCTGATGCCGAACGTTTGGTGACGATTGAAGATTCGGCGGAATTGTTGCTGCAACAGCCGCACGTGGTCCGGCTTGAAACTCGTCCGCCGAACATTGAAGGTCGCGGCG
>CAZMXG010000311.1:0-5012 GCA_964570175.1 uncultured Heliomicrobium sp. | reverse complement strand
ATTATGGCAATTCTGGAATTGACCTTGGCAACAGCAATCGTCAGTGAAGGTTCAGGGCTGCCAAAGGAAGCGCGGAGCATACGCGCTGGGCGGAGCATCGTCAAGCCGCACAGATTTTTGAGCACTATTTAGCCGACAAGCTGGGAGTCCTGAATTATTCAAAGTGTTTTCTTGGTAGCGGCAATGGCGACAGCGAAAGTCAGGGTTCCGCCGATAGACGTCCGGCGTTATGCCGACATTGCTATCTCCCCATACGCTAAAGCCCGCACTCTTCAACGAGTGCGGGCTTTTGAATAAACAACCGCTTCTGATCCGCATGTAGGATTCTCAAACTGAATCTGAATTATTTAGCGAATCCTGCGTTTTATGTGACTACCCCAGTTTCTTTAAGCCGAGTTCCTCTTGAATGTCTCGAAGTTTCGAGATGACGAAGGCGCAGTGTTCATCAAAATTCAGCCCCAATTCTTCAGCGCCTTTCCACAAATCGTCGCGGTTGACCGTGCGGGCAAAGGCTTTGTCCTTCATTCGTTTTTTGACCGAAGACGGTTCCAGTGTATCAAAGCTTTTGTCTGGTCTGACCAGTGCGCAAGCGGTCAGAAACCCGCAGAGTTCGTCGGTGGCAAACAGCGCGTGTTCCATCAGGCTTTCGCGCATGACACCGGTGTAGTCAGCGTGCGAAAGAATCGCTCGGATGACGTCATCCGGATAACCTCGCTGGCGTAAAGTTTCAGAGCCAAGTTGCGGATGCCGCTCATCGGGATAGCGTTCGTAATCAAAGTCGTGAAGCATGCCGACGACACCCCATTTGTTTTCATCTTCGCCGTATTTTTGCGCGTAAGAACGCATGGCGTATTCGACGGCGCGAGCATGTTTGCGAAGGCTTTCGCCAAGGGTCCATTCGCACAGCAACTGCCACGCTTCTTCCCGAGTAGGTAGAGTTTCAGCCATGAAATTGTTCTCCTATCAAATTGAAGTCAATGGCTTTGTAGCTTCGTTTCTCGGCTAAGGCAAGTGTGGTAGAGTTCAATCAGAAGGCCGCTGGTCTTCAATTTACGAAGAGAATGAAAAGGCCAACAAACCAGCTTTCGAGTCTCTAGATTGAGACGAAAGCTGGCTTGTTGGCCGTCAATGAGCAGCGTTTCCGCCCAATCGGCTTCAGCGACTAAGCCGGTTGGTATCAAAGAACGACCGAATCCAGCGCGGAAGCAGATTCGGTGATAATGAAACGCCACTCAACCTTGAAAACCCAAACTGCGCGACGCCAAACCGGGTGCGGAAGATCAGATTTCTCCTCTACGGCGACGGCCTTTTATTTCATCTCTGGTAAGCGTGCCGTCGTTGTTTTTATCGAGCTTGCCAAAAATTTCAGGATCGCCTGTCCACTCGCCGCGTGTGATTTTCCTGTCATTGTCGGTGTCCATTCGTTGCAAGCGTTGTTTTCCAAATTGGCGGCGACCGTTCATCGCTTCTTCACGGCTGATGATGCCGTCATTGTTTCGGTCGGCTTTTTGAAATCTACGGTCGCGGCCTTTCCATTCGTCACGCGTGATTTGGCCATCTTGGTTGGTGTCCATTTTTTTCAGGTTGCCGCCGTGACGGCGACCGTTGCGCTGGGTTTGCGGACCCGTTGGGTCCTGGGCAAAACCAGCAGTTGAAAGAACCATTGCCATCAGATTGATGGCAACTATTGAAAAACGCTTCGTCATATTTTCCTCCCTGTGTTGAAGCATCCTGCTCGGATTTGTTGGCGCTAGCGGATTGGATTGCGCCATTTCTCGCTCTTAGAGGAATCCGGGTTTACGAAAGTCGAAAATCTTTTTGGAGATTTATCGCCCGCAATTGGGCAAGGGATTTGGGACCTATGAGTAGTACAACGGAAACCAAACAAGCTTTGCAGGAATTGTCTTATGTCATGAAGCATGATTGGGATGATCGCGCGCGGCACGATGCCAAATGGTTTATCAATACCTTACGATTTCAACAATCCGAAGAAGAGTTTGACCAGACTGGCGCATTTGAAGTCAATCGCCTGGTGTTGGCAGACTTGCCGATGTTGACGGGAAATCGTGATCCAAAGAGTTTGCGCGTGCTGGAAATTGGCTGCGGAGCCGGGCGGATGACAAAACACCTGGCAGCGGTGTTTGGCGAAGTGGTCGGCGTTGACGTTTCCGGCGAAATGATCGTTCAGGCACAACAGCGTTTGGCGGGAACCAGCAACGCGAAATTTTACGAAACAAACGGCGTGGATTTTTCCATTCTGCCGGATCAACACTTTGATTTGATTCTGTCAGCGTACGTGTTTCAGCACGTTCCCAGCGCGGAAGTCATTCAATCGAATTTGGAAGACGCCTGGCGCGTGCTGGTGCCCGGAGGCGTTTTCAGGTTTCAAACCAACGCCATTACCGCTTTTGATTTTGAAGGCTTGGAAAAGGATACCTGGACAGGCGCGGATTTTCCGGAATCTGCCTTGCGACGGTTTGCGGCTGAAAAAGACGCACAGTTGATTTCCATTGTCGGAGCGGGTTCGCAGTATTGCTGGACGACGCTTCGCAAACGCTTGCGGGTGGCCCATCTGCCAGTCGAAAAGGTTCAATATACGACCGCTGCTCCGGAGATCGTGGCTTTTGGTCGCGCTGACGATTTCAGTATCAAAGAAATTCCATCCAACGGAACTCACGCGCATCTTGGATTGATCATTTCGGGTTTGAATGGAGAAGAGGTGGATGCAAACAGCCTATTTGTCGAAATCAATGGTCAGCGCATGTTGCCACAATATGTAGGGCCAGCCGGACAAGCAGGATTTGATAATCCTTCGCTGAAATTGACGCAGGTCAATCAACAGTTGCCCGCCGGGTTGGGGGAAGGTAAAGCCGATATTCGGGTCGTGTTCGCCAACGGAGAAATAACAACGCCAGTTTTGATTCAGATTTATTATCCGCCGCCAATCGTTCCTAAGATCGTCAACGTCAGAAACGAACACGACGAAGAGGCCGCCAGTCTGAAGCTTGGCTACAATCTGGAAATCTGGCTTTATGTTGAGGGACTGGATTTGACCGCCGATCCGGGGAATACGCGCGTCAAAATTGGAGAGCGCATTGTGAAACCCAGCCACATTGGGTTTTATCCGGCGAATGCCACGTATCTGGTCAAAGCTCCGCTAACGTCCAAAGTTGAACCCGGCGAGCAAGAATTGAAACTGTATTTCGGCAACCTGGAATCGCCAGGCTGGCAGATTGTGATTCAATAGCCAAGATATGCAAATTGTTGATGTCTCTGTCTTTCGGCGGGATTACCAGCTTCGCAACCCATCTGTTGTCGCTTATGAATCTGTCGAAGTCGCGCCAAATCTTGTCGTTCGCGTAGAGCTTGAAAACGGCTTGGTCGGCTGGGGAAACGCTGCGCCTGATGAACACGTGACCGGAGAAAATGCGGATGGCGTCGAACGAACCCTTAATCAAGTTCTGAAGCCCTTTCTGTTGGGGCAATGTGCCCACAGGATTGAAGCGATCTGGCCCCAGATTTGTCAGCTTGCTCCAAAACAACCGACGGCAGTTGCCGCGATAGATATTGCGCTTTACGACCTGCTCGGCAAGACAGCTGGCTTGCCGCTTTGTCAGTTGCTGGGCTCTGCCAAAAGCAAAATCGAAACGACTGTGACGTTGAGCATCGAAGACCTGCAAACAACGCTTGCGCGCGCCAAAGACTTTCAAGCGCAAGGCTTCCGTGCGCTGAAGATCAAGTGCGGTTTGAATCCCAAAGATGACATTGAGCGGGTCCGCCAAGTTCGGAAAGTTGTTGGCAGCCAAATGCGATTGACGCTTGATGCCAATCAGGGCTATTCCGTCACAGAAGCCTTGCGTGTGATGGAGGCTGTCAAAGATTGCCACATTGAGTTTGTCGAACAGCCGGTTGCCGCAAACGACTTGGAAGCGTTGCGGGAACTTTGCCAGCGCTCGCCGATTCCTGTGATGGCGGATGAATCTGTTTTGAGCGCTGCCGATGTGTTGAAAACTCCGGCTCCGCTGGTCAATCTGAAGCTGATGAAAACCGGCGGCATTACGGGCGCGCTGAAAGCCAACGCGGTCGCCGAAGCACGCGGCATTCGCGCGATGGTCGGCTGCATGGACGAATCCAGAATTTCAATGGCAGCGGCGGCCCATTTTGCCTTGGCAATGAATAATGTCATATACGCCGACTTGGACGGTCACATTGACATCATTGCTGACGTTGCCGAACAGGGAATTTTGATCAAAAACGGATTTGTTGAGACAGAGAACGAGGCTGGACTTGGCCTGATGATTTAAGAGTTCAGCCTGGAATTGAAACTGTTTTTAGCGCGCTGAAGCCGTTTTTGGCGCAACAACAAACCTCTAACTACGGAGAACAATATGTCCATTAGCGCATCACTTTTACCAGAACTGGATCAGGAGATGGCGGGAACCCGCAAAACTCTGGAACGCATCCCAGCAGAAAAATTTGATTTTCGACCGCATCCAAAATCTTTCCCAATGATCAGCCTGGCAACGCATATTACAAACATGCTGGGCTGGGGCAGGGATACGTTGAAATCGGATTCATTCGATGTTGCGCCTGTAGGCGGCGAACCTTACAAGGAAAATCCCGCCGCTTCGGTTGCCGAGCTGCTGAAAAACTTTGATAAGAACCTGGCCGAATTCCGCGAAGCGCTGGCCAGCGCCAGCGACGCGGATATGATGACAAACTGGTCATTGCTGGCTGGCGGCCAAACGCTTTTCACCATGCCGCGAATTGCCTGTATACGCGGGATGATCCTGAATCATCTGATCCACCACCGCGCGCAACTGACTGTTTACTTGAGAATGTGCGACGTGCCGGTTCCTGCGCTTTACGGCCCGTCGGCGGACGAACAGGCATGATTTCATTGGCCCGCGTGTGAGCGGCCTGGCAAAAATTTGTCGGCATTTTGGTTTTCCATTTCCCATCTATGAAGTAGGTGACGGCGTCAAGGGAAAAGTTGTGACACTTGTCCTGAG
>CAZMXG010000310.1:0-5017 GCA_964570175.1 uncultured Heliomicrobium sp. | reverse complement strand
GTCGAGACATCCGCCCAATGCAAATCGTCAAAGAAAATCACCAGCGGCTGAGTTTGCGCGACGGCTTGCAGGAAAGCCGCCAACTCGCGCTTCATCCGTTCCTGCGAAGCGGCTTTGACTTCGGCCAGCAAACGCGCGGACTCTTCGCTGTCGCCGGAAAGCGGCACGAGTTGGGCGTACCAAGTTGGCGCGAGTTGTTTCATTTTGAAAGAACCCGACTCGCTACCGCTCGCGGTTCCGTACCGGAGCAGTGCTTCCAATGCTTCCAGCAACGGCAAATACGCTTCCGTCCCGGCCAGCCGTTCGGAGCAACGGCCCCGCGCAATCGTGCATTGCTGTTCCGCCGCAAGCTCAGTCAGGAAATCTTCGACCAGCGTTGTTTTACCAATGCCCGGCTCGCCCGCAACGCACAGCAGCGACCCGCGTCCGGCTTTGGCTGCATTGAAAGCCGCGCGCAATTCCAAACGTTCCGGCTTGCGACCGACGGTTCGACGCGTAGAAAGAAACGTTGGCGGATGAAGAGCGCCGCTTCCTGTTGTCCCGCTGTTTTGCTGCCGTTCGATCTCCCGCAAAGCAGCTTCAAGCTGTGCGGCGGATGGCCTTGCGCCCGCGTCCTTTCCCAGCATGCGTTGGATCAAGGCATCAACCGCGGCAGGCAAGCTGGGATTTAGCTGTGCGGGCGGGCGCGGAGTTTCGGTTGTGATTTGTTGCAGCGTGCCCAGCAGCGTCGCGGAATTGAACGGGTGCATTCCCGTCGCCAGTTCATAAAACAACACGCCAAGCGCGAAGATGTCCGTGGCGCTGGTCACTTTTTCACCGCGCGCCTGTTCGGGCGACATGTACTTGACCGTGCCGAGTAGGACGCCGGATTTGGTTCCCGCGATGGAATCGGCTTCGCCAAAATTTTCCCGGCTGGCATCCAGTCTGGCCAGACCGAAATCCAGCACCTTCACGTAGCCGTCATCGCGCACCATGATGTTGTCGGGTTTAATGTCTCGGTGGGTGATGCCTGCCGTGTGGGCGACGTGCAAGGCTTTGGCAAGTTGGCTGCCCCAGGCAATCAGCGAGTCAAGACTGATACTTTCCGCCGTCATCGCTCGCAGCGTGCGACCGGCGACCAATTCCATGACGATAAAACGCCCGGCTTCGCTTTCGCTGATTTCGTGAATCGTGATGATATTCGGATGGTTGAGCGCGGAAATTGCCAGTGCTTCCTGCTCAAACCTTCGCAACCGGTCGGCGTCGTTCGTGAATTCGGTGGGCAGCAGTTTCAGCGCGACCTTGCGTTTCAGCCGCGTGTCTTCGGCCAGCCAGACTTCGCCCATCCCCCCTTTGCCCAAGAGAGAAATGATTTTGTATTGATTGATGCGGCGCTGAGCAGATTCGGTCAACGGATTCGGCATAATGGCGGTTGCTGACTCTTCGTTTGAAGCTTGATCGGACGGCGAGGCAATTCGTTCGGCGTGATCTTCAACGGCGTTTCCGGCAATGAAGCTGCCCGCTTCGTCGTGTGCGGCAAGCAGAGATTCGACTTCGCGGCGCAGCTCTTCGTCTGTGCCGCAGGCTTGCGCGAGAAAGGGTTCGCGGGCTGCGGCATCAAGTTCGAGCGCCTCATAATAAAGCTGTTCTGCCTGTCGCCACTGTTCAGGAGTCATCAGTTTTGAGTTTGGCTAACGCCAGTTTTCCACCAGGACAAGATCGCCACCCAATTGCTCTTCCAGATATGTTAGCCAGCGGCCATCCGGCGAGACAGAGATATTGCCGTTACCGACCGAAAAAGTGCCCCTCAACTTTGTCACAAGCGAGACTTTGCCTGTCACAAAATCATAAAACTCAATCATCGAACGCAGCGGCGACTCGGAAGTAGCGAAGAAGATGCCGTTTTTCGCTACTTCCCAAGAACGCCAGTAACCTGCTTTGTGAACGTCGGTGATAAGCGTTTCTACGCCGGTTGCCAAATCTATGCGCCAGAGTCCAGGAATCTGGCGGCCTTTCGTGTAGACCAGGAATTTGCCATCCCTGGACTCCATTGGATCCATGCCGCCCTGTTTGGTGATTTGAGTAGGCTCTCCTCCTTTTGATGGCAGCTTCCAGATTTGCAGCGTTCCGCTACGATTTGAACTGTAATAAATCCATTTGCCATCGCGCGACCAGAAAGGGACGACGTTTGTGAACCCATCACTCATCAGTAGAGATGGTTGCCCTCCCTCCACCTTCACCAGGTATAAATCCGATCCCTTTTTCTTTCCAATGGAATACACGACTCGCTGCCCATCCGGTGACCAATTCGCAGAGCCAATAGCACCATTGGGATCATTAGTGAGTTGCATTGCGCTTTGTCCATTGCTGTCGCTGAGCCAAAGTTCCTGCTTGCCGGATCGCATGGAGTAATGCACCAATTTTTTTCCATCGGGGGAATAACGCTGAAAGGAATCTGCCGTCGTTCCCCCCAGCAGTCTGATTGGGGGTTTGCCATCGCTCGCCCTGCCATTTAACCCGATTCGCATGACATTCGAATCGTAGGTCACTTTAGTGTAACTGAGACAGCCCCTTTGCCGGTCAACAGCCGCACCCGCGACCAACGCTTCGGGGCCGGTAATGCGCCGCTCGCTTCCATTAGAAGTCTCAATCTGCCAGACGCTGGTAGCAAATCCTTCACTAGCGGAGAAGATCAATTCGGTGCTCTCACCCACCCATGCCAACGAATGGATAAATCGTTTATTGCTGGTAAGCTGCCGAGGCACGCCACCAGCAAGCGGCTGCAGAAAAATCTCGCGAAAATTATCTCGGGTTGCAACTCTGACAAAGGCCAGAGTCTGCCCATCCGGAGAAAAAGTCGGCAGGAAATCGCCCACACCACCGGGCACAGGTTGCGTCAGGGATTGTCGTTCATCAGTAGCCAGATTCAGCACAACAATTTCGAGCGCCGCTTGCGATGATGGCCGATCCCCAAATGCCAGCAGTTTCCCATCTGGCGACCAGCTTAACTCCGGCCCTGCAACAAATGTTGGGCGAAGCGGCGAAAATGTTGTTAACTTGCGCTCCGCGCCGCCAAAAGCAGGCATCACGTAAATGCCGCCGCTTTCTTCGGTGTAGCGCGTGAACGCGATGTTGCGACCATCGGGCGACCAAACCGGATCGCTGTCAACCGCCGGATTATTCGTCAGCCGCAGCAATCCCTCGCCATCTGTTTGCTTGATATAAATCTCTGAATTCTCATCCTGTTCACCGCCCCAAACAAACGCGACCTGCTTTCCGTCGGGTGAGAATGATTGTTTACTTTCCAAGCCTGGAAATGAGGTGAACGGAGTGAGCTTTGCGGTTGAAAGCGGTGCCTTAGGCGGAGTTGAATTATTCCTGACCGCGCGGTAAACGGTGTATCCGCCTCCTGCCAATAACGCGCCAAGCACCACCAACGTAGCGGTAATGCCGAACTTGTGGCGTTTGATTTCGCTGAAAATGATTTGGGCGCTTGAGTTTGTATGCTGCGCGGCGATTCGGTCAGTGTTCCTTGTTAAGGGCCGTGCTGTCTCGCCGCTTGTTTGTTTTCGATCTTCCGCGAGTTCGATCTGACGCCTGAACCCTTTCAGATCGGACTGGAATTCGCGGATCGTCTGGTATCGCTGCTCACGATCTTTGCGCAGGGCTTTGCTGATAATCCGCTGCACTTCTTCTGGCGCGTCGCCGAGTGGCGCAGGCTCGCGCTCCAAAATTGCGGCGACCATTTCAAATGTATTCGCGCCTTCAAACGGCATCCGCCCTTCGATCATTTCATACAGCACAATCCCCAGACTGAAGATGTCCGTGCGAGCATCTACCCGTTGTCCGCGCGCCTGTTCCGGCGACATATAACTGGCCGTGCCCATTACGGTTCCCGGATCAGTCAGGCTGGATTGCGCGCTACCAGAATCGGGCGTCTGATTTTCGGCGACTTTCGCCAAGCCAAAATCCAGCACCTTTACGTATCCATCGCGCCGCAACATGACGTTTTCCGGTTTGATGTCGCGATGAATAATTCCGGCTTCGTGCGCGGCAGCGAGCGCATGGCAAATTTGCAACGCGATTTCGATGGCTTCTGCCAACGGCAAGCGAGCGTTGTCGCGTAAGCGTTCGCGCAACGTCTGGCCGTCAATGAACTCGGTCGCCATAAAGTAATCTGAACCAGCACGACCCAGATCAAAGAGCGTAATGATGTTTGGATGATTGAGCGCGCTGACGGCTTGCGCTTCCTGTTCGAAGCGGCGGACTCGGTCGGCATCCGTAACAACTTCGGCAGGCAGCAGCTTCAGCGCGACTTTGCGATGCAGGCGTGTGTCTTCGGCCAGCCAGACCTCTCCCATCCCACCTTTGCCGATGGCGGAAACGATTTTGTATTGGTTGATGGATCGTCCGATCAGTGTCGGCAGTTTTGCGGTCGGCTGTTCTACAAAAGAAGCCGGAGCAATGCGGTTCGCATGATCAGCGACGGCGTTTCCGGCGATAAAGCTGCCTGCTTCATCGTGTGCGGCAAGCAGAGATTCAACTTCGCGACGCAGTTCTTCGTCTGTGCCGCATGCTTGCGCCAGAAAGTCGGCTCGCTCGGCGGTGGCCAATTCCAGCGCGCGATAATAAAGCTGTTCAACTTGTTGAAATCGTTCAGCGTTCATTTTTTATTCATGTCCGTAACCGCTTAGCCTCTTCGCCGCGCTAGCGGCAGTTGAATTTAGCCGTGGGTTTTCAACCCACGGAAAGTGACACATCAGATGGCCACATCGCGTCAGCGATGTATGAATTCAGGCGTCGCTGACGCGACGCGAAATCCTGCACACGCTTCCCGGCGTTGAAAACCAGCCGCCACTACGCGGCGAGGAATCGGCGGAATAGTTCCACTGCCTGTTCATCAGCTACTCAATTCTCGAAACAACCAAGCCTGCGCCAGACTCCATTCGCGTTTGATGGTGCGCGGGGAAACTTGCAGAACTTCGGCGGTTTCTTCGACGCTCAAGCCGCCAAAATAGCGAAGTTCGATGATTCGGCT
>CAZMXG010000309.1:0-5109 GCA_964570175.1 uncultured Heliomicrobium sp. | reverse complement strand
CGCGGTCATCCAGGGCTGCGTTTGTGAACGGACAATGAATCGGTAAATCGAACGCCGCCAGGTTTTCGCGTCTTCAGGATTCGCCAAGCCGTATTCGTAATGCGGTGAATGTTCCGGCCGTTCGACCACAAAATCCTGCCAGCCGGGGCCGCCCATCGTCAGATCAAGTTTTCCAGTGACAGCCAGCACAGCATCACGCACAGCTTCAGCTTCCAGCTTGCGGCGGTTCTGCCGCCAGAGCAGGGAATTGCCGGAATCGATTGATTCTGGATTTTGGGTTTTGGATTTTGGATTTGGTGGCGGCGGATTGCTGGATTGGCGATACGTGGCGCTCAAGACAATCAGTTTGTGTAGTTTCTTGAGTGAGCCGCCGTTGTCGCCGAATTCTGCCGCCAGCCAATCCAGCAATTCTGGATGCGAAGGTTTTGCGCCGTTACGGCCAAAATCGTTTGGCGTTGTGACCAGCCCGGCTCCGAAATGATATTGCCAGACGCGGTTAACAATGCTGCGCCAGGTCAGCGGATTGTTGGGATCGGTAATCCAGTGCGCCAGCGCAGACCGGCGTTCGCCTTCCGGCGCGTCTTTAGCGACGGCAAAGCGCGCAGGTTGAAACGACAACATCGAAAGCGCTCCGGGCGAAACTTCGCGCCCAGGAGTCGTGACCTGCCCACGAGCCAGCAGATAAACAGGTCGTGGCTTACCGCCGTTGGCTCCTGTGCCGATGAACGTGCCGGTTCCGTAATGAATCGTTCCGGCAAAAACGGTTTCGGGCACCGGAAACGCAGCCAGCTTTTCTTTCAACTGCGCAAGCTCGGCGTTAAACGCGTTCCGTTCCGCGCGCGTTTCCGGCTTCATGGCCGCGTCAACAAGCTGCGTGCGTTTTTTTCTTAACTCGGCCACTTCGTCGGCGCTGTTTGGCTTTTTCGCAGCTTCCGCGATCTGCGCGTCCAGTTTCGCAATCGGCTCCCCGGCTTCTTTTGCCGCGTCGCGTTCGATCACGCGTTTGCGTTCGGCCAAGTCTCGCTGGCGGCCATCCAGTTGATTGAAGCGCGCAGTCATTGCGGGATCGCCGACAAAGTATTTCTTGTCCGCTCGATCCAGCGCCGAAAAAACCGATTGCAGCGAGTAATAATCTTCCTGCGAGATGGGATCGAACTTGTGATTGTGGCATTGCGCGCAATGCACGGTGACGCTGTTAAATGTGCCAATTGTGTTGGCGACCATATCGTCGCGGTCCAGGTGACGCGCGATCTTGCCGTCAATCTTTGTTTCGGGAAGTTCGGCGTGACCAATGAAATCCCAAGGTCCTGCAGCAATGAATCCCATCGCCTGATAGCCGTCGCGCGTGCCGTGATACAGAACGTCACCCGCAATTTGTTCTTCGACAAAGCGGGCGTACGGTTTGTCTTCGTTCAGCGCGCGAATGACGTAATCGCGGTAAGGCCAAGCGTTTGGCCGCGGTTTGTCTTTGTCGTACCCGTGCGTGTCGCCGTAGTGAACCACATCCAGCCAATGCCGCGCCCAACGCTCGCCGTAACGCGGCGAAGCAAGCAACTCATCCACCAGCTTTTCGTAAGCCTTCGGATCGCGGTCGTCGAGGAATTGCTGCACACGTTCCGGGGTTGGCGGCAACCCGATCAGATCGAAATACAGTCGCCGGATCAGCGTGCGGCGGTCGGCTTCGGGCGACATGGTCAAACCTGCTTGATCGAGTTTTGCCTGGATAAAAGCATCAATTGGATTTTGGGTTTTAGATTTTGGGTTTTGGATTGTCGGAACTGTTGGTTTCTTGATTGGCTGCCAAGCCCAATGTTGCGAACTTTTCGCCCCGTCGCCCCGCTCCTCGGACTCTTCTTCTCGACCTGACCAAACTGCGCCCGCGTCAATCCAGGCTTTCAATAGAGCGATTTGCTTTTTGCTCAACCGTTCGCCAGTTGGAGGCATTCGTTCGTCGTCGTTAGTTGTTGAAATGCGCTGGAACAAAAGGCTTTCAGTGGCTTTTCCAGGCACGAGGACTGACAACGCAGAGGCTTTCGCATCCAGCCGCAAGCCGCCGCTTTGTTTCTTTTCGTTGTGGCATTTCAAACAATGCTCCGCGAAGATCGGGCGAATGTCGCTGTCAAAGGAAATCTGTGAAAGGGCCTGAGCGGAAGATGCAGTAAAGCGCTGCATTCCGGTGGCAGCAAAAAAAGCGAACGCCACGAACAGCAGGGAACTTATCTTTGCAGCTTTTGTTTTCATAAATTTGAGCGCTGGCCAATCACAAATGGTCAATGATGACGTTGGTCATCGCCGTAGTTTTTGTCGAACCGCCCAGGTCCGGGGTTAAGCTTCGACCCTGTTGGATGACGGTTTTGACGGCGTCGCGGATGCGTTGGGCGGCTTCGAATTCTTCCAGATGCTCCATCATCATTGCGCCGCACAAGATCAGCGCCACCGGATTGACTTTGTTTTGCCCGGCCAGTTCCAGCGCAGCGCCATGCGCGGCTTCAAAAATGGCGATGTCATCGCCGAAGCTGGCTCCAGGGGCAAGCCCGAAGCTACCAACCAGTCCGGCGCACAAATCCGAAACAATGTCGCCATATTGATTCGACATCAGCAGCACGTCCCAGCCTTCGGGTTTGCAGGCCAAGTTGTAAACGCAGGCGTCTATCATCGCGTCATCGCATTTGATTTTGGGAAACTCTTTGGCGACTTCGCGCGCCGTGCGCAAAAACAACCCGTCGGTCAATTGCAGCACGTTGGCTTTGTGAATGATGCTCAGCCGTCGCCGCCATCGCTGGGCTGCGTATTCAAACGCAAACCGCGCGGCTCGCTCGCTCGCCTTTCGTGTTGTGATTTTGACGGCTTCGGCGGCGTCTACACCGATGGCGTGTTCATATCCGCTATACAGGTCTTCGGTAATTTCGCGTATGACAACGACGTCCAGTTTCGGCGCATGAGAACTGACGCCTTCAAATGCCCGCAGTGGCCGAACGTTGACGTAAGCTCCCATTTCGATTCGCAATGCCGTGTTGACGTTGGAATACACACGCTGCGAATGGTCGTTGTGCGAAACCAGCACCTTTTCGCCCATCTCTTCGATGATGACGGGGCCTTTCAGCGCGACACGAGTCTGGCGAATTTTCTCTATGGTTTCGATGGGAAGTGGCGTGCCGAATTGCTGCACCGCCTGGCCGCCGACCAAAGCAAAATCCCATTCGCATTTGACGCCGGTCGCTTCGATGACGCGAATTGCCGCGTCGCAAACTTCCGGTCCCACGCCGTCGCCTCGAATAACTGTAATTTTGTGCATGGATGGGAGTTAGGGGACGGGAGGTGGGAGATAGAATAACGTCTATACCAAATACGTCTTTTCACTCACCAACTCCCAACTCCCAACTCCTAACTCCTAACTCCTATTTCTTTTTCAGCGCTTGTTGAATCGCCGCTTCCGCCAGCGGAGCCATGATCTTGTAGCCTTCAGCGTTCGGATGAAGCCCGTCACCAGCCAGTTCCGCCTTCAGCATTCCTTTGTCATCCACCGTTTTGCTGAAGTAATCCAGGTACGTATGACCGTTCGCTTTGCAATAAGCCTTCAGCCAGTCGTTGAGCTTCAGGATGTTTTCCGGCGAACGGCGTTCGGAGACCTTGTTTTTGCCGTAATCATGAATTGGCAGCACGGAAGAAAAAACCACTTTGATGCCGTTGGCTTTGGCCAGTTCTGCCATCGAAGCGTAATTGGCTGTAATCATCTCAATGGTCATCGGGCCTGTGTTGCCGGCAATGTCGTTGGTTCCTGCCAGAATCACGACAGCTTTGGGTTTCAGCGCAATCACGTCAGGGCGAAATCGGATCAGCATTTGCGGCGTGGTCTGTCCGCTAATTCCCCGGTTGATGTAAGGCTTGTTCGGGAAGTATTCTGCCAATTTCCACCCATCCGTGATCGAATCGCCCATAAAAACCACGCGATCTTCACTTTTTGCTGGCACGGGAACTTTGGCGTTGGCGTCTTTGTACCGATTGAGTTGCGGCCAGTCTTTCATTCGATTTTGCAGCCGATCGAGTTGCTGTTTGAGCGATTCGACTGTTTCTGGCTGCGGAGTTTGGGCCTGTTGCGCAAACGCGGAAACAGTCAACGCCAGTAACGAAATCGAAAGGGCAAGAAAACGTAATCGCATTCGGTCTCCTGAAAATTGATATGCCCGCGCCCTCGCGGACAAATTTGGTTAGATTCAGCCCGCGAGGGCGCGGGCGTCCCCATCAGCAGAATTTGGTTTTCGTTCAAGCCTTCACGTAAATTTCTGCTCCGGCTTTTTTGAACTCTTCGGACTTTTCCGCCATTCCGGCTGCCAATGCCGCTTGTTCGTCCATCTCTTTTTGCGCGGCATATTCGCGCACGTCCTGCGTGATTTTCATCGAACAGAAGTGCGGGCCGCACATCGAACAGAAGTGTGCTTGCTTGGCGCCTTCCTGCGGCAGAGTTTCGTCGTGGAATTCGCGCGCGGTTTCAGGGTCGAGCGAGAGGTTGAATTGATCTTCCCAGCGGAATTCAAAGCGCGCTTTGGAAACGGCATTGTCTCGAAGCTGTGCGCCGGGATGACCTTTCGCCAAATCTGCCGCATGTGCCGCCAGCTTGTATGTGATGACGCCGTCTTTTACATCTTTCTTGTCCGGCAAACCCAGATGTTCTTTCGGTGTGACATAACACAGCATCGCTGTGCCGAACCATCCAATCATCGCCGCGCCGATGGCAGAGGTGATGTGATCATAACCCGGAGCAATGTCTGTGGTCAGCGGCCCCAGCGTGTAAAACGGAGCTTCGTCGCAAACGGCCAACTGCTTTTCCATATTCTCTTTGACCAGATGCATCGGCACGTGACCGGGGCCTTCGATCATCACCTGACAATCCATTCCCCAAGCGATCTTGGTCAATTCGCCCAGGGTTTCCAATTCGGCGAATTGCGCTTCGTCGTTGGCGTCGGCGATCGAGCCGGGGCGCAGGCCGTCGCCGAGACTGAAGGCCACGTCGTAGGCTTTCATGATGTCGCAAATCTCTTCGAAGTGCGTGTAGGCGAAGTTTTCTTGATGGTGCGCGAGGCACCATTTGGCGTGGATGGAGCCGCCGCG
>CAZMXG010000308.1:0-5268 GCA_964570175.1 uncultured Heliomicrobium sp. | reverse complement strand
GGCAATCGCTGAGCGTGCGGCTGGCGATGGCGACATCGGCTCCGGCTTCGGCCAGCGCTTCGGACATGACGCGGCCAAGCCCCTTGGCTCCACCGGTGACCAAAGCGCGGCGTCCATCAAGCTTGAACAGATCGAAGATTGTTTTCGTTGTGTTATCGTTGAGCTTCATAGTTTATAGTCTGGTTTGTATATGGAATTTGATAAGAATCACCCGCTTGCTACCGCGCGCGGTACTGACCCAATGTGCCGCTGAATGACGGCGGCGCATTGTAGCTTTTCGGTCTTCAGCGTCCAAGAAAGCCAGATCGTTTCCAAAATTTCAGACTTCGCTTCGTGCGGTCAAATTTTTTCTATGACTTTTTCGGCCAACAACTAATTTCTTAATTGACAGCTTGCCGAGGTCGGCTTACCCTGCAAACGAATTCTTTAGTAGTTCAATAAAGTCAAAAATCAAGGCATCAATATAACAAGGGGAGGTGAGCCGATGGCTCGCAGAAAATCGCCAACGCTGACTGAAGTCGAGCTGGAGCTGATGGACGTGCTCTGGGACAAGGGGGAGGCGACGGTTTCGGAAATCGTCGAATCTTTGCCCGAAGAGCGATTGGCCTACAGTTCAGTGCTGACCATGATGCGCATTCTGGAACAGAAAGGTTACGTCTCGCACGAGAAGGAGGGACGGGCTTTCATCTACAAACCGTTGATTGACCGGCAACAGGCACAAAAAACCGTCATCGGGTATTTGCTGAAACGGTTCTTCAACAATTCGCCGGAACTGCTGGTAGTCAATCTGCTGGATCATGAAGACGTTGGCCCAAAAGAAGTAAAACGGCTCAAGCAAATGATCGAAGAGACAGAATAAGCTCGCGGAGCGATTTGCCGAATCGTTACCGCATTCCGCCTAACCCTCCGGAGGACTAAATGAGCGCGTTGAATTTGCTGTTCGATAACCTAGACCCGTTGGCGCAGTTACTGCTTCAAGCATTGCTCAGAACATTATGGCAAGGGATGTTAATTGCTGGTCTGGTCTGGTTGCTGCTGCGCATTTTCAAACAAGCCAGTGCTACAACCCGCCACGCCGTCTGGCTGGCCAGTTTGATGATTATTTCTGCGCTGCCTTTCATCGCCATTGCCACCAGCAAAAATGTGGCTCCGCAACCGTCGCAGCAAGTGCAATTACAACGACCGATGGTCAGTAATTTGATGCCATCGGCGATTCCGCCAGTCACGTATCCGCAAAACAGTGTGGAGCAAATCAGCGAACAGCCGTTGCCCAGTTTGGCAAAGAAACAAAGTTCGGCACGCACCTTCACCGATCTTGAACAGGCTGTCGCGCTGGAAGACGCGCGCAAGACTGTCACTCTGAGCGAATCGGCTAGCGTCAGTCGCATGGCAACCGCACAGACGCCAATCATCAAACAGGGGCCGAGCGTAAAACAAAATGCTGGGGTGAGTTTCTTGCAACAAGCTTCGGATTGGTTTTTCGACAGCCGATTGCCACTGGCGCTGATGATTGTCTGGTTGCTGATTTCAACGCTTATGCTTGGCCGATTGGCGCACAGCTATCACGTGCTGCTCAACATGCGCCGCTTGATGCAACCTGCCGAAGAGTTCCGGCAAAAACGTGTCGAGCAATTGACCGCACATTTTGGCGTTCGCCGGTTTGTTTTGCTCTTCACTTCACCACAGGTAAAGGTTCCGATGACGGTTGGCGCGCTGAAACCCGTTATCGTCATGCCGCCGCATTTGGCCGACAATCTTTCGGATTCCGAATTTGACAGCATCGCTGCGCATGAACTGGCGCACATTCGACGCTGGGATTACTTGACCAATCTCCTGCAACGCTTTGCACAGGCTTTTCTCTTTTTCCATCCAGCAGTCTGGTTCATTGGCGATCAATTGATGATCGAACGCGAACTGGCCTGTGACGATTGGGCGGTGAAAATGTGCGAGCCTCGCCGTTACGCAAGCTGCCTGACTCGGCTTGTGGAAATACTTGGCGACAACCGTCCGCTGGCTGCCGCCGCTGGAATTCTATTTGGAAAACACGTCATCTCAAGGAGGGTAGAAATGATTCTCAATCGTGAACGCAACGCAACGACTGCCGTGTCAAAACCGGCAGTGGCTTATGCGATCGGAATGGCTGCGTTGCTGGTGGCCGCTTGCAGCCTGATGTCGCCGGTGATCGCCGTACCGCTCGGCCAACAAAAAGCCAAGCAGCAAAAGAAAGAAACCAAAGTAGTTACGCCCGCAACGGCTCAACCTGCTCCGTTGGCGCCACTAGCACCGGAAGCGCTGCCCGCGGATTTTGCAGACTTCCCGGAAATCGCCGAAGCGCCTTTACCGCCGCCACCGCCAGACGCAGTTGACGCTGAATTTGCTGCACTCGACGAAGCTGCATTGCTGGCATTGATTCAAGACCCACCGCGACCGGCTCAAGCTCCCACTATGCCTCCACCAGCAGTTGGCATCGCTGGTGGAGTTCCCGGTGGCGTTGCGACGGCTGCACCAGCAATTGCTGGCACGGCTTGGGGACAACCCCCAATCGCTTCAACAGCAACAATCAATGGCGTTGCTTGGGCGCAAGCGCCTATTGCAGCGACAGTTGCGGGCGATTTCTTCCAGGACAATAAAAAGAAAGATCCGACGATTCCCGAAACAGAAATGCTCAGCTTGCTGGTAGACATCGTCAAAAAAGACAGTGACGCCAACGTTCGCCAGGAAGCTTTGCAGGGTATTTACCGTATGCGCAGTGAAGCGGCCAGTAACGCTCTGGTTTCACTGTATGATTCGATTACCGATCCAAAATCCAAAGGCGAAATCATCGCGTACCTGCTCCGCCGCGAAGGCGACAACAGCAAAGCAATCGCCAAGCTGACGCAAATCGCCAAAACCGAAACCAATGAAGAATTGCGGAACCGCGCGATTCGTTACTTAGGCAACGTCAAAGGTGACGAAGGTGCAACCAATCTGATTCAGATTTACGACACCGTTCAGGACGCAAAAACCAAGCAGTACTTAATCCGCTCACTGGCTTACAACAAGAGCGGAAAAGCGGTTGAAAAGCTGAAACAGATCGCCAAAAACGACAGCGATCCGCAGATTCGCTCTGCCGCGATTCGCAGCCTGTACAGCATTGACGGACGCCTGTATATGGAAACTCTTTCGCCAGGCCAACGGATTGGTATGCTCGATGCCAATCGCGATCTTTTCACACCCCGCGCTTTCGAATTCGACAACAATTTCAACTTTAACTTCGATAATGACTACAAATTCGAATTTGACGCCAAACGCTGGGAAGAAATGCAGCGCGACTGGGAAATGAAGTGGAAAGAAAATCAGGTCAAATACAAAGAACTGATTGAAAAAATGCAGATTGACGGTTTGGACAAATTGAAACTGGAAATGCCGAAAATTGAGCTAAAGCTGAAAGAGCTGGAAAACCAAATCAAGATCGAGAAAGACGTTAACTTGATTTCTCCGATTGAAAATCAGCTTCGCGGCCAGATTTCACAGCTCACGTCGCAATTGGCGGCCGTAAACCGCCGTAATGCGGACTCTGCCGCGCAACCGACACTCCAGGAAACAATCAACTTGTTGAATTCGCTGCAACGGCAACTAGGCAGATCTCGCCCAATTCGGGTCGTTTCGCCGCGTCCGACTGTCACGCCCGATGTCCGAATCGCGCCAACACCTCGCCCAACAAGAGCAACTCGCTCAACCGGTGAAGGTGCCGCGGCTTCGCTGGGCGCTTCGCGTTAACCTCGTTCATCCAATCTGAAAACTGTTAAGCGCTCACGCTGACGGGTGACAACAACCACCCGTTCGCCTCTGAGCGCATTCTTTTGCCCAGGAATGGAGGGAGTATGTCTCGCAAAGTTTTATTGGCCGTTACGGTCATTGCATTTTTGCTCAGCTTCGCGGCTACGTTTGCGCAGGAAAAGCCGAAGCGCATCTACACCAAGGCCGAATTCGTAAACATAGACGGAGGAAATCTGACCGACCGAATTGAACGCGCATTTCGCCAGTTCAAGTCTTCGAACCAGGGAGATTCCGTCTGGCTGGCATTTCATTTCCCTGCCCGCGAAGGTTCCTACATCGGCCCGTTTGCCGGAACGGTGTATTACGACGACGGCATCAAGCTGGAGCGCAAAGACGATCCATCGCAAGCCGCAGTTTTTTTGCTGACCGATGCCAGCGGTTCGTCCGCAAAAGTGCTTCGCGTCAAAACCCTGAGTTTGAAAGAAGACTTCGTTTTTGAAGATCGCATGGTTTATTGGCTGGGAAATGCAGACGCCAATCAGAGCCTGAATTATCTGGCTACGCTTGCCAAGCAGGGTAAGGAAGACAAGGAAAGCAAAGAATTGGCGCGCGGAGCGATGCGCGCTATTGGCTGCCATGACAGTTCCCGCGCTGTCTCCCTGTTGAAAGAGTTTGCTTCACAAGCGCCGAATCAGGAATTGCAGCGGTCGGCGGTTTCCAATTTATCCAGATTCAAAACCGCCGAAGGTGCCGATGCACTGATTTCGCTTTACGAGAGTGCCAAGGATGAAGCTGTAAAAGACGAAATTATCGCGGGCTTGTCTCGTTCGACGGAACGTAAGGCAGCGGACAAACTGTTAAATATCGCCCAAAACGACCCGGATCCGAAGATGCGGCAAAGGGCGGTTCGGCGACTTTCCACTGCCAATAACCAATTTCGCCTGATTAATTGAGATCCGGAAAAAATTTTCAAACTTCCGGGAACCTTCTCCGTGGTCCGGCGTTTAGCCCACCACGAACGATGATTGATACGCGTTAAACATAGTGAGGATGTTTAACAAGTGGTCAGCCAGCTAGTATTGATCATCAACTTTTCTTACAAAATATCGCATCAAAAGGCTTAAAGTGAGTGAGGCACTTTAAGCCTTTTCTCCTTTTCTGGGGTTACAAAATCAAGATGAACAATGAAAAAAGATTTTGGACACAAAAACTTCTGGAACCTTGCCAAGGGTCCGGCGTTTAGCTCATCACGAACGATGATTGATACGCGTTGAACATAGTGAGGATGTTTAACAAGTGGTCAGCCAGCTAGTAATAATCATCAACTTTTCTTACAAAATATCGCATCAAAAGGTCCAAAGTGAGTGAGGCACTTTGGACCTTTTCTCCTTTTAGGCAGTTACCAAATCAAGATGAATAAAAAAACTTTGGTCGCGAAAACTTCTGGAACCTTGCCAAGGGTCCGGCGTTTAGCTCACCACGAACGATGATTGATACGCGTTGAACATA
>CAZMXG010000307.1:0-5406 GCA_964570175.1 uncultured Heliomicrobium sp. | reverse complement strand
ACGCTTCCCAATATTGCTCGCCTGATTCACGCCAAATCGCCAGCGCCTGTTCGCCTTTCTCGATGGCGCGGGCGGCGGTCGCGGGGCTTTCGGCCAAGGGGCGGGCTTCATTCAGCAAACGCTCAGCCGCTGTCCGGCGTTGTTCCGGCGGAGAGGCCTGTTGTTGTAGAGCCATACTCAGCCGGTATGATCCAGTTGCCCTGCCGCCCGGCAGCGAGGTTACTTTCAAGCGGTAAGTTCCGAGTGCGCTGGAAAGGAATGAAAGCCTTTCCTGCCCACCTACGCCAGCCAAATTTGTTTCGGAGACTTTTTGGCCTTCGGCGTCTTTCAACTCCAACGCAACATCCCCGCCTTGCGGCTCAATCGTCAGGCAGAGAAGCTGCCCCGTAAGCAGTGGGATTTGATATTCGTGAGATTGTCGAAGGGAAAGCTCACGTTCGATTGGCCTGTCCGGCTCGAGCCTGATTTCCTGCGCAGATCGGGCGGCCATCAGATTCTCTTCAGGCGTTAGCGACACAGTCTGTCGCGCCATAACCCGCGAGATTGACGGCGAGTTCGACAGCGACAGCAAACAAGACCCGATTAAGAACACAAGGCAAGTCCTTAAGAAAAGCATTTCGTCCTCATTCAGACCTCAAATACAGCGCTGAGGCCAAACTGTAGTGAAGTGGCAAAAGGCACCAGAGTGATTACTATGGTTGTTGCTTTAGGAGGGCTCCATTATTATCCACCCGCCAATTTTTGAACAACACTTCGAAACAAGAAACACCTTCAGGAGGCCTAAAAATGCACTCTGTCGCTTATGTGCGTCATTTTACAATTACCACTCTGTTGATCCTCATTGGACTGCTTTGCACAAGCAATCTTCACAAAACATCCGCTCAAATAGAATCTGGTGCGCTGAAAGAAATCCCGGAACTGAAAAACCTAAAGTTCCGCTTGCTTGGCCCAGCCTGGGGCGGCAGAGCCACTCGCGTCACGGGAGTTCCGGGCGGCACGGAGTTTTATGCGGCGACCGCTGGCGGTGGAATCTGGAAATCCAGCGACAACGGCATTTCGTGGCAGCCAATCTTTGATGATCAGCCGGTTTCTTCGATTGGCTCAATTGCTGTCGCTCCTTCTGACTCGAATGTTATTTATGCAGGTTCGGGCGAAGCCAATATTCGCGGCAATGTCGCTGCAGGTAACGGCATTTACAAATCCACGGACGCTGGAAAAACCTGGCAACACGTTTGGAAACAGGAAGGCCAGATCGGAACCATGGCCGTTCATCCAAAAAACTCGGACATCGCATTTGCCGCCGTGCTCGGTCACGCATTTGGGCCAAATGCGGAGCGCGGTGTTTACCGAACAAAAGATGGCGGTAAAACCTGGCAACAGGTTTTGAAGAAAGACGAAAACACAGGCGCTTCGGACGTGGCGATTGACCCATCGAACCCAAACATTGTTTTTGCTGGACTGTGGGAAGCCCGGCGCTTCCCCTGGGATTTGAAAAGTGGCGGTGCAGGCGGGGGCGTTTTCGTATCACGCGATGGCGGCGATACCTGGACACAGCTTGACGGCAAAGAAAAAGGAAAAGGATTGCCGGAGTGCAGCGCGAGCTCGCTTTGCGGAAAAATTGGCGTTGGCGTTGCGCCTACGGATAGCAACAGAATTTACGCGATTATCGAAGCCGAAAAAGGCGGCCTGTTCGTTTCCAACGATGGCGGCGACAATTGGTCGCTGGCTACGCCAAGCCGGTTGATTCGCCAGCGCGCCTGGTACTACTCCACGCTGACCATCACCCCAACCAATCCGAATGAAATCTGGTTTCCCAACGTCGGGATGTTCAAAAGCATTGATGGCGGAAAAACGCTAACGGATGTGAAAGGCATTCACCACGGAGACCATCACGACGTCTGGTTTGACCCAACCAATCCCAAACGCATGATCACTGCGAATGATGGCGGGGTGGATGTTTCAACCGATGGCGGCAAAACCTGGTATGCGCCAGCGCTGCCAATCGCACAGTTCTATCACGTGACAGCAGACAACCGAGTTCCCTTCTCAGTTGCCGGAGCGATGCAAGACATCGGCACGACGCAAGGTCCGTCAAACAGCCTGATCAATCGAGGCATTCGCAACACAGACTGGTACGGCGTTGGCGGCGGCGAAGCGGGTTGGGTTGTTAGCGATTGGGCCGATCCGAACATTGTTTACGCAGGTGAATACGGCGGAATCTTCACGCGCTACGACCACCGAACGCGGCAAGCTCGAAACGTCACGGTTTATCCTGAAGACCCTTCAGGCCATGGCGCGGCAGATTTCAAATACCGCTTTCAATGGACAGCGCCAATTCATGTTTCGCCGCATAACTCCAAAGTCGTTTACCACGGAGGCAACGTCGTGTTCCGAACTGCCGACGGCGGGCAGACTTGGACAACGATCAGCCCGGACCTGACCCGAAACGACCGCAGCAAACAACAATGGGCTGGTGGCCCAATCACTGGAGACAATACAGGTGTCGAGGTTTATTGCACGGTCTTCTGTATTTCCGAATCGCCACTCCAGAAAGATTTGATCTGGGTTGGAACGGACGACGGATTGGTTCAACAAACACGCGACGGCGGCAAGACGTGGAAGAACCTGACTTCAGCGCTTCCCGGCATTCCCGAATGGGGAACCGTTTCGATGATCGAAACTTCCAGATTCGATGCGGGCACGGCCTATGTCGTAGTGGACAATCATCGGCTGGACGACACGAAGCCGTATTTGTACAAAACAACTGATTTTGGCGCTTCGTGGACACGGTTGGATTCGTCGCTGCCAAAAGATGTTTACCTGCATGCCATTCGCGAAGACAGCAAAGACAAAAACATTCTGTACCTGGGAACGGAACGCGGCCTGGCCTTTTCGACCGACGGCGGCAAAACCTGGCAGGCCTTGAAATCCAATTTGCCAACTGTCGCAGTTCACGATCTGGCGGTGAAAGACAATTCGCTGATCCTGGCGACGCTGGGACGCTCGCTCTGGTCATTCGACAATTTGTCCGTCATACGCGAACTGAACTCCGTCAACAAAAGTGCGGTCGCTCATTTGTTTTCGGTTCCTGATACAACTCGCTGGCGGTACGCAGGCAGCGTTGGCGAAAAGTTTTCCGGAGAGAATCCGCCGAATGGCGCAATGATTTATTACTGGTTGCCCGATAGCTATAAAGACGCGACGAAAGGCGACATTACAATTGAAATTCTGGATTCGTCGAACACGGTTATCGCCACACTTAGCAGCAAGGCCCGCTCGCCCATTGGATTCGGCGACAGCACTGAAGCCGAAGCGAAAGCGTTTGGTGAAGACGCGTTACCCAAAAACCCTGGCGTGAATCGCGCCGTTTGGAACTTGCTGCACAAAGGCGCGGAGTTGATCGAAAACGGCAAACTGGATTTTGGCGGGCCAGTGTTTGGCCCGACAGCGATTCCCGGCTCATATACTGTTCGGCTAAATGTGGACGGCAAACAGTTCACGTCAAAGCTGAACTTGCTGCCCGATCCCCGCGTGCAGTTAAGCGAAACCGATTACAAAGCGCAGCTTGCAATTGCATTGGGCATTCGCGACGACGTGACACGATTGACCTTGATCGTTCGCCAGCTTCGTTCTGTTCGGCAGCAGCTTAAAGCCCGCAACGAATTGCTGAAGGCCGACACCAAAGCGGCTCAGTTGGTTAAAGACTCGGAGGCATTGATCAAAAAGCTGGACGATTTGGAAAAGAAAATTCACAACCCCGAAGCCGAGGTCGTGTACGACATTTTGGCGTTCAGAGGTGGCGCGAAGCTGTATTCACGCATCGCGTTTCTGCATGACGTTTCCGCCGAAAACGATGGACCGCCAACGCAGGGGGTTCGGGATGTTTACGCAGAACAGAAAAAAGAATTGAACGGGTATGAAGCGGAAATGAAAACACTGCTCGCTGATTTGGCAACAATGAATACTGCGGCAAAGAAACTAGACCTGCCTCATGTCATCGTGCCCGAAACCGCACAACTCGCCAGCGGCAAGTAGCCACATCCGGACGCAGTGGTACAAACCTGAATTTGTCCCACTGACCGCATTTACCGGCCATTGCCAACAGCAACATAAGAATAGTAAAAGCAGTCGTCGAATCCGCACATTTATCAATTGTAAAACCTGAGTTTTAGCCGACTTGCTGCAAGCAATCGGCGTTTTTCAACATGAGAGGGGTTACCCATGCACAAACTTATTCGCCTGGCATTCATCTGTCTGCTTGCAACAGCGTTCACACAAATGACGGCTTGCAGTTCGGCGCCCAAGCCGGAAAAAACCAAAAAGACGATTGTCTTGATTTCCAATACCGGCACCAATTTCTGGAAGGCAGTTCAAAAAGGAAGTGAAAAAGCCGATGCTGAATTGGCTGACGTGGACGTTATTTTCAAAACGGCCTTCGGTGGAACGGTCAAAGAACAAGAGCGATATATCAACGAATCCCTGGTGAAAGATGAAGCCGACGCCATTGCCATCAGTCCGCTGGATCCAACCGGAATGAAGGACCTGCTGAACAGAACCGCCAAAAAGGTATTGCTTGTCACAGAAGACAGCGACGCTCCGGACACGGACCGAGTGGTTTATCTGGGTGCGGACAATTTGGCCGCTGGACGACAAGCGGGGGAACTACTCAAGAAAGCCCTGCCCAAAGGAGGCAAGGTTATGGTGTTTGCCGGAAAGAGTCAGGAAAACTCGCAAGATCGCCTGGCCGGTCTTCGCGAAGCGGTTGCCGGGTCGAAAATCGAAATTCTTGATTTGATGTTGGACGACAACGACTTCATCAAAGCGGAAGAAAACGCATCGGAAGCATTGAAGAAAAACCCTGATCTGGCTGGGATGGTTGGCCTGTGGTCATACAATGGACCAGCGATTTTGCGTGCGCTGGCAAGCGCTCAAAAACCTGATCAAGTCAAAATTGTCTGCTTCGACGATGAAAATGAAACACTGGAAGGAATCAAAAACGGCAAAATTTTTGGCACTGTGGCGCAACAGCCATTTGAGTATGGCTATCAGACCGTTCAATTGACGGCCAAAATTTTGAAAGGCGATAAGTCTGTCATTCCAGCCGACAAGCGCGTCCTGATTCCCACCATCATGGTACAACACGACAACCTGCAAGATTACAAAACCAAGATGGAACACGCATTGGGAGGCAAGTAAGCGATCGGCAATAGTTTTACAGGATAAAATCTCTCTTCATTTTCCATTTGTCAGTTTCCAATTTTCATTTTTCATTGTGGTCAGAGCAACTTTGAACAATGACAAATGGAAAATCAAAAATGGGAAATGGAAAATCAAAATGCCGACAAATTTTTGCTAAGTAAGTTGAGAAAAGAACGGGACACTTTTGATCTCAGGCGACGAGTTGAA
>CAZMXG010000306.1:0-5450 GCA_964570175.1 uncultured Heliomicrobium sp. | reverse complement strand
TTTCGAGCGCCAGCAGGGAGGCGTCAACTTGGGAGTCGCTGGTGTTTGTTGATTCCCAGAGGCCGGGAATCGGTTCTTCCGGATCCTCAATCTTGAACCATCGAATTTGGCGAATTTGGCTCTTCAGCGCGCAGGCTCCAATGGAAAAGCAATGTTCAGAGCGATGTCGTGCTCTTTCCACAGCGTGTTTATCTGCTCCTGAACGGAAAGATATTTTTTGATGTGCTCCGGGCCGTGCAGTGAAATGCCTTTGGCAATCAGTTGGTCAATTTCCTCGTTGATCGCCTCCACTCGCTGCCGCGCTTCGATGTGGATCAGTTCGGCAAAGACCTTTTTTGTTCTGGCCTCTGACAGCATCGGGACGTTACTCCGAATGAATTCTGCCAACACTGCCGGAGTAAAACTTTCCAGTTCTCGGGTATAGGGCGGGTTGCGTTTCACCATAATGCCTCCGTATATCGAAACCCTTGGAACCCGCGTCGCTTGATCGGCTCTTCCGGACGGCTCACCGGCCCGGTGCAGACCACCCAAACCTTCGGCTGGCGGATGCTACGATCCCAACATTCGCGGGCATCGCCTGGCTCGTATCCCGCAATGTTCAATCGAACCTCAATCTTGCCTTCGATCAGGAGATATAAATGCAGCACCTCAACCTTGGGTACCTGCGCCAATGCAATGTAGATGGCTGGGATTGATCCGGCTTCCAGCGCGCGGATTGAGGCTTCATAACGCCTGTGACCAACGTTGTCAGGATCAGCATGCAGGCTTGGGAGCGTTCGGATGATGCCGGTGGGTCTTTCTTTCATTATCGGCTCCTCTCTCGATAAATGGTTTTGATTTTTACGCCGAAACCGAGCACGCAGCAGTAAAGCGCGGTGTCCTTCTGGTCGTAGTAAAAGCCCACATACAGATCAAACCAGCGGTAGAAGGCGTTGACCTGGAGGAAGACCGCGCCATTCCAGTTCGCCACCATCGGCCCGAATTCCAGCACGCGGGTCGTTCGGCTGCGAAAGGCGTCACGAAAGAATCGTCGAATCCGATATTGCCAAAGGTAAATCATTCATCCTCCTGTCCGTCTGGCCGCATAAAAGCTTCGACGACACACACCAGCACAATTACGGGCAACCAAAGCAGAATGGTCAGTAATGTCTTGATGGTGTGCATAGTTCCTCAAATCGAAAACAGCCACTCGCTCGCCACGGTTCCGCCCGGCACGTATTCGGCCAGTTGGAGCGTACGGAGCGAGCCGCGAAGATTGTTGAAGTGTCCATTGACGGTGTAACCCGCTCGGCCGGCCAGCTCCTCGTTGGAAAGAGTTCCTTCAGCCTCGAGCAAAACGTTAAACAGTCGCCGCTGCGGTTCGCTGAGTTTTTGCCGAATGCGGTCGTAGAGTTCCGGGCGGTTGGCGTTTTCTGCTGGATGGTTGGCCAATGCGCTGCCGGCATCGGTCAGCCCCGCGCAATCCCCTTGCGGATAATCCAAAAGCTCACGCTGACGGAGCGTGCCGAGCAGGTTATTGAAGTGGCCATTGACCGTATAGCCAGCCGCAAATGCAACCTGGGCGCGACTGGGTTCGCTGATGCCGATGGATGCCCACCACGCCAGACTATCCAGAATCTTTTGCTCAGATTTCGATAAAGCCTTTTGAGCATCGTGCTTTTCAGCGGCTTCGCGGATCGTTGCTGGCTGCCGATTAATCACGGGTCGTCGCTGCATCATTTCCTGGCGCGTTGGATGTACGGTCTTTACGACCGGTGCGGTCAGCACTTCCGCAAGTTTCACGTCCAGGGCACGGTCATAAGGACAGGCCGGTTCAATCGGCAGCTTCATCGCCAGTTCACGAAACGCCAGCAATTGACCTTCCAGCGTCTTGATACGGCTTTGATAACCAGCTTCCTTTTCGGCAAACAGGCTCGCCAATTCTTTTTGAGCTTCGGCGACGGCGGCCTTTATCTGTTGCGGCGTTTTGACATCGGCAACAGCATTCCTTTGCATTTCCAAATCGGCGATACGGGCGCGTAGTAGCTTCGGATCATCGGCCTTGGCCTTTTCGATCGTCGAAGCGATCTTGTCGCGCAGCTTGTCCAGATCAACAGGCGCAAGCCGTTTGGGTTCCACAACGGTTTCGCCTGGTTTTGGTGTTGCCGAGGAATTGAAGGTTTCGCGCGGTCGAATGTTGATCTTTTGAAAAATGTCGAGCTGGCCGGGTGACCAGAACCAGGCCTCGCCCTGGCCGAGCGAAGCCAGTCCGGCAAGCAGTTCCTGTCGCTCGTCCTTGGTTCCGTAGCCCTTTGCCCAATCTTCGATAGCCGCTCTGTCCTGGGGCGATGTAATGCGCAGCACCACCAAGTTGTCGGCCTGGGTCAAAACGTTTTTGTTGAGCACTGCCGGGCGCTGCGTGATGAGCGTTGTGCCGATGCCGCGAATGCCGCCGCGTCGAACCAGCGCCTCAAACGCCCCCAGCATTTTCTTTTGATTCGGAAAGGCTTGTTGCGGAGCAAAACTGTCAGCTTCGTCAACGAACAAATGAAAAGGAAAAGGCTTGTTCGCCTTTCGACGATACAACTGTTCGGCGAAGTCGCTGGCAATGCGATCCTGCTCGGCTCCGGAACTGGTCTGGGACATATCAATCACATACCAGCCGGGATGATCCACAACCAGGTCGGCCAACACTTTTCCGGCGGTCGGTTCCAGGGGCACATCGCCATGCGCACCTCCGATGATGACGACCGGATAGCCTTCCGCTTTTCCGTCGGCGTTGGAACGTAATCCCCACCAAGCGCCAGTCGGATCAAGCACGCAAAACGGTAATCCGGCCTTCATCATCTCTTCCGCCATCACCGAAGCCGTATAGGTTTTGCCGACGCGCCGCTTGGCCAGCACGGCAAAGGTTTGGGTTACGACTTCAGGTGGAAGAGTAAATTTTGGATCGCTGCTGATTCTGAGGTATTGCATAAAGCACGCTTCAGTTGGATTGTTGAATGAGTAGCAGTTGCAATCGCAGTATCTGCCCCTGGACTCGTCTACAGTCATTGGTTCGACCGGCGGAGGACAGCCGGGTCAGCGTACGTTTGGCTCGATTTAGCTTCGAGCGGATCTCGCGCGCCGACAGGACAGGTGGTTCAGAAGAGTGTCTCTGTATTGATTGGGGTTTCAAGTGGTGATCTCCGATGTATTAGTGTTTGCAGTTTCGATTCGTCGCAGAATTTCCGCCCGAATCATTTCTCGCGTCAGTTCGTTCGAAATAACAAAGCCAAAGCTCAACAGGCGGCCAGACGAGTCAGTGGAGCCATACTCCTTGACGCCGACAGCCGATTGGCCGACGGTGAATGCAAAGCGGCGTCGCAAGACCTGGATCCGCTGAAGCGTTCGTCTGGCATGGATTTTGCCCCCCCCCATTCATTTCACGGCCTCCGGTTTGGCTTTCCTGAGCATGTTGAGTGGCAGGGTGTATTTCAGGCGCGGCTTGTCGCCGACGCGTTTGAATTCGACGCGCGCTTTCCAGCAGGCTTGCGCAGTGGGATTGTTGGTTCCGGCTGTTTGCCGGTTGGCGCTGAAATAGACCATCTGCACAATGCCCACACGCCCTTTGGCTTGTGGTCGTTGCTTGATGTTTTTGGCGATGCGAACAAAATCGCCTTGCTCAATTTCAACGGGCTTGGCCGTTGGCTGTTCCGTGCGCGGGTTGTGCCATCGTTTGGTTGTCGTTCTGATTGGCTCAGCTTTGAAGAGGCGGCCAACGCGCCAGTCCTGGCCGGAGAGAATCTTGACCATTCGCTCCATCAACGACCGTCGAACGGCATCCGCCAGTTCCTTTGGCGGTTTCGACCAATCAATTTCCGTAACGATCAACAGATCAGCCGGATCGCAGTAAATGCACTTCGATCCTCGAAAGATCGGCAATTCACCCCGTTCGATATATTTGCGAAGGATGTGCGAAGGAAAGTTTGCGCAACGTTCGACGCGATGCAGCGTCCAGCCCTGTTGCCGGTAACTATGAATGCCCAGATCGTAAAGGCGGCGATGAACAGCGTTGGGCGTGCGATCCAAATAAGCGGCAATTTCCTTTCGCGACAGAATGCCGGCGGCTTCGGCAAGGAACCATTCTTCATCCGGTGTCCATGATTCATCACCGCGATTCACCTTCACGCCGCAGGCTCTCCATGCTTCACGAAAGCTGCTGAAGTATTTCAGAACTCCGTAAGTGGACGGATAGGGATTGCCCACGCCTGTGTTTGATGCACCGGTGAATTGTTGCAGTTTTTGGTATTTGTCGGACGCGGTCGGAGCCTGGCCGAACTTTCGGTAAAACCGTTGCAGGCCTTCGATCACTCGCGCACGCGTCCACCAGGATTCACGATGGCGAGTTTTCATTGACGGTCTCCCGCGTCAGGTTATGGAGAAATTGAGGCAACGGGCAGGCTGAGCAAATCGTCGGCATATCACCCATTCCACATTTATGGCAAACATTGTCGAGAGCCGACAACACGTCGCTGAACTTTAAGGATTGGCCGTTACGCTCTTCCAGATCGCGAACCGCTTCGACGCGGCCATAGCCTTCTTTCACCGGCAATTCGCGACGTTGCCGCGTCTGTTTGGGCTTGCCCGGGTTTACTGAGTTGTCGCCTTTCTGTTCCATTTCGGCGACCATCTTTTCCTGCTTGGGAACCGTCAAGGTGCGCTTCAATATCAGATTGGCAAGGCGCGCCTGGCGCTCTGGGTCGGCGATGCGCGCCAGGGGCGAAACGGCAGTTGTCGGCATTTGAAAATCCACGAACAGGACTTGAACGGCTTCTGTAAGCTTCAGAATTTGCAAGGAAGTCTGAACGCGCGCTTGATTTACGCCTGTATTGCGGGCGATGTCGGCGCGGGTGTAACCCTGTCTTACGAGCCGGTTAAAAGCTTTGGCCTCCTGGAGCGGTGAGAGATCCTTGCGCTGGAGGTTTTCGATCAGCATCAATTCTTCCTGCTGAACGTCAGTCAGGTCATTGCGGACGATGCAGGGGGCTTCGACCAGGCCAGCCAAAAGAGCGGCGCAATGCCGGCGATGCCCGGCAACTGTCAGATAACTACCTTCGTTCGGCACGACCAGCAAAGGTTGCAGAATGCCTTTTTCACGAATCGAGTCGGCCAATTCCTCGACGGATAATGGGTCTACAGGCCCGCGGGGATTGTGCGGATGTGGATGAAGTTGAGATAGCGGGATCAACTTTAAGCTTTCCATTATAGTAAAATCTCCAGTCTTTCAATCACGTCTTCCTCCGGAACCCAAAGCCCGGTTGAGCTTGAGCAGCGAATCGGTATTTCCAGCTTTTGGATGTTTTGCAGACGCCAGATCCAGCGCCCACTGATGAAGTTGCCAAAGTAAAAGTCATCGGACTGCTTATCCGACACATTGGCCGCATTGACTGTCGAAAGACAATCCGCCAAACGTCACAGCGCGAAGATGA
>CAZMXG010000305.1:0-5478 GCA_964570175.1 uncultured Heliomicrobium sp. | reverse complement strand
ATTTAGTATTAAACGCGTTTGTTCACCTGTTTTTTGTGTCTGAAAGTTGCGCGGTGGCAGACAGCTACATTTGCCTGACTGCAAACCAAACTGCTTCCGTGCTTGCGTCGGATCTTGATCCGGGGACGACAGGATATTTGCTGGCGGTTGTTGTTGATCAGCGCGGTTGCCCGCAGAATTTCAACTATTTGATCGGTGACGAATATGTGAAATTCACATCGGGTCATGCTGCCAATCTGGGCGCTCAAGCTTTCGCAGCGATTCCCGGTGGATTGCCGCTTTGCGACGGCAACACAGTGACTTCTTCAATCACGTTTGATGGAGTCAGTTACAACCGGGTCCCGCGAACGCTGGCAGCATCAAGCTTTGGCTCCAGAGCCGATGGAAACGACACCTTGCTGATTCTGAATCGCATTGGAGGCAATCTGGGCATTGGCGCGTCATCAATCGGCACGCTTTTCGGCATTATGTATGACGATGCGGAAAGCTCGATCAGCTTTTCAGTGACGGGAAATTGCCAGTTGCGCAGCAGCTTGTCGAATAACTTTCCACGGACCACACCTCGCTTCGAGACGTTTATTCCCGCCGGGCGCACCGGCTGGTTGAAGGTTTACAGCCAATCAACCGACATTGGAATTCTGGGAGCGCAGATCAACTTCAATCCCAACGCAGCCAGCTCGGCAGGAGCCTTTAACCAAGGGCACAACTTGCATGCGCTAACGCTGTCGGCAAACAATTCATACGTCATTCCGGTTTTCCCGCCTAGCTGTTAAAACCGAGAAGACTCTAAACCCAAAACAAATTGGCCGACTCAAAAAGCTGGTGAGTCGGCCAATTTGTTTTTATTCACGGCAACAATTCGCAGCTAAAATTCAGCATTTCATTCCGACTGGCAGTCACGATATGATCCCCATCGCCCCAATCTGATTTTGATCGTCATACCCCGGTGGTTTTCCAAACAACATATCGCCACACACAGTGCTTACAGTACGAACTTCCCCCGGCTAAAACAGCAGCAACGACCTTTTATAAGCATAGGGAAAGAAGCTTTATAGAAGCCTCCTATCACTCCACATCAGAAAAGAAGGTATAGAGAAATAAATATGTCAGCAGTACCGACAATCCGCATAATTGTTTTATTCGCATTGATTACTTTTGTCAGTGTCGGGCAGCCAAACTTGCCCACAACCTCAGCACAAATCACGACGGTGCCGCCTCCGCCAGCTTCACGTGCAGACCGGTTTGGCATTTACAACTGGAACATTAACGACGCGGCAAAACCTGCCACAACTGATCAACTCAACTGGGGAGCGGACTTGGTTGCAGGTTTGAGCACACGAACGATTCGGATTGCTTTGGCGACACGGGATGATTACCGATTAGGGCTATCCAGTAATCTGAATTTGGTGCAGTTGGCGCAGCATCCTGCCTACGATCGTTTGCTGAAAGATTCGCGATTTCGGACTGTAATGTTGACGACGTATTCGCGCGGCGCAATGGCCAGCAACTGGTCGGACGGATACACACAAGCCGAATATGAAGCCGAGCGTGACGAAATCCAGCGGTTGGGTGAATATCTGCTGAACACACCTGCGTTCAACGGGAAAACGTTTATCATTCTGAACTGGGAAGGCGACAATGCCATGTCGCTGTGGCCCAATAAACGCACAATCTGGGACGCTTACACAAACTGGATTCGTTCGCGCGTTGAAGGCATCAAGCTTGCGCGGCAAAAATTCCCTGCCTCTACCGTCAAGCTCTTTTCCGGCCTGGAATTCAATCAACTGCGAAGCTGGCAAACTGGCGAATGGTGCGGTTCGCCGGTTAGCGATCCAGTTCGTAACGACGCGCTGCGAAACCGCTGCGTGATTGATTATGTCGCGCCGCGTGTCGAAGTGGATTATTACTCGTATTCTTCCTGGCGAAGTCTGGATGATAAAGAGTCCAACCCATCAGAAAGCCTGAAACAACGCTACAAAACCGATCTTAGCTTCGCCCTGTCGCTGATCAAAACGCAGCGTCCGGAAATTGGCGAACACAACTTTATTCTTGGCGAATACGGCTTTGAGCGTGCGCGTTATGGAGAATGCAGCGCCGCCAATCACACCGCTGAGATGTTTGACGCGCTGGAAGGTGAAGGCTCTTTTCAGGCGTCATACGCCGTCTTTTGGCAGATAGTAGACAACGCCCCAGCATACGGAGTCGGCGTCAGCCTGTTCGGATTGTACAGAATCCGCGACGGAAATCTGAGCCTTTCCCCAATCGGAGAAAACTTTCGAAAACGAATCGTTAACCAGGCTGCGACAAATTACACAGGATGTCCCCAGATTCGCACGTCGCCAGAATTGGGGGTGTTGAACAGCCTCGGGGAGCCGAATTTTCAGATCAATCCGGACACCGTGATTTCAGTGTACACGCAAGGTTGCTGCACCAATGTCACCACGCCGTTTTCAGCTAGTGGTAACAAAGTTAGCTTCGAACAAACTGCGCGCCGTTTTGTGTTGCCGCGAGACAACTCGCTTCACTTTTACGAATCGCCGACGCAGATCAATTTTTCAATGCCCTCCTTGCCCACTGACGAAAGACGAACCGGCCCAGCCAGAGTGTTTGTGACAGATGCGCGAGGCTACGATTCCAATTCTCAGACGATCAATGTCAGTTGTGCCGATTGTCCGCGTCTCGCTTCTTGTGGGGTTCTGGAAACGAACTACCAAACGCTTCAGATTTCTCCCGGTGACACGATTACCCTTACGGGCAATCAGTTTTCCGCATCTGGCAACACAGTTTTTATTGAACAGCGTGTCACCCAACAGACTTTCCAGAAATGGGCATTGACACAATCCAGCATTGTCAGCGAATCGCCCACACAAATCATCGCAAAGCTGCCTGATGACCTGGTCGCTGACCGCGAAACAATTCTTTACGTTGCAAATGCATCGGGCCGCGAATCGGCAGAAAGCATCATCCCGATTTCCGCACCCTGTCCTGAATGCGCGCCGCGATTGAAATCCTGCCAGGGATTTATTGCTGATGGAACAACCGGATTTTTTGCCGGTCGAACGGCGCTGGCAATCGGCCGATTCGCTCCCAGCGGCAACAGGATCGTCATCGAACAAGTGGATAAGCAAAACCGCGTCTACAAATACGAAGTCAGTGGCGGCATAAACTGGGAAGATACCGACAAGCGAATTCGCTTTGGTTTGCCGACAGCGCTATTTGCCGGGCAAGCCCTGCTTTACGTAGTTGACGCGCAAGGCCGGGAATCGCGTGCGCAAAGCATTACTGTTTCCTCTTCGCCGTTGACGACGGTGTCTTCCGCCAATTACCGTGGAAATCCTTTGGCAGTTGAATCGCTGGCGACGATCTTCAGCAACGCCTTGGCAACGGCAACCCAGGCAGCGACAGCGACGCCTTTACCAATGGAATTGGTTGGAACGCGAGTTTCAGTGAAAGATAGCAATGGCGTTGAGCGTGATTCGCCGCTTGTGTTTGTCTCGCCGACACAAATCAATTTCCAGATTCCACCGGGAACGGCTCCAGGCACAGCAACAATTACAGTGTTCAGCGGATTCGGTTCATCGTCTTCAGGAACAATTCAAGTTGCGAATGTGGCTCCGGGAATTTTCGCGGCCAACTCCACGGGCAAAGGCTTGGCCGCAGCAGTCGTACTGCGAATAAAAGCTGACGGTTTGCAAACGTTTGAGCCTGTCGCGGCCTTTGATCCGGTCAAAGCCGACTTTGGCGCCGTCCCTATTGACCTGGGCAATCCCAGCGATCAGGTCTTCCTGTTGATTTATGGAACCGGTATTCGCAAACGTAGTGCGTTGTCAGCCGCAACCGTCCAGGTCGGTGGCATTGCCGCGCCGATCAATTTTGCGGGAGCGCAAGCAGATTTTGTCGGTTTAGACCAGATCAATGCGCTGTTACCGCGCACATTGATCGGGCGAGGCGAAGTGGATGTCGTTGTCAGCATTGATGGACAAACAGCAAACACAGTTCGGGTAAATATCAAATAAGCTGTGCAGGCCTGTGGAATAGATTTGCGCTCGTCGAACATTTACCCGGCGAGCGCTTTTTTGTTTTGCGCTGAAAGATAGACCTATTTTTTGGAGGGAGAAATGTCTTTTACCTTTGCAGCCGTGGTGCGCGCGGCTTTGATCCTGGTTTTGTTTGCGACTGTCACCTTTGCGGTTCGCTCAGTGTCGGCAGCCGTTGATCCAATCAACAAAAACATTTTTGGCACTGCGCTGAAAAGCTATGACGCAGTCGCCTATTTCAAAGAAGGCCGTCCGGTCAAAGGCAGGGATGAGTTTCGCCATGACTGGATGGGAGCAAAATGGTATTTCGCCAGCGGAGCCAACCGCGATGAATTTGCACGCAATCCGGAAAAATACGCTCCGCAATTTGGCGGCTATTGCGCGTGGGCGGTGGCCAACGGGTACACGGCCAGCATTGATCCGGAAGCTTGGCGAATTATAGATGGCAAGCTGTACCTGAATTACAGCAAAGACGTTCAGAAGAAATGGGAAGCCAACATTCCGGGCTTTATCAAGCAAGGCAACGAAAATTGGCCGAAGCTGAAAAAGTAAAACAAAACCCTAACAAGATTCGCGGCGGCTGACCATTTTGGATTTCGTCTGTAATGATCAGCCGCTTTTTGGCAATTTCCAACCTTGTCACATATCTAGCCAACGACTACACTGCCGCCGATTCACAATCCGATACTTAAACATCAAATTTCAATCAACTTGAGAGGAGCAGTGGCATGCAATTAGGCATGATTGGACTTGGCCGCATGGGCGGAAACATGGTTCGCCGGTTGATGCGTGGCGGACACGAATGCGTAGTTTTCGATCTAAGCCCGGATAACGTCAAAGCGCTGGAAGCAGATGGCGCAAAAGGCGCAAACTCGCTGGAAGATCTGGTCAAAAAACTGGACGCGCCACGCGCTGTTTGGGTAATGGTTCCGGCTGGCGACGCAACAGAAAAAACCGTCAACGCCTTGGCGCAGTTTATGTCCCCTGGCGACATCATCATTGACGGCGGCAATTCAAATTACAAAGATGACGCCCGCCGCGCGAAGGCCCTAGCCGAAAGCGGAATCCTTTACGTTGACGCTGGAACCAGCGGCGGCGTTTGGGGTGCCGAACGCGGATACTGTTTGATGGTCGGCGGCGCGAAAGAAGCATTCAGCCATTTGGAACCAATCCTGAAAACGCTGGCTCCCGGGCGCGGGGAAATTGACAGAACTCCAGGACGCGAAACGATGGCCGGAACCGCCGAAGATGGTTATCTGCATTGCGGCCCAGCTGGCGCTGGCCATTTCGTCAAGATGATTCACAACGGCATTGAATACGGAATGATGCAGGCTTTCGCCGAAGGCTTCGACATCATGAAAAATGCCAACCTTGCTTCGCTTCCTGAAGAGTTGCGCTACGATTTGAATCTGGCCGACATCGCAGAGCTGTGGCGGCGCGG
>CAZMXG010000304.1:0-5546 GCA_964570175.1 uncultured Heliomicrobium sp. | reverse complement strand
TTTTTTCTTGGTAAAGTAACGATAAATGATGTGCCGATGCCGACTTCGCTTTCAACTTCGATTTGACCGCCGTGTTCTTCGATAATCTTTTTGGTCAGCGGCAGCCCAAGGCCAATGCCCGTTTCTTTGGTCGAATAGTAAGGTTCGAAAATCTGTTCCAACGCTTCCGGCAAAATGCCAATTCCGGTGTCCGTGAATTCGATTTCGACCTGATCGTCACTGGAAATCAAATTGATATCCAGTTCACCACCGCCAGGCATGGCCTGGACGGCATTGATCATCAAATTTGAAAAACAGGTTTTCAACTGTTCGGCGTCGGCCACCAGTTTCGTGTCGCCGGAGCCATTCGATTCAATATGAATTTTGACGCCCTGTTCGTCGGCTTTGGTGATGACCAGATCGCGAACATCCTGCACCAAAGCACGCGCGTCAAGCTCGCGAAGTTTGAGTTTGGCCGGGCGTCCGTAGCTCAAGAAATCTGTTACCAGTTGATTGAGCCGCGCCAACTCGTCTTTGATCGTGGTCAGAATGTGCTTGTACTGCGCTTTTTGAGCCTCGTTTGCCGGTGCAAAAGCTTCGCGCAAATGATCAATCGAAAGGTTGATGAAATTCAATGGGTTGCGAATTTCGTGCGCAATGCCGGAAGCCAGCCGTCCAATCACCGCCGAACGTTCCGACCGTTGAAGCTCCTCTTCCAGCGCTTGGCTGCGGCGCAACACGGTCAGCATTTCGTTGAAGGTTCGTGATAAGGCGCTGACTTCTTCCGGGCCTTTGATGGGAACTGAAACATCCAGATTCCCAGCCGTCACCCGGCGCGCCGCCTGTCCAAGATCGGTAATTGGCTGCGTGAAGCGGCGGCTGAAAACGGCGATCAACACAATCAGCACAACTCCGAACCCGGCGAAGGCAATCAGCCGGTCGCGCTCTACGGCTTGTTTGACCCGGTTCAGCCGATCCATGGAAATGATGACGTAAATTTTGCGAATGCCCGCGTCGGTTTCTGTGGTCAGTAACAGCGTTTTGCTTTGGCTGTTTTCCCGGGGATGAAAATCCTGTCTCAGGTCGCCCGACTGAACCTGCGGAGCGCCTTCGATGAATGGCCTGATCTGCCGGTTAATATCCTGACTGTCTGTACTGTCAATAATCTTGCCGCTTTTGTCCGTGATGATGATGTGACGAATGATGCTTTCAGAATCAATCCGCAACCCATCGGGCTTCTTGACCTCATTGAATAAGAAAGTGCCCAGGTTGAGCGTCCGAAACGCCAGGTCGGTCGCCAAAGGAATTGTCCGTATGTATTCATCCACCTGCTCGGTGGTGCGTCTTTCCAGCGGCTGGTTGATCAACGAAATCACAACCATGGTCACGATCAAGATCGCCGCAATGAATGCGATCATCTGCGCGCGAAAGCTGGCAAATGGTTTGAATTGTCCGGCAGGATTCATAACGGATTCGAAGTTTACAGTTTAGCCAGCATTTTCCGGGCCTTCTCTTGAACGTCGCGCTCGGATTTTGCGCGCGAAGCATTGACAGAACGGCTGATGATTTCTTGCAGTTGGCGGCGCGCATCTTCATTGCGTCCGTCTTCCTGGTACGCTTCAGCCATCGCCAGTTTCATTTCCAGATTATGCGGCGCGACTTTCAATCCCTGTTCCAACCGTGTGATTGCCCGGCTCAGGTTGCCGCCGACAATACGCGGCAGTTCCTTGTCAATTTCTCCCAACGCTAGATATGCGCCGCCATCCTGATACCGATCATTCAACCGCAAAACCGTTTCCATTTCTGCCCGAATCTTTTTCACCATCTGTAAAGCTTTTAGCGCGCCTTTTTGTTCGCTGAAACCGCCATAATTGGCCGCCAGCCAGAAATGCCCTTCCACGGCATTCGGTTGCGCAACAACGGCGCGTTCAGCGACAGTAATTCCCTTTTGAAAATAAGCCAGTTTTTCGTTAGTGCCTGCCTCGTCGCCGACGTAGTAATACACTCTGGCTGCGCGCCACAACCATTGATAATCATTTGTTCCCGCCGCCAGCGCGCGTTCGACAACCGCCAATGACTGTTTATCGCGCTCCGTGCTTTCGCCGAATGTAAACAACCTATCGGCTTCGGAATAGGGATTGGACGATTCGGAAACGCGGTATTTTGATTGCGACCGACCGCCAACGGCCAATAGAAAAATTGCGACAAGCAAAAAAGCGACTTTCCCCATGGGGCAGAAGCTAACAACTCACTTTCAGTTCCGCAAGGCCGGACTCTTCAAGCATCTACGGTCCCGCGTTGCACCGAAATCAGGCTGATGCGATGATCCCGTCTCCATTTCGATCGCCGAGGCCAGCATCTTCGGCTGGCGTGAGCAACTTTCCCTTTTTCACAAAACCCGTCGTGAGTTTTCAGAACGCTTATGAAGAAGTCTATGATTCGCAATCTGCCACTGCTGTTTTGTGCCGGAGTCATTTCTCTGGCGCTGGCTGCAAACGTGTCGGCCAATCCGGCTTCGCGCAAACGAAAGGATTCCGCCCAATCCAAATCTGATAAGGCTGAGGTTGAAAAGCTGATTGAACTGACGCGCCGCGCCAGCGAAGCCGCCGAAATAGCCAGAACAGAGGCTCGCCAGGCGCGCGAACAAAGTGAAGCCTTGCGGCGAAGATTGGAGCAAACAGAGCGCGAGCTTGAATCTTTGCGCCAGACGTTCATCGCCAATAGCCAGACAATGACAGCAAGCGTTACGACTTCTACGCCTGTTGTTGCCCAGAATCCCGCGCAAACGGATCAAAAGCTCGAGGACAGGCTGGTAAAACTGGAAGAACAAAGTGATATCAATACGGCCCAGATCAAAGAACACGCGCAAACAAAAGTCGAAAGCGGCTCCCGGCTGAAGCTGCGGCTGTTTGGCGAAATCATCTTCAACACATATCTGAACAGCAGCGAATCAGCCAACAGCGATGTGCCAACCATCGCTTTCCCAAATTCGGTTGTAACGGGGCGCAAACACAACAATCTGGGCGCAACACTGCGTCAATCGAAAATCGGCTTGGCAATGACCGGTGTTCGCCTGGGCAACGCGCGCTTGAGCGCCGAAGCGGAGTTCGATTTTTGGGGAGGGCCCATTTCCCGTTACGACGGAGACATGCTGGGTTCATTGCGTATTCGCACCGCATCGGCCCGACTGGATTGGGACCGTACAACGCTGGAAATTGGCCAGAAAGAACCGATGATTTCTCCGCTGACGCCGAATTCGCTGGCGGCAGTTTGGATCGCACCGATGGCTTCAACGGGCAATCTGTGGCAATGGCGTCCACAGATTACGGTCGAACACCGAGCGCGTTTGAATGAATCTTCGTCGGTAATATTGCAGGGCGGATTGATGCCCAATTTCAGCGACATCTCGGGAACTCCGATTGGGGGCTTAGGCGGCATTACGCATGAAGGCTATCCGGGTTACGAAGGCCGGCTTGCCTTTCGCCGGACGCTGGAAGACGAACGCAACTTTGAAATCGGCTTTGGCGGGTACGGCGAGCGAAAATCGTTTTCCTTCAATCGTCGCGTGAACAGCTATGCGCTGACAGGTGACTGGCAGATTCCATTTACCAGCCGCTTAACCTTCAGCGGCGAAGCCTATTACGGACAGAGCATCAACCTGGGCGAACGCTCCGGCACCAGCGTTGACCGGTTGTACGCCGCAACCGGCAGCGTCTTGAACCCAACAACAGAAATTCGCGGCATTCACTCCGCCGGAGGCTGGGCACAACTCAGCATCAAAGCAACGCCAAAACTGGAGTTCAATCTGGCCGCAGGCAAAGACGACCCCGACAATAAGAACATCCGTTTCGGCACGATCGGCAACTTCACACGGTTCAAAAATCAGGCGGCGTCAGCCAATTTTATTTACTTCCTGACCCAGAATTTCGAAATGTCGCTGGAATTCCGCCGCACCCTGACCGATTACGCGCCGGGACGCCGCACCAACAACCATTTCAATCTGGCGTTTGGGTATCTGTTTTGACCACTGCGGAAACCGGTTGCTATATTCCTGGCTTGTTTCATCAGCAGGAAAGGCGGCGAGAGTTTGGGCAGCGAAATCCATTTTTCCAAAACATATCACTTCCGAATCGCAGGCGAGCGCGTCACGCTGTACAAGAAAGATGGTGAAAGTTACGAACATGTGCTGATGAAAGCGCTCGGATACGGAATGTTTCGCCCGCAATTTCCCGCCCTGGAAATCGAACAGCGCATCGGGTTGCGGTACAAACCTGATCTGGTTGCGCTCAACGATCTTGGCAAACCGGAATTCTGGGGCGAATGTGGCCAAGTCGGCTTGCGCAAAATTGCCTGGATTGCCAAACACAGCGGCACACGGCAATTGGTCATTTTCAAATTCGACATCATTGCGCATCAATTCATCGCCCAAATTCGTCAGGAAGTGGACGCCCGGTATCGCCAGTCGCAACGCATTAGGTTATTCAACTTCAACAGCATTGTTTTGAAAGAAGCTGGCGAAGAGTTCGACGAAATCCCTGCACATTGGCACGAATGTTTTGAAATCTGAAAATATGACTGAAACCTCAATCCCTGAATACACGATTCGTGACTGTTCGACAGTCGAAGACTTTACAGGCTGCTTGAACCTGCAACGCAAAGTCTGGCAGTTTTCCGATCTGGACATTACGCCGCTGAGAACCTTTGTCATCACACGCCACAGCGGCGGCATCACCTTTGGCGCATTTGACCCCAGCAATCAGTTGCTGGGGTTTTGCCACATGCTTGCGGCATTTGACGAGAAGTTGAAGCCGTATTTTTATTCGCAGATGCTGGCTGTTGAGCCGGAGCTGCAAAACTCCGGCATTGGCATGAAGTTGAAATTGGCGCAGCGGGATTTTGCCTTGAAGACAGGGATTCCAATGGTCACCTGGACGTTCGACCCACTGCAATCACGCAACGCGCATTTGAACATCAACAAACTCGGCTGCGTGATCCGTAAGTACACGGTAAATTATTACGGCAACGTCAGCACCAGCGCCTTGCATCAGGGATTGGACACAGACCGGCTGTTTGCCGAATGGTGGGTCGGTTCGCAAAGAGTTGCTGACGCACTGGCTGGAAAACGCCGCGCAAACAACCCAGAAGCCGCCCTGGAAATTCCGCGCGATATTGACGAACTGAAAAAACAGGATTTGGCCGAAGCGCGCCGCTGGCAGCTTCAACTTCGTGCGAATTTCCAAAAACTACTGAGCGAAGGTTTGTATTGCGCCAGTTTTGAAGCCAATCCGAACGGCAACAGCCGCTACCTGTTTTTCAAAGATGAGCACATCGAAGAACAAAACTGAAATCCAGCATCCAACATCTGACATCTAAACTGAAATGAAAATTGATCGCATTGAACTGAAAGAAATCCGTTTGCCCCTGGTCACTCCGTTTGAAACCAGCTTCGGGCGCACGTATGAACGCAACATCATTCTGCTGAAAGCTTTCAGCGAAGGCCTGCACGGTTGGGGCGAATGCACCGTCGGCGAAAAACCGTTTTACAACCACGAAAGCACGGAAATTTG
>CAZMXG010000303.1:0-5713 GCA_964570175.1 uncultured Heliomicrobium sp. | reverse complement strand
TTGCCAAACGACCCTTTTCATTTCAGACACCACTAAAATATGTCTACAGTGTTGACATAAGGTTATCTATGAAAAACAGTGTTTACATGACTTGGGCAAAGTATCACGCAGGAGCGCGGTACAACCTGGCGAACAGCGGAATTCTCGGTTGTGAGCTGAACGACCTGGCGATCGCGCTTGAAGACATTGCGATCAACGGTCCAAACCACGAAGGGTTTGCGCCACTGAAAGAAGCCATCGCGGCAAAGTATGACGTGAAGCCTGAAAACGTTGTTCCGGCACAGGGAACTTCGATGGCGAATTTCCTGGCGATGGCGACGGTTGTCGAACGCGGTGACGAGGTTCTGATTGAACAGCCGACTTACGATCCGATTCTTTCGGCGCTCGATTATCTTGGGGCGGATGTAAAACGCTTTTCGCGCAGTTTTGAGAATAGCTACCAGATTGACGTTGATGAAATACGGAGGCTAGTCACGCCGCGAACGAAGCTGATCGTCATCACCAGTCCTCATAACCCCAGTGGTGTAGCGGTAAAAAGCAATGCTTGGAAACAAATCGGTGAATTGGCGAACACGGTTGGCGCTTACGTGATGGTTGATGAAGTCTACCGAGACATTTTGTTTGAAGACGCCGAACCTTGTGTGGCAACGCTCGGCCCTCAATTCATCACGACCAGCAGTCTGACCAAAAGTTATGGCTTGAGCGGACTGCGGTGTGGCTGGATTTTGTGCGATCCGGAATTAGCGGAGCGCATGAGACGACTGAACGATCTGTTTGGCGCGGTCGGTTCGGTGCCGAGTGATACGTTGTCCGTTGCGGCTTTCCGGCAATTGGAAAAACTGGAAGCCCGGACGCGCGCGATGATGGAGCCGAACATCAAACTGGTTCACCGGTTTTTGCGCGAACACGAAGACTTACTGGAATGTGTGGTGCCGCCGCGTTCGATGATTGTGTTTCCAAAACTAAAACATCAGGCCGACGCACAGTCGTTGCACGATCAATTGCGCCAGCTAGAAACTTCCATCGTGCCTGGAAAATTCTTTGAAGCGCCGCGCCATTTCCGGCTTGGCTTTGCCGTAAAGCCAGAAGACGTGGAAGTTGGCCTGCAAAATTTGTCGAAAGTTTTGCGGCAGCTTGGCTGAAAGAGCGCTCCCCAGCGTGTAAAATCACTCAGCTTTTGTGAATCAAATAATCGAATGTCATCTATAGAACTGAAAACCATTGGTGTCGCTATCGGGCCGAACAAGCCTGAAGCCTGGGAATTGGCGCGTGAACTAGGCGCGTGGTGCGAAGCGCGTGGCATTTCGATGAAAATTCGGCCGGTGACGGAATTGGGGGAAATGACTCTACTGGCTGAGGAAGATGGCGAATTGGCGGAAAACATTGATCTGCTGGTTTCGCTCGGCGGCGATGGCACCATGCTGGGCGTGGCGCGCTTTATCGGCGAGCGACAGGTTCCGGTGCTGGGCGTTAATTTAGGCTCGCTGGGATATCTGACCGAATTTACGAGAGATGAATTGTTTCCTGTGCTGGAAGAATTGCGCGAGGGCAGTTTCTTTCTGGATCAGCGGATGTTGCTGGATGTGAAGCTGGTCAGAAATGACCAGGTGATTGTGTCTAATCGGGCGCTGAACGAAGCCGTTATCAACCTGGGATCCACGGTGCGAATGATTGAACTGGAATGCCGCATTGACGGAATGTTCGTAAACAGCTTTCGCGCGGACGGAATGATTCTGGCTACGCCGACGGGGTCAACTGCCTATTCGCTTTCTGCTGGAGGGCCGATTGTGCATCCCAGCATGTCCGCAATTCTGCTGACACCGATTTGTCCACACACGCTGTCGAATCGTCCTGTTGTTGTTCCCGGAGACAGTCTGGTGGACCTGATTTTCCCTGAAGCCAATGATGGCGTGTTGCTGACAATTGACGGGCAAGTGCAAATCAATTTACAGGCTGGTGATCAAGTGACAGTTTTGCGCAGCCAAACAACCTTTGATCTGGTTCGCCCAAGGAATCGCAACTATTTCGAAGTGCTGAGGCGAAAGCTGAAGTGGGGAACCAGATGATTGATGAATGCGGAATGATGAAGGATGAAAGTAACGGAATTGAGGTGTTCAACATTCATCATTCTGAATTCCGAATTCGGAGGATTGATGCTTTTTCCAATTGGTGACGATAATTCACAACGGCGGATCACGCCCGTAGTGACGTATGCGTTGATTGCCGTCAACGTGTTGCTGTTCATTTACCAAACCATGAATCCGGCCTTCACTTACGGGTATAGCTACGTTCCCGCCGAAATCACCACTGGCCGCGACCTGGTTGGCATCTATCCGGTTGGCGGCGGGCAAATCCAGCTTTTTCCGGGGCCTTGGCCAATTTACCTGACCTTGCTGTTTGCGATGTTTATGCACGGCGACCTGATGCACATCGGCGGCAATATGCTTTACCTGTGGATTTTTGGTGACAACGTCGAAGATCGAATGGGCCACTTCAAATTTCTGATTTTCTATTTGCTGACGGGCTTGGTGGCCAGCGTCGCGCAAATTGTCGTTGGTCCAAACTCGCGAATTCCGAATCTGGGAGCATCCGGCGCGATTGCCGGAGTGTTGGGCGGGTATCTGGTTTTGTTTCCCCATCAATCAGTCAAAGTTCTGATGGGGCGCGGCATTGTTGAAGTTCCGGCATTGATCGCCATTGGATTGTGGGGATTGTTGCAGTTTTGGGGCGGATTTGGGCAATTGTCTACGCGTGGCGAAAGCGGCGGCGTGGCCTATATGGCTCACGTTGGTGGGTTCGTAGCCGGGATCGTGCTGGTGTTTTTCTTCCGCAATCAGCACCCTGGCACACCGGTTCGCCGGTCAGCGGAATATGACGAGTGGCGATAGCGTCCAAGTAAGCTTGAAAGGTGTTTGTGAATTACAAACTGATTACTGATGCCGGGGAGTTGCCGCAAATTGCCGCCGAATTGCGCGCTCAGCCGGTCATTGGGTTAGACACGGAAACGACAGGGCTTGATCCGCACACGTCAAAACTTCGGCTGTTGCAACTCGCAACCGAGCAAAATTCTTACATCTTCGATTGTTTTCGATTGTCGCTGGAACAATTGGCTCCGCTGCTGGAAATCATTTCCGCCACACAGCCAATCAAGATTGCCCACAATGCCAAATTCGACTGGAAATTTCTGCAACGGCACTTGGGCGTCAGAATGAACGGCATTTTTGACACCTACCTGGCCAGCGTTCTGGCATCGGCCGGGGATGAAAATGACCGCCACGGACTGGAACCGGTCGTTGGGCGTTATTTGAATCAATCGCTCAACAAAGACGCCCAGCTCAGTAATTGGGCGGGCGAATTAAGTCAGCACCAAATTCAATATGCTGCGCGCGATGCTCAGGTTTTGTTGCCTTTGCGCGAAAAGCTGCAAGACAAGCTGGCTGATCTGGATTTGCTGGTCACGGCTGAGCTTGAGTTTGCCGCCGTGCCCGCAATTGCAGGGATGGAATTGACTGGTGTTTATCTGGATGAAGATTTGTGGAAAGCCTTGTTGGCACGAATGACCGTCGAGCGGGATACGATTGCTGACGAGCTTCAGCAAGTTCTTGGCGCAGGCGCGGCGCAAATGAATTTGTTTGGCGAAGTGGAACCGATCAACCTGGATAGTCCGGCTCAGGTCAAAGAGGCGCTGACGCGCATCGGCATTCCTGTTGAAGACACGCGCGAATGGACGTTAAGCAAACTGGCGAAGGATCATCCGGTTGTTGCCAAACTGCTGGAGCATCGGGGTTTGAGTAAAAATCTGTCTTCGTTTGGCGTGAATATTCTGGAATACGTCAATCCGGTAACGGGCAGACTGCATGCCGATTTTCGCCAGCTCGGAACGCCGACGGGAAGAATTACGACTTCGTCACCCAGCTTGCAGCAGATTCCACATACGGTCGAGTATCGTTCCTGTTTTCGCGCTCCGGCTGGCCGCAAACTGATTGTGGCCGATTATTCGCAAATCGAAATGCGGATTCTGGCTGACTTTTCTTCCGATCAGGCGCTGCTGAAGGCATTCGATTCCGGAGCGGATTTGCACCGGACGACAGCTTCGCAAATGTTCGGCGTGCCGTTGGCGGATATTTCGCCTCGCCAGCGTGAAAGCGCCAAAGGATTGAATTACGGCTTGGTCTACGGAATGGGCGCAGAAGGATTGGCCGGACGCATCGGGTCATCGGTCAAAGAAGCGGAAGGTTTGATCGAACGGTATTTTGACGCTTATTCCGGTGTTGCCCGATGGCTGCACGACGCTGCGGAAACCGCTGTGCGCGAAAGAGCATCCAGAACGGCTTCCGGGCGATTGTGGAAGTACAAGCTTGATCCGGCTGACCGAACAGAACAGGCGGCGCTCCGGCGCGTGGGCAAAAACGCGCCCATCCAGGGAACGTCATCGGACATTTTCAAACGTTCGATGCGCCTGCTGGATGATTCCTTGCAGGGACTTGATGCCCAGATTGTCAACTCCATTCATGACGAACTGGTTGTCGAATGCGATGCCGCCATTTCCGAAGAAGTTAAGGAGATTGTTCGTTTTGAAATGATTGCCGGAGCAAAAGAGTTTTTGCTGCGTGTGCCCGTTGAAGTCGAAGCAGTGATTTCCGATGCTTGGTTGAAGAAATAATCAGGAGCAAAACCCGAATGAGATACTTCATCACCGGAGCTACGGGCTTCATCGGTGGGCGTGTCGCCCAGCAATTGGTCAGCACGGGCCACGAAGTCGTCGCATTGGTTCGTGCAAAATCAAAAGCACAGGAATTGGCGAAGCTTGGAATTTCACTGGCCGAAGGCGATATTACGGACAAGGAAAGCATGCGCCAGCCGATGGCTGGTGTTGATGGCGTTTTCCACATTGCTGCCTGGTACAAGATTGGCGAACGAGACAAATCTCTTGCGGAGCGCATCAACGTTGGCGGCACGCGAAACGTGCTGGAATTGATGAAGGAATTGCAGATTCCCAAAGGTGTTTACACCAGCACATTGGCTGTTAATTCCGATACAGGCGGAAAAGTTGTTGATGAAAGTTATCGGTTCAAGGGGCAACATCTGAGCGAATACGATCGGACAAAGTGGCAGGCTCATTACGAAGTCGCCTTGCCGATGATTGAAGCCGGATTGCCGCTTGTCATTGTTCAGCCGGGTGTCACCTACGGTCCAGGTGACAACAGCGCCATCGCAGAAGTTTTCCGGCAATACTTAGCCCGAAAGCTTCCAATGGTTCCTGCCAAAACGGCTTACTGTTGGGCACACGTTGACGACACTGCGCGCGGGCACATTCAGGCAATGGAAAAGGGAGTAGTCGGCGAAAGCTACTTCATCGCTGGACAGGTTTGCTCGTTGTTCGACACATTGCAGCTTGCGGAAAGCATCACCGGAATCAAAGCGCCGCGAATCAAGGCCTCGCCTGGAATGCTGCTGGCCATGTCTTCCTTGATGGGTTTTGTCGAAAAAGTGCTTCCAATTTCAGGCCAGTATTCGTCAGAAACGTTGCGGGTTTCGGCAGGCGCAACATATTTGGGCACCAGCGCAAAAGCTGAACGGGAATTAGGGTTTAGCGCCAGGCCGCTGGCCGAAGGCTTGCGCGAAACGCTGTCCGTTTTGATGAACTCGTAATTGGCAAAGCAGGGCTTTTGCAAAGTCAGAGGTTGGCTTGGCCGATTGCTTGCCAAGCTTC
>CAZMXG010000302.1:0-5798 GCA_964570175.1 uncultured Heliomicrobium sp. | reverse complement strand
GATGAAAGTCGGTGACGTTGCTGCCGACTTCCACAATCTGGCCAACAAACTCGTCCCGCTTTTACGTCTGGAAAAATTGATCGGCCCGCCGTGTGGCTTGTCGCTGATCGCTATCGCTCAAAAACACTGAAAAGGAAATGATGAAGGCGGAATGATGAGTGATGAATTTGAGTTGAGTTCATCATTCATCCTTCCGAATTCATAACTATTGCTATGCGTTGGTCAAATTATTTCATTCCCACACTTCGTGAAGAGCCTTCGGACGCCGAAGTCATCAGCCACAAATTGCTGCTTCGCGCCGGATTTGTGCGCCAACTGGGAGCGGGCATTTACACATACTTGCCGCTGGCGCAGCGTTCGGTGCTGAAAATTTCAGAAATCATTCGCCAGGAAATGAATGCCATCGGCGGCCAGGAATTTTTCTTTCCGGCGCTGCATCCGGCGGAAATCTGGCAGGAATCCGGGCGCTGGACGGTCATGGGCCAGAACATGTTTCGGCTGAAAGATCGCAAAGGCGGCGATTACTGCCTGGGCATGACGCACGAAGAATGCTTCACAGACATCGCGCGCAATCATCTGCGTTCGTACAAACAACTGCCGCAAGTCTGGTATCAGATTCAAACCAAATTCCGCGACGAACCTCGTCCGAAATCCGGTTTGCTGCGCGTGCGTCAGTTCACGATGAAAGACGCATACACCTTCGACATTGATCAGGCAGGACTGGACAAAGCCTTTGACGATCAGCGCGCTGCATACTGCAAAGTCTACAGCCGCTGTGGGCTGGATTTTGTCATTGTCGAAGCCGATTCCGGTTCGATGGGTGGTTCGGCCTCAAATGAGTTCATGGTGTACACCGACGCAGGCGAAGACTTGGTCGCAAGCTGTGCAAAATGCCGGTACGCCGCCAACACCGAAAAAGCCCATTCGCGCATTCCTGCGGTTGACGACGGCGAAGGCACTGCTGCGGCTGAAAAATTCCCGACGCCAGGCGTTCGCACGATTGATGATCTGGTTAATTTTGAAGGCGGCGCGGCAGCCAACAAACAGATCAAAACGCTGGTTTACGTTTCCGTCGCGGCCAAAGGCGACGAAGCCAAGAACACGCTATTTCTGGCGTTGTTGCGCGGTGACCATCAGGTCAACGACGCCAAACTATCGAACGCCATTGCCAAGCTGGTCAACAAAGACGGCTGGGAGCAGACCGCCGTTCGTCCGGCTCACCCCGAAGAGATTTTCGATCTGATGGGCGCGCATGCTGGATCCTTGGGCGCTGTTGGCGTGACGAAAGTTCTGGTCATTGCCGATGAAGCCCTGCTAGGCCGCAAAAACATGACCACAGGCGCAAACATTGACGATCATCACTTGCGCAATGTCAGCGTTGAACGTGACATCAAAGTCACCGTGTGGACTGATCTGCGCACCGTTGTCGAAGGCGAAGGTTGTCCGAATTGTGATGATGGTGTGCTGCACGTCGCCAAGGCGCTGGAAGTCGGCCACATCTTCAAGCTTGGCACAAAATACAGCGTTTCGATGGGCGCTTCGGTGCTGACTGCCGAAGGCAAGGAGGTTCCGATTGTGATGGGGAGTTATGGCATCGGCGTCGAACGCATTCTGGCCGCCGCTATCGAACGCCACAACGACGACGCAGGAATCATCTTCCCGATCACCATTGCGCCATTCCAGATCGTTGTTTCGCCGCTGAATATGAAAGACGCAGAGGTGAAAGCGACTTCTGACCGCATTTATGACGAACTGGCAAAAGCCGGGGTCGAAGTTCTGTATGATGACCGCGACGAACGCGCAGGCGTCAAACTGAACGACGCTGATCTGGTTGGCTTCCCCTTCCAAATCCGCATCGGTCCTAAGAAGCTGAAAGAAGGCAAAGTCGAATTTTACGACCGCGCTACCAAAACCGCGGAAGACGTGGCGGCAGATCAAGTCGTTGTCATCGCCAGCCAGCGAATTCAGCAGGCCTTACAGGCGCTGAATGATGTGAAGTAAGCGTGGTAAACTCGCATTCGCTTCGCAGCAGTGGCGCTGCGAAGCGAAAAAGGCGGAAGTGCATTGACTAAAGAAGAAGCAATTCGTTTCAAGGAAAACTGGGCGGCGGTCAATCAGGTGATAATCGAAGAGGCACGTCGCACTACACTCGAAGAGCGATTGCGAGTCCTCAATTCTCTTTACCTTTCGGCTAAATCGTTAGGCTGGAATAGGCAGTTGCGCGCGGAAGAAGATGAAATCATACGGGAACGCTGGCAAAGACTGAGAAGAAAACTCGGTGGAGCAAAAAGCTATGGCCAGGAAATCCTCAGCAATTAAACTGCCAAGTCCCTTGATTGAATCTTTGCGCGATTTGATCGCCTGGCTGGAAGCCGAAAAAAATCAGCATGTGGTCATTGGTGGCGTTGCGGTGGCTTTGATTGCTCAGCCCAGAATGACAGAAGACATTGACGCTGTTATCTCACTCGACACTGATCTGCTCGAATCTTTTCTTTTAACGGCAACTTCTTATGGTTTTGCTCCCCGAATCAGCGACGCCGCAGATTTTGCGCGTAGACGCCGGGTTATTCTTCTTCAGCATCAACCAACAGACGTGAACGTAGATTTATCTTGCGGCGTACTTCCATTCGAAGAAGAGATGATTTTGCGTGCGCGCTTTCTGACCATAGGTTCACTAAAAATAAAAGTTGCGACACCGGAAGATTTGATCATCACGAAAGCCGTTGCTCATCGCCCCAGAGACATCGCCGATATTGACTCTATCCTGAATATTGAACCAAACCTAGACTTTGGACGCATCAGATATTGGGTCAGCCAGTTTGCCGAAGCTCTGGAAATGCCGGAGCTAATGGAAGATCTGGAAAAACTGCTCAGCCGGTAATCCAAAATCAGTTCACAATCTTGCCCACGCTTGCCTGAGCTATTGGATGGTACCCGGCACGGGCTTTGGCAAAGATCGCTTTCGCTCGTTGCTTGCCTTCGGGAGTTTTGGCCAGTTCTTCGTACAAAGGCTTGATCAGTTTCTGTCTGCCGATGGAAGTCAGGTATTGTTCCAGTCGAGCATCCGCCGCCCCGTATTTGTTGCGAATCGCCATCAACAGCCAGACGTGCGCGATTTCGGCGTTGCCGATTTTCGTCAACCCGAATGCCTGATCTAATTCTTTCAATTGTTTTTCCGTCAATTGTGCTGGCAGGAATTTCAGGAAGTGCAGCCATTCCTGCGTCGTCCATTGCTTGGTGTCCAGCTTCGCCGCCGGAGTTTTGCCGTCGAGCCAGGCTTTGGCTTGGGTTTCGGTCTTGGCAAAGGCGTCAGACTGTGGTTTCGGCGCGGAAGCTGGCAAGCCGGATTTTTCGATCCACTCATCCAGAGGAATTTTGGCAGCAAGTTGCGGATTTGTGTCGAGCAAGTTCTTTTGCAAATACGCGAGGAAGTCCGCCGTCGTGATGCTCTGGAAAGCAAAATGGTCGAAGTACGCTTTCAGGAATTGATCGAACTTTTCCCGTCCGAACGTTTCTTCCAGTTGGCGTAACAACAGCGCGCCTTTTTCATAAGGCACCAGCGTGAAACCTTCGTCAGGATCACGGCCCGCCAGATTAACGTGCAAAATCTGGTCGCGAGCTTCCAGCCCAGCCATTTCTTCTTCCAGGCTTTGACGACCCAGCACGGCTTCCATTTCTTCGCGCGGACGACCGTAAATGGATTCGATGATCCGGCGTTCCAGATACGTCGTGAAGCCTTCATTCAGCCAAAAGTCGCGCCACGTGGCGTTTGTCACCAGATTGCCCGACCACGAATGCGCTAGTTCGTGCGCAATCAAGGAAACCAAGCTTTTGTCTCCGGCCAGAATCGTCGGCGTGGCAAAGGTCAGCCTGGGGTTTTCCATTCCGCCAATGGGAAAGCTCGGCGGCAAAACCAAAATGTCGTAACGCCCCCAGCGGTAAGGGCCATAAAGCTTTTCAGTCGCTTCAACCATCTTTTCGGTGTCTTCCAATTCCTTTGCCGCTTTTTCCAGCATCGCCGGTTCGGTGTACACGCCGGTTCGTTGGCCGAGCGGTTTGAATGCGATGTCGCCTGCCGCCAGCGCGATCAAGTAGGGCGGAATTGCTTCTCGCATTTCGAATCTGAACATTCCTTCCACCCCTTCCCCGGCGAATTTTCCTGACATGGTTTTATCTTCAGCGCTCATCACCGCATGTAATTCTTTTGGCGTGCGGATTGTTGCCGAATACGTCACGCGCACGGCGGGAGAATCCTGCAACGGAATCCAGCTTCGCGCGTGAATGGCTTGTGATTGAGTGAAGACATACGGATGTTTTTTGCCTGCTGTCTGCGCCGGTTCCAGCCACTGCACGCCCGAAGCTGTTGGGCTGGTTTCATATTCAACGCGAACTTTGCTTGTCTGTGCAGGCAACGTGATCGTCAGCGGCGCACCCAGAATCTTGTCCGCTTCGCCAAGCGTGAATTGCACCGGAGTGAAGTTGTTGCCATCCGTTGAGGCCTCAGCCTTGGCAATCTTCAAATCGCGCGTGTCCAACTTCAATGTCTTCACGTCGTTTTGTTTGTGCACAAGGGTCAATGTCGAAGTGCCTTTCAATGCTTTGCGGTCGAACTGCACCTCCAGATTCAACTCAACGTGCTTGACCTGAATTTGCTCCGGATTGGAGTAGGAATGAGCATCTTTTACTTCGCTCGATTGCGCGGCTGGCGGATTGGTTTTTTCAGTGGAACTGTTTTGGCAACTCATAGCAAATAAACTCAAAGCGATCCAAAAAACGGCAAACGACTTTCTCATCTCTCACCTCACGAAAAGTTGGTTGCAGGCAAACTGGCGAAAGGGATTTACGCCCATCAAGGCTTTGGTTGCAAGGCGGCGAACCTGGCGAATAAACTCCGCGCCGATATGAACTTCGAACAAGCCACAAAACTCATCGCCAAATCTTCGCGCATCGTAGGGTTCACCGGTGCAGGCATTTCCACCGAATCCGGCATCCCGGACTTTCGCAGCCCCAATGGCATTTGGGCGAACAACCGCATCATCGAATACAGCGAATTTGTGAGTAGCCGCGCCGGTCGCATCGAATACTGGCGGCAGAAAGTCGCCATGTGGCCCGAAATGCGCGATGCCCAGCCAAACGCAGGCCACCGAGCCTTTGCCGAACTGGAACATCAAGGCAAATTGCGCGCGATGATTACGCAGAACATTGACGGCCTGCATCAGCGAGCGGGGAACAAGAACGTCATTGAATTGCACGGTACAACGGTCGAGTGTGAATGCCTGACCTGCGGCGCTCGGATTTCGATGGACGATGCTATTGAGCGAGTGAACGCAGGCGATCTGGCGCCGGAATGTGATGGCTGTGGAGGCTTGTTGAAACCGGCGACGATTTCCTTCGGCCAATCCATGCCCGCGCTGGCGATGAAAGCAGCAGTCGAAGCCTGTCAGGATTGCGATGTCTTTCTGGCCGTAGGCTCTTCGCTGGTTGTTTATCCAGCGGCCTCGCTGCCCGAACTGGCTAAACAAAGCGGCGCGGCGCTGATCATCATCAACCGCACGCCGACCCCGCTGGATGATGTTGCCGATTTGGTGGTGAATGAAGAAATTGGAAAAGCACTGCCAAAGCTGGTCGGTTTGAATGAATCACTGGTAAACTGACTTCTCGCGAGCCCTTCATCCAATAAATCGTACAAACTCGGCGTATGCAGAAACTCAATCTCAAGCCCGCACACAAACCGGTTCAGGCGTACTAACCATTGGTGCTAGTTGTTAAGTGGTTGAAAACACAGAGATGGCTTGTTC
>CAZMXG010000301.1:0-5876 GCA_964570175.1 uncultured Heliomicrobium sp. | reverse complement strand
GTGAGTTCGCTGACCGGAAATCTGGTTGAGGAGGAAGAAGATCCGAACAATCAGCGCACGATTTCAAAACTTGATGTCCCGCCAGGCGTCGAAGTGTTTGAAGTGTATGGTTCGCTGTTTTTTGGCGCGATTGAACGGTTCAAAGACGCCATGCGCCGCGTCGAAAAGAAACCCAAAGTTCTAATTCTGCGCATGCGAATGGTTCCGGCAATTGACGCCACAGGATTGCAGGTTCTGGAAGATGTGTTTGAGCGGACGCAGCGCGAAGGCGGAAGGCTGATGTTGACCGGCGTTGCCGCTCAACCCATAGAAGCAATGGAACGATCCGGTTTGATTGAAAAATTTGGCCGGGAAAATGTGATGGAAACAACCGACGAAGCGCTGAAACGCGCTCGAGAGATTTTAGGCTAAGCCCCCTTTCAATCCGCGCTGACCACTGTCACCGCCGGTAACTTTTCGCGTTTGGTCAAACTCCATCGCATAAATGGTTTTTCGGCAAGAAGGAACAACACGGCGCAAAGGGCGAACACTACCGGCACAATCAGCAAACACATCCACAGAAAATCCGTCGTCGCCGACAACGTCGCGACCGACAGCGACTTCATCTCCCAGAACATCCGCGAAATGATCGGCACGTGATACAGGTAAATCGTGTAACACATGCCGCCGATGATCACGATCCAGCGCCAGGTAATCAGCCGATTGGCAATCTTTCCCAGACAGCATCCGGCGTACATTCCCGCAACCACCAGCGGCAGCAAAAAGTATGTGTGCCCAAACGCCCACAACGTAAAGAGGATGAATGTCGCACACGCCAATGCTACCCAATCCCAGCGATACGATTTTTTGCGCAGCAAATCCGGCTTGCTCAAGTAAAAATCCGCTAGCAGAAATCCCGCCAAAAAGTAATGCAGAAAGTTGAACAGCGTCAGCCGCAACCGCGCCGAACCAAATGGATAAATGAATTCCTGGGAAAACACACCAAACGCCAGAATCAGCCCCAGCAACCACAGTCGCCGTTTCCGTGCGTCTGTAATTCTGAACAGTCGCACCAGAAACGGCACAACGATGTAAAACTGAATCTCGACTTCCAGCGACCAGGCGACTCCATTAATCAGGCTTTCGCGGCCAAACACGAATCCGTGAACATAGAAAATGCTGGCAATCAGATTCGGAATCCGGCTGGCGAATTCGTGGTTGTCGTGCCAGTACACCAAAACCAGCAACACTAAGCAGATGACGTACGGCGGTTCGATCCGCGTCACGCGGCGCAGGTAATACCCTTTCAAATTCGGCGCAGGCAAATCGTTGAACGCGCGTTTGGCAAACGGCAGCGCCAGAATGAATCCGCTGATGACAAAAAACAGGTTGACGCCAAAATGTCCGCAATAGGCAAACGGGATCAACCAGGATTGGTGGCTGGCAGCAAACCAATCCGTGCTGGTCCAAATCCTTTCGACACGCCCGACAGCAGGCAGGTAAATGGACATCAGATGATGAAAGATCACAACAGAAATAGCGATGAAGCGCAGCCCGTCAACTTCCGCAATCACTTCTCCGGTCGAAGTAACTCTGGAAAGTTTATTGGCTACCCAATTGTGAGATGAACGCAGAAACCGCGACAAACGGCGGGATAAATCTTTCATTTCTTCTTTGCTATCTTCTTGCGGTATAGAAAATCGTCGCGCAGAGTAGCAGCAGATTTCCGCGATGACAAACCAGGAGAGTAACCAGTGATTCATTTGCAAGCAATCGGCTTGAAACCGTCGGCGAAAAAACAATCCGGGTTTCCGTTCACCCTGCCGCTGGTGCAAAACTTCGGCGAAATCGAATTGCGTTCGCCCGTTGCCTTTTTCGTTGGCGAAAACGGCTCCGGCAAATCCACGCTGATCGAAGCCATCGCCGCCGGAATCAACCTGCCCACGGTTGGCGGTGAAGACATTGCACGCGACAAAAGCCTGAACAACGCGCGCGCCCTGGGCAAGCAATTGAAACTTGCCTGGCAGCGCAAAACCCATCGAGGATTTTTTCTGCGCGCGGAAGATTTCTTCAACTTCGCCAAACGCTTGCAAACTATGCAGGCTGAATTGCAGGAAATGGCCGACGAGTTCGAAAACGATTACAGCGGTTATGCGTTGGGTTTGGCAAAGGGCGCGGCGTTAGGTCAACGGCAGGCATTGATCGAACGGTACGGCAAGGATTTGGACGCAAACTCGCACGGCGAAAGCTTCTTGAAGCTGTTTCAGTCGCGCTTTGTGCCGGGCGGGTTGTATCTGCTGGACGAACCCGAAGCGCCACTTTCGCCGCAGCGGCAACTGGCATTGCTTTCGATGATGAAAGAAATGGTCGAACAGGATGCGCAATTCATTATCGCTTCGCATTCACCGATTTTGATGGCGTATCCCGAAGCGCAAATCTTCAGCTTCGATTCACACCCAATCAGCGAAACAGCGTATGACGACGTCGAACACGTTTCGTTGACACGGCGTTTTTTGAACAATCCAAACTCGTTCTTGCGGTATTTGTAAGGCTGACCTGTTATTGCTTACCACGAAACGCCTCGATTTCAGCTTTCGACTTTTGCCCAACTTCTTCCAGTCGTTTCATCCACTGTTTTTCATAAGGCTTTAGCGCGTTGACGACGGCTTCCGCGACAGCCAGATTGCGGAACCATTTTTTGTTCGCCGGAATGACGAACCAGGGAGCATGCGGCGTGCTGCAATTGTTCAGCGCGTCTTCATAAGCGCGGGTGTAATCATTCCAATATTCGCGCTCTTTCCAGTCGCCTGCCGACAGCTTCCAGTACTTGGTCGCATCCTGTTCGCGTTCCAGCAAGCGTTGCTCTTGTTCCTGTTTGCTGATGTGCAGGTAAAACTTCAGCACGATGGTGTTCGATTCAGCCAGCAGCTTTTCAAAATCGTTGATGTGAACGTAACGCGAGCGCCAGACTTTGTCCGGCACAATCTTGTGAACGCGCACGACCAACACGTCTTCGTAATGCGAACGGTTGAAGATCGTAATTTCGCCTTTGCCGGGCGTTTGTTGATGAATGCGCCACAGAAAATCGTGCGCCAGTTCTTCGGCGGTCGGCACTTTGAACGAAGCCACCTGGCACCCCAGCGAATTCAGCGGCCCCATTACGGTTTTGATCGTGCCATCTTTGCCGGAGGTGTCGCGACCTTGCAGCACGATCAAAACCGAATGTTGCCCGGCGGCGTACAGCAATTCCTGCAACCGTGTCAGTTCGGCGCTCAGCTTTTCCAGCTTCGCTTCCCCGGCTTCTTTGTCGAGGCCAGCATCGTATTCGGGGTCGAAATCGCGTAACTTGATTGGCTGACTACCAGTGATTTTGTGTGCGTAAGGCATTCAATCATCTCCAGTTGTATTCCGAGTCAGCACCGCGACCGGTAGGGAGCGTTCGGCATTGCAAGCCGCTTGCTACCGCGCGCGGTACTGACTCAATCGTTTATTTCAATCCAGCCAAAACCTTCTTTGGCAATTTTGCTTTCACCATTTCGTAAGAATCCTTGATCAGTCGTTTCAACTCAGTCTTCGATAAAACGTCAAAACTGGTCAGCGCCACCCAGTGATACCGGGCAGCATAAGGCGCAGGGTCAATGCCTTCGCGTTCGGTGAGTTCTGCAAACTCTTCGGGCGTGCATTTGAACGACATTCGGTACTTCGCCTCTGCGTCCAGCGCCAGAACCGTGAACATCTTGTTGCCGATGCGAAGCAGTAGATCGTTGTCCCATTGGACGCCTTCGGTGACATGCGGCAGCGACAGACAGTATTCCCGAATTTGATCGAAGTTCATTGGCTTGTTTCCTCTTGAAAGTTGCGTTGCTTGACCTTGCCGGAAGCCGACTTATATGATGCCTTTCGGTTCGATTCAACATTAACCAATCAAATTCTCCTGCCTGACACACAGTTTCCGGCAACAAATTTTGAGGGAGTATTCAACTGCTATGGCTCATCCAACGAGTTCAAACAACAACGCACAAAAGATTTGGCACAACGGTAAATTCATTGACTGGAACGATGCGAACATCCACATCATGTCGCACGTGGTTCATTACGGCTCTTCCCTGTTCGAAGGCATCCGCTGTTACGCGACGCCGCAAGGCCCCGCTGTTTTCCGCCTTCGCGAACATATCGAACGGCTTCACGATTCCTGCCACGTGTATCGCATGCCGCTGGAATTCAGCGTCGAACAATTGATGGAAGCCTGCCTTGAAACCATTCGCGTCAACGGCTTCAAAGAATGCTACCTGCGCCCCGTAGCCTTTCGCGGCTATGGCGCGTTCGGCGTCAATCCCTTGAACAATCCGGTTGAGGTTTATATCGCCAGTTGGGTTTGGGGGAAGTATCTTGGCGCTGAAGCCATTGAAGAAGGTGTTGATGTTTGCGTTTCAAGTTGGGCGCGCATGCATCCGAACACATTACCGCCGACAGCCAAAGCGGGCGCAAATTACATGAACTCGCAGCTCATCAAGATGGAAGCGATCCTCAACGGCTTTGTTGAGGGCATCGCTCTCGACACGCAAGGCTACGTCAGCGAAGGCAGCGGCGAAAACATCTTCGTCGTCCGTGACGGCAAGCTTTACACGCCACCGCTTTCGAGCGCAGGACTGACCGGCATTACGCGCGATTCGGCAATTCAAATTGCCCGCAATCTGGGCTACGAAGTCATCGAATCCCTGATTCCGCGTGCGACGCTTTACACTGCCGACGAAGTCTTTTTCAGCGGAACCGCCGCCGAAATCACGCCCATCCGCACCATTGACCGCATCAAAGTCGGCGAAGGCAAACGCGGGCCGATTACGGCTGCATTGCAAAAAGAATTCTTCGCGATTACTTCTGGCGAGAAAGAAGCGCCGGGCGATTGGCTGGCGTTCGTGAATAAATAGCCCTTGGGTGCGCATCGCTTCCAGCGTGCAGTCGTGGCAGCGGTCGGCTTCCTGTTGTAAGAAATGTTTTTGTTGCCGAGACAGCACGCTGGAAGCGATGCGCACCAATAAGCGTCAGCCTTCCATGACAATTGGCCGTTGCGGATTCACCAGCCACCAACACAACGCACCCACAAAATAGAGCAAGCCGCACACATACAACGGCGCTGACCAACTGCCAAGCTTTTCCACAAACAGCGCAGCCACAATTGGGCTGAGGAAACCGCCAATCTGTCCCGCCGTGTTCATGCAGGCGCTGACCGTCCCCGCGTGATCGCCCGCGATGTCCGTGCAGGCGCTCCAGCTTGCGCCAAGCAGAAAGTTCGACGAAGCCAGCGCCAGCGAAATCAACACGACAGCCGTGATGTTGTGCTGGGTCGCCGTCCCCACAATCAACAACACGCCGGCCACCAGGTAACAGATGCTGCCGACTCCGCAGCGTCCTATGCGCAATCCAAATCGCTTTGTTGCCCAATCCGTCGTCAGCCCGCCGAACAAATCCGCCGCCGCGCTCAGCACCAGCGGCAAGCCCGCCATCACGCCCAGCATTGTCGAAGTGAAGCCACGTGCATTTTCCAGATATGTCGGCATCCACGTAATGAAAAAATAAAACCCGTACGATTGCGTGAAATAAGCCAAGCAGAGCGCGAGCAAGCTACGATTGGTCAAAATCCTCTTCCAAGCCGCCGCGCTGAGATGATGCGATATCACTTTGCCGCGCCCGCGCTGAATATGCGCAAGCTCCGCAGGCGAAACGGCTTTGTGCTGTTCCGGTTCGTCCCGAAACCACCAGAACCAGACCGCCGCCCAGACAAACCCGACCGCGCCAAAGACGACGAACACCCAGCGCCAGTGCATACGGCCAAGCATCGCCGTCACCAGCAACGGCGTCAGCCCTCCGGCCAGATGCGCGCCCATAAAAAAGATGCC
>CAZMXG010000300.1:0-5895 GCA_964570175.1 uncultured Heliomicrobium sp. | reverse complement strand
GTCCGTCAGCCATTACGCTGAAAACGGTTGGCGAATTGCCCGAATTCCTGCAACAAGAAGAAAGCGAATGGGAATTGGCAGACGATGATCCGGGAATCACTGTGATTCGTGGCAACGAGGCTTTCGTCATGCCGAGCAAGGATCCGAAGGTCACCAAAACCATTCATCAAGTTCATTTGAACAAGCGCGATACCGAACGCGATGCTGCGCAGGAATTGCCAGCGATGTTGCGATTGGTCGAAAAAGGCCAGGTCGCCGTCAGCGACAAAACCTTTCAGCCTTCCGCCGCCAGCGAAGAGGAAATTGCCAAGCTTTTACGAAACGGTGATTTTTACGAATCCAAGCCGAAAGCCAAACGAGGCGCTTCGGCCCAAGAGATCGGCCCGATCAAAGCCTTTGCTTGGCCGCTGTTGTTGCAGGCGGGCAAACTTGCCGAACTGAACGGCAAAAAGCTGGCTCTCACCAAAGCTGGGCGTGCGGCGTTCTCAACCAGTGCTGCCGAAACATTGCGCTTGATCTGGCAACGCTGGCTGAAGACGAAACTGCTGGACGAATTCAATCGGATCGAAATCATCAAAGGCAAAGGTCATCAACGCGGGCGCAACATTACCGCTGTCGAACCACGGCGCGTTGTACTTGCCGAGGCTTTGAAGCAATGTCCAGTTGGTCAGTGGGTGCAAATTGAAGATTTCTTTCGGTATCTGAAAGCCGTGTCTTTTGATTTTGAAGTCGCGCACGAGGCGGTTTATCTGTATGTCGAAGACCAGGAATATGGTCATCTTGGCGGGGTTGGTTATTGGACGGAATGGTTGCTGCTGCAAGGGCGTTACACGATGTGTCTGCTGTTTGAATACGTCGCGACTTTGGGAATGATTGATATTGCGTATGTTGATCCGAAGAAAGGGCGGCGCGACTGGCGAGAATTATGGGGTGTGGACGATCTGGATTTCTTCAGTCGTTACGACGGGCTGACGTATTTCCGGCTGAACCCGCTTGGCGCTTACTGCCTGGAACTCACTGACCAATACGTGCCGCAGCAAATCGAAGCCCGCGCCCGTTTGACTGTTTTGCCGAGCCTGCGCGTTACGGTCAGCGGCGGCGAGCTGTCGCTCGACGAAGCGATTCTGCTCGAAACCTGGGCTGACAAAGAGTCTGATGGCGTTTGGCAACTGAGCCAGGAGAAAGCGATTCAGGAAATCGAAACCGGCGGCCAGATATCTGAACTCCATCAATTCCTGAAAGCCCGCGATGACCAGGAATTGCCCGAACCGGTCGAAGGTTTCATCGTCACTACTGAACGCCGCGCCCGCGCTTGCAAGGAAAAGGGCAAAGCGTTACTGGTTGAATGCGCCGACGCCGAAACCGCCGAACGAATTGCCACCCACGAGAAAATGAAGAAGCTCTGCCTGCGCGCAGGCGACAAGCATTTGGTGGTGCTGGCGGATGCGGAAGAACAATTCCGAAAAACATTGCGGACGCTGGGATACGGAATGCCGCGAGTCTAAAAGGCAGGAGCAAAGAAACGCAGATGAAAGACTTTCGAACCGACAAAGAGAACGCAAAGGCGGTCTTTGAGACTTTACTGCCGAATGAGCCTAGCAGGCGACTCTGTCTTGAGTTCCTGGCCAGCTCAATTCGCACAGCCCATAAAACTGCGTCTGATCGTTGGGGGATAACTTTGTACAGAAACCTTGTGCTGATGAATTGTGGACGAATAGAAGTGTTACAAGTTCTTCCCAACTTAATGCACGTAATCATTACCACAGATGATCTCCCAAGATTTCCTCCAAAGACCACGGTTGAAATTTATAGTGGCGATGGAGGCGGATATTACACAAGTGTCCGAAGTTCCGTCGCCGTTGAATTCCCAGATGGCGAGGCTGAGTTTATTCTGCCCAAGCTGAAAAAATCTCACACAAGCCTTATCCAGCAAGCTGCTCGCTCTCGATTAGTCTTAGGTAGAAAGAAGGCTCATTCTTCTGGTGTCATCGAATTTCTAGAAGATCGTCTAAATCAACGCTTGCCGCAGCCTACCTATTTTGACCCTCAGCACGAAGAAAAATACTTAAGCTATCTTGGCCAGTGGGATGAGGTAGCTGAGTTTTATGACAAACTCGATCCTGATGCGCATGATCTTTTCCAGCGGTGGCGGCGCGAACACTGGGATAACGGATACTTCATTAACTGTAAATCGAGCAGCCATTTGATCCTGCATCGCGCTTCCTGTCAGCACCCGGGTGGCGCTGAGTGGGTAAGTAGTGAGGGAGGCAGTTTGACTAAGTTTAGGAAGGCTTGCTCAACCAATCCCAGAGAACTTCAGCGATGGGCTAAGCAGACCAGCGACACGAGTCTTGAGCTTTGTAAAGACTGCAAGCCAGATTTTGGAGACCTAGCTTCAGTCGAACTTGATTCAGACGGACTCGACGAATTACTGCCAGAATTTGAACAATCGCTCCTCTCCATTTCCGAAGGTCGCAAGAAATTCGTCACTCACCTGCGACGCGAAAGAAAACTTGAGATCATTAGGGCCAAGAAAGAGCAGGTATTAAAAGAAGTAGGCCGTCTGAAATGCGAAGTCTGCGGGTTCGATTTCAAAGAGAAATACGGCAAGCTGGGAGAAGGATTTTCGGAAGCCCATCATAAAATGCCGTTATCGGCAGTCGAGGCCGAGACTGAAACGTCGTTAGATGATCTGGCGATTCTTTGCTCCAACTGCCATCGGATGATCCACAAAACCAATCCAATGGAAAGCGTTGAGCAATTTCGAAGGCAATTGGGATTGTAATTTATTTGAATAAGCGTCTAAAGCAATTGGAGGGTAAAAATGAGCATTGTGATTGCGGATGAAATTGTGCAGTCAACACGGCTGACGGCAGCCGAGCTAATGCAGGAACTGGCGCTGGCCTTGTTTCAACGTGAAAAGCTCACGCTCGGACAAGCTAGCCGCTTGGCCGGTATGAGTCAGTGGCAATTCCAGCAACTGCTGGGCAGTCGTGACATTCCTATTCACTACGATGTTGAAGAATTTGAGGCTGACCTGCGCACGTTGGAAGAATTGAGGCAGAAATGATCGTCGTCAGCGATGCCTCGCCGATTACCAATCTGGCGGCTATCGGCGAGTTGGATTTGCTGCGCCAACTTTATCGACAAGTCATCATCCCCGAAGCCGTTTTTCAGGAGCTGACGACAGAAGGTGGGCGGCATCCGGGCGCGATTGTGCAGCAATTGTCGTGGGTTGAAACGCGCGTTGTCGCCAATCGTAACGTCGTCAAGGCATTGCGGGCGGAACTCGACGAAGGCGAGGCTGAAGCAATCACGCTGGCGCAAGAATTAGCGGCGGATGTGCTGTTGATGGATGAACGATTAGGACGCGCCGCTGCTGCTCGCTTCGGCCTCAAAGTTGTGGGCATTTTGGGCGTGTTGTATTGAAGCCAAACGTCAAGGTCTGATTCAAGAGGTCAAGCCGTTGGTTGAGGCTTTAGTGACGCTGGGCTTTCGCATCAGCCCGAATTTATATCAGCAGGTGCTGCTGGCAGCCGGTGAATGAGAAAAGGAAAGACTGAATTGAGCAATTATCCGAATACCAAACAACAACTTGAACAACTCCTGGCCCAACGCATCGTCATCATTGACGGGGCGATGGGGACGACGCTGCAGCAATACAACCTGGACGAAGCCGCTTACCGCGGGGAACGCTTCAAAGACTGGCCGCAGGATTTGAAGGGCAACCACGATGTGCTTTGCCTGACGCAGCCGCACATCGTCGAAGAAGTCCATCGCGCCTACCTGGAAGCGGGCGCGGAAATCATCGAAACCAATACCTTCAACGCGCAATCGGTTTCGCTGGCCGAGTTCAAGATGGAAACGCTGGCGTACGAGGTCAATTTCGCGGCGGCCCAACTTGCGAAGCAGGCGAAGGAAAAGTTTCTGGCAGAACATCCTGACCGAGCAGCTTTTGTCGCCGGAGCGTTGGGGCCGATGAACAAAACGTCTTCGCTGTCGCCAGATGTCAACGACCCGGCGTTTCGCGCCGTGACGTTTGATCAGGTCGCCGAATCGTATTACGAACAGGCAAAAGCGTTAGTGGATGGCGGCGCGGATATTTTGATGGTCGAAACGGTGTTCGATTCGTTGAATTCCAAAGGCGCGCTGTTTGCAATTCAGAAGCTGTACGAAGATTTGGGGTACAGCTTGCCGTTGATGCTGTCGTTCACCATCACCGATCTGAGCGGGCGCACGCTGAGTGGCCAGACCGTCGAAGCATATTTCAACGCGACTTCGCATGCGCCGCTGCTTTCCATTGGCATCAACTGTGCGCTGGGGCCGAAAGAAATGCGGCCTTATATCGAAGAGCTTTCCGCCATCGCGCCGATTTACGTCAGTGCCTATCCGAATGCAGGCTTGCCGAATCCCTTGCTGCCGACAGGCTTCCCTGAAACGCCGGAAACGATGGCTCCACAGTTGGCAGAATGGGCAAAGGCGGGTTTTTTGAATCTGGTCGGTGGTTGCTGCGGAACCACGCCAGCCCACATCAAAGTCATTGCCGAAGCCGTCAAAGGCATTCCGCCGCGCCAGCTTCCTCATCCTGAACCGTACCTGCGACTGTCGGGACTGGAAGCATTGACGATTCGTCCGGAAACCAACTTCGTCAACATCGGCGAACGCACGAACGTCACAGGCTCGCCGAAATTCTCCAAGCTGATTTTGAATGGTCAGTACGAAGAGGCGCTGGCCGTTGCTCGGCAGCAGGTGGAAAACGGCGCACAGTTGATTGACGTCAATATGGATGAAGGCATGCTCGATTCAGAAAAAGCGATGGTGCATTTTCTGAATCTGATCGCTTCGGAGCCAGACATCGCTCGTGTACCGGTTGTCATTGATTCATCGAAATGGTCTGTCATCGAAGCCGGTTTGAAATGCACGCAAGGCAAAGCCATCGTCAATTCGATCTCCATGAAAGAGGGCGAAGACAAGTTCCGCGAACTGGCGCGGTTGGTTCGCCGCTATGGCGCAGCGGTCATTGTCATGGCGTTTGACGAAAAGGGACAGGCAGACAATTACCAGCGCCGCATTGAAATCTGCGAACGCGCCTACAAAATTCTGGTCAACGAAGTCGGCTTTCCGCCGCAGGACATCATTTTCGATCCGAACATTCTGACCGTCGCCACGGGCATTGAAGAGCACAATAACTACGCCGTTGACTTCATCGAAGCCACGCGCTGGATCAAACAGAACCTGCCCGGCGCGAAAGTTTCAGGCGGCGTCAGCAACATTTCGTTTTCGTTCCGGGGTAACAATGCTGTCCGTGAAGCCATGCACTCCGCATTTCTGTATCACGCGATCAAAGCGGGACTCGATATGGGAATCGTCAATGCAGGGCAGTTGGGCGTTTACGATGAAATCCCGAAAGATTTGCTGGAACTGGTCGAAGACGTTTTGCTGAACCGGCGGCCTGACGCAACTGAACGGCTGGTGACGTTTGCCGAATCGGTCAAACAGCGCGGCAAAGCCGAAGTTGTCGAAGACGAATGGCGCAGCGGAACGGTCGAAGAGCGCTTGTCGCACGCTTTGGTGAAAGGCATTGTGGATTACATTGATGCTGATACCGAAGAAGCCCGGCAAAAATATGGCAAGCCGCTGAACGTCATCGAAGGCCCGTTGATGGCTGGAATGAACGTCGTTGGCGACCTGTTCGGTTCTGGCAAGATGTTTTTGCCTCAGGTTGTGAAGTCGGCTCGCGTCATGAAAAAAGCCGTTGCTTACTTGCAGCCATACCTTGAAGCCGAAAAGACAGCAGATTCCCAGCCGCAGGGCAAAATCCTGATGGCCACGGTCAAAGGCGACGTTCACGACATAGGCAAAAATATCGTAGGCGTCGTGCTCGGCTGCAACAAT
>CAZMXG010000299.1:0-5913 GCA_964570175.1 uncultured Heliomicrobium sp. | reverse complement strand
GTCCCAAAAAGCGCTGGAGCTGCGCCACAACAAATCCAATTTGTTTTTCCAATCCAGCCTGTCCCATTCGGCCAACATCGTTTCGCGGGTACGCAGTTCGGCTTCCCATTCCTGCCGCCAGTCAGCGCGAAGTCTTCGCGGCACGATCAGGCCGACAAAGCGAATCAGCCAAAGATGCGGTTTGGGAATTTGCCAATTGAAACCTGAACGCATCGCGAAAAGCTCCTGTTCAGGCTTTGCTTGGTTTCGGCGTGCGTTCCTGGCTGAGGTCGGTTTGATCCAGCAACCGGTATCGCTTCACGGCTTCGGCCAGCACATCCTGTCCGGCGCGCGTCAATTCGTAGTATTTGCGTGTAGGGCGCGCTTCAGCTTGCGCAATGGTGTGTTTTTCCCATTTCGAAATCAGGTAGCCAGTGTCTTCCAGCCGCCGCAGCGCCGGATACACCGTCCCGCCTGGCAAACCCGTTACATCAATGATGTCGAACCCGTACAGATACCCGTTGGCCACCGCCTGCAAGATGACCGCCGAAGAATAGGTAAGGAACCCTTTGCCCATGTGAACTCCTGTGAAAAATGGAAAGGATAGAATTCTTTGTAATCAGAATTCTAGCTAGTCAGAAGACTACATAGTCCCCCTGAGAATGGTCAATAGTGGATGCCGAACTATTGCCAAAAAGCGTTGCTGAAATCTTCAAACCAGAAGCCGACAGCCAAAACAGGGCATTGGTTTCCAATTCGTTTGAAGCTCACCTTGTTGGAGTCTGTTTGTCTGGCAACGGCTGAGACAGGGAATTGGCCAGGAAGGACAAGATTTTTCAGGATGAAAAACGCCTGCCAATCATAGTTTTCGGATCAATCCTGAAGCATCCTGAAAATCCTGTCGAAAAAGAGTGTTTCAATGTTGTGTGCTTTGGTTTAGTTATTCGTTCCGGAGCGAACTGATTGGATCAACTTTCGTTGCTCGGCGGGCGGGAACCCAGCATGCCAGCACCGCCATTGCCGTTAGCAAGCCAATGCTTGCCGCAAACGTCAACGGGTCGGTTGCGCTGACGCTGAACAACAGTTTCGCGATCAGACGAGTCAATCCCAAGGAAGCGACCAAACCCAACGCCACGCCCAATGCGACCAGCCGCATTCCCTGACCGAGGACCAATTTCAAGATGTCGTTGATTTGGGCGCCCAGCGCCATTCGCACGCCAATTTCATGGGTGCGCTGGTTGACGATGAAAGACATCAATCCGTAAATGCCTGTCGCCGCCAACACCAGCGCGATGGCGGCCAGCACACCCAGCAGCGTCATCGCAAAACGCTCCGGCGCCAGCGACCGCGCCAGCAATTGTTCCATCGTGGTGATATTGCGAACAGGTTGGGTGGAATCCAGCGCGCGCACTTCTGCTTTGACGGCATTGATCAACTGAGACGGAGCCGTAGCGGTGCGCACCACGACATTCATGGGAAGGTAGGCATTCTGCGCATGTGGAATGAACACTTCCGGACGCGGGGCGCTTTTCAGCCCGTAATACCGGATGCCGCGCGTGACGCCAATGACTTCGTACGTGTATTTGCCACGGTTGTAATCCAGCATCAACCGTTTGCCGACGGGGTCTTCATTGGGCCAAACCTGATTCGCCATGCTTTCGCTGACAATCAGCACGGCGGGCGTTTCGCGGCGATCCTGATCACTGAAGTTGCGCCCGCGCAGCAAACTCATCCCCATGGTTTTGAAATATCCCGGAGTGGCCATTCGCACATCCACTTTATCAGCATTGCCGCCCGGTTCCGGCTCGCCTTCGCGCCAATATGGACGGTCGAAATCCACGCCCACGTTGTTCATCGGCAATGTCGAGACGGCGGCGGCGGAAACCACAGCAGGCAAGGCTTCAATCCGCTCGATCAATTGCTGGTAATAGTCTGCCGCGCGATTGCCGTAAACCGCGCCATCCAGCGTGATGTGCATCGTCAGCAAATTCCGGGTGTTGAAGCCCGGATCAACCACGCGCAACCGGTTGAAGCTGCGAACCAGCAACCCCGCGCCCGCCAGCAACACGACTGCCAGGGCGATTTCGGCAACGACCAGGGCATTGCGCCATCGCTGTTGCGACCAACCGCTGGTCGCGCCATGGGCTCCGCCTTCTTTCAATGCCACGGTCAAATCCGTCCGGGTCCCTTTCCAGGCTGGAATCAGACCAAACAGCAAGCCAGTCAGCACAGAAACGCCAAGCGTAAAAGCCAGCACGCGAACATCCACTGTGACTTCACTCAGCCGGGGAACATCCGCCGGAGCCAGCGCGACCAGAAAGTCCAGTCCCGCTGCCGTCAAGCACAATCCAAGCGCTCCGCCGAGCAATGAAAGCAACAGGCTTTCCGTTAACAATTGCCGTAACAATCGCAAACGCGCCGCGCCCAGTGCCGTTCGAACGGCCAGTTCGCGTTGCCGCGCCGCCGCACGGGCCAGCAATAATCCGGCGACATTTGCACAGGCGATCAGCAATACCAACGCCACGGCGCCAAACAAAACCAGCAACGACAATTGCGTCTTGCCGACCACCTCCTCGCGCAGCATTGTCATTCCCGGGCTCCAGCCACGATTGGCCTTTGGATAACTTTCTGCCAAACCCGCGTACAAGGAATTCAATTGATTTTCCGCCTGTTCTATCGTTGTGCCCGGATTCAGCCTTGCCAGTACACGCAGGAATCGGAAATCGCGCGGTGGCCCAGCTGGGAAACGTTGCGGGCTATAGCTGCGGGCCAAATCCCACGGAACCCACAAATCTACCCCTGTGCTGGGCATGGCGAATCCCGCCGGCATAATTCCCAGCACCTGCCACGGTTCGCGATTGATCGTGATTTGTTTGCCAATCACATCCCGGTCAGTTCCAAAGCGACGCCGCCACAGTCCGTCGCTGATAACGACCAGCCGGTCGCCGATAGAATTTATTGCTCCTGCGCCGGTTGCCACGCCCGCCGTTTCGTTGGGCAAAAAGACGCGTCCGTGCGCCGCTTGTGCCCGCAGTACCTGGAAAAATTCGACCGAAACTTTCGCGGCGGTGACTTGTTCGGCGTCCTGTTCGCCCTGCAACGTAAACGCGGTTTCATACCAGGCCGTGACCGAATCGAAGATCTGCGTTTGTGTGCGCAGATCCAGAAAATTGCCGGGGGAAGGGTTGTCGCGTTCCTTGCCCAATTCAGTATTGCGTTCCCAAAGCATCACTAATCGTTCAGGCTCACTGTACGGCAGCGGATTGAGCAACACCGCATTGACGACGCTAAAAATCGCCGTATTGGCTCCGATACCCAGCGCCAGTGTGAGCACGGCGACGGCGGTGAAGCCTTTATGCTTCAGCAGCATTCGCACGCCATAACGCAAATCTTGAAACATTTCGTCCTCCCATCTTCGGGGTTGCAACAGCAACGCATCCCAAAATGCGCCAATGCTTCTTCGAAGCAGATCAAGTTTGGATTTCCAGTTCAGCTTGTTCCAATCGGCCAGCATCGTTTCGCGCCAGCGCAATTCTGCCTGCCACTCCTGACGCCAATCCGCGCGCAAATGGCGCGGCACGATTACGCCGACCAGCGAAATCAGCGACAGGTGAATTTGCATGGTCTGCCGTTTCATCGGCGCAGCCATCAAGCGGTCCTCATTCAATTCCGCCAGGGTTGCGAGATAAGCTTCACGCTCCGTCAGACCTTGTTGGAGCAACGCTTCATAACGACCATCCAGACGACGGGTCAGTTCCGTCATAAACTCGGGTTCCTGCTTTGGCTCAGGCTTTGATCTGGTCAGCCATTGACTGATTTCCTTGTCCCAATCGCGCACGTTCGAACATCCTCCGAAAAAGTAGTGAAGAGCCGGAGTTATTCGTGCCGCAGCGCAACCAGAGGATCAACGCGGGCTGCTCGTCGCGCTGGAATCCAGCAGGCTAGCAACGCTACGCCCGTCAGAACGCCTGCGATCACCACAAACGTAAGCGGATCAGTGGGTTTTACGCCAAACAGCAAGTCCGTCAGCACTTTTGTCAGCATCCGCGCGGCAAATAAGCCCACAGCTATGCCCACAGCGATCAATAAAAGTCCCTGCCGAAGAATCAGGCGCTCGATTCGACCCGCTTCTGCGCCGAGTGCCATGCGGATGCCGATTTCGTGCGTGCGACGGCTGACTGTGTATGCCATCACGCCGTAAATTCCGATGACCGCTAACGTCAGCGCAATGCCTGCAAACAACGCCAGCAATGACGCATAAAAACGCGGCTGCGCAATCGAAGCGGAAACCAGTTCTTCCAGCGTGCGGGCGCGTGTAATGGCGGCGAATTTGTCTGTTTCAAGAATGCGCGCGCGCAAAGCAGGCAACAGCGCCGTCGGGTCAGCCGCCGTGCGGACCACAACCAGATTCATTGCAACTGAATCTTCCTGACGGAAAGGCGTGTAAAAGGTTGGTTTGTGCTCCTTATCCAAACCAAACTGATTGATGTTGGCGACAATGCCGATAATTTCGCGAAATTCGTCAGGGTTGCCGCGCAAAGCAATACGCTGGCCGATTGGGTTTTCGCCGGGGAAGTAGGCGCTTGCCAAAGTTTCGTTGATCACGGCGACGCGCGGTCCGCTTTCACTGTCGGCATCAGTGAAAAGCCTCCCCTGTTTGAGCGTATTGCCGAGCGCACGGAAATAGTCCGGAGTGACGACGTTGACGAAAGTTTGTTGTGCATCACGCTCAGCAGGTACGGGACGCCCGGCCACAATCATAGGGCTGCTCATATACGCGCCTTCTGTAGGCGCAGCCGTGCCTGTGGCCACAGCGTCCACTCCTGGCACCGTCTTTAATTCGTCGAGCAACCGCTGATAGTAGGAAACGGTGCTGGCGGTTTTTGGCAATTGGTTGAAGGACGGTATCAGTGTCAGCACAATTGCGTTGTCAGCTTGGAAGCCGAGTTCGACTTGCTGCAATTTGATAAAGCTTTTGATCAGCAAACCCGCGCCCACCAATAACACCAGCGCCAACGCGGTTTGCGCCACGACCAGCGCTTCGCGCAAACCAAAGCTTTGCGGCCCGAATCTGGGCAACCAGCGCCACCCTGTGCTTTGCACAAAGCCTTCTTTCAACGCCTGATTCACATCCGTCTTGGAAGCGTGCAACGCCGGAGCCAATCCGAACAGCAAGCCAACCACCAAGGTTGTGATGAAGGTGAATGCCAGCACGCGCCCGTCCAGCGAAATCTGCGCTAATCGAGGCACATTGGGCGGATTGAAGGCGATCAGTCCCTGAACGATGCCATAAGCCAGCAACAGTCCCAGCCCTCCGCCAAGCAACGCCAACAAACAGCTTTCGGTCAACAGTTGCCTAATCAGGCGCAACCGCCCCGCGCCCAAGGCGGCGCGCACAGCGATTTCCTTTTGACGTGCGACGGCGCGCACCAGCAACAGGTTTGCCACGTTGGCACAGGCAATCAGCAGCACGAAACCGACCGCACCCAGCAACATCAACAAAGTTGGGCGCACTTTGCCGATGACGGAATCGTGCAACGGTTGTGACCAGACAGCCCAATCTTTGTAATCGTCCGGAATCTGTTGTTGCAGTTGTTGATGGATCAGTTGTAGTTCGCTTTCCGCCGTTTGCCACGACACGCCGGGTTTCAGCCGCGCAATAACGCTGAGGCTGCGCATATCGTGCCGCCCGTCGGCGACAGTGGTTTCAGGAATCCAGAATTCGCTTTCGCCGGGGAAACTCACCAACGGCGGCATCACGCCGACAACGGTGTAATTGTTCGTATGGCCCAACGTGATCGTGCGCCCGACAACATTGGGATCGCCGCCAAAGCGGCGCTGCCAGAGTTTGTGGCTGAGAAGGATGACTGCGTGGTTGGGCTGCCGATTTTCTTCGGACGAAAAACCACGCCCGATCAACGGCTGATAGCCAAG
>CAZMXG010000298.1:0-5981 GCA_964570175.1 uncultured Heliomicrobium sp. | reverse complement strand
GAATCACCTGGGATCCGATTCAGGCGGAAAAAGGCGGCTACAAGCATTTCATGCTGAAGGAGATTTTCGAGCAGCCGCGCGCCGTCCGGGACACCACGCAAAGCCGCATTTCGCTGGATACCGGCCACGTCTTTCTGGACGAGATGAAGATCACCGAAGCCGAGTTCCGCAACCTGACCGACATCAAAATCGCCGCTTGCGGAACGGCCTGGCACGCGGCGCTGGTGGCAAAATACCTGATCGAAGAACTGGCGCGCTTGCCGGTCGAAGTGGATTACGCTTCTGAGTTTCGCTACCGCAACCCGATCCTGACGCCAACCAGTTTGATGATGGTGATTTCGCAATCCGGCGAAACTGCCGACACGCTGGCCGCTTTGCGCGAAGGGAAGGAAAAAGGCTGCAAAACTTTAGCCATCTGCAATGTGCAGGGCGCAATGATGACGCGCGAAGCCGATGGCACCATTTATACGCACGCCGGACCGGAAATCGGCGTCGCTTCGACCAAAGCGTTTACTTCACAGATTGTTGCGGCCTATTTGCTGGCGATGTATCTGGCGCAGGTGCGCGGAACCTTGAGCGAAGAAAAGCTGAAATGGCATGCGCAGCATTTGTCTGAACTGCCAGTGAAGATCGAAAAGCTGCTGAACGCCGAAACCGATTACGAAGAATTGTCGCGTGCTTTTGTGCTCTCGACCGATTTCTTGTATTTAGGTCGCGGCATCAACTTCCCGATTGCACTGGAAGGCGCGCTGAAGCTGAAAGAGATTTCCTACATTCACGCCGAAGGTTACGCAGCCGGAGAGATGAAACACGGCCCGAACGCGTTGATTGATTCGCGCTTGCCGGTAGTGGTCATCAACACGCTTGATCCGGATGACGAAAAATCCAAGCTGCGATACGAAAAAACCATTTCGAACATTCAGGAAGTCAAAGCGCGCGACGGCATTGTCGTCGCCATCGTCACCGAAGGCGACCGCGACACACGCGATGTCGCCAGTTTCACCATCGAAGTCCCGCCATCCAGCGAATTGCTTTCGCCCGTGCTGTCAGCAATTCCGCTGCAATTGATGGCGTATCACATTGCCGTGCGTCGTGGCTGTGACGTTGACCAGCCGCGCAATCTGGCGAAATCCGTCACGGTCGAATAATTGCTCGAAAACCATCAACACCCCGTAATGCTGAAAAACGTAAATCTTATTCTTGCTTCCGGCTCTCCTAGGCGCGCTGAATTATTGCGCTCGGCGGGCATTGATTTCACGGTTCGCGTTTCCGACGTGGATGAAAAAGTGCTATCCGGTGAATTGCCGCGCGATTACGTCGTGCGGCTTTCGCGTGAAAAAGCGCAGGCTGTCGCCGCCGAAGGCCAACTTGTGCTGGGCGCGGACACGACGGTCGTTATGCTGAACGAAATCCTTGGGAAACCGGCGGATGAAGGTGATGTCCGGCGAATGCTACGGTTGCTCAGCGGCAAATGGCACGAAGTTCTGACCGGTGTGTCATTGGTAAACGGGACAAAGGTAATGTCAGACGTTGCCGTCACGCGGGTGAAGTTTGCCAAGCTGAGCGAAGAGGAAATGGGTTGGTATGTCGCTTCGGGCGAACCGATGGACAAAGCCGGAGCTTATGGAATCCAAGGGTATGCTTCGCGCTTTGTTGAACGCATCGAAGGCAGTTATTCAAACGTGGTGGGGTTGCCTGTGCAGATGGTTTACCGGATGCTGGTGGAATCAGGAGTAGTCAGTCGGGAATCAGAAGTTAAGAGTCAGGGAGCCGGAAGCCAGTAGCCGGTATAGTTTTTCTTTCAGGTTACAGACTACCGGCTACCGAATCCGGACTACCGCCTCAAAAGATTCCATTCAGTTGCAGCAAATGGCCCATCTTTTCTTTCTTGGTCAGCAGGTATTTGAACGCGGGTTGTTTGGCACTGATTTCCAGCGGGACACGCTCAACGATTTCCAGCCCGGCGTTTCTTAGCGCCTGAACTTTGTCGGGATTATTCGACATCAATCGCAAACGCCTGCCGCCAAGCAGCTTTATTACTTCGGCGCATTGGTTGTATTCGCGTTGATCAATGGCGAAGCCCAGCCGCAAATTGGCTTCGATGGTGTCCGCGCCTTCGTCCTGCAAGGCGTAAGCGCGAATTTTGTTGACGATGCCGATGCCTCGTCCTTCCTGCTGCTGATAAACGATGATGCCTTTGCCTTCGGCCTGCACCATTTTCATCGCGCTATCCAGTTGAGGCCCGCAGTCGCATTTCAGCGAATGAAATACGTCTCCAGTCAGGCATTGAGAATGGATGCGGACTAAGGTTGGTTCTTCAGGCTTGATTTCGCCTTTGACCAGGGCGACAAATTCTTCGTCGCTGTTGGTGCTGCGAAAGCCTACGATACGGAAAGGGCCAAATTCTGTGGGCAGTTTGGCTTCGGCCTCTTTCTGAACCGTGAATCCTGCTGTTGCTCGGTCTAGCTGTGTCAAAACTTTTTTCCTCCTTCAATTTATGAACAACCGATGTTGCGCTGGTTCACTGCAATTTCAAATGGACTATAAGAGCCGCTAACACGAACGGTCAACATAACCATACTGTAACAACGCGAAGTTAGATGTAATCCAAGACACGAAAGCTGTCTTGGACAATTAAAGTCTGCTCTTGTGAAAAAGCGGCTTGACCGATATACAAACGACAATGGGCACAATAATCATCACTTTCATCACCTTGCTGGCGATCGCAAATGGCGTCTGGTTGAGCTGTCTGGTTTGGGAAACGGCAACATTGCGGCTTCGGCTGGCGGTTGGCTCGATTGTTGGCGTGGCGCTGCTGGCCTGGGTTGGATTTCTGTCGGCGCTGGCGTTTGGACTGAACCGATTTTCCATTGGGCTGACAACGGCGATTTTTGCGGCCAGTTTGGCGGCGCTGATTGGAAAAGTTTCGTTCGGCAAGTTTCGCGCTGGGCTGATTAGCGATGGGTTTGTTGGTAAGTGGGGGACAATTTATTACGTTGCCTGGGCGGCCTTGCTGGTGTGGTTGTTCAGCGGCGTGGTGATGTTTTATCCAGACGGGTTGCACACTGCTCCGGCTAATAATTTTGGCGATTTGCCGTTTCATTTTGGCGTCATCACTTCAATGGCGTATGGCGAAAACCTGCCGCCGCAAAATCCCATCTTTGCCGGGATGAAATTCACGTACCCCTTCCTGATAGATTTCCTGACGGCATTTTTCATTCACTGCGGAGCCGATTGGCGCGCGGCGTTTTTTGTCGAAAACATTGTGCTGGCATTGGCGCTGGTTTCGATCATTGAACTGATGGTTGGGAGAATTACGAAAAATCAGATTGCTGCGTTCATCGCACCGGTGATTTTTCTGTTCAATGGCGGGTTTGGGTTCGTCAATTTCTTCCGTCAATTATCCGAATTCTTCAACGATCCGGCGCGGGCAAAACTCGGCCTGGTGCATTTCATCACTCATTTGCCAAACACCTACACAATGAATGTTGATTTGTTGTGGGGTAGCGGGAAGATTCCGCTGCGTTGGGGAAATGTCTTTACGACCTTGCTGATTCCGCAACGCTCCATGCTGTTTGGATTGCCAATTGTCGCGCTGATTATTTTGCTGTGGTGGATGGCTTTGGGCGAGCAGGAAAAAGGCGGCAAAGGATCGCCTCGGCGGCGGTATTTGTTTGCTGCCGGGGTGTTGGCTGGTTTGCTGCCGATGCTGCACGCGCACGGATTTTTCTCCATCGCGATTGCTTGTGTGCCGATGGCGCTGCTGTTTTTTTCGATAGACTGGTTGGCGTTTTTTGTTCCGATGGGAGTGCTGGCCGGTCCACAGGCTTTGTATTTAAGCGGCACGCAGGTGAAAAACGAACTCTTCAAAGTGAAATTGTTCTGGGAAGCGGGCGACACAAATCCGGTGCTGTTTTGGGGGGCAAACGCCGGGCTGTTTATTTTGATATTGGTCATTTGCTTGTTTGCCAATCGGCTGGCGACGGCCAGGCAGGTAAGGTTTTATCTGCCGTTCGTTCTATGGTTTATCGTGCCTAACGTCATCAAACTGGCACCATGGGATTGGGATAACATCAAAGTGCTGGTGTATTGGTCGCTGGCTTCGTGCATCTTTGTGGCATTACCATTGGCTTTGCTGTTTGCTCATCGGTTCAAGGTTTTGAAGCTTGTCGGAGCCGTGTTGCTTGCGGTGTTGATTTTATCGGGGGCGATTGACGTTGTGCGGGCTTTGTCGCCGGTTGAAAATGTTACGCTCTTTGGCAAGGCAGAATTGGAAGTCGCGGAATTGATTCGCCAGAAAACGCCGCCACGCGCGGTCATCTTGCACGCGCCGATTCACAATTCCGTCGTCGCGCTGACCGGACGCCAATCGGTGATGGGGTATCCTGGGCACCTGTGGACGCACGGGATCAATTATGGGCAACGCGAAAACGAAGTACGGACAATTTATCGCGGCGGAGCGGAAAGCGCTCGGCCATTGGTGGCGCTGGGAATTGATTATGTCGTTATTGGCCCGCCCGAATTGGGAGATTTGACGGTCGCCGAAAATTACTTTGCCGAACTTTATCCGGTGGTGATCAATCATGCGGGATACAAGGTTTACCAGGTAAAACCAAAATAGACAGTTATGTACGCTGAAGTCGCTATTCCGTTAAATGTCCATCAAACCTTCACATATCGTTTGCCGGAAGGTATTACAGCCAACGCCAAACCGGGGGCCCGGGTGCTGGTTCCCTTCGGACGGCAGTTGCTGACTGGTTATATTGTTGACCTTCATGAAACGCTGCAAGAACTGGGGCAGGGCGACGAAAGTTTTGAGATCAAAGAAATTGAAGAGCTCTTTGACCTTGAACCATTAGTCACGCCCGAACTGCTAGACCTGACCAAATGGATTGCTGATTATTACTATGCGCCGTGGGGAGAAACGATCAAAAGCTGCCTGCCCGCAGGCATCAATGCCGAAGCGGAAGCGCTGCTGACCATCACAGAAGCTGGCCGCGAAGCGCTGGCTGAAGCCAAATCCAAGCGCCCTCAACTTGCCGCCAAAATGCAGGCGCTGGAATTCATCGCCGAAAAAGAACAAACGCCGATGTCTGAACTGGTCAAGCAGTTCGACAAACCCAAAGCCGCCGCAATTACTCGCGAACTGCAAAAAACGAACTTCATTACGATCAAGCGGCTGATACAGAGCGCAAGTGTAAAACCCAAAAAACAGCAGGCCGTCCGCCTGATTCAAGAGATTCCTGCCGAAGGCAAGCCGCTGAATGCCCAGCAGCAAAAAGTCGTCAATTTGCTAATTGAATCCGCAGAGCCAATTTCGCTGAGTGAATTGACAGAGCTTGCCGATGCCAGTCCTTCGGTCATTCGTACACTGGAAAAACGCGGCTGCGTTGAAGTTTTCGCGCGGGAAGTTCGCCGCGATCCGCTTTCTCATTTGCCGTCGTCCGACAGATTGCCAAATGGCGAAAACGATCTTTCGCTGACTGAGAAACAACAGGCTGCGCTCAACGAAATTACGGCCAAGCTGGACGAAGACAAATACGCGGCGTTTCTGCTGCACGGCGTGACGGGTAGCGGAAAGACGGAAATTTATATTCGCGCGATGCGGGCGACGCTGGAAAAAGGAAAAACGGCGTTGATGCTGGTGCCGGAAATTTCACTGACGCCGATGTTTGCCAGACGGTTGCGGGCGCATTTTGGAGATGCTGTAGCCATTCTGCACTCATCGCTTTCTGAAGGGGAACGGCTGGATGAATGGAATCGGCTTCGACGAGGCGAAGCCCGTGTTTGCATCGGAGCGCGTTCGGGCGTGTTTGCTCCTATGCAAAACATCGGCTTGATCGTCGTGGATGAAGAGCACGAAGCTTCGTACAAACAGGACGAAACTCCGCGCTACCACGGGCGCGACACGGCAATTATGCGCGCCAATCAGGCCGGAGCCATTATCATTTTGGGCAGCGCCACGCCTTCGATGGAAACGT
>CAZMXG010000297.1:0-5997 GCA_964570175.1 uncultured Heliomicrobium sp. | reverse complement strand
TCTTTCTGACTTGTCAAGCCCTCTTCGGGAAAACTGACTTTGCAAAAGCCCTGATTGGCAAAGTGTGCCTTTCGCTTGAGTTTGACTGGCCAGAGTAAGCGTGCGATAAAACTATTCGCCTTTATCTAGAAATATCCCCACAGGATTCGGTTCGATAGTGAAAATTCCATTTGCGGTCAAAGCTGACAATGTTTCCAAGCTTTACCGGCTTGATTCAAGTGTGGAATTAGGCCGGACTTTGCGCGACGCAATCACGGATTTCGCCGGCCGCCTGAACCCGTTTTCAAAAAACGGCTCAAACGCTGGACGAAACGGTGAGGATTTTCGAGCGCTTGATAATGTCAGTTTTGAAATTCAGCCCGGAGAAATTGTCGGTATTGTTGGCCGAAATGGCGCGGGCAAAAGCACTCTGCTGAAAGTCATTTCCAGAGTCACTGAACCCACAGCAGGAAAGATTGAGATTTATGGCCGGGTTGGCAGCTTGCTGGAAGTCGGTACGGGCTTTCACCCGGAGCTGAGCGGACGCGAAAACATCTTTCTGAACGGTTCGATTCTGGGTATGAGCCGCGTCGAGATTCAGCGGAAGTTTGACGAAATCGTCGCGTTTTCTGAGATTGAAAAGTTCGTAGACACGCCGGTCAAGCGATACAGCAGCGGAATGTACGTTCGGCTGGCTTTTGCAGTGGCCGCGCATTTAGAGCCGGAAGTCTTGTTGATTGACGAAGTTCTGGCGGTTGGTGACGCAGCGTTTCAGCAAAAATGCCTTGGGAGAATGAGCGAAGTTTCCAAAGAAGGCCGGACAATCTTGTTTGTTAGCCATAACACCGCCGCGCTATTGGGGTTATGCACACGCGGAATTTTGCTGGAAGAAGGCAAGGTGACGATGGATGGTTCCATCGAATCGGCAGTCAGCGGCTACTTGAAAGGCGTCACTCTTGGCACGTTGGGAGACCTGACGGATTACAAGCATCGTGAAGGAAATGGCCGGGTTCGATTCACGAAAGTTGCGTTTGAAGACCTTGCAGGCAATCCAGTAGCTCAGGGAGTATCCGGAAAGCCATTGGTCATTCGCCTGGATTATGAATCAACCCAAGCGACCGAACTGCCCCGCTGCCGCGCTTCGGTGGCTGTTTACGACACGCTGGGACAGGCGCTGATCAATTTCTCAAGCGAGTTGGTCATTGCTACACCTGTCAATTTGCCGCCCGAAGGCACGGTTCGCTGCGTCATTCCGCAATTGCCTTTGACGCAAAGTAATTACCTGGTGACGTTATTTTTGGAAGTGAACGGTGTTGTTGAAGACTGGCTTCATAAAGTAGTGGAGCTTCCGGTCATAGACGGCGATTTTTATCAGACCGGAAGGTTGTATCCAAAAGGATGGCAAGGAAAAGGCGTGTTGGTGCCTCATACCTGGATGATTGGTGACGGTTCGTAAATTATTCCGTGCGGCTTTTATTCTGGAGAACATGAAATGCTGAGACGAATTTGTGCAGGCCTGTTATTTCTAAGCCTGTTGATGTGCGCATGTCGGGATGCTGCGCCCACTGGCGATGCCAATGCAGGTGGGGAGACAAAATCTGGCGGTGACAAGGCTCCGTTGCCGGACATCAGCAAGCTGGTCAAGCGCATGACCACGCAAGATGGATGCAAGGATTTTGTCGCTGAAATGCGCATTACTTCCGAAACCGAGAGCGGCAAGCAAAGTAATGTTGAAGTCCAATTGCAGCGCAAGTATTCCGCAACGGGAGCTTCGACTTTTCTGCGAGTGCTTTCTCCCAAAGAAGACTCTGACAAAGCCATTTTGGCGATTGAAGAAGACGAAAAACCGACCGAAGCATTTTCCTATCTGGCAGGACTGAACAAGCTGGCAAAGCTGAATTCATCGCGCCCGCTTGGGTTTCAGGGCGCAAAAGTCACGGTTCAGGAACTGCTCGGCATGGAGCTTGGCCACTACACGCACGATGCGGGCGAACGAGTTACCGCCGAAGGACAGCCATTGATCAAAGTCGTGTTTCAAGCACAGCCGGATTTCAACCTCGTGTTCCCTCGCATCGTTGGGTATTTCCGCGAAGCAGATCAATCTCCCTCAAGCTTTGAATTGTTTGGAGAGAACGACGAACTGGTCAAAAAGTTGATCATCCGGGAAATGAAAACGATCCAAAACTATATGACCTTAACCCAGATTGCGATTGAAGATGTGTCCCAAAAACTGAAGCTGAAAATGGAAACAAGGAAGATTGAATATAACCAGGGATTGTCCGACAAGCTATTTACGGAACAGCACTTGAAGAATTTCATCACCGACGCAAGCAACAAAAGGGAATCCGGCAAATAGAAGGTTACTGAAGCATGACTCGTTTTGTTGTCACTCACCCCCGGCTGATTATCGCGATTGTATTGCTTCTGACAGTTGTTTTCGGCTTTGGTTTACGGCGAGGGTTGACGTTGGATGTCTCGCCGTTGAGTTTCGTCGCTGAAAACAGCCAGGAGCGACGTGATTTTGAAGAAGCGCGTAAGCATTTTGGCGCCGACGATTACTTATTGATTGCAGTTGTTTGCGATGATGTGTTTGCTCCGGCCAATTTGGCCCGGCTGAAAAAACTTCACGAACAAATCGAACGAATCAAAGGCGTTAACGAAGTCCTGAGCCTGGTCAACGTTCCATACGCCCGCAGCCAAACCGATGGCGTATCCCTGGAAAAACTGATTCCCAATTCTTTTGAGGACAAACAGCGGATTGATGAAGCGCGCGCAGTCGCAACGACCGACCGGATGTTCGCGGGAAATCTGATTTCCCCAGATTCGCGCACTGCTGCATTGAATGTGTTGCTTAAACCGGAGCTACCCACCGATCGAAGACACGAAATTACGACGACGATCTATAACTTCACGCGGGCTGCGGGGTTCAGTGAAAGTTATTTTGCCGGAGATCCATTTGCGCAACTGCGCGCGACAGAAGCGCTCAAAAAAGATTTGATCGTATTGTTGCCGTTGACGGTTTTGTTGATCGTTGTGCTGCTGTGGCTGTGCTTCCGATCTGTTACTGCTGTGCTGCTTCCACTTGCGACAATTGGCATCGGCTTAGTTTGGCTGATGGGGCTGATGGCGTATTTCGGAACGCATTTCACAATCCTGGTGTTGATGTTGCCGACCGTAATGCTGGCCATTGGGTGTTCATACTTGATTCACGTAATGAACCAAATTGGCTTGTCGAACGTTGCCGCCGAACAATCCGCAAACTATACCCCGCAATCCGCAATTGAAGAGGCAATGAGCTTCATCAATTTGCCAGTGTTGGTTTCAGCGTTGACGGTTATCGCCGGGTTTTTGTCGCTGACATTTACCGAAATCACGGCGATTCGTTCGACGGCAGTTTATTCCGCAATCGGTGCCACAGTGACGATGGGATTGTCGCTGACATTCATCCCCGCAGTTTTGATGGTTTTGCCGCCGCAGAAAATGGCTTTCCGTTGTGGATTGCAGGGAAAAATGGTCAGGTTTCTGGAAGACACAGGGCGCTGGGCAACTTCGCATCAGAAAATGTTGTTTGTCGTGACTATTCTGATTGTGGTGGGCAGCCTGATTGGAATGCGCCGGATCAAGGTTGATATAGATTTTTTCCATTTCACAAAGCCTGGAACCGAAACGACTGTGGGATTTGCCGAAGTCAATCGGCGGCTGTCAGGCGCTGTGACGTTTGACCTTATCGTCGAAGGCAAGGAAAGCGGCGCGATTGAAAAGCCCGAAGTGCTGGAACGTATTTCGCAGCTTCAGGCCTTTGCCGAACAGCAACAGGACCCAAGCGGGCAGGGAATTGACCGCTCGTTGTCTGTGGCCGACATCGTAAAGCACCTGAATCGGGCTTTTAACGGCAACGATCCCCAGCAATATAAAATTCCAACTGATGAAAAGGTTGTTTCCGACTTGTTTGCCGACCGGGATCAGATGAAAGGGTTTTTGACCGAAGACGGCCGCGTCGCGCGCCTGCTGATTCGTTCTACGCTTTCCGGCTCACAAGCCATGGCGGGAGTCGTTCGCCGAGTCGAACAAAAAGGGAAAGAGCTATTGCCCGGCTTCAGGGTTTATGCCACCGGCACATTTGTTTTGCTCAACCGAACTTCGGACGAAATTGGGGGAGAACAGATACTGAGCATTGGAATTGCCCTGGTGACCATTTACTTGATGCTGGCAATTCTGTTTCGATCCTTGCGGGTCGGGTTGACGGCGTTGGTTCCGAATCTGGTTCCGATCGTGTTCTTTTTTGGCTTTATGGGTTGGCGGGGAATCAAGCTGAATCTGACGACCAGTCTGGTCGCAAGCATCGTGCTTGGTTTGGCTGTGGACAATGCCGTGCAATTCATTGTCCGGTTCCGCCGCGTGCAAAAAGAAAATGCTCCGTTGCGAGATGCAATCATCGAAAGCATGCGGCTTTCGGGCCGGCCAATCATTTACGCAAACATTGCGCTGGCGGCGACATTTGCCGTCTTTGCCGTTTCGAACTTTCAACCGATCAGTGATTTTGGTCTGCTTTCAGCGGTGACAATTTTTGGATGCTTGGTGGAGGATTTGGTCTTGTTGCCATCGCGCCTGACCTCGCCAATCTTTCGCGCAAAATAACTAATTTGGAAAGGTTGTGACTTCCCAGGCTTCGCGGTCTCTCAGCAGAGTTGAAAGCAGCATTGTGTGCAGCCCGTGGCCTGAGCGGGAGGCTCTGACGTGTCCCAGAATTGGCATTCCGGCCAGCGCCAAGTCGCCGATGATGTCCAGGATTTTGTGGCGAACGAACTCGTCGGCAAATCGTAAAGGCTCCGAATTCAGAAAGCCTTCACGAGTCAGCGCAATGGCGTTTTCCAGCGAACCCCCACGCGCCAGCCCGTTTTGTTTCAGCAACTCTATTTCTTCAACAAATCCAAACGTTCGCGCAGGAGCAATTTCACGGCTGTAGTTGTCGGCGCGAAAGCTGATTTCATGTTGCTGAAGGCCGATCATCGGATGGTTAAAATCAATCTCGCAGGTGATTTCGAAATGGTCAGCGGGTTCGATGCTCATTTTGCGGTTCTTTTCGCTGACTTCGATTCGCTTCAGCACTTTTAAGTAAGGACGCTGCGCTGGCAATTCAACAATGCCCGCTTGTCGAATCAACTCCACCCATTGCTGACTGCTCCCATCCAAAATGGGGATTTCCAGTGAATCTACCTCAATAATGGCATTGTCCACGCCGCAGCCATACAGCGCCGAAAGTAAATGCTCGACGGTGGAAAGCATCACACCGGATTTCATCAGCGTCGTGGCGTAACTGACATGCGAAACGTATTGAGGCGCGGCGGGAATTTCGAAATCGTTGAGGTCTGTGCGACGGAAAAGATAGCTGGTGTAAGCCGGGGCCGGTTTTACCGTTACTGTGACGGGCGAGGCTGAATGTAACCCTACGCCACTTGCGCCAAAGCTTTTTCCAATCGTCGTTTGCTGATTCAACCTGATTCCTCACCTGATCTTGATTGGGATTGAACATTCTGATTTAGCAATCAGCAAGCCAAAAATACAGGGATTGAAAATTCGCCGTAAGTGCTTTTGATGCAATTGCGGATAAGCGCTGAACATCGCAATTGCAGTGTCTGGTTGTGGCCGGACGGCAACGGCGATTGTTCATTATGTGGAGTTCGAGCGAAGCGGTTAAGCGGGAAATAGAAAGGCCGCGAAGATCAACTTCGCGGCCTTTCGCCGATGAACTTATCAGCCCGAAACTGCTTATTCGGGTGGCGGTGTCATTGGACGACGGGTTTTCTTGCGGTTGCGTTTGCGAGCCAGTGCGGATTTCAAGCGGGCTTTTTCTCCCGGTGGCACGTAGAAGGCATGACGCTTCACTTCACGAATGATGTCTTCTTGCTGCACTTTGCGTTTGAAGCGGCGGAGCGCGCTTTCCAGCGTCTCGTTATCGCCGAGTTTCACTTCTGCCAATTTGTTTCACCTGCCTTTCGATTATGGCAATTCTGGAAT
>CAZMXG010000296.1:0-6008 GCA_964570175.1 uncultured Heliomicrobium sp. | reverse complement strand
CTTGATTTGGACGGATTGGTTCCAGTTGGATAAATAAAGAGTCACACATAAGGTTAAATCTATAAAATTGAATCTCAACGAGAAGGAGAAGCCTCATTCGCATTCATACGATTGAGCCAGACCTGATGAAACCATCACCAATCCGCCTTGCGCTCGCCGTGCTGTTTGTTTTCAGTTTCGTTTTTTGCGCGAACGCGCAAAACCCGCAGTTGGAACTGACTGGCCGTGTTACCGATTCTCGCGGCGGTTCGATCGGCAATGCGAAAATCTCTGCCGGAACCAGTACAACGGCGACAGACGACAATGGTCAATTCACGCTGAAGCTTTCGCCGGGTGCTTACGAATTGCGGGTGAGGGCCTCGGGCTTTGCCGAGCATAAGCAACAAATCGCAGTTAGTGCCGCGCAAACTCTGAACGTTCAGCTTGAACCGGCTTCGCTGGCAGAAACTGTCATCGTTACACCCGCCAGAACAGAGATTCGCTTGTCCGATGCTCCGGCTAGCGTTTCGGTGTTGGATTCTGAGGACTTCAGCAATGCGGCGGCGCAAACGGTTGACGATCTGTTGCGGCAAGTTCCGGGCTTCAGCATCTTTCGCAGATCAAGCAGCGTCGTCGCCAATCCGACAACGCAAGGCGTCAGCTTGCGCGGAGCCGGAGCAACGGGCGCAAGCCGAACTCTGGTGATGGCCGACGGCGTTCCGCTCAATGATGCTTTCGGAGGTTGGGTGTATTGGGATCGCGTGCCGCGCACCGCCATTGATCGCGTTGAAATCGTTCGCGGCGGTTCATCGGATTTATACGGATCAGACGCGCTCAGCGGAGTGATCAACCTGCTAACGAAACCCTCAAACCGCGTGATCAACGCCGAAGCCAGCTACGGCTCGCGCGAAACGGCGGATGTTTCGTTTTTCGCCGCCGACAAATGGAAAGGCTTCCACGCTGCGCTTTACGGCGAAGCCTACAGAACGGATGGCTATTTCATCATCGCTCCGAACTTGCGCGGAACGGCGGACGCTCTGGCCTCTTCCAAACATCGCGCGCTGACGTTGCGGCTTGGTTACGACTTTTCGCCGGAAAATTCCTTCTTCGTGCGCGGTTCCCTGTTTGACGAAGATCGGCTGAACGGCACAGTGTTGCAAACAAACAACACGGCTACGGAATCGTTGGCGGTCGGAGGCCATTTCAAAACTGCCGATGGCAGTAACTGGAATCTGACCTTGTTTGGCAATCAGCAACGCTATCACCAGACTTTCTCAACCGTTGCGGCGAACCGGAATTCTGAAGCGTTGAACCGTTTGCAATTTGTGCCTTCGCGCGACGCAGGGATTTCCTTTGGCTGGTCGCGTTCGTTTGAACGTCAGTTATTGGTTGCCGGAGTGGACGTTCGCGGCGTGCGTGGAACCAGTGACGAAGCAGTCATTGCCAACAATCGAGCCACGACCTTTACCAGTTCCGGAGGCCGTCAGCGGCGCGCAGGCTTTTTTGTCCAGGACTTGATAACAATTTCGCCCCGCTGGCAATTGTCTGTAAATGCCCGTTATGACACATGGCGAGATTCTTCGGCAGCATCGGTTTCGCGCAACCTGACGACCGGAGCCATCACGCCGCGCTTCTTCCCTGCCCGCTCGCTGGATGCCTTCAGCCCGCGCCTGTCGCTGATTTTCCGACCGGCTGAAACCGTTTCGCTGCGCGCCGCTGCTTACAGATCGTTTCGCGCTCCAACGTTGAATGAACTTTATAGAGGCTTTCGCGTCGGCAACGTGCAAACCAACGCCAACGAAACTTTAACCGCCGAACGTTTGACTGGCGGCGAAGTCGGCGCAAGCTGGACCCCGACGCAAAACATTGTCACGCGGCTAACCCATTACTGGACGGAAACCGTTAATCCGGTGTCCAATTTCACGCTGTCTGTGACACCTGCGCTGATTACGCGCGAACGCCGCAATCTTGGCCGCACACGTTCGCGCGGCATCGAAGCTGAAGCCGATTTCCGCTTCGCGCGGTATTGGCAGGTCACCGCCGGATATTTGTTTGCCGATGCAACCGTCCGCCGCGCTCCACAAGACGTAACACTGCAAGGCAATCAGATTCCCCAGGTTCCGCGCAATCAATTCACGCTGCAAACGGTCTATTCGCATCCGCGCTTTGTGACGGCGGCAATGCAATTCCGCACCAGTGGCCGCCAGTTTGATGACGATCAAAACCTGTTGCCGCTGGGAAGCTTTGCGTTAATTGATGTGTCGGTTTCCAAGCCCTTCGCTAAATACCTGGAAGCATTCATCGCCGTACAAAACTTGCTAAATGAACAATTCGTCGTCGCGCGCACTCCAATTGAAAACATCGGAATGCCGCGCATGGTTCGCGGAGGTTTGCGGTTCAGGTTTGAATAGTTATTCGGCCGAGATGAAAGTCGGCGCGGTGACCGCAGTGTAATCCGTCGCTTTTTTGGAAAGCCGTGTGTAAAAGCCCGCGGCTTGTCCACCGAGCAAATACACGCCGTAATTGGGCAACAGCTTTTCTGCGGTTTGTTCGTCTTCAATTGGTGCAACGTCAAAGAATCGCTGCGCGATCCAGTGCCGTGGAATCAGCGTCGTCAGCGCCAGTTGCCAGTCTTGCGGTTTGGCAAAGGCTCCGCAAATCACCGAATCGCCTTCGCAGCCATAAACCGATTTCAGCACCCATTCTTCTCGGTCGAGTTGATGCAGATCGAGCTCTGTTGCGCGCAGCGTTTCGGGGATCAACTCGGCAATCCATTCCCGCGCTTCGGCTGAAAACAGTTCCTGCCGCTCCCACATCAACGCCATCGCCAGTTTGTTTTGCGTGATGACCGAACCGAAGGGGTTCACGACAGTCACGCGGCCTTCGTTTTCTGCTTCCAGCAACAACAGCAATTCGCGGTCTAGGGGGTCAGGGTCCGGGAATTCCGCTTGGTTCGTCCAGACAATTTCGCGCTCTCCCCACCAGTCAGTTTTATAATGCCGCAGAATCAAATCCACCGGACGCCCCATCACCGTCACGCGCCGCTCTGAATCCAATCCTAGATTGAAGGGCGATCCGAGCACTACTTGGCAACCGTGTTCTTCCACCCACTTTTTGTAGATGGCGATCATGCTCAAGTCTTCAGGCAAATCAGTGGGGTAAATAATGGCTACGGATTGCGGATTGCGGATTGCGGATTGCGGATTTTGATTTGTAGACAAGCTTGCCTGGTGCGAAGCGACAAGCATCTGCCAGAAATCTTCGGGAAAGTTTGTGTTAGGATCAGTCGTGTTTGTGTGATACGAATGCAGCATTTGATTCAGCAGCACTGCCTCGGCCTCACCGGAAGGCGTGTCGGAATTCATCTCGCAAGCTCGAATCACCCCATCCGTACAAAGAAACAAATCCACACGCGCAATGCCATGCCAGCGCCCACCCGAAGCTAGCCACATGGCTTTTTGAAACGGCGTCAGGCCGAAAAACTCATCCAGCAATTCGGGATGCTCAACAACAATTTCGCTGACTTCGTTGAACAGCGCGCCAACTCGCTCGGCGGCAAACGCGAACTGCTCGGCTTGTGCCTGACTGAGCACAACCGGCTGTAACCGAAACCGCTCCTTGCCCCGCAACCACGGATCGGAAAGCATGTTCGTGGCATAAAGCATCTGCGCAAATTCGCCGTAGCTCAGTTCAGCCATATTCTTTATTGCTTGGGCTTTTCGAAAACTAGAAAGTGTTGTTGCGGCAAAAAGTCTTTGGTTTCTTTCCACACCAGCCCGACCGCTGCCATCTCTTTTTTGGCTTGGGCAACGGTCATTTTGTGCAAGCGTTTGATGGGGACTTCGGGGTCTTCGCCGCGATATTCAATCTGGACGAGGCGACCGCCTGGCTTCAAGCCTTTGACGATGCTTTCCATCATTTCGCGCGGGTAGGAAAATTCGTGGTAGGCATCCACAAACAGCACCACATCCACTGAAGCAGCAGGAAGTTTGGTGTCGGTTTCCGTGCTCAAGATGCCAACGACGTTGTCGGTTTTGAATCGCTTCTTGCGCTCTTCGATGATCGAAAGCATTTCCGGCTGAATGTCCACGGCCAGGACTTTGCCCTGTTTGACCAGCGGCGCGATGCGGAAGGTGAAATAACCTGTTCCCGCGCCAATGTCAGCGACCGTATCCGTCGGCTTCAAATTCATCTGCTTGACGACTTCTGAAGGCAATTCGGTTTGTTCACGGTCGGCTCGTTCCAGCCAATCGGCTCCCTGATGTCCCATCACGTGAGCGATCTCTCGCCCCATGTAAAACTTGCCGATACCGTTCGGATCGTGATTGGTTCGCGTTTCATAAACGGAATCTTTATCTTTCTGAATCGAAGATTGTTTCGCGCCGGATTGCCAGGTTGGACAGCTCAGCAGCGATAACGCGAAGAAAAAAATGATTTGGAGTGATTTCATAACCAGACGCCTAATCGTTAAATGTGAAATCGAAAGCAAAACCCCAGCGCTTTATAGTCCATCGTTGCACCAGGTAGCCAGCGATTCAGTTGAAGGATGGTTAGGCCCGTTTGTCGCCAAGCGTTGTCAGGCAGTTTATGTTTGACCACAGTCGTGGACAAAATACCTAGCTCAGCGTGTAAAACTTGCCTGGACGGTTGTCAGTCAATTATTGAAATCATAGGGCTTAAGCTGCTAAACAGCACTGGCACAATCATTGCACGATGATGTTGCGATAGTAATCACGAACGCTTTGGTCCGGCAACCAAGGGCAGGACTGAAAAGCAACTGAAGCACGCTTTACGGCACCAAACGGGGGCGATTGGCGAGTGTCCGGTTTTAATAATCTCTTTGAACCAGAATTCTTGCTTGCGCAAATTACGGACGCTTATCATGTGCGCATCGCTGGTAGTTAAGTAGTAATCGCCCCACACAACTATGGTGTCAATAACCATAGCTCCCCTCCCCCCAACTGACTGCCGCAGTTTCGGACGGGTGCTAGAGGATCTTTATGAAGAAATATCAGGTCGTTCTTTTTTTTGCTCTACTCAGCTTGATGGCGGGCGTTGCCATGTACGCTCTTGATTCCCGCCAAAAATCCACACCCACACAGGCTGCTGAAATTCTTAGACTCAATATCCCCGCAGTGGTTCACGGCTTTGAAAAAACGCCGCAATTACCGGATGGCGATCTTTACTTGTTGCCGCAACCAATGCAAATGGCCATCAGTGAAGCTCCGGAAGGAACCAGAATCTTTCCTGTCACAGCACTTTCGTTTGGCGCGACTGCCGAAACTTTCGGAGCGCTGCAAACAACTTCGCCGCAAGCGTTTTCGCTTTCCACTGCAAACGCAAAAGTCACTGCCCTGACCTGCGCCGAATCCATCTGGGACGGCAATCTGGTAATCAGCGGAACTTCCGGAGCGGTGGGTGACAAGGTTCGGCTGTTTTTACGCTATCCGGATGGCAAACCGGGGCCGGAGTTGGCACTCTTTACGCAAGTTATGCATGGTGTGGAAGTCAGCCAGTTACATTCTGATTTGATGCTGTTCGTCAATGACCGGTACGCGACTGGCCCGGCAACACATCAAGGCGATTTTATTCCATATACTGCCGTGGCAGGAGAAAGCGGTGAACGAACCGATTTGTTGACGCTGGCGTGGCCGATGATGGGCTTTTCCGTCTTGCAAGGTTGTTTTCAAGTCGGCGTCGAAATTCAGCGCGCGGACAATCCCGGAACGACTTCTGTGGTTGTGACTGATCTTGTCGTCAATCGCAATCGCGTTGCCGGGGATGAATCCCTGGGCGGCGTCGGATTGCTGAGAAATGTGCGAAGCGGTTTTCCGACGGGGTTTCCTTGCCGAGGGGAATGCCCATTCCCCGATCAAACCACCCAAAATCCGGGGCAACCCAACCCTGGAAACGGCGTTGGCGGCGAATGCAACACCATCTGTTATCGCTCTCCGCAATACTTCAAACTGAACATTGATAAATTGCCCCGCGGAACCGTTTTCATTGGTGGCGTGAATTTCAACCACCCT
>CAZMXG010000295.1:0-6021 GCA_964570175.1 uncultured Heliomicrobium sp. | reverse complement strand
CCAGCGAAACTTTCTTGACGGTTTGCGCGGCCAATTCGCTGACGCGTTTGCCTGCGCGCGTTGAACCGGTAAACGAAACCATGTCCACGTCAGGATGCGCGGCTATCGCTTCGCCCACAACCGGGCCATAGCCTGTGACCAGGTTGAACACTCCGGCGGGCAAGCCAATCTCGGCGATGATTTCAGCCAGCACAAACGCAGTCAGCGGAGCGACTTCGCTGGGTTTCAGCACCACGGTGCAGCCTGCGGCCAGCGCCGGAGCGACTTTGCAAATCACCTGATGCAGCGGAAAGTTCCACGGCGTGATGCATCCGACGACGCCGACCGGTTCTTTCACCACCAGCGCTTTTCCAATGGTTTCTTCAAACTGAAAACTGCCCAGCAATTCCGCATACGACCCCATGACCATCGCGGGCATTCCGGCCTGAACCGCAGTTGCCATCGCCAGCGGCATGCCGACTTCGGCGGCGACCAACGCGGCAATCTCTTCCTTCTTCGAAACGAGTTTGTCGGCAATCAATTGCAGATAACGGCGGCGCTCTTCGGTTGAAGTAGTTGACCACGATTCAAACGCCGCTTTGGCGGCGGCAACAGCGGCATTAACGTCTTCGGCGGTGCCTTCTGGAATCCGCCCCATCACTTCTTCAGTCGTGGAGTTGATGACGTCAATCGTTCCGGTTCCGGCAGGTGTGACCCATTGGCCGTTGATGAACAGTTTGTCGTAAGTTTTCGGTTCAAGTTTGGCAGAAGCTTCCATGAATTCTCCCTTGTAAGGTTGTGAGTTCGATGATGGAACAAGACTCGGAGTTTCAACCAGCGCCCACGAAGCGCAAGTTGCTTATTCGCGATTGATTAGACTAGCGACAAAACCCGCGCCGAACCCATTATCAATATTGACGACTGTCACGTTCGACGAACAGGAATTGAGCATTCCCAGCAGCGCGGCGATGCCGCCAAAGCTCGCTCCATAACCAATGCTGGTCGGAACGGCGATGACCGGCACGCTGACCAGTCCCCCGACAACCGACGGCAAAGCGCCTTCCATTCCGGCAACGCAAACAATCACTTTCGCCGATTGCAGCAATTCGCGCTGGCTCAAGACGCGGTGAATTCCGGCGACGCCGACATCGAACAGCCGGGCGATTTGATTGCCCATGATTTCGGCGGTCAGCGCAGCTTCGTCGGCGACGGGAATGTCGGATGTTCCGGCAGTGACAACGGCAATCACGCCTCGTCCTCGGACAGTTTTGTCTCGCTGAACGGAAATCGCTTTGCAGCTGTCATGAAATTCGGCATCGGTGGCAATTTGTTTGACGTGTTCAAACGCTTCGCGATTCGTGCGCGTCACTAACAGATTCGACGAACGTTCCAGCAGTCGTTCGGCAATGCCCGCAACATGCTGCGGTGTTTTGCCTTGGCCGAAAATGACTTCGGGGAATCCCTGCCGAATGGCGCGGTGATGATCCACCGTGGCGTAGCCCAGGCTTTCAAATGGCAAATGGCGCAAACTGTCCATTGCCTGATCGAGCTCCACTTCGCCCGCTTTGAATTTTTGCAGCAAATCTTTCAGTCGTTCCTGATCCATGAGCATCAACATAGCCGCCGAACGCCTTGCTTGACAAGCTTTCAAAGCGGCTCCTATAGTTGACATCTGGTCGAAAAGCCAGATGCGAGTTCAAGCCAATGAAAACCATCACCGTCGGAATCACCGGAGCAAGCGGTTCAATTTACGCGCAAAGCTTGCTCAAACACCTCAACGACAATCCGGAAGTCGGCAGAATTGATTTGGTCATTTCCCAAGCAGGCGTTCGCGTTGTTGGTGAAGAATTGGGATTGAAAGTCGCCGGAACCGACGCGCGCGTTGTTCGCGAACTGCTGGGCAAAGATTCTGACAAAGTGATTGTTCATTCGACCAACGATATTGGCGCAAGTATCGCCAGCGGTTCGTATTTGAGCGATGCAATGGTCATCGTCCCTTGCAGCATGAGCACGCTAGCCTCCATTGCTGCCGGTATGACGCGCGACCTGGTTCACCGCGCCGCCGACGTCATCCTGAAAGAAAACCGCACGCTGATTCTGGTTCCGCGCGAAACTCCGCTGAATGCAATTCATCTGGAAAACATGCTGAAGCTGGCTAGGCTAGGCGTGCGAATCATTCCGGCGATGCCCAGCTTTTACCACTTCCCGAAAACGATTGATGATCTAGTGGAACATTTCACGCATCGGTTGCTGGATCATCTGGGTGTCGGGCATCAGCAGAAAACTCGCTGGGAAGGAAGCCGAAAGAACGGATGAAAGCGGAAGGATGAATGATGAGGCTGGCTTTTACAGAAATTCATCATTCAGCATTCATAACTCATCATTATGCTTAAAAATCTGAAAACCACGCTGGAAATGATCAAAATCGAACATACGCTGTTCGCGCTGCCCTTCGCCTTTTTGGGAGCCGTGCTGGCAGCGAATGGATTGCCGACTTTGCGACAGATTTTCTGGATCGTTGTGGCAATGGTTGGAGCGCGGTCGGCGGCGATGGCGTTCAATCGGCTTGTAGATCGTCGCATTGACGCCGCGAATCCGCGCACTAGTACGCGAGCGATTCCCGCCGGATTGCTGAGCGTGCAATTCGTCGTCGCTTTCACGATCGTTTCGGCGGCGGTATTTTTTCTGGCTGCGGCGATGTTGAATCGGCTGACGTTGCTGTTGTCGCCAATCGCGCTGTTTTCGATTCTGTTTTACTCATACACAAAACGATTCACCTCATTGTCGCATTTGGTTTTAGGCTGGGCGCTTTCGATTGCCCCGACCGGAGCCTGGATCGCTGTGCGTGGCACAATTGATTCGCCAGTGCCGCTGCTGATTTCCCTGGCCGTGATGCTGTGGACGGCCGGGTTCGACATTATTTATTCCTGCCAGGACAGAGACTTTGACGCCGAAGCCGGTTTGAATTCCATCCCGCAACGGTTTGGGATTGCGGCGGCGTTGTGGATTTCGCGCGGATTGCACGCGGCAATGCTGGCGGCCTTGATTTGGGTGTACTTTTTGACCGGCTTGCACTGGATTGGCCTCGTGGGCATCATCGCAACAGCTGCATTGTTGGTGTACCAGCATCGGTTAGTACGCGCCGACGATTTGTCGCGGCTGAACGTAGCCTTCTTCAACACCAACGCCTGGGTCAGCGTAATTCTGTTCGTCACGATTGCGGCTGACGTTTTCCTGATGAAATAACGATTCAGTACCGGGAGCAGTAGCGACCGGGTTTTAGGTACGGGAGATGAAAAGCGCCTTGAAAACATTCTGCCTGCTCTTTGTAGTTATTGTTGCGATAAGCACGAGATCATTTGCTCAGGACGACAAAGGCCATTACTACGTGCCGCTACGCGATGTTGACATGGAAATCAAAGACTTCAACTTCGCCACGCTGGACGGCAAAACGATCAACTTGCGCGAAGCCGTTAAAGGCAAAAAACTGGTTCTGGTGCATTATTTCGCCGCTTGGTGCCACAACTCAAACTTCGACGTAAAGACGATGAAAGAGTTGTACGAAAAATACAAAGACCGTGGCTTGATGGTCATCGGCGTTTGCGAGTATTCCAACGAAACTGAGCTTCGCGGTTTCATCGAACGCCATCAACCAGAATATCCAATTTGCATTGAGGGCGATGGCAAGTTCAAAGACCGCACCGGCACGACACATTACGCGTATCGCAGCTTGCTGGACGACAACCGCCACTGGGGCACTCCGCTGAACGTTCTGATAATGGCCGAGGATTTTCAGAAAAAAGGCGACATTATCGCCAAGCACGTTCGCATCGCTCCGGGTGAAGTAATCAAATCCGAATTTGAAGAATTGATCGAACAGAAATTGAAATTGAAAAAGTAGAGGGGCAAGGAGCAATTATGCTGAACAATTTTTTGCTTGATCCCAAGCTTGAACCGATTGCCGAAAAAGTGCTGGCCGATGAACGGCTGAGCTTTGAAGACGGAATGGCGTTGTTCCACAGTAGCGATCTGCATGGTGTTGGCCGGTTAGCCGACATCGTTCGCCGTCGCAAACACGACTTGAAGACGTATTTCAACGTCAACCGCCATCTGAATCCGACGAATTACTGTTATGCCGATTGCAAGTTCTGTGGCTTTTTCGTCAAACACAATCAGGAAGGCGGATACACTCACAGCCTGGACGAAAGCCTGAAAGTCGCTCGCGAAGCGACTGAACAAGGCGCGACCGAATTGCATATTGTCGGCGGGTTAAACACTCGATTGCCGTTTTCGTATTACACCGACCTGCTTTCGAATCTGAAACGCGAATTCCCCAAGCTGCACCTGAAAGCCTTCACGATGGTCGAGCTGGATTTTTTCGCCAAGTTTTACAAGATGACGGACGAAGAAGTGATCGAAAAACTGCATCGCGCCGGAATGGATTCCTGCCCTGGCGGTGGCGCGGAAGTGTTTGCCGAAGGCACACGCGAAAAGATTTGCACGCATAAAACCGATGGCCAGCGTTGGCTGGACATGGCAGGCAAGGTTCACAAAGCGGGTCTGAAAACCAACGCGACGATTCTGTACGGCCATGTCGAAACCACTGAAGACCGCGTTGATCATTTTGTTCAGTTGCGCCAGCAGCAGGATAAATCCGGCGGCTTCCAATGCTTCATTCCGTTGGCATTTTATCCGGCGGGAACGCAGCTTTCACATCTGCCTGGGCCGTCAGGCATAGACAGCTTGAAAGTCATCGCCGTGTCCAGACTGATGCTGGACAACATTGACCACATCAAAGCGTACTGGGTGATGCTGGGCAAGAGACTAGCGCAGACCGCGCTGCATTTCGGCGCGAACGATTTCGACGGAACCATCAGCAAAGGCGGCGAACTGATGGAGTCGTATCTGGTCGAAGCCAAAAACGAAAACGAAGCGACTTCAGACGAAATTATCCGGCTGATCAACGAAGCCGGCTTCGAAGCTGTCGAACGCGATACGCTATATCATCCGCTGCGCGCTTTTGCCGCAGCATAATTTTTTCGTCCACGAAGACACACGAAGGGGCACGAAGGAATGGAAGAAAAGGATTTGCTTTTTCGTGACGAAGTTTACGCTATTGTCGGTGCGGCGATGGAAGTTCACAGCGAACTTGGACCTGGCTTTCTTGAAGCGGTTTATCACGATGCGCTTATGTTGGAACTTGCAAGCCGTAAAATTCTTTTTGAATCAGAAAAGTTTCTGCCAGCGTTTTACAAAGGGAAGCAGCTAAGTTGCACCTACTGCGCTGATTTAATTTGCTTTGGACAAATCGTCGTTGAGTTGAAAGCCTTGGACAAGTTATCAGGCAAAGAAGAAGGACAGGTCTTGAATTATCTGAAAGCCACAGGAATGCGCGTCGGTGTTCTGATCAATTTTGGAAGCCGTGGCAAACTTGAGTGGAAACGATTCGTAAAATGATTTTATAACCTGCACGGACACAGGCATAGAGACTTTCGGCTGGCGACTCAACACTTACCAGATGGAATTTCTTCGTGTCTTCTTCGTGTGTCTTCGTGGATTTTTATTCTTATGAACAAACGAGAAATCAAAGTTGCGCACAGTCCGGATTCGGACGACGCATTTATGTTTTATGGCCTGGCGACCGACAAATTGGACACAGGCGAATTGCAGTTTTCACACGTCCTGAAAGACATTCAGTCGCTGAACCAGATTGCGATGACGACGCAGGAGTATGACGTGACGGCAGTGTCGTTTCACGCATATGCCTACATTTCGGACAACTATGCCCTGTTGCCGCACGGAGCCAGTATCGGTGACGGCTACGGCCCAATTGTCGTCGCCCGCGAACCAGTTCCGGCCAGCGAACTAAAAAACATGCGCATTGCCATTCCCGGCAAACTGACCAGCGCCTTTTTGGCGTTGAAGCTGCACACGCCGGAATTTGAATACGGCGTTGAACCGTTTGATGAAATCATTGATCTGGTTGCAGGCGGAAAGTACGACGCAGGATTGTTGATTCACGAAGGCCAGTTGACCTTTCAC
>CAZMXG010000294.1:0-6055 GCA_964570175.1 uncultured Heliomicrobium sp. | reverse complement strand
CTTACAGGCAGAAGGCTTAATGGATCATAACTTCAAAGAGTCACACATAAGGTTGAAACTGTTTCGGCAGAAGTGATTTGCGGTTGCGGACACGCTGGCTGCGCGACCACCGAACCGGTTGACCGTGCCTGGGCTGCGCTAACCTGAATATAGACAAGGCCTGTATAAGGGAAGGCAACATGATCAGGAAATTAAAGTCCGGCAAGTACCGTCTTTACTCGATCAAAAAAGATCCTAAGACGGGGAAGCGCCGTAACCTTGGAACTTTTGACACGCGCGAAGAGGCGAAAAAGCACGAGCGCGAGGTGCAATACTTCAAGCGAAAGTGAAGACAATATGCTGTTCAAAGACAGATAGGGAATTAAAAGCAAGCCCAGGATGCGGGCCAAGGTTAATCTTGGTGCGACGTGTGTCCCCTGCCTAATCTCAGCCAATGAATAATCAGCTACAGAACCTAAGCTTTACTGTAGAGTTACCTTGATTTACGATTCAACCACCTTCAATTCGAAAGCAATCAAACCCGTTAAAACAAGGAGATCCGATATGCTCAGTTCACGGCGCTCGCTCACGACAGCTATTACTCTACTTTTGCTGTTCGTGGGATGCCTTTTCAGTTTTGGCCAGGCGCAGAATGGAAAAACGGATAGCGCACGCCCGGAGCACGTTATTTTGATTTCGGTGGATGGAATGCCGCCAGATTATTACACCCCGCCCGAAAAACTAGGGTTGAAAGTGCCGACGCTGACGATGATGAAAAATGCAGGCGCGTACGCTGAAGGAGTGGAAGGCGTTTATCCGACCGTGACTTATCCGCAACATACGACGATGGTGACTGGCTTGCGGCCAGCCGCACACGGCATCATTCAAAACCGAATTTTCGAAGCGCCCACTGAAAAGCAGACGCGTTTCTGGTACTGGTATGCCAACGCATTGAAAGCGGAAACACTGTGGACTTTGGCAAAAAAGTCCAAGCTGACAACCGCCGCTGTTGGCTGGCCGGTAACGGTTGGGGCAGAGATTGATTACAACGTTCCGGAAATTTATGAGCCTGGTGAAACGCCAGCGACCTGGAAATGGACTGCGCAAAATTCGACTCCGGGATTGTTGGAAAAGGCGTTCGCTTCGCAAGGTGGGTACGACGCTATGCAAGGGCGAAACGTGGACGAACGGCTGACTTCGGTCAGCGAATACATCATCAAAACCCATCGGCCCAATTTGATGTTGATTCATTTGATTGAACTTGATGGAGTGCATCACCGCAACGGTCCACGCACTAAGCCCGCCATCGAAATGGCCGAGCGCGAAGACGCCTATATTGCGCGGATTGTAGAGGCGACAAAACAAGCTGGTATTTTTGAAAAAACGACGTTCTTTGTGGTGTCTGATCATGGTTTTGCCGGCATTGAAAAGCGATATGCGCCGAACGTTGCACTGGCCAAAGAAGGGTTGATTACATTGGACGCGTCAGGAAAAGCTACGGCGTGGAAAGCTGCTGCATGGCCTGCGGGTGGGTCGTGCGCCATTATGCTGAAAGATCCAAATGACAAGGTGACGGAAGCGAAAGTCATCGCCTTATTTTCCAACCTGGCCAAAAGCAAAGACAGTCCGATAAAACAGGTCAGTTTGCGAACAGATTTACGCCGCATGAAAGCAATTCCACATGCGGCGCTGATGCTGGAAGCCGCAGAAGGATATTCGTTTGATGAGGCCTTGACGGGGCCGGAAGTGCGTGATTCTGGAGACACTTATAAGGGGACACACGGTTATTTGCCCACAGATCCGCGTATGCGTGCTTCGCTGATTATTTATGGGCAGAGCGTGCGAAATGGCGCGAAACTGCCGTTGGTGCAAATGATTGACCTCGCTCCATCCATTGCCTGGTTGCTGAACCTGAAACTTCCTCAAGTGGAAGGGAAACCGCTCAAACAACTGCTGAAATAAAACTTCCAAGTCGGATGCAACAATTGGATGGTCATTGTTAGTGCCATTGGCAAGCAGGTCCGTAAGGACGTGTGCAGTGATTTTCTAATGTTCGCATCTTATTCTTTTTTCAGCACTTGCCTGCTTTTTGCTAAGGGGCAAGAAAGCGGCTTGACGTCTTGTTCATCGTCCTCTGAGCAGGTAGAATTAGCAATTACAGACCTAGTGATCATCCAACAACGAACACAAATCAGCAGTTCGGTCGTGCCGCTTTCGCTGCGGACAAGCGCTTGTATGCGACGAACTTTAGAGGAGACTTCACAAATTTAAATGGACAATCAGAAGTTCGCGGTAAATATCGAAGACGAAATGCGGCGCAGTTATTTGGACTACGCCATGTCGGTCATCATTGGACGAGCTTTGCCCGACGTGCGTGATGGGTTGAAGCCGGTGCATCGGCGAATCCTATATTCGATGAACGAAAAAGGCCTGGTACCCGGCAAGCCGTATAAAAAGTCAGCCAACGTGGTTGGTGACGTGCTCGGCGGTTATCACCCACATGGAGACACGGCGGTTTACGATTCCATGGTTCGCATGGCCCAGGATTTTTCGCTGCGTTATCCGCTGATTGACGGGCAGGGAAACTGGGGTAGCATTGACGGTGACAGAGCCGCCGCTTACCGCTACACGGAAGCTCGGCTGGAAAAAATTGCCACCGAGATGCTGGCCGACATTGAAAAAGAGACCGTTAAGTTCATTCCCAATTATGACGAATCGCGCCAGGAGCCGACTGTTCTGCCGACGCGAATTCCAAATCTGCTGGTGAACGGTTCGGACGGTATCGCGGTCGGCATGGCCACAAAAATTCCGCCGCACAACATCAACGAAATTATCGAAGCGACCGTTCATTTGATTCAGCATCCGAAAGCGACAGTCGCCGATCTTATGAAAATGGTTCCCGGCCCAGATTTTCCGACAGGTGGATTTATCTATGGACGAGAGGGCATCCGGCAGGCTTACGAAACAGGCCGAGGCGTCATACAGTTGCGCGCCCGCGCCGCAATTGACCGCATTGGCAGAGGTGCCCAGGAGCGGGACGCGATTGTTATCACGGAAATCCCTTTCCAGGTTAACAAGTCGAAAATGATCGAAGACATTGCCCAACTGGTTATTGACAAGCGAGTTGAAGGGATCAGCGAAATTCGCGATGAAAGTGACCGGGAATCCACCGCACAGAAAAAAGTCCGCATTGTCATTGAACTGAAGCGCGACGCCATTCCGCAGATCATCCTTAACAAGCTGTACAAGCTGACGCAGATGCAAATTTCCTTCGGCGTCATCAATCTGGCAATCGCCAATGGCCAGCCGAAAATTCTGACGCTGGTTGAAACGCTTAACGAATTCATCGTCTTTCGCCGGGAAGTCGTGCGCAATCGCACGATGTACGAACTGAAAAAAGCCAAGTTGCGCGCGCATATCTTGGAAGGGTTGATGAAGGCGATTGACATCATTGACGAGATCATCAAACACATTCGAGGATCGAAGTCAGTTGAAGAAGCCAAAGGCGGCCTGATCAGCAAATTCAAGTTCAGTGACATCCAGGCGCAGGCAATTTTGGATATGCAGCTTCGCCGTCTGGCCGCGCTGGAACGACAAAAGCTGATTGATGAATACGAAGAACTGATCAAGCTTATTGCTGAACTGGAAGAAATCCTGAACAGCGAAACTGCTTTACGCCGCGTAATCGTCAAAGAGATGCGCGAAGTTCAGAAAGCGTATTCGGACGAACGACGCACTCAGATTGTGGACAGCGGCGTCGAGCTTACACTGGAAGATTTGATCGCTGACGAAGATGTGGTCATCACGTTAACTGTGTCCGGTTACGTGAAGCGCACTCCGTTAACAACGTACAAATCTCAACGCCGAGGCGGCACCGGACGTAAAGGCATGAGCACCAAAGCTGAAGACGTCGTATCGCATTTGTTCATTGCTTCGACACACAGTTACCTGATGGTGTTCACAACGCAAGGCCAGGTTTACAAGCTGAAAGTTCACGAAATTCCTGATTCGCAAGCAGCTGGTCGTGGCAAGGCAATGGTCAACCTGATCAATTTGCCAAGCAGCGAAAAGATTGCCGGGGTCATTCCAGTGCGTGAATTTGCTCAGGGACAATATGCTGTTATGGTGACTCGCAAAGGCGTCATTAAAAAGACTGAGCTTTCGGAATTCGCCAATATCCGTTCCAATGGCATCATCGCCATTGGTGTTGATGAAGGCGACGAACTGATTTCTGTAGAGCTGACCGACGGCAAAAAGAAAATCTTTCTTGCCACGCACGAAGGCCAGGCAATCTGTTTTGAAGAAGACGAAGTTCGCGATATGGGGCGTCAGGCTCGCGGCGTGCGGGGCATTACGCTTCGCGACGAAGATTATGTTGTCGGTGTCGTTGCCGTTTCAGGCGACCAGCAGATGCTCAGCGTGACGGAAAACGGGTTCGGCAAACAAACCAGGCTAAGCGAATATCGCGTCACCGGACGAGGCGGCAAAGGCGTCATTAACCTAAAGGTCACAGAAAAGACCGGAAATGTTGTTTCCGTTATGCCTGTCACCAAAGACAGCGAAGTGTTGATTATCACTAGTAACGGCAAGCTGATTCGCATAGAAGCCGAAACCATTCGCGCCACTGGCCGCAGCGCTCAAGGCGTCAAGTTGATTGACGCTTCCGGCGAAGACACGGTCGCTAGCGCTTCCCTGGTGGAACAGCAAACCGGCGATATAGCTGATGAAGAGAAGTAACAATCAAAAGGCAAATGTCGCGACTGGCGAGGCATTCAGTCTGAAAGTTTTTGTTTCTGACCGGGCAAAACCTGGAAATGGCGTCTTCCAGGTTTGCTTACTGGCTATAGCCCTTTGCCTTTTGGTTTTTTCCGTCGCATGTTCTAACAAAGCGCAGCTTGAACGCGCTCAAGCTGCGTGGGATGGGGGAGATTACGCTGGTGCGGCTGATCTGTACGAAGAGTATTTGAAGCTCAACCCTCAGGGCGACAAAACCGGCACTGCGCGATTGCAAGCGGCGACCATTTGCCGCCGCGATTTGAAACAGTACGACCGGGCGATACAGCATTACCTGCACTTCATTGAAGACTTCCCGAAATCGCCGGAATTTTATCAGGCAAAATTGAGCCTTGCTGAATGTTATGTCGCGACTCAAAAATACAGAGAAGCGATCAGCGAATTTGAGAGCGCAATTCCGTTGGCGAATGACAGCAAGGAAAAGCGCCGGGTCAGGTTGCGAATTGCCGATCAGTATTACGATTTGAAAGACCTTGGGCAGGCACAGGCGGAGTATCAAAAAGTGGTGAACAATGCCGCTTATGACGAACTGTGCGAAAAGGCTTATTTGCAAATTGGCGGCATTCATTTGTTGCGCGACGAATTTGACGAAGCGGTTCCGGTTTACCAGATCGTCGTTCAACACACGCAAGACCCTCCGCTTAGGCGCACAACGCGAATTCGCCTGGCTGATTGTTACGAGCGTATTTTTGAATACGACCAGGCGATTCAAATTTTGAAAGAAACTGAACCTGATCCGGCTTCGCCGAATTATATTCCGCAGCGAATCGCTGCAATTCAGGAACAGCAGCGCCAGCGAAATCTCTCACCTCAATCAACTTTGAACTGGAAGAAGAAGTAACTACTACATTTTTTAGAGGAGCTTTTATGCCAATTTTCAATAACCGCGGCTCGTCAAACAGGCGAGGTTCAGGTTCCGGCTCAGGTTCTGGCTCTGGCCGATCCGGCGGCGGCGGTGGTGGCCGATCCGGCGGAGGCGGTGGAGGTAGGTCTGGCGGAGGCGGTGGTGGCCGATCCGGCGGCGGTACAGGCGGCGGCAGGTCCAGTGGAGGCGGTGGTGGCCGATCTGGAGGCGGCGGCGGCAGCAGGTTTGGCGGCAAACCCGGCGGAGGCGGCAAATTTGGTGGCAAACCCGGCGGCAAATTTGGCGCAAAACCCTTTGGCAAGAAAAAGGCTGCTAAAAAAAGATCCAAAAAGAAAATAATTAAGAAGCCTACGTTCCCCAACATAGAGTCAACGGGGATGGAAGGTCTTTACTTCAAAGAACTGATACAGCTTGAGC
>CAZMXG010000293.1:0-6072 GCA_964570175.1 uncultured Heliomicrobium sp. | reverse complement strand
CATAACAATTCGCGGCGAAGGGAGTCACCTACTTCATCTCATCATTTGCCAGCTTCCATTTTCCATTTGCCATTACAGGTGATGAACCGCACAAATGACAAATCCAAAATGGCAAATGGAAAATTCGTTTGCTCGGCCTCACGCAAAGTTTACAAGCTGCTTCGAATCAGTCCACCGTCCACTTGCAGCGAAACGCCTGTCAGATAGCTGGCGCGCTCTGAAGCCAGAAACGCCACGACTTCGCCAACTTCGCGGGGTTCGCCCAACCTGCGCAAGGGGATTTCCGCTGCGACACGGCGGAAATGTTCTTCGTAACTGATTCTCTGCTCTTTTACGCGCACATCCGCAATGGCATTTTGCCGATCTGTCAAAATTTGTCCCATCAAAACGGCATTAACAGTGATGTTGTCCGGCCCTACCTGATTTGCCATCGTTTTGGTTAATCCCGACAGTCCGGCGCGAAGCGTGCTGGAAATTGTCAGGTCGTCCAGAGGTTGTTTGGCAACCAGCGAAGTCAGATGGATGATTCTTCCCCACTTACTCTGTTGCATTCCTGGAATCACCAGCCGCGATAGCCGGACGACATTCATCAAGGTGGATTCGATCCCAGCCTGCCACTGTTCATCGCTCAGTTGCATAAATCGGCTGACCGGCGGTCCACCTGTATTCGTAACCAAAATATCCACTTGGCCAAAGTGCTCTACAGTCGCCTGATACCAATTTTCCAGGCTTTGCGCCGAAGAAACGTCGCCAACAAATGTTTTCACTTCGCCATAAGCGGCGAGTTCTTCACCGGTTGCCGCAAGAGTTTTGGCATTGCGCGAACAAATTGAAACCTTGCAACCTTCCTTCGCCAAAGCCAGCGCGCAGGCTTTGCCAAGTCCCTTGCTCGCCGCAGCAACCATTGCCACACGGCCTTTCAATCCGAAATCCATTTCTGTTTCCTCCCGAAAATCAGTAAACCGACGAACGGCCAAATGCTCGCATATTATCGGCCGGAGTTTAACTCAGAATTTGTGAGCCGGGTATGGATGCGACTGTCGCAAGACAAGGGGTGGTGTTAACGTGCACCAGCAAACCTTAAAAATGGAGAAATACGACATGCGAATCGAACTGAAAAGATCTTTCTGGGCATTCCTCGTCCTTGCAACTGCATTGCTTGCTGCAAATGTTACCTATGCTCAAGAGGATAAGACGCCCAAGAAACGGTTGCGGAGTCCGGCGACAGTCAAGGGCTTCATTGGCGGCGAGTCGCATGACAGTTATGTAATTCGTGCGCGGAAAGGCCAGACGATGACGGTGCAGATTACCTGGCGGCGCAAGGATGACAACCGTGCGGAGTTCACGGTCAGCGAGTCCTCCAACTTTTTCAATGCCGGGCAGGTTACGTTTGGAAAAGCGTCAGCCAATAACAGGCGTTGGAGCGGTAAAATCCCCAAGACGGGCAGTTATTATATTTATGTGGTTGCGCATCCAACGGCGCATTACACGCTCAGCGTCACAGTCAAATAGCCGCCGTCAGCAAGGTTCCTGTCTGCATCGCTGTAAAGCAACCTGGATAAATAGAAAAAAGGCCACGAAGCCAAGCAGGATTTTCATCCCTGCCGAACTTCGTGGCCAAATGGACTTTAGCCGAATGAAGCAGAACTAGAAGTTAAATCTTACGTTCATATCCAGTTGGCGTGCTGCACTGGCGCTGCTCGGGATTCCGAAGAAAGCCGAACCGAGCGTGCCGCTGTAGTTGCCAAAGTTAACGCGGTTGAACACGTTGGTGACGCGTAGCTGAAGAGTGATGCTGTAGCGCGAACCTTCATTGCCGCCGAAGCCCATCATCATCGGGCCGCCGCCCATCATTCCACCGCCTGGGCCACCGCGCATTCCACCACCACCACCGCCGCCAGCGTTGCCGCCACCGCGACCACCACGTCCACCACCTTGGTTTCCACCCTGGTTTTGAGCGTTGTTGTTATTGTTGTTGGTTTTGCCAAACCCGAAGGTCTTGCTGATGTCCATCGAGACGTTGAAATTACCTGGTCCCTGAGCAGTAACGCCGTTCGGATAAGTCTGCTGCAACCAAGTGCCAAGATTTACTCTGTCAGCGAGGGTTGTGCAGGTTTTACCCGGAGGACAAATCAGACGATTGAATTGAGCCGTGCCATACAAGCTCGGCGACAAATTGGAGTTGCGTTGAATCGGTTTTCCGTCCAGGCCAATTGGACGATCGTTAATTTGACCATCGCGATTGTCATCCGTGCCGGTCGTAATGTTGAACGGCGATCCCGATGAAGCGTTGACCATCGCGCCCAGCCGGAAGCCCCACGGCAAAGTGAAGTTGTTTCCGCTAAAGACGCTGTGACGGCGATCCCCGGCCGAACGTCCCCATTCAGTGGACAGATCGTAATTGTTTGCAGGACTGCCTTCGCCGTTGGAACGAATCCAGGACAGCGAATACCCGCCGAACATCATTGCGCGACCCATTCTGCGGTTAACGTTAAAGCGAACCTGATTGCTGGTATTCAGCGCCGAAGATTCGTATTGGAAAATCTGTCCAGCATTAGGAACCGGAAGAATGAATTGCCCTGGGTTTGCCGGATCGGCAAACGGCGCATTGATGTTCCGTGTGCGGAACTGATGAATGCCCCGCGTGAATTGATAAGTTACCGACGCAATCAAGCCTTTGGGCAATTGCTGTTCGAGCGAAAGGCTGGCGTTGATGTCGTACGGCGATTGCAGGTTTGGATCCAGCGGTCGCAAGGTCGTGCTTTGCGACGCAGTCAATTGTGCCGCATTCAAGCGAAGCGCTTCTGCCGCTGTAGTGGCGAAAATCGCGTTGCGAACCAGGAAGCTTTGCTGCAAAGCTGCGCCGCCGCCATAACGAATTGCATTTTCGTAGCTGTTGCTTCGCAACCGTTCGAAGAAAATGCCGCCGCCTGTGCGAATTGTCGTCTTGCCACTTTTAAAGGGTGACCAGGCAATGCCGAAACGCGGAGCGAAATTGATCTTGTCCTGCAAATGCGTTTGGAATTCGTGACGCAATCCGAAAGAAACCGTCAAGCGAGGTTGAATGCGCCAGTCGTCGCCGACAAACCACGAACCGCGGAACATGCTGTAATCCAGCGCCGGGTCGCCTTGGTTGATGGTGAATTGCGTGGCGCGCGCCAGCGGATTGGTTGGATCAACCTGCGCCAAACGATATTGATCCAGGCTTGAAAACGTAAACGTACCGTTGAAATTGCTGCCGCTCAAATCTTCAAACTTTTCGCGGTCGAACTGCACGCCGCCTTTAATTGTGTGTTTCGCGCCTTTGGTGGTGTAGGTCAGGTAATCCTGAAACTCGAACTGTGTCGTTCGCGTGAAATTCGGACAACAGGTCGAACCGCCGCCGTTGAACGCATCCAGCACATTGATCGCCAATCCCTGAAACAAGGCCTTTTGATCAGTGGTATCGCGCGAAAATTGAAAGCGTGATTCGTGAATCATCTTGGAATTGATAATCCAGGTTTCCGAAATTCGCAGGTTGTGGCCCGTTGTATTGCGGTTCGATCCGCGTTCCGGCAACAGATTGGAGGTGGTTCCACCTCCACCGCCGCCGCCAAACCCGCCGCCACCACCGCCAAATCCCCCACCGCCGCCGCCAAACCCGCCAAATCCCCCGCCGCCACCAGCGGAAGCAAATTCCTGATTCATCGAATCTGACTGGCGATAGTTGTAATTTGTATTGAGCGTGTTTCTATCGTTCAGCAAATAATCTGCGCGAACACCGACATTAGTGCTGATGGTTTCAATCGGCACGTTGGCAAAAAAATCGCCAGTCAGAATCTTCGCGTATGTGTTGTTGCTGCCGTCCGTCATGTTGCGGTCGGCAAATAACGTTGCCGACATTTTCTTTTTAATGATCGGACCGCCGAAATTGAAATTAAACCGGTTGGTCTTCTGATCGGGCCGAGTCAGGGCAAACGCGTTGCGGGCATTAAGCGCTGAATTGCGATGTCCCCATCCGCCGCTACCACGCCAACGGTCATTGCCAGGTTTGGTGATAATTTCAATACGATTAAAGCCAGGGTTGGAAAATTCTGCTGAATAGGGGCTTTGATTGATTCGGATTTGCAGAATGGATTCTTTCGGAGGCAGCCGGCCTCCGCTGAAACCGTCCACCAAAATGTCCGCGCCATTTCCGTTGCCGCTTGCACCGGACGGGCCAACCAAATTGTTCAGGTATTCCCGCAAGTCGTCTTCGTTATCCGGCAAGGATTTGATGAACTCTTCGGTCAATACCGTCGCACTCATGTTTTCCTCAGGGTTGGTGGAAACGCCAACGGTGTTTGCCGAAACATCGGTCACAACATCAATCGTGCCAACGATCATCGTAATTTCCAGTGAAGGTTTATCCAGCGGAATTTTCAGATCATTTATAATCACCGTCTGGAAGCCTTGATATGCACTAGTCAGAGTGTAAACACCGGGAGGAACGGCTGGAATGCTGAAATCTCCGTTGGTGCCGCTCTTGGCTTTGCGCTGTTTGCCATCCGCCGAGGTCAAAATAATGTCGGCGCCGGGAATGACAGCTTTCAGTTCGTCAATCACTTGCCCGCGCACTGTTGAGGTTTGCGCGAAACTCGCGGAAGCCATCAGCAACATCATCATCAACGTTGCGGCTATCGTACACAGGATCTGCTTAATTCGGTTCGTCATATTTTTCCTTGTTATTTCCTTGATCCCCTTCTCCGTCACGGCTAAAGGTTACGGACTTTACATACTTTACAACTATTACTGCCGTCTTGGTTTGTGAGGGCGAGATGCTTGTTTGCCCTCACGTCCAGAAAGACGATTTCTTCAAAAAAGCAGTTTCAATAAATTTTTAGCTGCGTTTCATTTCAGATGAAGCTTTGACACCTTTCAGGCTTTCCCTTAGCTTATCGGCTTGTTCTGACTTACTCGCTGTCCATTCATCCCAACAATCAGGAGACTCACTTTGACTGACGTTGTTCGCATTACGCGTGGAGACAACCCCTACAGCCGCGAAGTTCAAGGTAAAGCCAACCAACCGATCACTGTCGCCGCACTGCTGGATCGCAGCCGGTTGCTGCTTGGTGTTCGAGACTTAAACTACTCGCTGGATGCCATTTACGACCGCTTGGAAAGCAATGCGCCTCGTATCGCGGTCATCGGCGGCTCTCCTGATCATCCAGCGCACATTATGGACCCCGAAACCACGGCGCGCACGGCAATTCGCATTTGGCAAAACGGAGGCGTGCCTTTCGCTTTCTCGACACCCGTGCTTTGCGATGGCACCGCGCAATCAAACGTGGGGATGAGCTATTCATTGGAATCTCGCAACGCGATGACCACAATGATCGTTAACCAGATGGAAGCTCAGAGTTACCACGGAGCTTTCGTTATTCAAGGATGCGACAAACAGCCCATGGCTGCCGTCGCAGCGCTCGCTGCCTTGGACGTGACACGCCGAGCAAGAGGAGATGCGCCCGTTTTCGCGACTTTTGCTCCCGCACATGTGCTGAAAGGCGGCACGTTCCCGGAAGACTTACGCGCAGACATCGAAGCCGTCGCTCAAAAAGCCGAAACCGCCAATCATCAGGAAATCGCCGACGACATCCGTGATGGACTGGCTTACGTGCTGCAATGCACGACGAATACTCAATTCCAGGGCGTTTTCACACGCGCCGTTTCCGCAGGAATCATCACGCACGACCAGCACAAAGCCTTTGAAAAACGCCTGGCCGTCAACACCTGCGACGGCAAAGGCGGAATCTGCGCTTTCAACGGCACCGGCAACTCCTCTCGTCATGTCGTTTCCGCGCTTGGCCTGGTTCACCCAGCGCTGGAGCTGCTGGCCGAACCGCCAAATCAGGAACAGGTCAATCAAGCTGTTGACGCTCTATTCGCCATCTGCAACGAACCGGAATATTCCGTGTCTGAAGTTGTCAAAGCCAACATCGAAAACTGCGTTCGCATACATTCCACTACCGGCGGTTCGACGAATTTGATGATGCACATTGTGTCAGCCTTCATTCACGCCGGAGTGGATTTTTCGATCTGGGATTACGACCGCAT
>CAZMXG010000292.1:0-6188 GCA_964570175.1 uncultured Heliomicrobium sp. | reverse complement strand
GTATGATTTTTGGAAAAATGGAGTGCGGTACCAAGGTTCTACCGGCGTCACAAAACAACGCGATGCTGAGGAAATCGAAATCGCTCTAAAAACACAGATTGCGAAAGAAGCCTTTGGGATCAAAACACCAACTCCACGCTCTGCAATTCCCCGCTTCGATGTCGCAATGGCTGAGTTCTTGAAATGGGCGGATGAGGAGCACCGGGATAAACCAGCGACCGCGCGCCGGTACCGCGTCAGCAGTGTTGCGCTGCTCGAACACTTTGGCTCAATCAGGATAGATCGAATTGACCAGGAAGCTGTCGAGGGGTTCCTCGATTGGCGAAAGGTTCAAAAAGCCAAGCCGCGAAAGACTAAGCACAAAAGACCTAAACCGACTCAACGAATCAAACCAGCTACGGTTAACCGTGAATTGGCATGCCTGAAAAAGTTTTTCTTTTACTTTATCCGCAAGCGCCGTCTGCTCCATGAAAATCCGGTGAGTGAAGTTGGAATGCTCAAAGAGGAGCGAAGCTTCGAAGTCCTGACACACGATCAAGAGGCCGACTACCTGGCCGAATGCAGCCAGCCGCTGTACGACATTGCTATCTTGATTATTGAAACCGGCATGCGGAATGACGAGGTTTATTCGATGCAGGTTCGGCACTGTCACATCGCTGAGCAGTATTACCAAAATCCAAAAGGCAAAACACCATCTGCCCGACGGCGAGTGCCGCTTACGCAGCGAGCGATTGGCGTCATCGTGAATCGGCTGAATCAGGTTGAAGGTGATTTCCTTTTCCCTGGCGGCCGCGGCGGCACCGACGCAAAGCGCCACATTGTAAAAGTCAATAACGCTCACTATGGGGCGCTTAGCCGATGCGGCCTTCCCCGCTTCCGGATCTATGATCTGCGCCATACGTTTGCAACCAGGTTCATGGAAGCGACCGGCGATCTCCGGACGCTCGCCGACATCCTGGGACACAAGGACCTCCGGATGGTGATGGTCTACAGTCACCCTTCGGCTCCGCATAAACGTCAGCAGATTACGAAACTGGAAACTTACAATTTGACTCGAAGGCGGGATCAGGAAGGAACGGCGCAAATAGTCCCTCAGAAACTCCCTAAACAGGCTTTTGGAGTTGATTGATAATGTCTGGTAAGTTGTTGGAGTGAATGGAGGCGGCGATCGGAATCGAACCGATGAATAAAGGTTTTGCAGACCTCTCCCCTCAGCCGTATTGAATGAAATAGAGATGAATTCAGCGAAATAGTTTACAGCCTGAGCTATTTCTTTTGCTCTATTTCACTCGGTTTCAACATATTATCCCTAAGATTTTCCCTGTGATTATAACGGTTGGCTGAGGCCTTGCGGTGGCGGTTGGTTGCGGTTTTCGGCAGGCGTTTGCGGTGGGCGGTAAGTAAAAGGTTGGCCACAGTCATTACAGATGACTGTGGTGGGAAGGTTGCCCGGCAAGCTGATGAATCCAACCGGCAGAACACCTTTATTGATTCTTCCAATGGGTACTTTGCAATGCGGGCAATGAACGCGATTGTCCTCTGTCAATATGTTTGATTTTGCCATCCTAATGACTCCGATGTGCTGACGGCGCGGCAACGTTGCTGCGCTCGACCATCTCACCATTTGATCCACGTTTCCAATATCGAATCCGGCACCGGCATTTTGAACCACATTCCCGATCGCCGATTGCTGTGAGAGTTCCAATCGGTACGGTTCCCTGCGCGGAAGCTTCCAAGCACCCGACGCAATGTTCCGCGCCTGGCTCCAAAACATTCTCTTCCAAGTCGGCCTGTTGCTCGCGCATGATCCGACGGCGCTTGGCCTTCTCATAAGTTTCATACAGCGCTGCCCCGTAGCTGCTGGCGCGGGAAACAAAGGCCTGTGTCAGTTGGGTATTGAGCGGACGGTTTTCGATGGTGTTGGCGAAGTTGTTTAGATACTGGAGTTCGCGCCGGATGACGCCGCCGACAAAACCCCAATCAGATTGCTGCATGTTCTGTTTGCCGCCCATTGCAATCATTGTGACAGCTCGGTGCGCATTCCGAAGTTCTTCGCCAGTTTGAATGACCCATTCGGCGAGGTTGATCTTCCCGTCTCGATGTTCCTGGGCGATCCGGCCCAGGTTGTCTTTCAGCGCATCGGCTGCCTTGTCTATCCAGCCGTTTACGCGCTCCGGAGGAACGGCATTGCCAGAGCTTTTGTACCGGTAATTGCCGGTTGACTTTGAATAAACGAATTCAGGCATTGATTACCATTTCTCGCCTTGGTCGCCGGACCAGCCCGAAAAACTGATCAAGTGCTCGTTGCCATTCCCCATAAGACACTTCATTCTTTCTTCGGAACGCATCCCCTCGAATCCGACGAAAGAACAACGGCGACCAAAGATCGGCATTACTCAACCAACTCCGCATCAATCAAACTGGCAGCTTCGTCATCGGCATTGTCGCGCCACCAGGTTTCAGCATCACTGACTTCCCGGTTACTTGGTTCGGTGAAACCGGTAGTCAGCAGCAGCGCCAGGGCTTCAGCCTGTCGATTGGTTGGCACCCAGGGCCGCCGATTCGACCCCGGATCGGGTTGCGCCGTCGCTGGATTACCAATGCCACCACCAACTCCAGCCAAAGCGCCAATCGGATTTCGCGGTTCTTTTTGAACGGCAACATGGCCAGTGATGGTCAGTGCCCCTTCATCCTGATCGGTCCAGCCCTGATTGAATTTGCGAATTTCATTATCAATCTTGAGTCTTTCGGCTTGAGCGTCGCGCAGCATTTCGGCAGCGCGAAGTTCGGCAAACTTCCAGTCTACTCGCGCTTGAATCCCTTGAGCGCGCAGAACCAAACCAAGCAACGACTCCAGAGAGCTTTCAACCAGGTGCTGTATGGATTTGATGCCGGCGACGTGGATTTCCCATTGGCGGTTGGCGTTGGATTCGCCGACGCTATCATTCAGACCGTGCAGCAACGGAATGGACTTCAAGCCCTCAATCGTCAGTTCCCTAAGCCGGACAATCAGAGCATCCACACCGCGCAAGGAATTTGAATCTACCGTGCCGACCGGACGGTTGAGTTTGATGGTGTTGGCGTGGATATAGGTGTCGTCTGGTTCCAGGTTGGCATACACGGTTTTGACCTGGTTGATGGCATCTTCAACGTGTTTTTTGAACTCCTCCGGATCATTAACCACGTTGTCGGGCAACGAACTGGCAATGGCCTCAAGTTGAAGCTCAATGTCCAGCCGCGGCCATCCCTGCTGAGACACGACGCGCCTGATGTCATGCAGCATCCCCAGCAGGAAGATTGCCCCAAACAAAGCCGCACTGATGGGCGCGCGTCCTTGCGGCATGCCTGGCCAGCTATCAATTGGAATATAACGAATGGTCGGGAATTCCAGCGGCACAAACTGCTGGCCCTGGTACTGACCAAGTTGCCAGCGCCGACGCAGGATTTTGTCTTCGACGCGGCGGAACGTAAAACTATCCGGATCCGGCGTTGCCAAGTCATAGGCTGATCGTCTATCCAAACCAAAGACCAATTCAATCGCGATTGCCCCGCGGGCAAACGCAGCCAGGAACATTCGATTGATGACCACGTCCAGGCTTCCGTTCCGATCGACCAGCGATGCAATAAACTCGTCAATTACGGCCTTCCCTTGGGCGTTTTCCGTATCGGAATCCGTTTGCGGAGCCAGCACCTTGAATTTCCAGCCCGGATTGCACAGGCGCAGAAAATCCCAAACACCTTTCGAGATTTCCGGCGACAAGTCGCAAATCAATTCAGCAAGCTTGGACAAGGAGATATTGTCTAAGGTTCGATCATCCAATTGCCGATCGCGCCATCGTTCCTCCGAACTGAGCTGCAGCGCGAACTGCAAGCTGTTCCGAACGACGTCCTCACGAAAATCAATTGTCTGTTTGCCGGAGACGCGCGAGGAGGTAGGAAGGGACGGCGCTGCCCGTTTTGCGGCGCGCGGTTTGGCCAAGGATTGACCAATTCGCTGCGGCAACGTTCGCAACCCTGCAAATGACGGCAATGACCGTCTGATGCGCCTGACGTTTTTGGTGATAAATCCGGGCAGCTCCATTGTTATTGTCCTTTGGCCGCTTCCACCAATTGTTCAATGCCGGCATCGTCTGCCAACACGTACAGAAAAGCTTCGCGGTAAATCGAATCGGTCACGTGGCGAAACACACGCGTTCCCCACAGGATTACATCCGGACGCTTCACAAACGGCACGATGATTCCTTCGTGAACGAAAGAACCATCGGCCGTTTCCAATCTAACTTTTCGCTCTTCAAGCTTCGGTGGCGGCATTACACTTCCCCTTTGGCCAGTTTGGTCGGTTCGGCCTTCTGACAAAACACGCCCACTGGAGGTTTTTTACCTTCGACGTACTCTCCCAAAACCATCGGCGGCGATTGCATGACGACGTTGACTCCAGGGGCATAGCAATGCGCTTCCGGCTTCGACAATTCATTCCCCAATGGTCCGGGCTTTGGCAAAGATTTGAGATCCACGAAATGGAGCTGGTCGTTGCACCGCAGGCAGCGTTGACTGCCGGTCTTCTTATCAACCGGAAGAGTGGTGTGAACAATCAATTCGGGTTCGGTCAATCCAGGTTCGTCCCATTCGGCTTCCATAAAGACTCCTTATTTGTTGCCCGGCTGCCAGCCGGAGGTTGATCCCTGACCGAGCACGCCTGGCAGGCGGCGCGGCATAATCCTGAGTGCAATCCAGCAATAAACGCTGGCGTGATAAAAATCATCGGGCGTGGTGTGCTGCCACGTTGCCGTCGGCTGCCCCTGGTCATCCGTGGTCGTCACTCGAACAGGCGCGCAAAGCTGTTTGCTAACTTGCTCAGTGCGGACGATGGTTTCCGGAATGGCGACTTCTGCGCCGGCGAATCGCGCGTAAACGCCATCCATCGCCATGGTGCGATTCACCTTGACGACATCCGGTGGAATATCATCACCCTGCACGCCCAACTGCTTCTCTGCTTTCTTCTGAAACCGTGTCTTCGGCGGAGCCGACGTGCCGGAAACGCGAAACAAATCTCCGCCCATGCCAGTGGGATAAAATGCCCGTTTGACGCGACCTTTGAAGCGTTCGGCAAACTCTTTCGCGGCGTGTTCTTCCGGCCTGGCGTCCACAACACAGCTACGGACCTGATATTGGTTCATCAGAGTAGCCACGCGCTCCCAGCTTTCCACCGTGCCGACATCCAGGACGCATCGAACCCCAGCTTCTGACGTTCCTTCGATCCAGTAATGAAATTTCGATCCCACGTCCACGCCCATCGTGACGGCCAGCCAGCGCGCTTGCGGCAACCGACCGTTGGGCAATTCTGCAAAGAGCTTTAGCAACATTTCGACCGTAACCCGGCTACCGGCAGCGGTGTATGGCAGACCCAAATCCGAGTTGAAAAACTCCGTCAAAACCGTTGGGTCTTTCGACACCGCATTCATTCCCAGTTCTTCCAAGGAGATCGCCGGAAAGCTCAGTGCCGGAATATGAAAGCCGCGCAGCGTTTTGATCTCCGGACGCAATGCGCGCCAACGCCCCGGTCCAAAACGATCAATCGCTGCGCGACAATTTGGGCATGTTACGGACCACTCCGCGACCGCCACTCGCTCCTTGTCCCAATCCTTCCATTCGTCGTAATGAACTTGATCGGCGCAAACATCCCGAAAATAGTCCAATTCACAAAACTGACCACAGGCGTGACATTCCACTTCCCAGACATTCTGGTCAGACACCAGGTAACGGGCGTGGATGCCGATTTCCGGCAAAGTGGGAGTCGAGATGCAGACTTCGCGCTTGATTTCTGATTGCCGGATACGCTTCCGTGCCAGTTCCACGGCCGCTGAATCCATTCGGTCATACTCATCCAGGATCAGAACGTCGGCTGGAAACGACAGCAACGCTTCGACCGACCAGGCTCCGCGCAAATACAAATAGCTGTCGCCAATCTGCTTGAATCCGACGTCGTCAAATTCACTATCGGCAAAAAGCGCCGCCAGGAATTCGTTCTCCCGTTTTAATCCCGAAAACCGCTCCTTCGAAAAGGCACTCAGCGCGGTTTGCGTTGGAAACAAATAGCCGACGTTCAGGCCGCGCTTGTGCGGCGCCCATCGCTTACACCCTTCTATCAAAGACCAAATCGTCAAACAGATGCCGTATTCCGAAACACC
>CAZMXG010000291.1:0-6289 GCA_964570175.1 uncultured Heliomicrobium sp. | reverse complement strand
CGTCCACCGTGATCTTGCGCGACAAGTCGCCGCGCGCCACGGCAGTTGCAACTTCGGCGATGTTACGAACCTGTGCGGTCAGGTTCGACGCCATCGAATTCACGGAGTCAGTCAAATCTTTCCAGGTTCCCGCGACACCCGGCACCTGCGCCTGTCCACCGAGCTTGCCTTCGGTGCCAACTTCGCGTGCGACGCGTGTGACTTCTCCGGCAAAACCATTGAGCTGATCCACCATCGTGTTCATGGCGTCTTTGATCTGTAGAATTTCGCCGCTCACGTCCACGGTAATCTGTTGGCTCAAATCGCCCTTGGCAATGGCCGTTGCCACCTTTGAAACGTCGCGAAGCTGGATGGTCAAGTTGCCTGCCATCGCGTTGACGGAATCGGTCAAATCTTTCCACGTTCCGCCGACGCCGGGCACTTGCGCTTGTCCGCCGAGCTTGCCTTCCGTGCCGACTTCGCGCGCCACGCGTGTGACTTCGCCTGCAAAGGCATTAAGCTGATCCACCATCGTGTTGATGGTTTCTTTCAGCAGCAGAATTTCACCGCTAACGTTGACAGTGATTTTTTTAGAAAGGTCGCCGCTAGCGATGGCAGTGGAAACTTCGGCGATGTTGCGCACCTGGTTGGTCAGGTTCGAAGCCATAAAGTTGACGCTATCAGTCAAGTCTTTCCAGGTTCCGCCAACGCCTGGCACCGCCGCTTGGCCGCCGAGTTTGCCTTCGGTTCCGACTTCGCGTGCTACGCGAGTGACTTCGCCCGCAAAGGCGTTTAGCTGATCCACCATTGTGTTGATGGTTTCTTTCAGCAGCAGGATTTCGCCGCTGACGTTGACTGTGATCTTGCGCGAAAGGTCGCCGCGCGCCACGGCGGTTGTCACTTCGGCGATGTTGCGGACTTGTGCGGTGAGGTTTCCTGCCATCGCGTTGACAGAGTCGGTCAAATCTTTCCACGTTCCGGCAACGCCTGGCACCACAGCCTGTCCGCCAAGCTTGCCTTCCGTTCCGACTTCGCGTGCCACACGCGTTACTTCCGAAGCGAAGGAGCGCAACTGATCCACCATCGTGTTGATGGCTTCTTTGAGCTGTAGAATTTCGCCGCGAACGTCCACCGTGATCTTGCGCGAAAGGTCGCCGTTCGCCACGGCGATGGTCACTTCAGCGATATTACGAACCTGCGCAGTCAAGTTCGACGCCATGGAGTTGACCGAATCCGTCAGGTCTTTCCACACGCCGCTCACGCCCGGCACTTGCGCCTGCCCGCCGAGCTTGCCATCGGAACCCACTTCACGGGCGACGCGCGTCACTTCAGCGGCGAACACGCCAAGCTGCTGAATCATCGTGTTGACGATATTGGCAGAACGCAAAAACTCGCCTTCCAGCGGTCGTCCGTCTACGTCCAACCGCACGGTCTGCGACAAGTTGCCTTGTGCCACGGCACCGATGGCTCGCGTCACTTCGGTTGTAGGTCGTAGCAAATCATCAATCAAGGTATTGACCGAAACCTCCATCTCACCCCAAGCACCTTTTGACTGATCAAACCGCGTGCGTTCGCGGGTTCGCCCCTCTTTGCCGACCACTTGCCCTACGCGCTTCAGTTCATGGGCCATTTTCTGGTTCGCAGCGATGATCTCATTGAAGGTGTCGGCAATCTTGCCCTGAAGTCCTGTCCACCCTCCCGGCAACCGGACAGAAAAATCACCGTCTCGCATTGCCTGCAAGCTATTTAGGAGAACACCCAGTTCGGGCGCGCCTTCCTCCATGTGACCATTATGCCCATTGGTTTGGGCGATGGTTTGGACTTGCCCGTTGCTGACCGCTTCCGGGGCAGCCTTCGTTCGTCTAGCCATATTGAACTCCAGAAAAAATGTTACTGCTTACTGGTGAGAGGGGCGAGATGCTCATCGCATCATTCAGGTTAACGGTTTTCTTACAGGTTAACGGTTTTCTTAGAAGCGCTCTTGGTGATAAAAGGTATCTGCATAGGCTTCATAGAACCTATGGCTCATCAGCCGCAAAAAATATTGCTCGCTAGGATTAATAAAGTGTTTGCCCCGGTAGACGCAGAGCCAAGCATTGTTTTTGAACATTTGGCTGATTACTTTGACTACATGTTGTCCTAAACGAGAACAGACATGTCCTCAGTTCATACGCCTTGTTCCCATTTCTCCCTCAACGCCAGATTTTACGCAACTGGCATACAAAACCCGGCGACCGGCGAAATAGCACATTTCTACCTGTGCTTGTCCCTGCAAATTGGAAGCGTGAACGTAACAGTGGTGCCGCGCCCTAATTCAGATTGGGCGGTAATTTGCCCGCAATGGGCTTCAATCAACCGTTTAGAGATCGCGAGGCCTAACCCTGTGCCGTCGGATTGCGTGTCAGGCACGGAGAGGAAACGATTGAAGAGTCTGGCAAGATATTCTGGCGGGATGCCGCGACCAGTATCAGCGATAGAAATGGCGATGTAATCGTCGCGTCGTGCAGCGGTAATTTGAATGGAACCACCGCGCGGCGTGTTTCGGATGGCATTGCTGAGAAGATTGTCGAGCACACGCTTCACCTGTCCGGCATCCGCTTGCAACGAAGGCAGACCGGAAGCGATGTTCAGTTCGATCGTTTGATCCTTTGCCCTTGCCGCCAGATGCTGAGTTTCAAGGGCATTCGAAAGCAGCGCGCTGATTTCGAATGAGGCGAAATGCGGTGCAGTTTCGCCGGATTCAATACGGGACAGGTCCGTCAGATCGCGCATGAGTTTTTCCAGGCGCTCACTGTCTTCGCGGCAGCCATAGGCGATTTCCTTCTGCTTTTCGTTCAACTCTCCTGAAGCTTCCGAAAGAAGACAATGCAATCCCATTTGTAAATCCAACAACGGAGCTTGCAGATGATGCGCGGCAGTGGTTACAAATTCGGATTTCAACCGATCCACTTCACGTAGATGCGTAATGTTTTCAAGCAGGGCAACCGCCCCCAGCAACTGCCCATCTCGGTCGCGCATTGGCATTGTCCGCAAACGGAAACTTTGCTCAGAACCGTTGACCGAAATTGGAATGGCCGCGGCGCTTTCCGGACTTGCAGAATGTTGCGCATGCAAGGCTTCGGAAACGGCCATTGTAATGCGCTGGTCATGCGCAACATCGGCGATGGGCAGGCCGATAACCTGATCTTCTTTGCCAAATAAAGCCTGCGCCGCGCGGTTCAACCGGGTCACTTTCCCTTCTTCGTCCGTGACCAGCATCGGCTCAAAAAGCGAATCAAGGGCCGCTTCGGTTGTTTGCTGCGCGACCACCAGCTTCCCTAAATCCGAACGACGCAACTGGCGAATGCGCTCAGCCATGCGATTGAATTCAACCGCCAGCAACCCCAGTTCATCGCGGGAATCAATTTCTACTTTTGTCTCAAGATTTCCCCCCGCAAATTTTGCCGTGGCCGTAGTCAGTTCACGCACCGGACGAACAATCATTTGTGCCAGCAATATCGCCAGCACAACGCCAAGCGCGCCCAACACAATGGCCAGCGCCAGTGTGATCAGAAACCATCGCCGCGCAGCTTTTGCAGCCGCTTCAGATTTTGCCAGCATTGCCGATTGGTTCATGCGCAACAGTTCGTCACAGCGCCCACGCAATCGGTGAAATACCGGCTCAAGCTGCTGGAAGTAATGTTCATTTCTGGCTGTGAAACCGACCGCCAGGAGCGCTTCAAAGCGGCTGTAATACTCGGCGCGATCTTGGCGAATGGCTTCGATAAGCTGGGCTTCGCCTGGTTCGGTAATGTTGTGGGCCGCTTTGTCGAACGCGGCATCAAATCGCTGCCGGTGCTCCTGCAATTGCGTTTGCGCGCGCTGTTGCTGGCCGAGCAAAAAAAAGACAGCCGCCGAATCCTGTCGCTCCAGACTCTCTTTCATATCCTGCGCGGCGACGACGGAATCGTAATTGTGCGAAAGAATCTGTCGCGTCACCCCGCTCATTTCGCGCAGCCGCCAGGCGCTCCATCCGCCCAGCGCCAACAGCGCCACAACAAAGATGGAATATCCCAGCAAGAGTTTCGTGCGTAAATTCATAAGTCTCAGCGTCTGCTTACAACCGGCAGATCAATAAGCCTTCCCGTCGCGCGTAGGGCGCTGTTCATTCGCATCCGCAGGTTGGGCGTCTCCCAGCGGAACAACGTGAATGCTGGCGTCGCGCACTTCATTCAGGAATCGGTTGATGACAGAACCACGCAATAAAATGTTCCAGCGCGAACGCGCCGACTGGCCAAAAATCACATGCGTGACACCTTCGCGACGGGCAAAATCAATCAGCGCATCGGCAATGCGCGAGCTTTTCAAGCGCACGAACTGCGCGCCCAGGCCTTCGGCAAAACGAACGTTTTCCATCAAACGGTTGTAATCCTTCGGGTCAATTCGCCCGGGTTCTTCGCGGGGAGATTCGACGTAAACTGCAAACCAGTCCGAAGCCAATCGCCCGGCGATACGCGAACCGACGCGCAACAGTTTTTTGGCATTGCCGCGCGAAGTGATACAGACCATCACTTTTTCAGGAATGACGGCCTGTTCCAGCCCTTCGCGTTCGCGGTAATCGTGCGCTTTGGAGGCCTGGTCTTCGGCCACTTGCCGCAGCGATAGTTCGCGCAAAGCGGACAGATTGCCCTTGCGGAAAAAGTTGTTCAGGGATTGTTCGATCTTCTCAACGCTGTAAATCTTGCCCTGACGCAGCCGCGTGCGGAGCGTGTCTACCGAAACATCCACATTGACGACTTCGTCTGCGCGTTGCAGAAAGCTGTCGGGAACAGTTTCACGAACGCGAACGCCTGTGGTGCGTTCCACCACATCGTTCAGCGATTCCAGATGCTGGATATTCACAGCAGTGATTACCGTAATGCCTGCCGCCAACAAATCCAGCACGTCTTCGTAGCGTTTGTGATTCTTTGATCCGGGAACATTCGTGTGGGCGAGTTCGTCAACGATAGCGACCGACGGCCTGCGTGCAATGACGGCTTCAACATCCATTTCTTCCAGCACAACGCCACGGTATTCAATCCGGCGCAGGGGCACGCGCTCCAATTCCCCAATCATCGCTTCCGTATCCGCGCGCTTGTGGGTTTCAACAATGGCGACAACGACATCCACGCCCTGCTTCTTCAGCAAGTGCGCTTCTTCCAGCATCTGGTAAGTCTTGCCGACGCCGGGCGCGGCGCCGATGTACACGCGTAGTCGCACCCTTTCGCCTTCTTGAAGCTTGGCCAAAAAAGATTCCGGAGATGGTCGTTTGTCGCCGTTGCCGGTCATCGCTTGATCATTTCCTCAAGGGTTTAATTTCATCTAGCTTCAAATTCATCAGCAGCACATTGACGCGCGGTTCGCCCAGAAAGCCGAATTGGCGGCCTTCTGTAAACTCGGCGACAACACGCCGCACTTCGTCTTCGCTCAAACCGCGTTCGCGCGCCACACGTGGAACCTGGAATTCGGCTCCAGCAGGCGAAATATGCGGATCAAGCCCGGAACCCGAAGTCGTCACCAGATCAACCGGTACAGGCTTGCCCGGATTTTCCACTTGCAGCTTTTCCGTGTCGGCCTTGACGCGTTCAATCAGCTTCTTGTTGGTCGGGCCAAGATTGGAACCCGAAGAAGCACCCGCGTCATACCCGACCGCACCAGCTGCCGATGGCCGCGAACGAAAATAGCCCGGCGAAGAAAACGGCTGGCCAATCAACCGTGAGCCGACAATCTGGCCATTGCGTTCAATCAATTGGCCGTTGGCTTTGTCCTTGAACATCACCTGCGCCAGCCCCGTGACAACCAGCGGGTAAACCAATCCCAAAAGCAGCGTTGTCACAATTGTCATTAATATGGCGGTAATCAGATTCTTTACCATTTGATTTGCCTCCTTTACGCAAGCCCAAGTGTCACGATAATCACGTCAATCAACTTGATGCCGACGAACGGAATGATGATTCCGCCAAACCCGTAAATCAGCAGATTACGACGTAACAATGCCGCCGCGCTCAGGCTCCGGTACTTGACGCCTTTCAGCGCCAGCGGAATCAGCACCACAATGATCAGCGCGTTGAAAATCACTGCCGACAAGATCGCCGATTGCGGCGTCGCCAGATTCATAATATTCAGCGCGTTCAGCACCGGAAACGCCGCCGAAAACATCGCCGGGATGATGGCAAAGTATTTGGCCACGTCGTTGGAGATGGAAAAGGTCGTCAGCGCGCCGCGCGTCATCAACAACTGCTTGCCGATTTCGACAACTTCGATCAGCTTGGTCGGGTTGGAATCCAAATCA
>CAZMXG010000290.1:0-6571 GCA_964570175.1 uncultured Heliomicrobium sp. | reverse complement strand
CTACTTGTTCGGACTCCAGATAGAGGTCAAACCCCAAATAGCTGAGCGTATCGTTGAGCCTGGCCGAACAAGCGGTCGGAGTATTACGAGGGCAGGAAGTAAATGGGACGCCGCCGTCGAGCAAGCCCACTGATCCCCCAATGTGCCGATCATACGGGCAGTCGTTATCGGCGATGGCGGCGGCATCCGGAAAGAGAAAAGAGCCATCCGGCCTGACTGAGCCGCCAAAGTACGCAGAGCAGCCCACCCAGATGATCCGTCGTGGTAAGGGCAAATTGACGGCGCGAAACCCATTGGCAGCCTTAATGGCAAACTTGTCGCTTGTAACTTCATCAGGCGTTTTCAACAGCCCATTGAACATTTCGATCAACAGGTCTACATCTGCAATGTAAAAGTAAACATAAACGCGCGTTCCTTCGCCGGAAAGCCGCCATAGGGTTTTGATGGCTCCATCCCCGTCCCAAAAATTCAGGTTGATCTGATCGTCGCCAAGATCTGACGTGCGCGGGATTTCAAGAAACTGAAATTTCTGCAATCGTGGCTTCACGTCGGTAATGCCATGCGCCGCAATGCCGGTGAAGCCGGTGACTGCATCCACGGCAGTTGAACCGTAATAGCGAACGTTGGTTCCGGCAGCCCATTCAATCTTGACCACTTCCTGGACAGTCGGATGCACGCCCTGCGCCGCATAAAGCGCGGTCAGCGCGGCGATTTTGACGGGATCAATTTCTGATGAAAGGTCAAACGGCATTTAATAACCTAAGTGGCACGTGAAACATTTTAAGCAAGACGGGCAAATTTTTTTAGGTTTGGGCGGGCGCACCCCGAACCTGTTGAATCGTCAGGTTGAACTGATAGAACAGCGCGTTCTGGGCGTCTTGTTGCTGTTGGATTGCGTTGGCCAGGTCAACGACCCGGCAAAGGTAGGCCGGGCGCGATGATTTACGATCCGGATCGTAAATCCAGAAACAGCGATTGACGGTTACGCGGCGACCCAGGAATTGCAGAAAATAGTTAAACCGCGACACCGGTGAGCCAATGTTGACGCTGTTGTAAGTGATGGCCTGAATAAGTGGGCCGCTGTCGCGATGGGCCTTGCGCCAGTTGAACGTCCAGATTTTAGTACCCGCGGAGTCGCCGATCAGTGCGTCCGCGTAATAGCCATCACCAAAATCAGCTTCCAGAATGGGGAGCGGGGTTTTGCGCTTTAACGCTCCATTTCCCATATCCTGAAGAACTTCATAATCGGGCATTACGTCACCCCCAAATTGCCCGCCAGTTCGCGGATAAACCCGGCGTCTCTGACCTGTTCGTTTACCACTGCGGACGCGATGACATCCGGGCGCTCATCAGCACCAGCCATGAGCACGTGGCCAGGCGAAACAGCGCTAAACTTCTCCGTCATGTTCTTCAATGTCGAATCAAGACTTTTCAAAATTCCGAAAGGCCCCGTTTCACCTTCACTTACACGGATACCAATTTCCCGTTTGAGACGGTCAAAATCCGATTCAAACGGACTGCCTTCTGTTACGCGGAGATCGCGCTGCGCAGGAGGTTGAAATTGATTGGCCGATTGAGACTGACCACCACTGCCGCCAGCTCCGGCGCCAGCACCACCGCCGCCACCGCTCAGCGCAGCCGCCGCACCGCCAGCTACAGCGCCCACAATTGCGTACGTGGCAGCCGCTTTGAAGTGCAGCGCCGCCGATGCCGGATCGAACCGGGCCAATGCAGCAAAGCCCTCAGCGGTTTCGAAGATCGCTTTCACAAGGGATTGCGCCGCAACTCCAGCGATCGCGCCGGCGGCGAGCTTCTTAAACGCGGCCGGACCGGTTTGCCCGGTCAAGATCATGTTCTGGAGCATCGTGGTCAGTCCGCTGCTGACGGATGAGAGCGCGCCGCCCAGGATGGATTGCATGTTGCCGGCAGAAGCGCTGACCTGGCTGAGCGCCAGACTTGCGGCCTGACCGAAGGCTGTAATGCGCGAAGTCTGTTCGTCGTTAATGCCGAAGATGCTTTGATTGCTGGTCGGATCCTGTGCGGCAGTCTGGAGCGCGGCTTCCTGACGAATCAGCGCCACGGCTTCCTTGTGACGCCGCTCTTCTTCTTCAAAACGAGCGTCAAAGGCCTGTTGCACTTCCAACCGCTCCTCAGCCGTTTGCGCGTCCTGCAACAACGCATCTTCAGACTGGCGCAACCGCGCGGTATTGGATTCTGAGCGAATGCGCTCCTCCTCCAGCAATAACTGAACCTGTTCCTGCTGCAACCGCCGAGCTTCCGCCGGGTCCTGATTGATCTTAGATTGTCGCTCGTTTTGCTGAAGCTGTGTTTGATTTTGCAGTTCTGCCGCCAGGCGTTTTTGTTCGTCCACCTGTTCGCGCAATCGGGCGCGATCTTCTGCTTCCCCTTGGAGTGCGTTGCCGATTCGACGGCTGGCGTCTTCGGTCGCGGCGGCACGGTCGGCTTCAAGCTGCGCGATGGCTGCGTTGACGCGTTGCTGTTCCTGGAGATTTTGACCGGCAGCCAGAAATTCATCAGTCAGCGCCCGCCGTCGGCGATCAAATGCTTGCTGTTCGATCTCGGCAATGCGTCGTTCGGCTTCCGAAGCCGTGATAATCCGGTTTTGTCCCAACGCTCGGATGCGTTCCGTTGCGGCGCGGTCGGAGGTTTGCCGAAGCTCTTCCAATGCGCGGTCGCGTGCGCGTGCCGATTCGATCTGGCGCTTGTTTTCTTCGTCCTGCAGGCGCGCCTGGTCGCGATTAAACCGGCTCTGCGATTCGCGATCCTTCTGCGCGATCTCCGCCAGTTTGGTGTCTTTTTCGGTTGTTTTGAGCTTGGAGGCTTCGACGACGCGACGCTCCTCGGCCAGCGTTGCCTGTTCGGCCTCTCGGAGCTTTTGCAGCGCTGCAATGGAACGATCGGTAAATTGCTGGCTGCTGATCGCTCGCTGATCGTATTGGCGTTTCAGCTCATCGGTCGTGTCCTGAAAAATGCGCCGTGCGTCACGTTCGGCCAGTTCCAGAATCTTCAACCGGGCTTTCGCGTCGGCATCAGCCTGTTTGGTTTTTGTGTCATCTACTGGCTCGCGCGTGCCTGCTTCTCGACCGATACGTTTTCGATCTTCCTGAATCTTCAGAAGCTGTCGGGTAGTTTCAGCGCCGGCGACGATCAGGGCTTTTCGCGTTTCATCCCCAGTGGTCGAAAACGCCTGTTTGATCTGGTCGGCGGCTTGCGATCCCAGGGCAATGGCCTGGTCGAAATTGCCGGTGAACAATGCAAACAGGGTTTTGCCTACAGTTCCAGCGCCTTGGGCGAGCCGGAAGAAGAGGTTGAGAAGATCTCCGGCCGCCGCCCGCGCCAAGTTGAAAAACGCAGGTGCCGATCGGAGCGCCGCATTCGTAAGGTCGAGCGCCAGACCAACACCTTGAATGGCTGGCCGAAGTGCTTCGAGAACAACAATCAAACCGCGAACGACGTTTCGCGCCAGCGTCGTCATCAGATCAATCATCGGCTGGAAGAGCGGCAAAAACTCTACTCCAATGACCTGGCCAGCCTGTGCAACAGCGAGCTGAAGAGAGTTATAGGAAACGGTGAACGACTTTGCTGCCAGGGCACTTTGTTCGTTCAGCGTAACCAGGTTGCCTGTGCGTTTGGCGTAATCATCGAGGGAACCGCCGACGCGCGACAGAATCGGCACGATGGCTTCGTTGCGCAAGCCGAAGATGCGCTGGGCATCGGCGGACCGTTCCGCCGTGTTTTTGTATTTGTTGAGGTTGGTGACGGCCGTTTCAAAGGCCTTGTTGATATCCTTGAAACCTTCAGCCGGATCAATGCCTACGCGTCTGAAGGCGTCGCGGGTTTCGCCACTGGAGCGCTTCGCGTCGTCCATGCGCGAAACGAATTGATCGAGCGAACGTTCGGCAACATCGAAGCCTTTGCCGGCTTCGGCGGACGCCTGGCTAAACAGCACCAGGTTCCGGATCGAGACGCCGGATTTATCGTTCAAGTCCTGGTATTTCGCTCCAGCTTCGGCTGCCTGGCGCGACAGGTTGAAGGTTTCGATGCCGAGTTTTGCAGTCGCGGCGACAGCCAGGACAGCAATCGCGACAAAACCGCCAAGGGCCAGCGTGGCTAATGACAATCCACCGGCCGCCCCGCCGCCAGCCGCACCTAACCCTGCAACAGCTTCAGCCGTACCGGCGGCAGTTGTCGTACTTTGTGCCGCCACTGTTTCAAAGGCCTGGGTGCTGCGTCCCAGAGCGTCCAGATCGCCAATTGTTTTGGTCAGGTCTGCGCCGCCAAACAGGGAGCGGGCCGAACCAACGATTTCCCGTGCTGGCGTCGCACCGCCGGTTCGCAGGGCGGCGAATTGCCGGGCGAAGTTTTGCAGGGCCTGTGCTGGCTGTTGAAGCGCCTGGGTAACGTCAATCCCAAATCGTCGAAAAGTTGCTCCGGCTTCAGTGTTACCAGTGGCAACCGAACGCAACGAGGCCTCGAAGGTTTTTAGTAACCCTCCATAACGTTCTAGCGCCGGTTGTGATTTTGCTGCTTCCTGACCAATGGCGGAAATACCCGTGGCTGACTGCTTGGAGGAAGCAGCGGCTTTTTCCTGCTGGGAAAAAGCCTGCGTCGCTGCATTGGATGCTTTTTGTTGTTCGTCAGCGGTTTGCTGAAAAATCTGCCGGACGGCGGAAAAGGAAGTTTGAACGGTTGATTGAAAACTTTGAACGGCCTGACGGGCGACAGCGCTGTCAGCGATCAGGTTGAATGCAACTTTGACGATGCTGTCGGCCATTCATGCTTCTACCAATACTCGGTGCGAACGTTCTCGTTGGGACTTTCGGATCCCGGTTCCTTGCTGAACCATTTTTCTTGCCAAGCTGTTTCAGCCTGCTGCAGCCGCATCGCCGCAGCCAGGTCAAACGCCAACGAGACAACTGGTTCCGCCTGGCAATCAAGCCCCAGCAACTGGCTGGGTCTCTGTCCGAACTTGTTCGCCGTCGCCGCCAGGCTCAGAAGGAACGCTGAGTTCTGATTCGTTACGAAAGTCTTCGAGCGCTTTCACGCTCGTTTCTCCTTCCGTTGTCTTCACGGGTTGATCCGGAATCAAACCGGTTAAATAGCTGGTTAAGAAGTCGAAGTCGCCGATTGCCGCAACATCGGCAATGTCCATTTCGCCATCCACCTCGGTCGGGCAATTCACAATGTGTGGCTCGACAACGCTATCCAGGATAAGAGCCACGACGAATTTGGAATACTTGACGCTGTCTTCGGGCGACAGTTCGGCCTCGGCTTGATCAGCGGAAATTTCCTTTCTGGCAACGCGGTTCATCAACACCACGAAGTTTTCGGGAAGTCGTCCCCCATCTAAATAAACACTGAGTGCGGGCCTTACGACTCGGTACTCTAAGCCGGAAGGAGCCGCCACTCGGACGGCTCTTTCCCTTTTTACTCGTGCAATATGTTCTTTGAGCTGATGTCTATTCATTATGGGATTTGATGCCACAGGGAACCGACCTGGTCGCCTTCGACGCGGGTCGAGACGGACAGGCCTTGAAATTCAAACGGACTGGATGAAGGTTTCTTTCGAGTGATTTGATATTCCAGTCCGCCAAAGTTAATGACGCTATAAAGCTGAAAGACGACAAACTTTGTGGCGTCCAGAGAGCTGGGAGAGATGACAGCAACGCTGAAAGGGGTAATCGTAATCTTGCCACCGAAGGTGATTTGTTCGTAACCGGAACCAGTTGCCTTGGTTCCGCCTGGCATCGCCTTTTCGAGCACGTCAATGTTCTCGAGCTGCAGCAGATTGCCCTTGATCGAAGCTTCATCGCCCGTCAGTTGCTGCTTGTAAGGCGCGGTCAGTTCGTCGGCTTCAAACTTTTCGATGTTGTTGCCCACCTTCATGGTGGTACCGGCTTCCGTCAGCCCCAGGTGCTTGGCGCTGGGATTGGCAACAGATTCCGGCGTGCCGTCCGTATGCAAGGTCAGACGAGCGCCTGTGCCTGGCACTGCAACGCCAGCCCAGAGTTTGCCTGGCCCGACAATGATTTGATTCGCATTAAAGTTGACGGTTGATCCTGGCATTACGACTCCTCGTTAATTTGCCTGCGTATACGACAGGCTGAAAGATTGCAGGGCGGTTTGTTCATACAGGCCGCCAGAAGTTTTTGGATCGCGTGTTCCTGAAAAGACCGCTTGGTTGAGTTCGATCACCGGCTTGGTAAATGTTCCGGCCAATCCAGTCAGCCAGGTAGCTTCCGGTATCGTTAAAATCATCTGCCAGTTGGCGACGACTCGGACCCGCAATTCGGTCAGCAACTGGGCAGGAGCGCGACCTGCGACAATGGTTTCGATCAAAAATTCCTGAACCATGTCATAGCCAGCGCCTTCCTCTAGCAGTACTGGCTGGTGCCGGGCTTCGACGATTGCCAGCGAAGGAAATTCGCGACTGATGCGGGTGTTTTTCAACACTCGCTTATAGGCATCCATCGCGACATCACCATTTGCCCACTGGACGGCCTCGCTGGCGTTGGTTTCCAAGTACGCATGCACGCCATCAATGACGGAC
>CAZMXG010000289.1:0-6658 GCA_964570175.1 uncultured Heliomicrobium sp. | reverse complement strand
GGTTTGGATAAAGCTTGGCTAGCCAAAGGCATGGCCTCGTGCTAATCTATCGCTCGTTTTTGGCAAAAGCATTTGTTGATAGAAACATGCTTTCGTGACTCCAATCTGCGGACGCCTCGACGCAATCCCAAGCTGTAAAAACATGAGCAATTAAATGCCAATTCTTGCAGCGTGTGTCGGTGTATTTCAATACTTCTGGAGAGATTGAATCCATAGTGATTGGCCTGGAATATGAAATAACACATTCGCTTGATTCTTCCTTGCCGATTTCATTGGTGGGAGGAAGAGCCACTTCGAGCGCACCGCCCAGCAAGCTCTGTTTGAGTTTCGTGGGCGGATTGTGTTCCGGCAGGACGGGTTTGCTTTTATCCGGCCAGCGAACATCCATTGGGCGTGGCGAAGATTGTGACATCGTTCTTGAAGGGCATACAGTCTCCAGGCTTCATTGCGAAATTACGCAATTAGGTTCGATCTACATTTTGCAGGACTTTAGCCGGAATGGCACATTCGCCAATGGTCAGCGAGTACAGAAAGCCAAGCTAAAAGATGGGGATCAACTGCGAATTGGCCAGAACATACTGTTGGTTCATCTCACATCCACGGTTGGCACAGGTGTTCTGGATGGCCGCAAAACGACACCTCACAGGTTGCCTCCGGTTATTACGCTTGTACCTCATATCGTGGTCAAAGGGCTTGAAGAGGGAGTCACGCAAACGTTTGGCGAAGATCGCATCACAATCGGGCGAAGGACGGATAACCAGGTTATCCTTGAAGGGGATAACATCTCTCGGAATCACGTTGCGATTGAGCGGCGCGACGGAAAGCATTTCGTTTCTGATCTTGGCAGCGCGAACGGAACATACTTGAACGAACAGCAAGTGGAAATGGCTGAACTGCACGACGGCGACAGATTGCGCATCGGGAATTTCACGTTGTCAGTCAGTTTGTGTGATCAGGATTGTGTCCTGAATTTTAAAAGGCCGACAAGATGATTGCTCAGGGCAGATTCTCGGATTTGAGTCCTTGTTGAAAGTCTATTCTGCCAAAGGCAATCGAATTCAATATGCTCGGACGCACAATTGGCAATTACGAGATAGTCAGCCCCTTCGGTGAAGGCGGAATGGGGGAACTTTATCTCGGACGCCACGCCAGGCTGGTCGCGCGCGAAGTCATTATCAAAACCATTCGTACTGAAGATTTCAGTCCGCGCCAGGTTGAACACCTGAGAGAGCGGTTAGAACGCGAAGCATTTGTTCAGTCTCAGCTCGACCATCCAAACATTGTTCGCGTGTATGACTTTATCGCCAGTGGGGATACTACCTGCATTATTATGGAATATGTGCCAGGGCGAGACCTGCGGAAGATGATCACACGCGAAACTGGGCCGATCCCGGATTACCGCGCGTTGAAACTTTTCAAACAGGTTCTGGCGGCCATTGATTACGCGCACAATTTCATTTACCTGGACAAAACCGGCACTCGCCATCAAGGCATCATTCATCGCGATTTGAAGCCGGCCAATATTCTGGTTACGCCTGACGATTTGGTCAAAGTTACCGATTTCGGAATCGTCAAAGTGCGCGGTGTCAAAGGCGGCACACAGATGGGATTCAATCCCGGCACGCCGGAATACATGAGTCCTGAACAGGCGCGCGGGCGCGAACTGGATCATCGTTCCGATATTTATGCGCTTGGCGTGGTGCTTTACGAAATGTTGACGGGCCGAGTCCCCTTTGAAGGCGATGGTAGCGGAACTTCTGATTACGAAATCCGGCGCGGGCATATCGAAATGGCTGTGCCCGCAATGTCGGAATTTTATCCCGGGATTTCTCCTGAGCTGGAAAAAGTGGTGCTCAAATCGCTGGAGAAAAATCCGGATGACCGTTTCCAAACCACACGCCAGTTTCTGGAATTGCTGGAAGAATATGAGCTGACAGGAACAGCCAAGGTGACAGGTCGGATGTTAGGCGCCCGGCAAACGCTTCTCGCGGAAGGGCGCGGAACGGCTCGGCAAAGCTTGGCTGACGCTCCAACGGTTGGAATCGGCAATACAGTTGTTACGGATACCAGTCGTTCCTCTGGAGCCGCACCAAGATCGGGGAACAATGTCGCCAGCCTGCCTTCTGCGAACTCCGCAGGAATTGACATTTATTCGCGTCAAAAAGCTGCTCGTCAGCCTGTCGAACAAAAATCGAAACTGCCCCTGATCATTGGTGTCGCGGTCACGATGCTACTGGTAATCGGGATTTCCGCCTGGTTGCTGACGCGCACGCCCAAGCCGCCTGTTGCGCCTTCCAATGGCGCTCCGCCGGACATGACGGCGATTCCCGGTGGCAAATTCATGATGGGGCGCGATGATAAAGATGCCAGCGAATTTGAAAAACCTGCGCACGAAGTGACTGTCGCTCCATTTTTCATGGACACTTATGAGGTCACCAATGAGCAGTATGCTGAGTTTGTCCGTAGTCGAAATCGAAGTGTTCCGGAACATTGGTTGAACGGAGCGCCGCGTTCCGGCGAAGACAGGTTTCCGGTTATCAACGTTAACTGGACTGACGCCAGAGATTATTGTGAATTTCGCACTAAGCGATTGCCGACAGAAGAAGAATGGGAATGGGCTGCTCGTGGCAGGGAAAATTATCTTTACCCGTATGGAAATGAATGGCGGCCACAATTTTCCAGCGCCTCCCCCTCTCCGGAGCAAATTGGCAAGCTAAGCGTTGTCGGCAGCTATCCTGCGGGGGCCAGCCCGTTTGGCGTGATGGATATGGCAGGCAATGTGGCCGAATGGACTGCGAGCGACTATGTGCCTTATCCGGGAAGCCAAGCCAGACCAGATAACGGGAACAAGATTCAGCGTGGCGGTTCGTTCATCAATTTGCCGAGTCAGCAAACTGCAACGGAACGGTTTTTTAATCTCCCCGGGAGAAAGTTTGATTATGTTGGTTTCCGTTGCGCCAAAGACAAACAGTAACCCCTATCCCTGATGGTAAAAATGAAAGCCTTTAAGTTATTAGCAGTATCGCTTCTCTCCTTTTTGCCCTCAATGATCTGCCTGATTGCCTTTTCAACTCCTGCACTTGCCCAACGAGAATATACCGTCGTTAGGCCCCGCGAGCGGTCCAGTTCCGAAAGCGTTACCATTCGTACCAAAGCCGCCCTTCCTTCAAGAGGGGTTTTGGCAATAGTTCTTGATCCGGTTGTTAATGGGCAGGTGGTCGTCAAGGATTCCACTGGCCGCGTCATTAGCACACTTGAAGCTGATAAAGATGGCCAGGCTGAAGTGCAGTTGGCTCGCAACAAAATCTATCAAGTGGAAGCCACTTATCCGGGTTTTCTGAGTGTGACCGGAAAATCCAGACCGCTGAAGGCAAGCGAAGTGATGCGGCTGAAATTGGTTCCTCAATTTGCCAAGCTTGTTTTGTCCGGATTGCCTGCCAGCGCACAGGTTCAGATTGACGGACAATCGAAAGTGACGGCAAATCAATTCGGAGTGGCGACCGTCAACGAATTAAATCCAGGAGACCATTCGATCAAGGTTCTTCATCCTGAATACAATGATTATGCGAACAGTTTGAAGGGGTTGGAGGCAGGAGCGCTATACAATTGGCAGATTTCGATGATTCGGGTCGCCAAGCTGAAGATTCAGGGACCGGCAGGCGCAACCGTGATGATTGACGGTGCGGTGCAGGGAAAGATTCAAAACGATGGGACGGTCAGGATTGATTACGAGCTTCAGCAGGCTGCTGAGAAAACCATTAGCGTTGAACTGCTTGGGTATAAATCCTGGTCAGAAACGAAGAAATTGGCGCCAGGCCCTTACGAGTTTGAAGTCAAACTGGATCCGATTGTGACTTCAACAGGCGTGACCGATGGTTTTGATTCTCTATCTCAATGGCAGGCTCCGTCCACATGGGAATTGGTGACGGAAGGCAGGAATAAGAAACTAAGAGTGAAAGGTTCTCAATTGGGATTGCTGAAAGACAAGATTTACCGCGACATCCATGAAGACAGCAATTTCACCATCTGGCTGGAAGATGGCAAGGGAGCGAGTTGGGCAGTAAAGGCAGATAAAGAGGGACGCAGCTATTATTTGTTTCATTTGGCTGGACCGAAATCCACGGGAAAGTTCACTCCCAATAACTTTTATACGTTTGTGGTCACAAACGGCGCTGAGCCGGTTGAAGCCAGCACGCCCTTCCCGGTGCTGACGGAGCTTGATCAAAAGGCTTCGTACTTGATCAACATTGAAATTAGCGGTGACAAGATTATGCACTGGATCACGTCGAACAAAACCGGGGAGAAAGAGGCGATGACTGGACCGCAGCTCAGAAAAAAGAAGGGCGAGAACGGCGATGAAAAAACGCCGCCCCCGGATTTGGGCGTTTGGACAAACACGTCTGTGACCAAGGATAAATTCTTATTTGGCACATTCGGATTCCGGTCGCTAACGGGCGAAGTATTCTCCGTTGATGACTTCATCCTAGAACCTAAAAAAGAGCAGTAACGTATTGGCATTTGATTATGGCCAACAAAACCAAAAACAAATCTACCAGAACTGATTCCGTTCAATCGGGATCGCGTGTGAATTCTTCTTTACAGCGCCAGACTCCAAACTGGTTCGAAAAGCATCTTTCGCGGCGTCAAGTCGGCAAAGGGCTGGCTTGGACGGCGGCGCTGAGCATGGCCGGGCTGGGGTTGTATCAGCTTGCAGGAGATGACGAGCCGGAAGTTGCCGAAGAGTCTTTGGAACTGCAAAAGAAAGAAGGCTGGAATGTCGGTTCGACTGACAAGGCGCTGACATATACGGCTGGCGTGACAACAACCGACAGCGTAAATAAAGTCGTGAGCGCCTTCGATCCGAACTACCTGATTTCGGTCTACCAACCGCGGGATGCGCAGTGGCAGCCGTTCTTTACGCCGACGCTGTTGCAATCGCTTTCGCAGATTTCGCTCAACAAAGAGATCAAGCTGATCCGCACGGGCGATATGGTCGAAGCTTACCAGCGCGCCGAGGGCCTGCGTTCGCTGATCGCGTCCGGCAAAAATACCAATCAGACTTTGATTATTTCCGATCTGCCCGGTCCGGCTTCGATCGCCGTCGGAGCGGCGCTGGCCGATGTCGTGACGTTGGTTCCGGTCTTTGACAACTGGCCGCATCCGCTGGGAGTCGTTCGCTCGCACGAAACGCTGGGCGCAATGGCCTATTACGCCAGCGAAATTGACGAAAAACGCGGAAAATTGTCTGAAAATGCCCCGGCAATGCTGCTGTTGGACGCGAATCGCCTGTCGCCTTATACCGATCAGGACAATCAGTTTGACAACCGGTATTTGGCCAAATTGCCGCCAGCCGAACAGTTGAAACAACGCGGCATTTTGCAGGTGATCTACATCACCAAAGATCAGACTCAGGCGACGGAACTGGATGACATCAATGAAGATTTCGTCGAATGGCAGAAAAATGGCATCAATGTGCGCATGCTGCGGTTGTCTGATTTCAAGCCTTATGACGAACCGCTGACGGCCAGCAACACGACTTCGACAACTGCGCCAGCCTCGTCAACAGTGCGGCATTATTACTATGGCGGGTATCCGTATTCGCACTGGTGGTTTTACGATCATTATTACTGGAGTCGTCCAACCACGATCATTTACGGCAACGGGTATGGATACGGCGGCGGTTATGCCGGGAACTACCGCGTTCCGCCTCCGCCGGTAAATTCACGTCCGAACTTCGATCCGCCAAGCTATCGTCCGGCTTCAAGACCCACGGTTTTCAGTTCTGCTCGTGTGGGAACCTCTCCCGGCGCAACCGGCGTTGGCAGAACCAAACCCAGCGGTTTTGGGCGTACCAGCGTGCGGCGCGGCAGTGATGGACGCGTTAGCGGAGTCCGTTCCGGACGTTCCGGATCATACGGGCGAAGCGGCGGCGGTTGGTTCAGCGGCTGATAAGGCATCTGAAATCTTCCCACAAAGTCACACGAAGAGGACACGAAGCAGCACAGACGCACTTGGTTTCTCTTCGTGTTTTCTTTGTGTGTCTTCGTGGGAAAAGCTTTTCTTTAACTCCGAGAGGGTTACGAATGAACATTTTGCTTTTCTTGCTGATCGGGACAGGGATGTTCTGGTTGGTGATGCTGATCCTGGCGGCGGTTTTTGCTGGCGGCATTTATATGGCGAAAACCGGTAAGGATCAGGGGCGGATTGACGGCGGCCGCAGAGCCTTTCTGGGCGGTCGAAGCAAGCAAAACGACCACGCGCTGTTTTTCGGCATTCAACTGGTGGTTCAGGTTTTTGGCGGAGACGAATTGCGTTCCCGGCTCGCTCGGTTGATTGAAGCCGAAGACGAAACTGATTCGGCGGATGAAAAGCGCCGCTTCATCAAATCCGTGGCTTCGTTGCTAATCGAAAACCAGTACGCCTGGGAATATGGTTACTGGGATTTTCAAAGCGACGCTGACACGGCCATCAGCAACTTCAATCAATGGCGAAATGAAATCGAAGCTTCGATGGCAACCGAAGGGGACGAACTCGGCGGCGAAGTGGATCGCATTCATCGCTTTTCGGATCAAAAGGAGTTTCTGATCGTTTCGCTGCTGATGCTGATTGATAACCGCGAAGAACATGTCGAAGACGACATCGGCGATTACCAGTTCCG
>CAZMXG010000288.1:0-6813 GCA_964570175.1 uncultured Heliomicrobium sp. | reverse complement strand
GCGGAACGGGCTGGCCTTCGTTTACGCAACCGATCAAGGAAAACGCGATTGCTTACAACGAAGACACCAGCTACGGGATGTCCCGGGTTGAAACCGTTTGCAACACCTGTGACGCACATTTGGGCCACGTCTTCCCGGATGGACCTCCGCCAAGTGGGCTACGGTATTGCATGAATGCCGTCGCGCTGAAAAAGGTCAAAGAAGAAATTTAATGCGTTGAACGCTGACTACGGAGAAAAACCGCGATGAATCAATTGAAAATCCGGCTATTTGCGGTCGGTTTGATTGTGCTGTTTGCTGGCCTGATCTATTACAACTGGCACCAGTTAGCGAACGAAGGACAGTATTCATTGAAGATGGCAACGTTCGGTCCAGTTGGAGTGGTAGGGGGCATTTTCCTGTTGCTATTCCCAAACAAGATTGGGAAGCCGGAAACAACAAGCGAAAAGGTCATTGTGTTGGGAGTCTTTGGAATCGGCCTAATTGCTGGGATCGTCAATTGGTATCTGATGGATCCTGGCTATTTTGGAAAATGAGAAACAGAAAGATATGCGTCAAATCATTCATCAAATGTTATGGATTGGGCTGTCAGCAACAGCAGTCGCTGTAGGTACCTTGCTGGCGCAGCCTGCAATGGCTGCTACGGTTGTTTACGTTGGGAATTGCGAAAGCAATGATATTTATGTCTTTCAACTCAACCGGCAAACTGGCGAGTTGACACTGGTAGAAAAGGTTTCGCTCCCAGGCATTGTCAAAGCCGGAGGCTCAACGCCTATGACGGTCAGCCCGGATCGCCGCTTCCTGTTTGTCGCAACGCGCGGCGAACCGCAAAGCGTTTTCACCTTTGCGATTGACCCGAAAAGCGGCAAGCTCAAGTTGATCGGCAGCGGGCCGCTGGTTGACAGCATGCCGTACATTTCGACGGATCACACAGGCCGTTATTTGTTCGCGGCTTCGTATCCCGGCCACAAATTCACCGTCAGCCCGATTGGGACGAACGGTGTAATCGGCCCAACGCAGCAGGTTTTGGAAAACCAGACGAATGCACACTCCATTTTGCCGGACCCGAAAAACCGGTATGTGTTGGCGGCGACGCTGGGCAACGACCTGGTGAATGTGCTGAAATTCGATGCAAAAACCGGAAAGCTGGAGCCCAATTCACCGCCCTCAGTTTCGGTCAAAGCCAAAACCGGTCCCCGTCACTTCGTCTTTCACCCAAGCGGCAAACTGGTGTATTTGCTCGGCGAATTGGATGGCGCGGTTCACGTGTTCGATTACGATCCCGGCAAAGGGCAACTGAAAGAAAAACAATCGGTCAATGCATTGCCGCCGGGCGTGACGGGCAGAATTGCATCCGCCGACATACAGATCACACCTGATGGCAAATTTCTGTACAGCTCTGATCGAACGTCGAATACGCTGTCGGGTTTCAAGGTCAGTTCTACGGATGGCACGTTGACATTGATCGAAACCCTTCCGACCGAAGCGATGCCGCGCAGCTTCAGCATTGATTCTTCGGGGCGGTATTTGTTTCTAGTCGGGATGCGTTCGCACCAGATGACCAGTTACCAAATTGAATCAGGCACAGGAAAGCTGACCAAGTTAAAGGAATATGCGATGGGCAAAATTCCCAACTGGGTCGAGCTCGTTGACCTTCCGGCAAAATGAACAATGAAAACGATGAACATCCCCGCTTCAAACGAGCTACAAGACGCAACTCGCCGCCACTTTTTTGGCCAGTGCGCGGTCGGACTAGGTGCTATCGCGCTCGACTGCCTGCTTGCGCGTGATGGATTCAGTGCTCCACAGCGCCCTCAGGTTGATCCGGCCAAGCCAATGGCGGCGCGAAAACCGCCGCAGCCTGCCAAGGCCAAACGCGTGATTTATCTGTTTATGGCAGGCGCGCCGTCGCAATTGGAATTGTTTTCAGACAAACCGAAATTGCGTGAACTAACTGGACAGCCGCCGCCGCCAAGTTTGATGAAAGGCAAACGGTTCGCATTTCTGAAAGGCAATGAAACGCTGCTCGGAACGCGGCGCAGTTTTGCACGCTATGGCCAATCGGGCATGACGCTCAGCGAATTGCTGCCACATCATCGCAAAATCGTAGATGAAGCTTGCTGGCTGCGCGGGATGTCCACAGATGTGTTCAACCACGGGCCGGCGAAGCTGTTTATGAATACCGGCTTTCAAATTCCGGGCCGACCTGCGTTTGGCGCGTGGGTCACGTATGGCCTGGGCAGCGAATCACAGGACTTGCCCGGCTTCGTTGTGCTGCAAAGCGGACGGCGCGGCCCACGTGGCGGCGCGGCGCTTTGGAGCAGCGGATTTTTGCCGACTTCATTTCAGGGCGTGCCGTTTCGTGGCAGTGGAGACGCGATTTTGAACTTGCGCAGCCCCGCAGGGCTTTCGCGCGACCAGGAACGAGATTTTTACGACACGGTCGCCACGCTCAATCGCGCGAGAATGGAAACAACCGGCGACCCGGAAATAATGACGCGTGTAAACGCGTACGAAATGGCGTTTCGTATGCAAACCAGCGCGCCGGAGTTGATGGATTTAAGCAAAGAATCCGCAGCGACTCTGGACCTGTATGGCGTAAAGCCGGGTGATTCAGGTTTCGCGGCCAATGCTTTGCTGGCGCGACGAATGATCGAACGCGGTGTGCGCTTTGTGCAGTTGTATCACACAGACTGGGACCACCACGGCGAACGCGGCAACAATCTGACGACGGACATCGAAGCGCGCTGCCGCGAAGTGGACCAGGCCAGCGCGGCACTGGTGCTGGACCTGAAACAACGCGGCTTGCTGGAAGACACGCTGGTCATTTGGGGCGGCGAATTTGGGCGAACACCAATGGGCGAAGTGCGCGAAACAGTCGGGCGCGACCATCACATAGACGCTTTCACCGTGTGGGTTGCAGGCGGCGGATTCAAATCCGGGCACATTCACGGCGAAACGGATGAACTTGGTTTCGGTGTCGTCGAAGGGGGAACGCACGTTCATGACCTGCACGCTACACTGCTGCATCAACTTGGTTTTGATCACGAACGGCTGACCTATCGCTTTCAGGGTCGGGAATTCCGCCTGACGGATGTTCACGGCAAAATCGTAAAAGAAGTACTTTCCTGATTGTTCCAGCCAAATTGCGCTACGGACATAAAATTGATGGGAGAGAAACATGTCAGATACAAAATCTTTACGAATGCTCTTTGGCTTATTCGTTGCGGTCTGTTCATTCTCACAGCTTGTACAGGCGCAATCAGCAACACTGTTGAAACCTTCGGCGGGGGAAACCACGCTTTCGCCTAAAATCTCTTGTGCGGAGTTGCGCGCGTTGACGGGCTATGAGTTCACAGTCGAAAGCGCGACATCAGTGCCTGCGACTGCGGATGCACCAGCGTATTGCCGCATTCGAGGTTTGATCCAGTCTGAAATTCAGTTTGAAGTCAGCTTGCCTGCCGAATGGAACCGTCGGTTTTACATGTTCGGCAACGGCGGTTACGCGGGCGAACCACTGGAATCGCCAGGACGTGTTGGGCAACGACTGAGCGGAGTGCGTCGCGGGTTCGTCGTCGCGCAAACCAATACAGGCCACGATGCAGCCGCGGAACCGCTCGGCACATTCGCCGTCAGCCGGCAAAAGCTGCTGGATTACGCTTTCCGCTCGCTGCATACGACGGCGGAAACCGGAAAACGCATAGCCACGGCGTATTACGGCACGCGTCCGACGCGGTCCTATTTTGAAGGATGTTCGACTGGCGGACGCCAGGCGCTGATCCTGGCACAACGCTTTCCCGAAGATTTCGACGGTATCGTCGTAGGCGCTCCGGTGCTGAATTTCACCGGAACGGTGGTCAGTTACGCCAGGATGGCACAGGCGTTTGCGGCCGCGCCAATTCCTTATGCCAAGCTGAAACTCCTGGCCGACCGCATTTACGCGCTTTGCGACGAGAAAGACGGATTGAAAGATGGACTGATTGACGATCCGCGCCGTTGTGACTTTCGCCCATCGCGCGATTTGCCGAAATGTGCGGAAGGCGGTGATACAAATGCCAACGCGGCCAATCCTGAATGCTTTACCGCCGGGCAAATCGCTTCGCTCGAAACGGTTTACAGCGATGTTATGAGCAATGGCAACCGCTTCTTTCCCGGCTGGCCGGTCGGCGCGGAAATCGCTGGCCCCAATGGGCGCAGCGGTTGGGACAACTGGATCATCAACGAACGAGGTCAGCAGTCCATCGGCATGATGTTTGGCGAAACCTTCATGCGCTATCTGGCCTTCCCGGAAAAAAATCCGAAATACGAACTGACCAGTTTCAACCTGGACAAAGACGTGCCGCGGTTGGAATGGATTCACGCAGTGCTTGACGCTACCGACCCCGACTTGAGCAGCTTCAAAAAGCGCGGCGGCAAATTGCTGATGTATTACGGCTGGGCCGATCCGGCGCTGAACGCAATGATGGGCGTGGAATATTACGAAAGCGTGCTGAAAGAAATGGGAGCAACGACAACGGATTTTTTCCGCTTGTTTATGGTTCCCGGCATGTTTCATTGCGGCGGCGGAGTGGGTTGCAGCAGCTTCGACAAACTTACGCCATTGATGCAATGGGTGGAAACTGGAGCTGCGCCGGATCGCTTAACCGCGTCACGCACAACCAACGGCAAAACCGATCGCACGCGCCCGTTGTGTCCCTATCCACAAGTGGCGAAGTACAAAGGCAGCGGCAGCACGGACGACGCCGTAAATTTCACCTGCCAGAAGCCTTGAATCATATGAGCAACGAACCGAAACTTGGATTTGTCGGCTTTGGCGAAGCAGGTTTTCATCTTGCCAAAGGTTTGCGCGGCGCCGGGCTGATGCACATCTGCGCTTACGATATTCATGCGAATACACCGGGTCGCGGCGAAAAGATTCAGCAACGCGCCCGCGAAACGGAAGTCACCTTGTGCCAATCGAACGCTGAGCTTGCTGCCTGGTGCAATGTGGTGATGGCAACAGTAACGGCAAGTTCTGCGCTGGAAGCAGCACAGCAAAACGCGCCGCATTTGACGGACAAGCATTTTTACGCCGATCTCAATTCAGTTTCGCCCGACTTGAAACGCGCCATCGGGCATCTGGTTGAAACGCGCGGCGCGCGATTTGTCGAAGCGGCAATTATGTCGCCGGTGCCGCCGCACCTGCATCGTGTGCCGATGTTTCTGGGCGGTGCGCACGCGCAAAGCCTAGTGGACTTGCTCGCCCCCTTTGGCATGAACCTCGAAGTGATTTCAGAACAGATCGGCGCTGCTTCGGCGACAAAGATGTGCCGCAGCATCATCGTCAAAGGGCTGGAAGCCTTATTGTTTGAATGCGTTCTTGGCGCAGTTCCTTACGGCGCGGATGAACGTGTTTTCGCCACGCTGGAAGAAACGATGCCCGGAATGAACTGGAAGAAGATGGCCGGTTATATGGTCGGGCGCGTTATCGAACACGGCGAACGCCGCGCACGTGAACTGGAAGAAGTCGCGGCGACGTTGCGCGCCATTGGCGTCGAACCTGTCATGACCGAAGCCATCGTCAAACGGCAGGATTGGGGAGCAGCACAGAATTTGTTGCCGAAATTCGGTGGCAAACCGCCCGCCGACTATCGCGCCGTGGTAAACGCTATTAGGCAATCAACTGGAGAAACCGATGAGCCATAAAACGGATGTTGTTGGCAGTTTGCTGCGCCCTGATTATCTGAAAGAGGCCCGCGCCGAATACGAAGCCGGAACGCTGAGCGATCAGGCATTCAAACAAATTGAAGACCGCGCCGTGGACGAAGCCATCGCCTTGCAGCAACGCGCAGGGCTTTCGGTCATCACCGACGGCGAATTGCGACGCTATGCGTTTTACGGCCATTTGATTGACGCGGTCGAAGGCTTCGACAAATACGGCGGCTGGGCAATCCCCTTCCGCGACGAAACCGGTGAAGAACTGGTTCTGCAACGTCCGGTGGTCGTTTCCAAACTTCAGCGCAAACGCCACATGTGTGCCGAAGAATTCACCTACGTGCGCGCCAAAGCGACGGCTCCCGCCAAAGTCACTCTGATCAGCGCGCAGCAGGCGGCGGCCTATTACGATGCGGAAAAGTCGAAAGGCGCTTATGCGACAGTGGACGCCTATCTGGCAGATCTGGTGGACATTTTGCGCGGCGAGATTGCGGAACTGATTCGCCTGGGCTGCGCATACATTCAGATTGATTCGCCGCAGTACACGGCGCTGCTTGATCCGAAATTGCGCGAAGGCTATCGCCAGCGCGGCAACGATCCGGATCGCTTGCTGGACCTGGCCATCGAAATGGATAACGCCATCATCGGCAATCACTCTGGAATTATGTTCGGCCTGCACCTTTGCCGCGGCAACAATCAAAGCAAGTTTTATGCGGCGGGCGATTACGGCCCCATTACGAAAGTGTTCAGCAAGACCAAATTCAATCGCTTCCTGTTGGAATTCGACGACGATCGTTCGGGAGGCTTTGAGCCGCTGGGCGAAGTTCCTGAAGACCGCACCGTTGTGCTGGGACTCATCAGTTCCAAACACCCCGCGCTGGAAAGTAAAGACGAACTTAAACGCCGGATTGTTGAAGCCTCGAACTTCGTGCCGCTCGAACGCCTGGCGCTTAGTCCGCAATGTGGATTTGCCTCAACCTTGGAAGGCAACCTGTTAACCGAAGCCGATCAGGAAGCGAAGCTGCGCTTATCCGTTGAAGTCGCGCAAGAAGTCTGGAGGTAATCCATTTTCCATCTATGAAGTAGGTGACGGCGTCAAGGGAAAAGTTGTGACACTTG
>CAZMXG010000287.1:0-6856 GCA_964570175.1 uncultured Heliomicrobium sp. | reverse complement strand
ACCGCGCCTGACCCTCCGCGTAGATCAGGCGCAGCCTTCCCCCTGGCAAGCGTTCGCGTTAACCGCGCTCACGTGCCGGGAACTGTAGAAACCATCGGTAAATTTATTGGTTCTTGCTGTGGAACCACCCTTGTTCTTTCCTGTGTTCAAGACGCGGCGCAATTATTTCCAGTCACAATCAACTGCTAAATTTTCTTTGGCAATTTCTTTCATCGGTTCCAGGCAGTTATTGTTTGGGATTGATTCGTTGCGCCTGTTTCTGAGCTTTTAATGCCAACTCGGTGGCGAGAAAACAATGTGCCTGTGTCATCGCGGTTTCCGTGCGATTGAGAATGTCATTGACCAATTGTTCGCCGTACGTCAGCGGTACATTTGTGCAATCAATTCTTTGAACACCTTTTTGATCCACCAGAAACAGGTGGTTGGCCCCGGCTTTCCCCGCGATGTCCACGTTCTTGCGGACTTCGATATAGCCTTCGGTTCCCAGGACGGTCAGCCGCGTGTCGCCCCAAGTAGGCAATCCGTCCGGCGTGAACCAGTCCACGCGAATGTAACCTGTGCCTCCGTCGCCGCGCAGCATGGCATCGCCAAAATCTTCCAACCCCGGCCATTGCGGATGATTGACATTGCCGACTTGTGACGCGACGACTTCGGCTTTGGTGGAACTGGTGAAGTACAAAAATTGATCGTACTGATGCGCCGCAATTTCGCACAAAATGCCGCCGTATTTTTCACGCTCGAAAAACCACGCTGGGCGAGTTTGAGGATTCATCCGATGCGGCCCCAAACCGATGGTTTGAATCACCTTGCCGATGGCTCCGGCTTTGACCATTTCAGCGGCTTTAATCGTCGCTTTGTTTTCAAATCGCTCACCAAACAGAACCGACCAAATTCGATGCGTTTGTTCCTGAACGCGGCGCACCTCGGCAAGCTGTTCCAGCGTGGTGACGCCGGGTTTGTCCACCATGAAATCTTTGCCGTGGCGCATCGCTTCAATGGCAAGCGGAGCGCGCTCCACGGGAATCGAGGCCGACACGACAAGCTGAATCGTTTTGTCTTCCAGGATTTCTTTTTCGCTGCGGGCAAGTTTGGCTTGCGGAAAGCGTTTTGCGAAATCAGCCGCCAGATTGGCTTCTTTGGCGAAAAAGGAAACCAGTTCGCCACCGCCGCGCAATACGGTTTCGGTTTGGCCGTTAATGTGGGCGTGATTCAAGCCAATGACAGAAAATCGAATTTTAGGTTTGTTCTGATTCGTCATAGTTATCGCACTGTGAAATCCATCCACTGTTCAACCTGTCCGACTTTCTTTTTCGCCAACGCGTCTGTGACGATCACGCGCAACAGGTAATCGCCTGGCTGAAAATTGGTCAGCAGCATTTGCCCGACGAAATCGAACCGTTTCGAATTTGCCTTTGCCGGAAGCTCGATGGGTTTCGGCGGCAATTGCTTGGTCAATTTTCCGTCGCGGTAAATTTCTGCCTGGACGGTCAATTGAGGCTGGCCGGTTTTTTTGTCCGTGGATGCGTTGTAAATCGCCGCGCCGTATTTTACCCAACCGCTGGCCGGAAAGCTGCGGACATAAGGCGTCGTTCGCAAATCCGTAGAAGATTCTTTTTCGCCCTCAGTCTTGGGAGTGGACAGCACCAAACCGGACATTGCCAGACGGCTTTTGCTTAAATCGGGAACGTTGATGAATTGGCTGGCTGTGCCCAGTTTGCCGCTTGCTGCATCACGCAAGACAGCGCGGAACTGATATGCGCCGGGCTTTTTGATCGGGAAATCTGCGCGATAGGTCAATCCTTCAGCCATCACCTGTTTGTATTGGGCTTCGTCGAACGCCAGCGCGACGTGTTTGGCGTTCAAATCTATTGCTGCGCCTTTGTCGTCAAAAGCGTATGCCGCCAAATCCAGGTTGACCGATTTTTTGCCGTCTGCCGCATCTTTGAAATTCAGCTTCGCGCTATCAATGTGAAACAGCGTGCGTACCAAGGGGCCTTCTTTGTCGGAATTGAAATAGTAGGGCGTCATGCGCAGGTTCAATTCACGCACACCCAACGGCGACAGCAGCGCGCCATATATTTGCTGGGCTCGCGTTTTTTCCACCTCGCGCGGTTCATCGTCGTTGTAACCGTAAAACCCTTGCCGAGCGCGAACGCGCAGGTCAGGACGTTTGACCGTGATTTTGATCTTGTGCTGTTTGCGATCGAATTTGTCATCGTCCGGATCAAAGCCGATCAGGTAATAACTTTGTTGATCGTACAAAGCTTCCTGAATGCCAATGTTCAAATCGTTGTTGTTGAAAGTGGCAAAGCCGCCGGTTTGCGCCGCCAGATTCACCGGTCCTTCCAAAGCTTCCTGATTGTCCTGCATCGCTTGCGCATAAGCGTCGCCGGTTGGCCGACCGCCGGTTTCTCCCCCCGGAACCAGCGGCATCAAGCCTTTGGCGTCCATCGAATAAATCACAACGCTGGAACGATTGGCCATTTCGACCAGTTGCTTTAACGCCTGCTGCACCATTTCGCTTTGCGCGACGGCGTCCGGATCGTTTGCATTGCTGCTGGGCGGATAAATCCTGAAGCCATCCGAAAGCAGAATGGCGCTTTTGCGGCCCGGCAATGCACGCAGCCCATTGACGACAAAATTGATCGCTCCCAGCGTGCCTGTGGCAAACAGTGTGTCTCGGAAATTACCCATTGCGTCGTCCATGGATTGCTGACTGCTGGCAGCTTCCTGGTTCTCTTCGGAATCGCCCGGACTGCTTTCGCTGCCAAAGCTGGGAACCATGTCGCGGCTCAGCGGATTCCACATCAGTTTATCTATGGCGGAATACAAAATTCGTTTGTCGCTGGTGAACTGTTCCAGCATTCCCAAACCCCTGCCGGTGCGAATAATCGCCACCAGATCGCCTGGCTGCATTTGCCTGTCCAAAAATTGCCGCAACGTTTCGCGCACCCGCTCTGTGCTGGTAAACGACAACCCCAAATCATCCACAATGAAGGCGATGGTGCGGCGAACCTCGCTTGGCACAATTTGCTTTGTCGGCATGTTTGCCGGAGCAGGCGGCGCATCCGATTTCTTTACCGGGGGCAGTTCACGCTTCACGGGAGGCAAGCTAACGTGCCGAAAATGCGTTAAGTCTTGTTTCTTGCCGTCAACGAACATCTCAAAATCATCAGCGGTCAGGTCTTCTATGTGATTGCCTTTTTTGTCTGTGACGACGGCGTCCACCTGCACAAGCTGTGTGCTGATGCGAACAACCAGGTCTTGATTCTGCTGTTGGGCTGGATTCTGAGTTGGGTTTTGTGGCGGATTTTGACTTTGTTGTTGCGCAGACTTGCCTGACGGTAAATAGCAGGTAAGCAATGTAAAGATTGTAAACAAAACTAAGAAGCGATTGGGTTTAAGCATATTCCTTCTCCTTGGTATGTTTGACGCTGAAGCGTTGTGCGTGGTCACTTTTATCCGTGGAGAAGTTGATCTTTGCCGAATCAACTGAAGCGGATTCGATATTCTTTTCCAGCCAGAAGCTTCAAGCTGACAACACCATTTGAATCACCTTTGATTGCCAGCTTTCGACCTTGTTCGGTGATTAGTGAAATTTGCTGGCCGCGAGGTGGTCGCAAACGATGCTTGCCGCTGACTTTTGGATACAGCGCGGCTTCAGTTGCTTTGCCAGCTTTCCACTTCAAATCAGCGCCAACTGCTCCGCGAGCGCGAATGCCTGTGATCGAACCTTCGGCCCAGGCTTTGGGCAGCGCGGGTAGAAACTGGATTTCTCCAGCATGACTTTGCAGCAGCATTTCAATCATTCCGGCTGTGCCGCCAAAATTACCGTCAATTTGAAATGGCGGGTGATTGTCCAAAAGGTTCCATAAAGTTGATTTTGCCAGCAGCGCCACGATGTTTTCGTGCGCCGTGTCGCCTTCGCCCAGCCGCGCCCAGAAATTGATGATCCACGAACGGCTCCAACCGGTGTGGCCACTTCCGGCTTTCAGGCGGCGTTCCAGCGTCGTGCGCGCCGCTTTCGCAAGTTCGGGCGTACCATCGAGCGTAATTTGATTTCCCGGGTGCAGCGCGAACAAGTGCGAAATGTGGCGATGGCCGGGGTCTGGTTCGTCGTAATCTTCCAACCATTCCATCAACTGTCCGTGTTTGCCAATTTGCGGTTTGGGCAAACGGTCGAGCGCGGCGATCACTTTGTTGCGAAACGTTTCATCAACGCCCAGCACTTGGCTGGATTCAATCACACGGCTGAACAGCGCAAACGCGATTTGCAAATCCATCGCCGGAGCCATGCACAGTTTGCCGATTTCGCCGTTTGGCAGCTTGTAACGATTTTCTGGCGAAATCGAAGGGCCTGTGATCAACCTGCCTTTTCCATCATCAATCAGGTAATCCAGCAAAAACTCCGTCGCTTCTTTCATCACCGGATACGCTCGCTTGGCCAGAAATTGGCGGTCGCGCGTAAAGTCGTAATGATCCCAGAAGTGCAGGCTCAACCATGCTGCGCCCATTGGCCAAATGCCCGAACCGACGCCATCAATCGGCACGGCGTGTCCCCAACCATCCGTGTTGTGATGCAGCACGAAACCACGCGCGCCATACATTTCTCGCGCGACACGGCGGCCATCTTCGCGGGCTTTTTCAACCAGATCGAACAATGGTTCGTGCAGTTCCGACAGGTTGCCCATTTCCGCAGGCCAGTAATTCATCTCTGTGTTGATGTTGATGGTGAATTTGCTGTCCCACGAAGGCGCAAGTTTGTCGTTCCAGATGCCTTGCAGATTGGCGGGCAAGGTTCCCGGACGGCTGCTGGCCATCAACAAGTAGCGGCCAAATTGAAAATACAGTGTTTCAAGTTGAAGATCGGTTGCGCCAGCCTGCACACGTTTCAGCCGTTCGTTCGTCGGCAAATCCGGCGCGGTTGCAGCGAGGTCGAACCTGACTCGGCGAAACAAGCGCCGATGATCGGCAACGTGGCTGGCGAGCAATCGAGCATAAGGTTTTTTCGCCGCCGCTAAATATTCGCTGCATTTTGCCGCCGGACCTTTATGGCGATAATCGGTTGCAGCGGCGAAAACCAGCGTAGCCGAATTCGCCTTTTCAACGATGATTTCATTGCCTTTGACTTGATTGTGGGCGCCCTCGGATAAGATCAACAGCGAGCCGTGAAACTTGACACCGACTTTCGGTTCGTCAGGATGGTTTTTGTCGCGCGCAATGGCTTCGCCTTCGATCACTACTCGGTTGTTGCCTTCGACACGCGTTTGGCTGTCGGCTTCGCGCGTCAGCGTCGCTGCAAACGAAAGCTTGCCGGGTTCATCGCAGGTCAACCGAACGACGATTACCTGATCCACCGCCGAAGCGAAAACTTCACGCGTGAACTTCGCTCCGCCAGAAGTGAAACTGACGCGCGCGACTCCGTTGTCCAAATCCAATTCACGGCGGTAATCGCTTTCGGTTTCAATTCCCGAAAACCGTAACCACAAATCTCCAAGCGGCTGATAGGGCGGCATTCGACGAGGTTTGGCGATGATCGTTTTGTCAGCCAACACTTCGGCTTCGCGTAATTTGCCCGCCAGCAGTAACCGGCGAACTTCGGGAATGGCTCGTGCGGCTTCGGGATTGATGCGATTCATACTTTTGCCCGCCCAGATGGAATCTTCATTGAGCTGAATGCGCTCTTCGCGCACACCGCCGAACACCATTCCGCCCAATCGTCCATTGCCAATGGGCAACGCTTCGTTCCAGTTGCTGGCTGGTTGCCGATACCAAAGCAGGTTTGGGTTGGCAGGCGTTTGCGCTCTAGCAGGGGAATCGGCGGCGAAAGTCGCAGCACTCGCTCCGATCAGTTTCAAGCAATCGCGTCTGGAAATGTCGTTGTGTTTCATTGGGTGATGATTGGCGAAGCCGCGTCGTTACTTTTTCTTTTTGACCGTAGCGGCGGGCTTCTTTTTCGCAGATGGTTTGGCGGATTTGCGACCCTTGGTCGAGCGCGGTTTTGTTTTTTTCACCGGAGCTTCCGGCTCAAAGCTGACGCGGTAATAAACGTCTGCCAGCCGCAGCCAGCATTTGAGCGAAGGAATCTGTATCCGCGCTTTCAACCCGCCAACCACTGTGTATTCCCATCGCGGCGATTTCGGCGAAGGGCGATGGTAAAGCTCAATCACTGGTTCGTCCTGCGAAACCAGCACATAATCCACCAGCGACGGCAGGTATTGCTGATAGCGCAAAAACTTTTGTCTGCGATCGAACTTTTCCGTGTGCGTGGAAAGAACTTCGACGATGACGGTTGGGTTGACCAGCACATCCTGATGTTCGTCCAGGTACTTTCGATCTCCGCAAACGACGACGAGATCGGGATAAGAGAAAAGGCCTTTTGTGCTGGAACGCCATTTGGGTAATGGGCCGCTGCGAACTTTCGTGTCTTTGGTGTACAGGTCGCATTCTTTGCCTCAAAGATGATTGCCAATCAGGTGAACCAAATTCACGCTGGTTCTGCCGTGTTTTGGGCTTTCGCCCGCCATCGCGTAAATCGCGCCATCCAGATATTCGTGGCGCTCGTCCGCTTCGCGTTCAAGCGCCAGATATTCAGCTTCCGTGTAAATCGGTCCAGCTTCGACTTCGATTTTTCTTTGAGCAAATGCCATCACTGTTTTCTCCTGCTATCCATCGCGCGACCTATTGCTTTTAAGAAAAAGATTTTCCGAAGAAAGTCCCGGAGGGACGGCGAGAAAATAGCCCCGGATGCAATCCGGGGAGCCAGGCCAATAACCCTTCAAGCCCCAGCGGGGCGACAGAAAACCTGCCAGCAAAGTAATGTCTGCCGCCCCTGCCGGGGCTGGGTGGCTTTGCC
>CAZMXG010000286.1:0-7064 GCA_964570175.1 uncultured Heliomicrobium sp. | reverse complement strand
TGACCAGTTTTTCGGCTTGCAGCTTCATGCCGTCCGGTCCGTTGCGCGGCGTGAACAGATAAATCCATTGGCCATTGCCAGGTGCGGCGACACTTGATGGTCCGCCACCATCGCCAGCAAACAGCTTTCCGTTCGGCGCGATGTTGAAATGCACAGACCACTGGTCGCGCGGCACCGGGTAACGAGTTGTTTTGCCTGACGCGATTTCGACTCCGGCCAGCCAGAACACTTCGCGTTTCGGCGTTTGCAAGTCGTACCACACTGTTTTGCCGTCGGCGCTGAAAAATTCGTGCCCGGCAATTTCCATGTCCATCGTCCGTTTGTGCATCAATCGTTTGTTCGTGCCATCGGTGCGAATCGTCCAGATGCGATCCACCTTGTGCCAGGGGCCTTCGTGGCAAAACATCATCAGGGCCGGATCAGTGGGCGAAAACTGCACGTGGTTCAGCCAATCGGTCGCATGATAAAACTCGCGCACTTCGCCGGTTTTGATGTTGATGGTGTACAGCGCCATCGGTAGTTTCGACGCCAACCTGTCTTCCATCATTTGCCCTTTGCTGGGGTATTCATCCGCTCCGGCAGGCCGCGCGGTAGTCGGGGTGAACGACCGCCCGCCGACAATCATGCTTCCACCAAGCAAGGTTTCATCAGCGTTGACCGCCAGGCCGGAACCGGTGCGCAAGTCAGGCCGCTTGATGATTTCGCGCGTCGCTTTGGTATCCAGATGCGTTGCCATTACCGCGCCATCTTTGATGTAAAACACTTGCCGCGTTTTACGGCCTATGATCAAGCTGCTCGCGCGCCCTTCGACAATCTGTTCAATCTTGCCGGTTTTGAGTTCAATCGTGGAAATGCCTCTGGGTGTGGTAACGACCAACTTGTCGCCATTGGCGGTATATGCGTTCTGGTGAAAGTACAAACTTGCCGTTCCAGGTTCGCGGGAAAGGCGAATGACGCGATGGCCAGTTTCCGGCTCGATCCATTCCAGCGGCGGTTCGGTCGAAACGGGCTGTTGAGCCATCAGCGGAACTGCCAGTAACAACATCAACAAACAAAGTTTTGTTTTCATGAGAATATTCCTTTCGCACTTTAATCCACGCTTAAGCAGGCTGGCTTCAGTTGATGATCCGGCTGAGCAGTAAAACATTACGAGGTTTTTCGCGGCGTTCCGCCTTGGGGCACAACCTTCTGTGCGTTCGGCGGAATCGGCGTTTGTTCGGGTTTGATCAATCTGGCGTCCCGCAATGTTTTAATCCGCCAGTTTCTGAATTGCACTTTCATCGGTGGCCCGACGTGGACTTGCACACCAACCAATCCTTCCAGGCGGCGGCTTTTTTCGTCGTGGTCTACGACATCGGCGGTCATCACGCCGTCAATCCAGTGCTGATGGTGATTGCCGAGGACCAGCACGCGGTAATCGTGCCATTCATCGGCGGCGAAGCTTTTGACTCCTGCAACCGAGCCAACAACCCAGGGCTGACCCGAAGTGTCCACAACGACTTTTTCGCCTGTGTGCGCCAAAATTCTGCGACCGCGTTCTTCGTACAGCATGCCGTTGTAATCGTTTCGGTTCTGCACGACATCGCATTGATAGCCCGTCAGAACATACGGCCCGACTTCCGGCAATTGTGCGCTGCGGTATTGCAAGCCAGAGTTTCCGTCTTTGGTGATTTTGACCTGCACCCGCATCTCGAAGTTTTTGACCGTCCCGCCGCGCCAGATAATGAAACTGTTCATCTTCAGCGTGCCATCCGCCACGCCGGTCAAAGCGCCGTCTTCGACCGACCAATGCTTGGGATTGCCTTCCCAGCCGGTCAGGTCTTTGCCGTTGAAGATGTATTTGAATCCACGCTCCAGTTTCGGTTGAGCTGTCTGCGCCAATGCTGGCAACGCCAATCCCCACAGACAAACTGCGATGATGCATGATTTGTTAAGTCGCATATCGCTCTAGGTAATGTAGTGAGCTTTCAACACAAAGGGTCAAAGGTTCAAAGGGAAAAGGAAATCGCCTGCAAGTAACTCCTTTGATCCTTTGTTCCCTTGACCCTTCGTGTTGGGATGGTTGTTTCCCTTTTACAGCGTCCAGCCCTTGCGATATTCGCGTTGCAAATGCTGGTTCGCCGATTCGTTGTTCGTAATGCGTCCGGCGTTTCCGTCGTAGTAAATCCGTTTGCCCTGGCCGGTTTTCATCGCCACAACACCCAGCAGCATCGTTTCGGTCAGCCGCGAAGCGTATTCAAACGGGCAAGTCGCTTTCTCTTTGCCCTTGATGGCATTGATCCAGTTCATGCGATGTTTGGCTTGGGCAAATTGGCCTTCGCCGCTTTTTTCCACACGGAAGTAGGTCTTCGGAACTTTGTTCGCGACTTCGTGCAGCGATTGCGGGTACAGCTTCGGATTCGACGCATAGGTGGCGTGAACCAGAATTCCTTTTTCGCCGATGAAAATTACGCCACCACCCGGATCCAGCGGCACATCGTCCGGCAAAGCATCCGGACGCGGAGCCATCAGTCCGCCATCCACCCAGGTCAGTTTGACCTTTGGCTGCGCGCCGCGCGCGGGGAAGTGGTAGACGATTTGCGAAGCGATGGGGTAGCTGCAGATTTGGCCTTTGTTGTCCGTGCCAAATGGTGAGAAGGTCGCTTCGACGCTGGTCGGATAGGTCAGTCCCAGCGCCCAATACGGATGGTCAATCAGATGCGCGGCCATATCGCCAATTGCGCCTGTTCCCCAATCCGTCCAGCCGCGCCAGTTAAACGGGTGATAAATGCCGTGGTACGGAACTTCCGGGGCAGGACCGAGGAACAAATCCCAATCCAAGCCCGTCGGGACACCTTCTTCGCCCATTGCGCCAGCCAGCGTGCGATTCACTTTGCGCGCAGACCAGTCATTGCCAAATCCACCCATACCGGCTTGCGCGCCAGCGGCAGGCTGAGCCGGTTTCACCGGACGCGGCACGCCTTGCGGCCAATAGTTGACTGGACGGTTTGTCCAAACGTGAACTTCGGAAACTTTACCAATGACGCCAGCCTGCACCCATTCGTTGACCAGCGCAGCACCTTCGCTGGAATGTCCCATGTTGCCCATTTGGGTAGCGAGTTTGGGATTTTTCGCGGCGACTTCGCGCAAAACGCGGGCTTCCTGAATTGACCAGGTCAACGGTTTTTCAATGTAAGCGTGCTTGCCCAATTCCATCGCCGTTTTGCCGATGGTGGCGTGCAAATGGTCCGGCGTGGCAACCACGATCGCGTCAATGTCTTTTTGCGTTTCCAGCATCTTGCGGAAATCGCTATGACGTTTGGCGTTCTTGTACGCTTCCTGCAATTTCACGGCTTGCACGCGACGTTCTTCGGCCATTTGCTGCATGCGCGCTTGCTGTTCTGCCGTGGGCTGAGCGCCACCTTGCGCTCCTCTGTTGCCGCCACCGCCTCCTCCTTCACGCGGACGCGTCAGATTGGCGACTTCGCGATCAACGTAGCCAAAATCCACATCGCACAACGCGACCAGATTTTGACCGCCTGTGACCAGTTCTGCAGAATCGGTTTTGCCCTGACCGCCGCAACCGATCAATGCAAAGTTGACTGTGTCGCTGGGGGCTTTGAAACCAACACCGCCCAACACATGACGCGGAACGATCATCGGGCTGGCCGCAGCCAGCGTCGCGCCCGCAACAAATTTCCGTCTTGTCATTTTCTCTTTCGACATGTTTGCTCCTGAATTTTCGGGCACTACAGGGATTTGCTGGAGTAGGATTTTTTTCACCACAAAGGATCAAAGGTTCAAAGGCAGCTCTGACCGGAAACTGACTTTATTCTCAGCTTCTTTGCCCCTTGCCCCTTTGATCCTTTGTCTCTTTGTGTTGAGTTTTGCGTCCATTGGAATCCCTGCCGTGCCAATTTTTAACTTGGTCTGGCGTTATGCCAGGGCATCTTTGATAAATTGAAAACACTTACGCACTTCGGCCACCGCGTCAGCGCCGCGATATTCGTATTCGATGTTTGCCGGAATGTCGTACTTTTTGGTTTTCAGCAATTGCAACACGGCTTTGATCGGCGTGTCGCCTTCGCCCCAGGGAGTATTCGGCCCATTGTCCTTCTTGCGATCCTTGAGGTGCAAGTTTGTGATGTGCGCGTGGTGTTTTTGAATGTAATCAATCGGGTCGAAGCCCGCCGCGAAGAAATGCCCGACATCCAGATTGATCGCAAAGTATTTCGACATCGCCAGCGCCGCTTCAAAGCTTTCCGGCTTGGCGAATTCGTTCGGGTCGGTCAGGTTGGAATGCCCGTGCATGGCGACAATGATTTTGTGTTTGTCGGCAAACGGCGCGACACGCTTGGCGGCCTTCAAGGTCGAAGACGCCGTGATGATTTTGACGCCCAGCGCCTTGGCCATTTCAAAGCCGCGATCAATTTCTTCGTCGGTGAAATTGTCGTTGAAGCTCAGGTTGTAAGCCTGCAATTTGATTCCTGCACCGTCGAACTTTTTCCTGACATCTTTGAAATGATCCATCGAAACCGACAACCGCCATTTGCGAACTTCTTCGGCGCGTTTGCGCGCCGCTTCGCGCATTGCTTCACGCTGTTCCGGTGTCGGCGCTTGCCCTTGTCCCGGAGGCACCCCAGCAGGAGGAGCGCCTTGCGGAGGACGCTGCCCGCCACCCATTCCCGGCGGAGGCCCCATGCGCGGTTCGATGTGGCCGGAAAACAGTTCGCATTCGCCGATGCCAATGTCCTTCATGGCGGCGATGGCTGCATCCAGTTCCATGGTGCGGAAGCTGTACGATTGCACGCCTATGCGCACGCCGCCGACTTTGCCCTGGGCTGCTGCCAGCGTCAGCGGCATTCCCACTAACGGCAACCCGGCCATCGTCAGCATGCCGAATTCTCGTCTTGTGTACATTGAATGTAATCCTCTCTTGATGGTTATTGGCAGTCGCGAACGCGGATCAGCGACGGCTATTTCGTATAAGCAATTCGGAGCACCGTTAGAGATTGTCCGGGCAACGTGTAATCAAATTCCGCCGCCTTGATCGAAACCTTCGCTTCGACCGGCGCAAGCCGTTTGGGTGCATCCAGGTTGTTTTCTATCGTTAGATCATCGCTCGCCAGCACGAACGATTGTGCGGTTTTGGTGATCCGGCCCATTCCGGCCAGATTCACCTTCGTAACCATAGACGATGGAGAGGTATTGACGAGTTTCAGAATCACTTCGCGGGTCTTCATATTTCGCAACGCCGAGGCGTAAATCTGCTGCTGACCGTTCAGCACAGAGTTATTGATCGTAATCGGTAAAATCTCTGTACCAGTATTTTGGCTGAACAGCTTTTGAACGTAGTAACTGGGCGTGCCGAAGCTGCGCAGGTTGTCGAACCAGATTAAATTCGGCGACCACTGCCAGGCGTCTACGTGCGCAAACAACGGCGCGTATGAAGCCATCGTCACCACGTCTGCATTGCGGTCGAGTCCTGTTAAAAATGCCGCTTCGGCCAGCGCAGCTTCCCAATTGTTGGGACGGTCCAGACGGCCTTTGACCGAAACGTGCGCGGCGTATTCTCCGGCAAATACTTTTGGTCTGGTACGCGGGTAATCGTTGTAACGATTGGCGTTATCCAGAAACCATTTGGGCGGGCGATAGTAATGTTCGTCTACCGAATCGGCATTCAGCGCGCGCATTTTGTCCCACAGAAAGTTGAAGCGGTCACCGTCCGGATTCGGTCCGGCACTGGTGACCAAGGTGATGTTTGGGTATTTGGCTTTGATCGCTTTGGCAAAGATTTCATACCGCGCGACGTAATCCGGCCCCCATTGTTCATTGCCGACGCCGAGCAGTTTCATGTTAAACGGCGCCGGATGCCCAAGCTCCGCCCGTTTGCGTCCCCAAGTTGTGGCAACAGAGCCGTTGGCGAATTCAATCAGATCAAGCGCGTCCTGAATGTACGGATCAAGCTGATCCAGCGGAACCAATTCGCCAGTGTTGAACTGGCAAGCCATTCCGCAATTCAGAATCGGCAGCGGATCAGCGCCGACGTCTTCGCAAAGCTGAAAGTATTCAAAAAAGCCCAAGCCAAACGACTGGAAATAATCATCCGGCGCACGTTCGGGATTGCGCGTGCGAAATTCCATGTTCCAGCGATTGATAATCAGCTTGCGTTCCGCCGGATCGCCGATGGTCGTTTTCCATTGATAGCGCTCGTTCAGATTGCGGCCTTCGACAATGCAGCCGCCGGGAAAACGTATAAAACCCGGCTGTAGGTCTTTCAGGAGTTGGACCAGATCGGTGCGCAATACGTTGGCGCGACCTTTCCACGTCGCTTTCGGAAATAGCGACACCAGGTCCAGGTCCAGCATTCCGCCGCTTTCAGGAATCAGGTTCAGTTGCGCTTTGGCTTCGGTGACCGTGGGACGCAAGCTGATGCGATAGGTTTTCCAATCGCCTGCGATGGCACGCAGCACTGCTTGGGCAACCGGCTTCCCGCTGGCGTTGACCAATTCAACGCGCAAGTTTGCAGGCGCTTTGCCGGAATTTCGCGCTTGCAGCGAAAACAAATACTCTTCGCCTTGGCGAACCCCAATCCCGCGAAAGCCGCTGTTGGTGACGCCTCCGCCGGACAGTTGCAGGTAATGCCGGTTGTTGGTTTGACTGGCCTCACGTTCCAGTACTCGCACCTGAGCCGCATCGCCCAGTTTCCGCCAGCCCATCAACCCGTCGGTGAATTCAAACGAACGATTTTTGATGAGTTCGGCGTAAATGCCTCCGTCGGCGGCAAAGTTGATGTCTTCGAAGAAAATGCCGAATTGATTCGGAGCGACTTGCGCGCGCGGTTTGTCTACTTGCACGACCAGCGTGTGCGTTTGCGCCTGTGACGCAATCGGCGACTGGAACAACACAACCAAACACAACAACGCTAGAAGTTTGGATTGACGCATAGAACTTTTTCCTTGGAGTGCGACGCTCTCGGCGTCGCTTTTGTAGTCCCTTTCTGATGAAGAACTTCAGTCAAACAGATCAACGTATTTGCCCAGCGACTGCCAAAGCGACGCCGGAGCCGTCGCACTCCAAATTTA
>CAZMXG010000285.1:0-7246 GCA_964570175.1 uncultured Heliomicrobium sp. | reverse complement strand
CGCTGGAACTCGGCGGCAAATCGGCCAACGTGATTTTGGACGACGCCGATTTTGACAAAGCGGTGAAAAGCGGCGTCGGTGCTTGTTATTTCAATTCCGGCCAGACCTGTTCTGCGTTGACGCGGATGCTGGTTCCGCGTTCGCGCTATGACGAAGCTGTGGCCATCGCCAAAAAGACTGCCGAAAGCTTCACGGTCGGCGATCCTCTGGGCGGAGCCGCCAAGCTTGGCCCGCTGGTTTCGGCGACGCAGCGCGAACGAGTAGTCGGTTACATCAAAAAAGGAATTGAAGAAGGCGCGACGTTGGTTTGTGGTGGAGCCGAAATGCCCGAAGGTTTGACGAAGGGATATTTCGTGCGCCCAACGGTGTTTGCCAACGTGAACAACAAAATGACCATCGCGCAAGAAGAAATCTTCGGCCCTGTGCTTTCGATCATTCCGTACGAAAACGAAGACGACGCAGTCAGAATTGCCAATGATACGATTTACGGTTTGGCTGGCGGAGTTTGGTCTGGCGATCCGGAACGCGCCAAACGTGTCGCTCGGAGACTCAGAACCGGGCAGGTCGAAATCAACGGCGGCAGATTCAATCCAATGGCTCCGTTTGGCGGTTACAAACAATCCGGCAATGGCCGCGAATTAGGCAAGTACGGCCTGGAAGAGTTCCTGGAAGTCAAAGCGATGCTGATGTAAGGGTGTACTGTGAGCACACCCAGAGTGCCACAACGTTGATTCAACGCCCATCCGTAGACCAATGCGGAGCGTCTTTGGGTGGATTGTGGAAGTGAAGGACATTGTAAGTCGCCCCCACTTTTATCAAATCCGGGTTGATTCCGTCGCGCGGCGCGGACGTAATCGTCACCGTTTGTCCATCCGCACGACGGATGGTCAGAGTGCCGTTCCAGGCGATTTTCACATCAAGGGCTTTTCGCTCGGTATGACGTGAATTCAGCGCGGGCGCGACTTTCAAATGTCCAAGGCCGAATCCATCTACCATTGCCTGTGCGCCGCGCTTGGATGCAGCATCTTCGCCGTGATCCCAGATGATGGCAACGCCGGGATGCGACGGCACATCTTTCGGCGCAATCAACCCACGAACAATTTTCCAAGCGAAATGCATCATATAGGCGCGTTCCGGAGGGCGGAATGTGCTGGTAATCCGTAGCGTTGCATTTGCCGCCTGAAGTGCAGCCAGAAAGCGGCTGACATTTGCCCGAAACACGGGTTCCAGATCGTTGACGCTGGTGCTGCCGGGAAAGCGTTGTACCCAAACGGCTCCGCTGAGTTCTCCTGCTGCGGTAGCTCCAAAACTGAAACTTTGCGTTGCCTGCTTCGGTTTCGGACCTTGTAATGCGCGGATAATTTTGTCCCGCAAGGCAAGGTTGGCGGCGTCGCGCTCAGCGTTGATTCCAAGAAAAGCTTTGGTGACGCTTGTGTGTGGATTTACCAAAAAACGTGCGATTGCGATCAGCACGGCTTGCCGCAACAGTCGTCGTTGTTGTGTTGCCAAGGAAAGACGGGCAGCTTTCAGTTCGATCTTGGAGTAAGGCGTGGTTGCAAATCCAATTTCTTCCAGATACTTCGACGCAGCTTTGTCGCTGATCGTATTGGCCAGACGTGACAACGGTGAACTACAGGCTTTCATCAACTCGATGTATGCCTTTGTTTGTTTAAGCGTTGCGCGCAAATTAGCATCGAAGACGCCTTTCAACAGGTCCGCGACAAATTTGGGAAAGGCCAATTGATTCAGAAACTCCGCCGCCAAGCCATCGTCCTGCAAGGTTTGAATGGCTTCATCAGCGTCGAAATTCTTTTGCCGCGAAAGAGCTTCAATATAGGCGTCCATTAACGTCTGGCGAATTGCCAGTTGTGTTTCGGGCGACTTTTTGCCAAAGGCGGGCGCCGCTTGTAACACACGTTCTGTTTGTAGTTTCGAAACTTCGTTGGCTTCTTTTGGGCTACTCATTGTTCTCCTTAATCTTGCCGGATGGCCCGGCCGGGCAATCACATGTTGAACCTGGCGGCAGGTGTGGTCTTCCGAATGCGTTGATGATAATTTGTGGGTTAGAAACAGATACGCAAACCCACTCGCCGAACAGGGAAAGAATACGAAAGGATAAACAAATGACAAACGAAAAAGAGGAATCCGCCGAAAAAGCAAAGCCGCAGGGAAACACAGACACAACTGTGCCGAATAGCCCAGACGTGAAGCATGAGGGCTGGAGCGCCGAGAAAATTGCCGAACAAGCTGCGAACAAGGACGGGGCGGAAGTAAAAGAAGAGATCAAGCAAGGTAAGAAAACGGAGCGTGAGGAAGGCAGGTAACTCGCAGGTTTTCTTCCGGCGAGTCTCTCAAATCAAGTAACAGAATGCAGAAAACACTTTTCGAAACGATTGGTGGCGAGCAAGCCTTACGCGTTTTGGTGGATCGCTTTTACGACCTGATGAATGTCAAGCCGGAAGCAGCAGGACTTCGCGCCTTACACCCGGAAGATTTAACCGAATCCCGCAACAAGCTGTTTTGGTTTTTGGTGGGTTGGTCTGGCGGGCCGCAACTGTACGTCGAACGGTTCGGCCATCCGCGATTGCGCGCACGGCATTTGCCATTTCCCATCGGAGAGTCCGAACGCGATCAATGGTTATTGTGTATGAGCCAGGCTTTAGAGGAAGTCATTGTAGATGATCAGGCAAGAACGCAATTCACGCGAAACTTCATGCACCTTGCCGATTTTATGCGAAACAAAGCTGGTTAAACTTTCCGCTCACGGTTCCACAGCCTCAGCCTGAAAAAACAGTTAAGTCTTTCGCCAAATTCCTTTTGGCTGCCACAAATGACAATGCCATAATGCGAGTCATCAAAACGCTTTACCGGCATTACCGCAAACTTCCGTCCGTCATAGGAGAACCGTCATTTATGAGCGCCGAAAATAAAACTTCGACTTCCGATACCGTCCAGAAACACAAAGATTTTCTGTTTCCCGCCGTCACCATGTATTACCAGGAACCCATCGCCCTGGATCATGGCCAAGGCATGCACGTCTGGGACGAATCAGGCAATAAATACCTTGATTGTTTCGGTGGAGTTTTGACCACCAGCTTGGGCCACGCGAATCCACAAGTGACTGAAGCCGTAATAGATCAGGTCAAAAAGATCACCCACACTTCGACGCTATATGCCAACGCGCCGCAATCGCAACTGGCGGCCAAGCTTGCCGAAATCACTCCGGGCCGGCTGGAAAAATCCTTTTTCACCAACAGCGGCACCGAAGCCGACGAAACCGCAACACAGGCCGCCAAGCTATACACCGGGCGGCAGGAAATCATCACTTTGCGGCACAGTTACAGCGGGCGTTCGGCGGCGGCGCAAAGCGCGGGCGGGCACAGAAGCTGGAAAGTCCTGCCGACGCAAGTTGCCGGGTATTACCACGCGCCCGCGCCGTATTGTTATCGCTGTCCCTTCAAACTGACGTATCCCGAATGTGATTTAGCCTGCGCCAAAGACTTGAAAGAACTGATTGAAACGGCCACTTCAGGCAATATCGCTGCGTTTATGGCTGAACCCATTTTGGGAGTGGGCGGATACATCACGCCGCCGAAAGAGTATTTCAAAGAAGCCGTCGCCATCGTTCGCCAATACGGCGGCGTGTTCATCACTGACGAAGTGCAAACCGGCTGGGGACGCACGGGCGATAAGTGGTTTGGCATTGAACATTGGGACGTTGAACCGGACATCGTCACTTCAGCCAAAGGAATGGCTGGCGGTTTTCCCATCGGTTGGACGATTGCGACGCCGGAAGTTGCCGCCGCAGTGCCTACGCTGACGTTTTCGACCTTTGGCGGTAATCCGGTTTCGTCGCGCGCCGCGCTGGCTACGATTGAAGTCATCGAAACCGAAAACCTGGTCCACAGCGCCAAAGTCGTCGGTGATCATCTGCGCGAAAAGCTGATGGGCTTGATGGAAAAATACGAAATCATCGGCGATGTTCGCGGACTTGGTTTGATGCAAGCGCTGGAACTGGTCAAAGACCGCAAGACCAAAGAACCGAACTCGGCGGCAGTGCTGAAGGTTTTCGAGGAAACCAAAAAGCGCGGCGTGCTGATCGGCAAAGGCGGACTTTACGGCAACTGCATCCGCATCGGCCCGCCGCTGATTGCAACCAAAGACGATATGGATGAAATGGTGAACGCGCTCGATGAAGCTCTGGCAACGATCTAAAGTAAGGAGAAACGGAAGATGCGAACTCTGATCAAAAACGGAAACGTCGTCACCGCCGTGGATTCTTACATCGCCGACTTGCTGATTGATGGTGAAGCCGTCGCGATGATCGGCAAAGACCTTTCCGCCGTCGTTGGGAATGTAGACAAAACGATTGACGCCACCGGCAAGCTGGTCATTCCCGGTGGCATTGATCCGCATACGCACATGGATTTGCCATTCGGTGGAACCTCTTCGTCCGATGATTTTGAGACTGGCACGCGCGCGGCGGCGTTTGGCGGAACGACGACGATCATTGATTTCGCCGTGCAGTACAAAGGTCAGTCGCTGAACGAAGCCCTAGACGTTTGGTTTGCCAAAGCGCAAGGCAAAGCCGTCGCCGATTACGGCTTCCACATGATCTGCACGGATTTGCCGGATGAACGCTTGCCGGAATTGAAAGGGATGATGGATCAGGGCGTCAGCAGCTTTAAGTTGTTCATGGCCTATCCCGGAGTTTTTCTGGTTGATGACGGCACGATCTTCAAGGCGATGGTGGCAGCAGGCGAGCACGGCGGATTGATCTGTATGCACGCCGAAAATGGCGTCATCATTGACGTGCTGGTCAAACGCGCCCTGGCTGCCGGTCACACCGCGCCGAAATACCACGCGCTGACGCGACCAACGAAAGCCGAAGCTGAAGGCGTTCATCGTGCCATCGCCATCGCCGAAATGGCCAATTCGCCTGTGTACATCGTTCACCTGAGCTGTTATGACGCGCTGAAAGAAGTCCAAAACGCACGCGATTTGGGTTTGCCTGCGTATGCTGAAACCTGCCCGCAATATCTGTTTCTGGATTACAGCTATTACGAAAAAGAAGGATTTGAAGGCGCGAAGTACGTCATGACGCCTCCGTTGCGCGGCAAGGAAAATCAGGAATTGCTCTGGCGCGGATTGCGCAGCAACGATCTGCAAGTCATTTCCACCGACCATTGCCCGTTCTGTATGAAAGAACAGAAAGAACTGGGCATTGACGATTTCAGCAAAATTCCAAACGGCGGTCCCGGCGTCGAACATCGGATGAGCCTGATTTACAACGGCGGCGTTGCCCAGGGCCGCATCAGCCTGAACCGGTTTGTCGAATTGACTTCGACGGCGGCAGCCAAAATCTTCGGCTTGTTTCCGCGCAAAGGCACGATTGCCGTTGGGTCAGATGCTGACATCGTTGTTTTCGATCCAAACCGCGAACAAACGATCAGCGCGGCGACTCACCACATGCGCGTGGATTACAGCGCCTACGAAGGCTGGAAGCTCAAAGGCGTCACCGAAATCGTTCTGTCGCGCGGCAATGTCATCGTCGAAAACGGCGAATGGAAAGGAAAAACCGGCGCAGGGCAGTTTTTGAAACGCGGCACCACTGGAGCGAAGTGATGGAGTGAAGGCAATGGATATTCGGCAGGCGTTGATGGCAGGACATTCCAGGCAACGGACGATGGCCATCGTGGAATTCATCGGCGACGATCCCCAACGGTTTGCAGAACTGATGAAGGTGTTTTTTGAAAGAGATTATCGCCTGACGCAGCGCGCCGCATGGCCGATGAATTATTGCGCGGAGCGGCATTCCAGCTTAATCCAGCCATATTTGCCGAAATTGCTGGATTGCCTAGACCGCGACGATATGCATGAAGCCATCCGGCGCAACATCATGCGGTTGTTGCAATACGTGGAAATTCCCAAGCGGCTTTCTGGCAAGATTTACGACCAAAGCGTTAATTTGCTGGATGATCCTGATCAGCCAATCGCGGTGCGAGTGTTTGCCATGTCCGTTGCCGCTCGCATTGCAAAAACAGAACCGGATTTGATGAACGAACTGCGGCTGATCATTCATAAACACCTGCCACATTCGACCGCGGCATTTCGGGCGCGCGCAAAACAGGTTTTATAGTCTCAAGATCAATTTCGGGAATTCCCAAATACTGAAAGGTTTCAGGAGGTTCAATGAAAGTTCGAGGCCAATTGTTGATCCTTTGTTTTGTTGTGCTGTTGCTGAATGCGCCCGGCAGTTTTGGGCAAACACAAACCACGTCGCAGACTTCCGGAGTAAGCGACCCACGACCTCCAAGAGGAGCTCCGGACCCCGAATGGAGTCGAAGGAACGAGGCGTACAACCGTGGTCTGGAGACCGAACTGCGCAGGCGCACAGCCAACAGTCGCAAGCCTGGCGCTACTTTGCCTGTCGTCTTGACTGAAGAGGAACTGACGGCGGATGAAAGAAAGGTACTAATGCCAGCTTCTGAAGATTTGAAGGCAAATGCTGAATTCTTGCGCCAATCGGGAACTGGCATCTTTCGGTTGATGCGGGTTGATAAACGAAACCACCGTAAAGTGGTTAATGCCGATAACCTGGCCGTTTCTGGCGATGTTCTGTTGGTGGGCGGAGGCGCTCAATATTCGTTTACCAAAAAGAATCACAACGCTGATAAATGGTCGGATATCGCGTGGGATGAGGATTGGTTTTTAGGTGGCGTTGGCGGGCAAGCCATCGGGGTGTTGGTTGATTTGGGCGATGTTAGCCTGGAAAGTGTCAGCCTGGGAAGCGCTGGTGTGGAATATCTGGCCAAATTCATGCCTGCCGCAACCGAAAGCGCAGCGGAAAATCAGTTTCAGCAACTTGAAAAAGGCGAATCGGTCAGTGGGTTCAAATACAGTTTGTCTGTACCCTGGAAGTTGAATACCACTTACGCGTTGCGTTCGATCAATTACGGCCGTTCGGATTTGCTGGTGGCGTTTCGCACAGTGCGGCAGGATCAAAACGGTAGCCTGATCGTCCTGTGGAAGAAGCTGAAAAGTTACAACACACCCAACCTGAAAAAAGAGCAGAAATAGTAAGCTGACAAGGTTTTCTGGCAAGAATGCAGGCAGGCGCGATGAGAGTTTTGAAGCACAGTCAGCTTGCGCGCTAGTTGAATAACTGTTCGGTGGTAACGTTTGAAAGACTCTAAGTAGGTTTTGAAAAGTTCGGGGCACTTTTTGAGTGCCCCGGATCAAGGGT
>CAZMXG010000284.1:0-7254 GCA_964570175.1 uncultured Heliomicrobium sp. | reverse complement strand
CCGGATTTGACGACGCATTTGATGGTTTCGGCATGCGCGCGCGCCATCACGACAACGTGTGTCGCACCGGCTTTGGCCATCATTTCGGCTTCCAGGTAACCGCCGTCCATCGTTTTCAGGTCGGCGACAATCGGATGATCCGGGAATTCAGCGCGCAAAGCTCTGACGCCGTGCAGCCCTTCCGCCAGAATCAGCGGCGTTCCGGCTTCCAACCAGTCCACCCCGGCTTCAACGGCGATGCGGGCAGTTTCAATCGCTTCTTTGATGTCAGTTAGATCGAGTGAGATTTGAACAATAGGTTGCATGAGTAAGTGTTATCAATTGCCTTTCTTATTGGTTCTACAAATGTTTTCGGACTTTTGCCCGTCGTATGTTCCAACTTCGTGAATACAAAGCTGTTCCAGATACAGAACGGGGAGCGGAAGCGATCTGAGCTTTCAAGAATGCTTTTAGTTAAGCTCAGGTCGCTTTCGCTCCCCGCACAGATTTTAGCTTGTTGCTTCGCGTCGGCGGCGAAGCAAACTGTTAAACAGGTAAATTACGATGATTGCGGCGGCGATGCCCAAACCGATTTTTGGATAATGATGTTTGAACATGTCTGTCGCTTGTTCGCCGTACTTCACTGCCAGCCAGCCTTCCAGCAGAAAGCGGAAGCCGCGACCGGCCACCAGTGCGGCGACGAATCGCCAAAGCTGCATTTTGAAAGCGCCTGCGCTTAGAACAAAGAGCTTGAAGGGAAACGGCGGCGGCAAAACAGAAGCCAACAGCATGGCCAGAATGTCGTAACGCTCCAACATATCTTCGACGCGCGCGCGTTTTTCAGGGCTGAATTTTCGCAGCACGGCTTCGCCACCCTTGCGCGCGGCAAAATACAAAACCAGCGATCCTGCGGTCGAACCGACCACCGCCGCCAGCACATAAAGCGGCATCATGGAATGGTTGGCGTGCGAAAGCGCCATTACCACGACATCCGGCCCGCCAGGCAGCGGAATTGACGCCGCATCAATAAAGCCAATTGCCAAAATTCCCAGCGCGCCCAAGCCAAACAAGGTGGCCTGTAATGATTTCAAGGCGCTGCCAATACTGAAAAGAAAAGTTTTCATTGATAAGTCCGTATAGTTTCCGGCCGTCAGTTTCGGCTTTCCAGCGATAAAAGGAAGTAAGGTGCTGGAAACCGGAAACTATTGCCTGGAAATTCAAAATTTAATCTGTGTAAGAACCTTGTGTCTCTGGTGACCGGCTTTTCTGTTTCGCAACCAGCCAGCGCGCAATCACGATCAGCACCAACACTGCCCCCATCACTCCCAGCACTGTGAAGAAATGCTCTTCCAACCAACTGAGCATTATTTTTACTTCTTCCCGGTAAAAATAAGCCAGAATTCCCCAAAAGTAATACCGTGCCATTCGCGCAATCAGAATGGTTACCGCAAACCGCATAGGCGGATAATTCAGCGCGCCTGCCGCCGCCACAAAAATCTTGAACGGCATTGGCGGAGGCAGCAGCGCAGGAATGACCAGCGCAAACAACCCCCATTTGCGATACAACGCTTGAACGCGATCCAGATGTTTGGGATGAAACCGCTTGGAGATGAACTTTTCGCCGCTTCTGGCTATGCGATACAGCACCAGACAACCAATCACAGAGCCAATCGCCGGAAAGAGTGGGAAATAATAAACTTCACTCGGATTGTGCGCAATGCGCGTGATGGTGATGTAATCATTCACTTCGGGCAGCGACAGCAACGATGAATCCAATGCACCAACCAACACCATCAATGGCGCGGCAAAATACATTGGAGCGAAGACCACTTGGCCGGAAATTTCCAGAAACCAAGATTTCAGCCAATCCAGCATAAACAGTTCACTATTCCAAGTTCACAGTCGGACATCAACTGCAATTCACTGCAAACTGTGAACTGCGAACCGCGAACTTCAAATCCTCTTGATAAAACTTTTGCCCGGAAGCTGCCTGATTCTATCTTTCATCTGCAAGCCTAGCAAAGCGCTCATCAAATCGGACGAATTCATTTCGCTGGAAATTAACAACTGATCAATGTGAGCGGGAACGTCAACGGATAATATCTCCAAAATTTTGCGTTCCCCGTCGGAAAGGTCTATGGCTTCGAAAATAGGCTGAACGTTTGATTTGGCTGCTGCCGGACGCTCAATGCCAAACAGTTTTTCTTTGGCTTCGCGTGGCAGTTCGTCCACCACGTCGCGCCAGATTTGAACCAGCTTTGCGCCGTCTTTGATCAGAAAGTTCGGCCCGAACGACGTCTGCGAAGTGATATTGCCCGGCACGGCAAAAACCTCGCGGCCTTGTTCATACGCCAGGCGCGCCGTAATCAACGAGCCGCTGTGTTCCGATGCTTCAATAATCAGCACGCCAAAACACAAGCCACTAAGAATCCGGTTTCGATAGGGAAAGTTTTGCGGCAGCGGCGGCGTGCCAAGCGGGAATTCCGAAACGACCGCACCGTTGGCAATAATTTGTTCTTCCAGCTTTTTGTGCTCTTTGGGGTAAGTGTTTTCCAGCCCTGTTCCGACGACAGCGATTGTTTGACCGCCAGATTCCAATGCGCCGCGATGCGATCCGGCGTCAATTCCCCGCGCCAAGCCGGAAACGATCGTCAACCCGTGCGAGGCCAGATCGCGGGACAAACTTTCGGCGACGTTGACGCCGTACGTCGAACAGCGCCGCGAACCGACGACTGCCAGTGCCGGACGCTCCAAAGCTTTTTGCAGATCGCCGCGCACATACAGCGCAATTGGCGGATCGTGGATTTCGCGCAGCAAGTCCGGGTATTGGTCATCTTCAAGCGTGATGACCTGGGCGTTCAGTTTTTCCAGGCGTTCGATTTCGGCATTGGCTTTTTCGAGGATGGATGAATCCTGAAGCTCCTGAATGGTTTCCGGCTTCAACCCTTCTTTTTGCAGCGCCAGCCGCGAAGCAGCAAAAACGCCAGCGGGCGATCCATATCGGCTGAGCAGATGATTGGCTGTTCGTGGGCCGACGCCGCGAACCATATTAAGCGCGATCCAGTCCGCCAGATCAGCACGCATGTGTTTTTCCTCCGTAGGCTGATTTTAAGACTTGGGGTGGCGGCGGGAATTATACGGGGCGATTATTGAAAAGCCTATTCTGGAAATTAGAAAAGGCCGCCAAGAGGTTTCCCCCGCGGCAGCCTTTTTGTTGAGTTAGCGGCCCATCCGCTTTACCACAATAGTTTTAGACCAAACTGCAATTGGCGGGGAGAATTTGCCTGTGAGGTGATTTGCCCGAAGGTCGTCGAAGTCACGCTGGTATTCGGCGAACCGAAACGCGGTGTGTTGAAGGCATTCAACGCTTCGACGCGGAATTGCACAGCCATGCGTTCGACCGGACGGAATTGTTTGAACAACGACAAATCGAAGCTCTTGATGCCATCATTGCGAATGTTGACCGTCGGACCGACGTTGCCAAAGGTGAATGCCGCCGGTTGGGTATAAACACTGGTGTCAAAATACCGGTTCAACCGTTCGTCCACTTTTCCGCTCAAATTTGGATCGTTGCCATTCGTGTTCGGGCGAGTCAGCGGATTGAAAATGCCCGCGGTATTGTTGGCTGTAATGGTCAACGGCGTGCCGCTCTGGAACGTCGTGATACCGTTGAATTGCCAGCCGCCGATGATGGCATCCATCACACCCGGCGCTTTTGCACCGAACCTGCGGCCTTTGCCAAATGGCAATTCGTACAGATAACTGACAACAAACCGATGGGCAATATCAATCGTCGCCAATCCACGGCTGGCGCGCAGGTTGTAGCTGTCCTGATGCGTCAAGCCTTCTTCGATGTTTTTCGCCCAGGTGTAATTCGCGTCAATTTGCAATCCCTGCGTCAGGCGTTTTCCGAAGGTCACCTGCAAGGCGTGATAGTTGGATGAAGCGCCGCTGGAATAAAGCGGCGTCAGCGTGGTGAATTGTGGATACGGGCGCAACAACTGTGCGCGGCTGATCTGTCGCGAAGCAAAGAAACCGCTGTTGATGCCCAGCCCGAAAAAGGGATTGTCCACCAGTTGATTGAGTTGCGATCCCAGCGCAAGGTGTTTCGCATCAAGCTGATTCAGGTCCAAGCCGCCTTCGCCATTGCGCGAAAGCTGCAACCCGCGCGTACCGACGTAAGCGACTTCCAGATTCATTTGCCAGGGCAACTGACGCTGGACGTTCAAATTCCACTGCTGGCTCCAGGGCGTGATGGTGTCCTGCAACACGGATTCCAGATTGGCTCCGACCTGCGTCAGCAATCCATCGGCAGCACCCGGCAAGGCGCGGAATCCATTCGGATACGGATTTCGCAACAGATTGAACGGCGTCAACCCGTTGTCCACTGTTGTCTGCCAGGGATATTCAATGCGGAAACCGAAGGGCCCCACCGTTCCTTGCGCAGCCTGGTTTGACGGCCCGAAGATGTGCGAATATCCGGCGCGAATGGCCGTTTTCTCGTTCAACTGATACGCCAATCCCAGGCGTGGCGCCAGATTGTTGGTGTCTTTGAAATACTGATGGCGCGGTTCGCCGTTGACGCCGACAAAAACGACACCACCTTTCAAGTTCGGGAACGCTGTCTGCCTGGATGCCAGCGGTGAAGGCGCGTTGAGGTCATAGTAGTTAAAGCGGTTGTACCGCTCGGTGCGCGGCGAATCGAAGTCATACCGAATGCCCAGGTTCAGCGTCAGCTTGCTGTTCACGCGCCAATCGTCTTGGGCGTATCCGGCATAATAAAAGCTCTGGGCGGCGACGTTTTTCCAGCCCTGGATCAGAGTGTTTCCGGTTGAGCCAGCCCCCAACAAGAAAGAGGCCATGCCCAAACCCGCGCTGCTGCTGGCAGTCGTCGGATTGGGACCTTGTGTAAATCCGGCATTGAAGCCGAAGGTTCCGGCGTTGCGTGCTTCCCAAACGTTGACACGAATCATTCGAATTTCGCCGCCGAACTTCCAATTGTGATTGCCCGAAGTCCACGACAGCGTATTCACGAAGGGATAGCTCATAAAGGCATTGAAGCGATGGTCATTGCCGCCCAGGCCGGTCATACCTGAAACGTTGACGGCGGGAAACATCTGCCGGTCAACAACAGAATCAATTGCCGCGGGCAAACCAAGCTGCGAAGGTTTGAAACCCAGACCCTGATTCGAAAACACGAACAAGGTGCGGGCAAACCCAAGGCGCGAGGTCCACACCTTCGTCGTTGACAACGTATTCGTGTATTCGGCGACAAAATTGCGCGCGCGGTTTTCCTGAATCACGCGGCCTTCGGCAATCGTCAGGTTGTCCGGGAACGATTGCAACGGCACATCTTCGGTGTACCGATGCGAATAGCGGGCAAAAAACGATTGTCGTTCGGAAAAATGATGATCAATTCGGAAATCGTAGTTATCCAAATTGGTTTCGGTCGAACCGCTGGCGGCATAGTTGTTGGCGTTGGTGTTCGCATCGCCGGGCTGATTCGGCAGCGGGAAATATTTCAAAATATTCAGCGCTACCGGATCAATCAGATTCGCCGGAATCTTGTTATCCGTGAATTGATCGCGAATAGATTGCGCTGTATTGGCCGGATTCACCCGCGTGGTAAACGGGTTGAAAATGCGAATCAGCGCGCCAGCTTGATTGAGGGTTTTCGAAAAATCGCCGTTGCGTTGTTCAAGGGTCGGCACGCTGGTAATGCGCGTAGCAAACTGGCGAGCGCGCAATCCTTCGTACGATCCCATGAAAAACGTTTTGTTTTTGATGATCGGCCCAGTGGCGTGACCGCCGAACTGGCTTCGTTTGAAGCTCCCCAACTTACGACCGGCGCGGTTTTCAAAAAAGTTGTTGGCATCAAACACTGAATTGCGCAGAAATTCATACGCGCTGCCGTGAAACTGATTCGTGCCCGATTTGAACACCACGTTCAGCACACTGCCCAGGCTTCGGCCGAACTCTGCCGGATACGTCGCGCCCATTACTTTGAATTCCTGAATCGCATCCACCGACGGGAAGATTGAAATTCCCGTGAAGCCATTGACCGTCGGGAACGAAGCCGTCACACCGTCAATCACCGTGTCCATCATGGTCGGTCGCGCGCCGTTCACCGAATAGCTGAGGCTGTTGTAATTGTTGCCGATGCTGCCCGACACGCCCGGCGTCAGAAAGATCAGCGAATACACGTTGCGCGTGTTGAGCGGCAATTCCAGGATCCGGCGGTTGTCCACCACTTTGCCCAGCACGGAACTGGTGGTTTCCAGCACAGGCGTTTGCGATGTGATTTCAACCGTTTCAGCAACCTGGCCGACTTCCAGCGTGAAATCCGCCGCCAGTGTTTGTTGAATCTGAATTGTCACATTATTGCGCGCCGCGGAGCGAAATCCGGTCATGCGGGCTTCGACACGATACTGTCCTACGGACAACGGCGGCGAGTTGTAATAGCCATCGCCGTTAGTCATAACAGTGACCTGTTTGTTGGTTTGCACTTCCGTAATGACGACTTGCGCGCCAGTAATGACTTCGCCGTTGCCGTTTTTGACCGTGCCGACAATGGCTCCGGTGGACGATTGTGCCCACACGGTTAGCGCAAGAAACGACAGCAGAATAACGGTCTGTAAGAGCAGACGCTGGTGTTTCATGGTGGCTCCTTGATGGATGATTAATGGATTGGTGATGGAGAAAAACGCGCATGACAACTAATGGCGCGTCAGCGAATCCCAGCTAGCAAATCCGTTTGACTTGATCTTGGTTCAAGCCGTGAGTTGGTGCTAGAAAACAAATTGTTTTTGTGAAACGGCATTTTGCCGAAGTCAGGCGAATTCCGCCAGTAATTTGCCCTGCCGAAGATTTTTCTACACGTTAGCGTTGTTGCTTTTTCAAACTGACGATATTGGCAAAGAGTTTGTAACCGCCTTGCACGCCCGCAGGCAATTGGCGATAAAACGCATACGCGGCGTAAACGAACGTGCCTTTGCCGTATTGCGCGAACATCAAGCCTCCTTTTTGCGGAGGCTGCTGGCGGTCGTGACATTCCAACAAAGGTTTGTATCGTTCGTCCCAGGTGCTCATCCATTTCGAACCGCGCTCTTCCACCCAGTTATCGAAATCCACCAGCGTGATTTTGTTCGGCGCATTGAAGATCGGATTTGCCGGATCGAGGATCGTGATTTTTGAATCTTCTTCGGAAACTTCTTCGGCGCGCGCGCCCAGCTTGTACGGATACGGCCCGTAAGGCGCGGCGTCGAATTCCTGGGT
>CAZMXG010000283.1:0-7256 GCA_964570175.1 uncultured Heliomicrobium sp. | reverse complement strand
ATTGCGCAAACGGAATGTATAAATCAAACCGCACGTCTTGCAGAGCGCGGTGTCCTGTATCAGCCGCGACGCCGACAATTTTGCGCCAGGGGGAATCGCGCAGATCGAGTTTGAGCCGTTTGCCAATCGGATCAACGCCCGCGCCGAACATTGTCGTCGCCATCGTTTCGCTAATGATCGCGACGGGCTGCGATTGGTCCGTATCGAAATCCGTAAACTCGCGCCCCGCTTTGACCGGCAGCTTGAAGGTACGGAAATAATGCGGCGTGATGGCTTCAAAATTCGGGACGCGATTCTTTTTGGCTTCGGCTTCCGATTGCCCTTCCAGTTCAAAGGGAACATCCCAGCCGACGGTGCCTTCCATCGGGCGGATCAGAACTGCGCTGGCGGCTTCGATGCCTGGACGCGCTTCCAGTCGCTGGATCAACTGCTGGTAAAAGTCGCGCCTGGATTCCGGCGTTCCGTATTTCTGGCCTTGCAGCCGCAAATGCATCGTCAGCGTGTTGGCGGGATCAAAGCCTGTGTCGAGACGGCTGAGGTTGACGAAGCTGCGCAGAATCAGCACGGCTCCGGCCAGCAAAACCACGGTCACAGCGACTTCGGCAATCACCAGCAAGCTGCGCGTTCGCGAGCCGGAACGCTCTCCGGACATTTTGTTGCCGCCTTCGCTCAGTCGTTGATTCAGATTGATCCGAGAAGCCGTCAGCGCCGGAACCAGGCCGCACAAAATCGCCGTCAGCAAAGTGATGCCCAAACTGAACAGCAGCACCGTGACATTCAAGCTGACTTCTTCAATGCGCGGGATGTCGGCGGGCGCAACGCGCACCAGCAATTCGATTAGCCAGTTCGACAACAGCACGCCGCCGACTCCGCCCGCCAACGCCAGCAAGAAACTTTCCGTCAACAACTGGCGAATCAACCGCAAGCGGCCAGCGCCAAGCGCCGCGCGCACGGCAAACTCTCTGCGTCTGGCGGTTGCACGCGCCAGCGACAAGTTTGTGATGTTTGCTGTGGCGATCAGCAACAGCATTCCGGTTGCCGCCAGCAACAACCACAACGCCGGACGCGCATCGCCAAACAAATGCTCGGCCAATGGCGTGATGACAATGCGGTGTCCGGCGGCGTCCATTTCTGGATGCGCCGACGCAATGCGCGAAATGATGGTATTCATTTCGGCTTCGGCCTGCGCTGTGGTTACGCCGGGTTTCAGCCTGCCGACTGCGGTCATAAACGACGCGCCGTAACTTTCCGTTTGCCGGGCGGTGACAACCGTTTTGATCGGCAGCCACAAGTCCACGCCTTTGGGAAATTCGAACTTCGCGGGCATGACGCCAACGACAGTGAACCCTTGTTCGGTCAGCGTAATGGTTTGGCCGATGATGTTTGGATCGGCGTTGAATCGTTCGCGCCAGACGCGGTCGCTGAGCACGACAACTTTTTGTCCATTTACCTGATCGTCGCTTTCACTGAACACGCGCCCGTGGGCAGGTTGTGCACCGAGCAGGGAAAAGAAGCTTCCCGTCACTTTTGCACTTTCAATCTGCACGGCTTCGCCTCTGCCGGTCAACACATAGCCATATCCGTAGACAGTCGCGGGCATTGCCGCGATGCTGGCAAAGCTGTTTGATTGTTTTTGCCAGTCTCCGACTTCCGCCAACGCCAATTCGACGAAAGCGGTGTTGGCGGCAGTGTCCCGCTTCCATAACGTGACCAATTTTTCCTGTTCGGCGAAAGGCAGCGGCCGCAGCAGCACGGTGTACACAACGCTGAAAATTGCTGTGTTGGCGCCAATGCCCAGCGCCAACGTCAGCACGGCAACAAAAGTGAACCCAGGCCGTTTGAGCAGCATGCGCACGCCAAAGCGCAAATCCTGAATCATCTTCTCCTCTAGTTTGTTTGAAGGACAGCGCAGCCTGAAACGGGTTCAGGCTGCGCCGAGCAAAATTGAGCTTAAATTTCCAAGCCTGCGTTATTCGTGTCGCAGCGCTACCATCGGGTCAACTTTTGAGGCTTTGCGTGCAGGGAAGTAACAGGCGGCGAGCGCCACAGCCACCAAAAGAGACGTAATTCCCGCCAGCGTAATTGGGTCGCGTGTGGGCAATGTTGGCAAATTTGTGGCCAGAAACCATCCAACGAAATACGCTCCGACGAATCCCAACGCGGAACCGATCAGGATCAGCATTGCGCCTTTGCTGAGCACCAGCCACAGCACATTTCGCGTTTGCGCTCCTAATGCCAGCCGAATGCCGATCTCGCCGGTTCGCTGTGCGACGGTATAAGAAATCACGCCGTAAATCCCAATAGCGGCCAGTACAAGTCCCAAGATCGCAAATGCGCCAAGCAGAGTCCCCAGCAGCGAAATGCTGCCAAGTCCTTGATTCACCAGGCTGCGCGCGCTGCGAATCCTGTGGACTGGTTGTGTGGGATCCAGTTCGGCAACCGTGCGTTGCAAAACACCCGCGAACCCTTCGGGAGGAATAGAACTGCGAAGCGAAATCACTGTGCTTCCCCAGGGAGTTTGCGCCAAGGGTCGAAAAGCTTGAAAACGTGTGTACGGTTCTCCCAGAGAAGAAGGGAACCCGACGTTGTTGACTACGCCGACAACTTCCATCCAGTTCGGATTATTCCCCGGTCTGCCGATGCGTTTTCCGATGGCGCTTTCATTCGGCCAGAACTGCCGCGCCAAAGTTTCGTTGACGATGATGACCGGCGTTTTGTCAGCAATGTCTGCGGAATTGAATGCGCGGCCTTCCAGCAAACGAATCCCAAGCGTTTCAAAATAATTGGGCGTCACTGGTTCGAAATACACTTCAGGCCATTTGCCTGCTTCCGGTTCTGGCTGACCTTCCACCTTGAAACTGCCGCTGCTGTTGAATCCCCAGGCCGCCTGCGAACCGGAAAGCGCTACTTGTTGAACGCCGGGCAAAGCGCGCAACCGCTCTTCCATTCGTTGATAAAACGCTGCGCGCTGTGGCGGATTCGCATAGCTGGGGCCGCGCAAATTGAATTGCGCCGTCACCAGCCCATCCACGCGCCAGCCCGGATCAAGATTGGAAAATCGCTGCAACCCGCGCAGGAACAATCCGGCTCCGGCCAGCAGGATCAGCGCAAAGGCCACTTCGCCGATGATCAGCGCATGCCGCAACCTATGGTGTGACCGGCTTACGGTGGAACCGCGCGGGCTTTCTTTCAGCGCATGGTTCACATCCGCACGCGAAGCCAGCCATGCGGGAACCACGCCGAAAATCACTCCCGTCAGCACAGAAGCGAGCAATGCGAACCCGAAGACTTTGAAATCCAACGTGACTTTTGCGCCGGGTAATTCGCTGAACAGGCTGCGGCTGATGAATTCCACCGCTCCCAACGCAAGTAACAGGCTCAAAGCTCCGCCGAGCAGCGCGATGACCAGACTTTCGGTAAATGATTGCCGCAGCAAACGCAGCCGTCCCGCTCCCAGCGCAGCGCGGACAGCGTATTCCCGTGATCGCGCCGCCGTGCGCACCAGTTGCAGATTGGCCAGATTTGCGCAGGCGATCAGCAGCACAAATCCTGCCAGACCAAACGTGAACCACATGACTTTGCGCCCGATGGTGTCGGACATCGTTCGCTGCAAGGCTTCCAGTCGTATGCCTTCGCCTCGGTTGGAATCATTTTCTTTGGCGATGGCGGCAAACAGCGAGCTGATGCTGTCCTGCGCTTGCGGCAAGGTCACGCCGGGTTTCAAACGGGCAAACACGCGCAGAAAGTTGTTGCCGCGGTTCTGTCGTTGGTCGGCGGCAAAGGCGATTGGCCGCCATAAATCCACCGTGCCCCACAACAGCGGATGGTCGAATCCCGGGGGCATGACACCGATGATCTTCACGTTTTCATCGTCAAGTTTCATCGTGCGTTCCAGAACGCTTGGATCGCCGCCGAACCGGCGCTGCCACAACCGGTCGCTGATGACGGCGACCATATTGGCTCCGGGCTGATCTTCTTCCGTTGTGAAAGCGCGTCCCAAAGCAGGCTTTACCCCAAGCGCAGGAAAGAAATCCGCCGTGACCGTCATGCCGGACAGGCGTTCGGCAGACTGACCTTCTTCGATCAGATTGGGGCTGATGCCGTTCCAGGTGACCATGGAATCGAAGACAGTGTTTTTCTCGCGCATGGCCATGAAGTTCGCTGGAGAATGCGGCCAGGTTTGCGAATGCGGAGACGTGCGCCAGACGCGCACCAATTGATCTGAATTGGGGTAGGGAAGCGAGCCGAACAAATAGGTGTTCAGCACGCTGAACATGGCTGTATTGGCTCCGATGCCCAGCGCCAGCGTCAGTACGGCAATAACTGTGAAGCCTTTATTTTTAAGCAACATGCGCACGCCATAACGCAAATCTTGAAACATGTCTTCCTCCAGTCAATACGAGAAAAGGACGTGCTCTAATCAATCCAAAAACTTTATAGACAGGATTTACGAGATTCAACAGGATGAAATGAAGATTGCGCTGATTTAGCGCCAATCCTGTTCCATCTTGTGAATCCTGTCTATTTTCAGACTGTCTTGGTGTTGTTTGCTTTGATTAGCAAACACGCCTCAGATTGTTTTGCTTGCGAATTACGGTTGGTCGCACAGAATTACGGGCGACCTGTGGTGTTGGTGCGCGAAAAAAGATAATGGTTGCAGCAGGTTGGTTTGTAAATTGAATCGGAGCGCTTCATGGCAAAAAGCGCGCAGTTCATCGAAGGAATTGTTGCATTGCTTCAAATCCGTTTTATGGTTTCTGAATTTTTGGTAGAGGATTGTGTGTTATAGGCCCGCGCACGTACGTTTCAATCGGGCTGTAACGCTTCCAGTGGATTTACACAGGCAGCCCGCCGCGTTGGAATCCAGCATGCCAGCAAAGCTGCCAGCGTCAACAACAACGCAATGTCCGCAAAGGTCAGTGGATTGAAGAGCAACGCCTTCAATTTCACGTTTTGTACGGGAGACGGATTTTGACGAAAGAGGGATAATTACCGGAAATTTTCCATCAGCATAATGTCGTTGATTATTTGATCGCGTTGCGCATAAAGCAGCCAGCGACCATCTGGCGACAGCGCCAATCCGGGGTGCAGGTCAAGCGGCGCTTTTTCGACTGTTGCCAGTGTTGTGATGCGGCGCATGGCGAAGCTGTAAAAACGGATGGTCTGGCGCGGCGCGTCTTCCCACGTTATGAAGTAAATGCCCTGCGGCAAAATCCCCCACGAACGCCCCAGGCTGATCCGGGCGAATTCGGGCACGGGCTTTTCGACGCCGCCCGCCACAGGCACAAACCAAAGGCCGTGATTGGGGTCTTTCTTCGAGAAGTAAAAAAGTTTGCCGTCCGGCGCTTCGAAGCCTTCGAGCGCGCCGCCGTATGTTAATTGCGATGCTGGCCCGCCTTCCGCCGGCATCTTCCAGATATTTTCAGCGCCGCCACGGTTAGAGGCGAAATAAATCCAGCGTCCGTCGCCCGACCAACTCGGCGTGGCCTCATAAGTATTTTCGCTGGTCAAACGGCGGTCCGCGCCTCCGCTGGCACTAATGACGTAAATATCCGGACTGCCTCCGGCGCGCGAATCGAAGGCGATCCACCGTCCATCAGGAGACCAACGCGGTGTGCCTACTGGCGGGCCGTCAAAAAAGGTCAATTGGCGCAGGTTCCCGCCATCACGATCGCTCAACCAGATTTCTTCGCTGCCAGTGCGCGTGGACACAAACACGATCCAGGCACCGTCGGGAGAAATTTGCGGGCTGTGATCGTCCCGGCTGGAATAGATCAGGCGTTGTGGCGCAGCCAATTTCAACGGCGCGCCGTCACCGCCCACCCCTGTGCCTTCGTAACGGTAAATGTTCGTGTCGGTGTAATTTTCCGTCCAGGCCAATTGGTCACCGCGACGTGAAATGACTGGGTTGGACGGGTTTACACCCAGGCTCATCCGTTCCGGCGCGCCGCCCTGAGCTGAGATACGCCATAGATTCGGCCCGCCGCCCAAGTTGGCGGAATAGATAATTTCGCGGCTATCACCCGTCCACGTCAGCCCAAAGAGCGGACGTTTGTCGAAAGTTAATCGTCGTGGCTCGCCGCCTCCGGAGGGGATTGTGAACACTTCGCGCGCTGACCTACTGAAATTGCGAAAGAACGCGATCTGTTTTCCGTCAGGCGAAAAAGCGGCCGTGCCGTCCGAGTTCGGCATAGAGGTATGCGTCAGCGCGCGCGCTACGCCGGTTTCGACCGACAACAGGATCAGATCGCTGTTAGGTCGTTCAGGCGTTGGAGGGCTGCAAGTGACCAGTGTCCGCCCATCCGCCGACCACGACAAGGTGTAAGCGCCGTCGCCAATGCGACGTTCCGCTCCACCCAGAGCAGAGACGAGATAAACGCCTTTTTCCGCACCGTTGCGCAAGAAAGCGATGTATCGTCCGTCTTGCGACCAGGCCGGATAATAATCATCTTCTGGCGTGGCAGTTAGTCGCAGCGGTTCACCCGCGCCGATCACTTTGATGTAAATGTCGCGCGTGCTATATGCCTCGTCCCGCCTGCCCGTCCAGGCGAACGCAATCTGGCTGCCGTCCGGCGAAAAGCAGGCGTGATCTTTGGCGCCGGGAAACGTCGTAAACGGGGTTATTCGCGGCGGCGGCCCGAAGATTTTCTTCGACTGCGTCAGCCAATAAACCGCGCTCCCTAAAACACTCAGAAGCAGGCAAGCCGAGATTACCTGCCAACCGCGGTAGCGGCGCGGCTTGTTGGCGGCGTCGCTCACGGACTTGCCCAATGGCGTCGCACGAATACGCGGGAGCGGATGTTCAGGCGCAGCCTCGACTTTCCTGAGATCAGCCAGCAATTCACTGCTGGACTGGTAACGTTCCTCCACATTTTTCCGCAACGCCTTGCCGACGATGCGTTCAAGTTCGTCCGCTGTTTCCGGCGCAAAGGTGGTAAGCGGCAGCGGGTCTTTGTCCAATAAGGCGGCGAAGACCTCCGCCGATGTCGCGCCGGGAAAGGGCGGCGCGCCCGTCACCATCTCGTAAAGCATGACGCCCAGGCTAAACAAATCGCTGCGCGCATCCGTTTTCTGCCCGCGCGCCTGTTCCGGCGACATATAACGCGGCGTACCCATCACCAAACCCGGCGTCGTCTGCACCTGCGAGGCCGCTTCGGTGGAAACTGCAATTGTTTGCGATGTCAACTTGGCGAGTCCGAAATCAAGGACTTTGATCAAACTGTCGGGCCGCAGCATGACATTTTCGGGTTTGATGT
>CAZMXG010000282.1:0-7305 GCA_964570175.1 uncultured Heliomicrobium sp. | reverse complement strand
GCAAGCAACGCATCGAGACGCTTGTAGTTGCCTTCCCAGATCTCCTGCACCTGCTGCAGCCATTCCTCGATTTCTTGCATTTTGTCTATCTCAAGTGAGTAGTAAATTTCCCGCCCCTTGTATTCCTGTTTTACCAGTTCGCACTCGGTCAAAATGCGAAGATGTTTAGAAACAGCTTGCCGGGTGGTATGGAAATTTTCTGCAATAGCATTTGGTGTCATTGCCTGTAGCGCAATAAGACTTATGATTGCCCTTCTTGTCGGGTCTGCAATTGCCTGAAAAATGTCTCTGCCCATTTCGATAGAAATCTAGTAAGGCCATCGTACAACCGGCGCACACTGGCCCGTCGTCGCTGTCTTTAATTTTCAGCGGCTTGCACAGCAATTCGTAATTAAGCAACCAATCGGTTGCAGTTATACGCGCAACCGTTTGGTTGCACAAGAGGGAATGCTATTTTTTTTGAGGAGATTGTTTCACCGCCACCAGCACCCAAAGACACTTCATTCTTCCTCAAAAAACAGCCGGGCGACGCGACCATCTTCCGCCACTTCAAAAGTGTAATAAATGGTGCGCTGACCGCTCAGCAGTTTGTAGCGGTTGATCTGCGTGACGGCGAGCCCCAACCGATCAAACTTTTGCCGGAGTGTCTCAGTTTCCAAAAAGGCAAACCGGTTCAGGTCGCGGAGTTGGTCTGCAATTTTGGCTTTGGTCGGTGGGGGAATGAAGCGCGCCCATTCCTTGCTGAGCAGGTCTGATTCTTTGTCTTGCGAGATATCGGAAAGCATTTGCAGCAATCGTTTTGAAGTTTCCGGCGCTGGGTCTGGCTGTTCCGGCAATGCGCTGATGGTTACCTTTGGGCCGTAGAAACTGGCGACACGCGTGGCCAGGGCGTTGACGGCGTTCCCGCGATCAATGTTGCAAAGCACGATCACCGTTAATTTGTCATCCGGGTAACTGTAAAAGACAGCCGAATACCCCGCGACGGTGCTGCCGTTGTGCAAGATCAAACGATGGCCCCGGAAGGTATCCAAGAACAACCCAAGACCGGAATTGAAACTTGCGCCGCTGTTCAGCCGCACAGGCGCTAGCATCTGTTCCAGGCTTGATCGTTTTAACAGCCGTTCGGTGTAAAAGACCTGTTCCCATTTGGCCATATCCAGCACGGTCGTCAGCATTCCACCATTGGGGGCAATTACCTGTGGACGCAGCGGCTCGCCTTTTCGCAAGACCCCGCCTTCGTCAACGTAACCACCGGCATGGTTGGGAACAATGTGCGATGGATGATTGAATCGCGTTGCGTTCATTCCCAGCGGTTTGAAAATGCGTTCGGTCATGAACTCTTCAAACGGTTTGCCGCTGGCGCGTTCGATGACCAATCCCAGCAACGGGAATCCCGTGTTGGTGTAAGCCCACTTTTCGCCCGGCGTGAAATCCAGCGGAAACGGGGCCATCAGTTTGATGAACTCATCGGCAGTGTATTCGCGGCGATAGGAAAGCGCGTTTGCGGCTTCCCAATCTTTCAGGCCGGAAGTGTGCGCCAGGATTTGCCGCAGCGTAATTCCCTTCCAGGCGTCAGGCGCTTCGCTGAGATATTTGCTGAGCGGGTCGTCGAGTTTGAGTTTTCCGTCTTCAGCAAGCAGCAGGATGGCTTCGGCGGTGAAGTGTTTGCTGATGGAGCCAATTTCGTAAACGGTTTCAGGCTTGGCGAACACGTTCAATTCCAGATTGGCCAGCCCGTAACCCGCCGCTTTGATCAGTTTGCCGTCGCGCACCACGGCCAGCGACAGCCCCGGAATGTTGCGCTTCTTAATAAAGACTTCGACATATTGATCAACCTCGTCCGGCTTTTGCGTGGACTGAGCCAACGCCCACGGACACAGGACGATCAGGACAAAAATAACGCGGAGTAAACAATTCATTTGATTCCACTCTTCCCCAAGCCAAGGCATTAAGCGCCGCGAAAAATTTGAGTGCTGGGTTTTGCTCGAAGCAGTTCAGCAAGCCCTTTTTCAGTCATAGCCGTTCCCTTCAAATCCAGAATCCGCAGTGCTGGCCAAGCAGACAACGTCGGCGCGGCATCATCGCCTAGCCGCTTGCAGCCTTGCAGGCTCAGGCGTTCCAGTTTGGTCAGAACCTTCAACTTTTCCAGCCAGCGAGCCGTCACAGGCATTCCATCCAGCCGCAATTCACGCAGGTTTTTCAACGTGATGATTGAATCCAAGCCTTGCTCCGTCAGGCTGATCGTCCACAGGCCGGAGTCCGTGCGCTGCGAACCGCCGAGGTTCAGGTGGGTCAAGCTGGGCAGTTGCCGCAGGGCTTGCAATCCCATATCGGTCAGTTTGTTTCCGCCGACCACCAGTTCTTTCAGATTCACCAGCGGCGTCAGGCGATCCAGGCCGACATCCGTGATTTGCGCAAAGCCTACGTCAATGGCTTCCAGCGTCGTGACGTTGGCCAGATGTTCCAGCGTTGTGTCGGTGACTTTGGTGCCGCGCAGGTTGATGCGCTTCAGTTTCTTCCAGCCTTTGACCGCCGCCATGCCCTCGTCGGTGATTTGCTCGGCGTAATACAGATTCAGTTCTACAATGCCGGGCGCGGATTTCAGTTGTTGCAAGCCAAGGTCAGTGATGCGCGTTTGCGATAGATCGAGATGCGTCAGGTACGGCAGTGCGGCAAGCTGCGACAGGTCGGAATCCGTCACCCAACTGGCGCGCAGGTCTACGGCGGTGATGCGCCCGGCGCGGTCGCGCGTGACGGTGCCGCCGGCTTCGGTGATCCAGTCAGAAGAAACATGGCCTTGACCAAAGGCCAACGCCAGCCAGGTTGTCACCAGCATCAGGAATAGAGATTTCATAAACGAACTTGAAATACAGATTTTGTATAAGCGGCAGCCTGTGGAGTGCGGTAGCTCCGGTACCGCTTTGGTAGTTCTAACAAGTGTTGCAGCGATGATGAAAAACCAGCCACGACGTTTGTTACCTGCATGATCACGTCACTTCAGAACGACTACCAAAGCTGCGCCAATGGCTCAGCACTCCAAAGGCTCCGCCATAGATCAACTCTTCCTTCGGGTGGGCAGCGATGAATCGCGGTCAAAGATAATCTGGCAATTGGGCAAAGCTGCTTTCAACTGCGTGTAGCCTTTTTCGGTAACCATCGTGTGATACAGGTTCAGGCGTTTCAGGCTCGTCATGGTTTGCAGCGCCGCAATGCCTGCGTCGCTGATGTCCGTGTTGTCCAGCCGCAATTCGCGCAGGTTCGGAAGCGTCTTCAACAATTCCAGCGCCGAGTCGCCCACCGAGGTGTAATCCAGATTGAGCACAGTTAAATTCTTGAACAAAGCGATAACTGCGATGCTCTCTTTACCCGCGCGGGTGCGAAAGAGTTCCAGCCGTTCAAGATTCATCAGCGGACGCAAATGTTCCAGTCCTTTGGCAGTAAACCGTGTGTGGTTGAGCGACAGTTCGCGCAAGCTGGTGATACTTGCGATGTGCCGCAAGCCTTCGTCGCCCGTGTCCGTGCTGGCCAGATCGAGCGTGCGCAACTGAGAGAGTTTCGCCAGCGCTTTTAGCCCGCTGTTGGTCAGATCGGTGGAACTCAGCAACAGCCGTTCCAGGGTGGGAATTTCGGCGATTAACAACAACGCATCATTACCGACGGACGCTCCTGTCAGGTCCAGGGTGACAAGCGAGGTCAGTCCTTTCAGATGAGCCAATCCCGCGCCGCGCACCAGCGTGCCCGCCAGCCGCAATTCCTGAAGCTGCGTCAGCCCGGCCAGACTCGCCAATCCATTGTCAGAAACGGTCGTGTGGTTCAGGTTCAAAACCTTCAAACCGGTCAGCCCTTTCAGCGCAGCCAATCCCAGATCGCCGATTTCCGTGGCCTCCAAATCCAGGCGTTCCAGATGGGGCAGCGATGCCAGATGCGAAAGCTGGGCGTCGCCGATGCCGGTCGCAGTCAACGTCAAAGCTTGCAAATGGCCGCCGGAAAGTTCTGCGTTTCCCCCAATTGCCTTTGCCCAAGCTGCGATGGCTGCTTCGCTCGTTCCCGTCGGGCGCTCCATCGTCGAGCCTTTCGCTCGCGCGGTTCTGGCGTTCACAAAATTCACCTTGCAGTTTGGCAAAGCGCTTCGCAATGCTTCGACGCCTGTGCCGGTGACCTGGCTGTAGCGCAAATCCAGGCTCGCCAATTGTTTCAACGCGCCAAGCTTCCCCAGGCCCGCGTTTGTCAGGCGGCTGCGGTAAAGATTCAACTCTCGCAACTGCCTGAGTCCAGCCAGCACTTCCGCCGAAGCATCGGTGATCTGCGCGCCAAGCAAATTCAATTTGCGCAAGCCGGTCAGAGTGCGCAGATGCGCCAAACCTGCGTCCGTGGGTTTGATGCCGCTCAGATCCAATTCCTGAAGTTGAGAAAGTCCGCTCAAGTGCTTCAAGCCTTCGTCCGTTACCAGCGTGTCGCGCAGGTTCAGCCGCCGAAGCTGTTTCAAATTCGCCAAGCCTTTCATTCCCTCGTCGGTAAACGGCGTCAGGCTCAGGTCCAGCGATTCCAGTTTTGTCAGCGGCGCCAAACTCAGTTTCGCAATTCGGCACTGCGAACAGCGAAGCTCTTTCAATTCGGTCAACCCAGTCAGCAATGCTAGTCCTTTGTCCTGCACATTGACGTTGGTCAGGAAATGCAGACTGAAATGCAGCTTTTCCAGATTCTTCAATCCGGCCAGAAACTTCAGTTGATCGTTGGCATCCAGGCGGCTGCCCGCGCCCGGATTCCAGATTGGACCGGGCAGATAAAGTTCTTTCAGATGCGCCAGGCTGGCGAGCTTTTCCAGGTCCTGCGGAAGCATCAGCGTTCCGGTCAGATCAATGCCGGTGATGCGCAATTCGCCGGTGGGCAATTGTGTGATGTCGCCGATAGGACGGCGGTCGCCAAGCAGAATGACGCGGCCTCCCTGACGAATCACCCATTCGGCGATGTCGCGTTCCGGCGTGGTTGCCGTCACATGCATTGAAATGCCAGGCAGCAACAGCAACAACGCGGTAAACAGAAACTTTCTCATGGCGGCTTTCCTCGCTTGCTTAATTTACACCTTGTCCGGAAGCGTGTATGGCTTGCGGTATTGCCGCGTCAACATCCGACTGGCTTCGGCGTCGCCGGTGATGGTTTCCGTTTTGGGGTCGAAAACCAGCTTGCGGCCCAGGCGTTGGGAAATCGTCGCCAGTTGCGCCAGCGTGGTGGAAAGATGGCCTTCTTCGATGTCGGCGTGCAGGTCTTCGACTTTGCGCGAACGAACAGAGGCGATGAAGTTGGCGAAATGGCTGGCCTGACTTTCCGCCGCCGGGTCCATGCTGGGGCCGGGCGTGTACGTCATTTGCGGAAAGCTGACGTCCATCACTTCTTCATCAACGCGTGCGGGATGCGGACGCTTGCGCCGCGTCATCGTGCCGCGAAAGGCCTTCCAACCGTCGTTTGACGCCAGATAGCCATCCGAACCGTAAAACATCATTCCGCCGTTGCGCGGCGGCGCAAACAGGTTTGTCACTTCAAAATTCAGCAAACTGCCGTCGGCGTATTCAAACGTGCCGATTTGCAGGTTCGGCGTTTCCTGGTCTGAATCGTGAAAAAACTTGCCGCCCGTGCAATGCACCTTCACTGGATGTTCGCGTTTGCCCAATCCCCAGCGGCACACATCCAGCGTGTGAATGCCGATGTTGCCGAGTTCGCTGGGGCCTGTGTCCCAGAAATAGTGCCAGCCGTAATGAAAGCGGTTGATCGTGAACGGGCGCATCGGCGTCGGCCCCAAATACAAATCCCAATGCACGCCGGGCGGAACGGCGGTTTCCTTTTGGCGGCCAATGCTCATGCGAGGCCGCGAAAAATCCGTGCTGGCGCGATAGACCTTGCCCAGTTTGCCTTCGTGCAACAGGCGAATCGCGGCGCAGTTGGACGCGTCGCTGCGATATTGGGTTCCGGCTTGGACAATGCGGTTGTATTTGCGCGCCGCTTGAACCATACGGCGGCCTTCACTGACAGAAAAGGAAATCGGCTTTTCGACGTAAACGTCCTTGCCCGCCTGACACGCCCAGATGGTTTGCAGCGCATGCCAGTAATCCGGCGTGGCAATCGAAATGGCGTCAATGTCTTTGCGGTCAAGCAAGCGGCGCAAATCAACTTCGGTGATCGGACGATGCCCGGTCAGCTTTTCGACCTCGGCAACGGCATGCGGGAAAAGCCGCTCATCCACATCGCAGAGTGCGGCGATGCGCACGTTCGGCAATTTGGCGTATTCCTGAATGTGCTCCATGCCGCGCCAGTGAAATCCGACGACGGCAACATTGATCCGATCGTTTGGACTGTTTTGCGCGGGGGTTGAGCGAACGGCAGCAGCGGCAACCGCCGTGCTGCCAGCTTGCGCCAGAAAATTACGTCGAGTCGTTTGTGACATTATTTCTCCTTACAGCGGTTTGCAGACTGCAACCCCAAAAAGCCCAAAAGGCACACAACTGACTTCGACGAGCTTTGTGTTTTTTGAGCCTTTTGTGTTGAGACCGCTCTTCTTTCAAATGAAAATCGCTACCTAGTGCGGGAAGCTCTTCAAGTGCGAACAAGCTCAAGCCAGAATCGCTTTCAGAATTTTTCCTTCGTCTGTTGGCCCGATCAACCGATTGTTCAGCCCCTGATAAGCGTAACTGAAGCGGTACGGATCAAGGCCGATCAAGTGTTGAATCGTGGCTTGCAGGTCGCGAATGCCGACAGGATTTTCCGTCGGGAAGTAGCCGAATTCATCAGTCGCTCCATAAGCCAACCCGGCTTTGACACCTCCTCCAGCCATCCACATTGTGTAAGCGTTCGTGTGGTGATCGCGCCCGATATAACCTTTCCGCAATTCGGTTCGCACGTTGTTTTGCATCATCGGCGTGCGCCCAAACTCGCCGCCCCAAACGACCAGCGTGTCATCCAGCAAGCCGCGCTGTTCCAGGTCGGTCAGCAAACCGGCAATTGCCCGATCAATTTGTTGCGCCTTGATCGGCAAGGTTTCGTCAATGCTTTCGCCCAGCGAAGAGCCATGATGATCCCAGCCCCAATCGTATAGCTGCACAAAGCGGACTCCGTTTTCGACCAGACGGCGCGCCAGCAAACAATTGTTCGCAAACGTGGGGTCATCGCCTTTGTACAAAATTCGCGGATCATCGGCGCTGTCGGATTTGGCTACGAAACCGGGCTTGGCTCCATATAAATCCAGAATGTGTTGCGGCTCTTTGGAAATGTCCATGACTTCGGGAACGGACATTTGCATGCGATAGGCAAGTT
>CAZMXG010000281.1:0-7347 GCA_964570175.1 uncultured Heliomicrobium sp. | reverse complement strand
GCCCGGCTTGTTCGTGGTCAACGGTGAAAAGCTGTCCGGCGGCAGCGTGCGCGCCAAGCATTGGAAATAAACTGGCCGTTACTTTGCTAGCAGGGACTTGCTGCGGATCACCGTTGCCAGAGATGAAATTGAAGGTAGCATTGTTGAATGCAGCAGTTTCGGCGAATACATTCAGCTTTCGGTAATCCTCATACTCGGATGGTTTTGCGCCTATGCGCTCCATTCCCAGCTTCAGAAAATTGCCCCAGACCATTACTAACCCATCAGCGTCGCGGTACGGCAACGGTCTGAGCAGCACAGCATTGACCACGCTGAATACCGCCGAGTTTGCGCCGATTCCCAATGCCAGCGCGACAATCGCTGCCAGCGTAAACGTTCGCTGCCGCAGCAGAATTCGCACACCGAATCGCAGGTCTTGAAACATTTGATTCTCCGGAATGAGTGGTTTGGAAAACCTTGCTTTGACAACAAGGCTTCCCGAAATGTTCCCGACTGAGGCTGAGGCAATCAGATTTATTCGTCGGATTTATCTGTAGGGGGCAATTGGCCTTTTATTCGTGCCGGAGCGCACGAAGTGGATCAACTTTGGTCGCCCGGCGCGCCGGAATCCAGCAGGCCAGCAGCGTCACCACCGTTAGCAATAATGCCACCGCGACAAACGTCAGAGGGTCGTTGGGGCTGACACCAAACAAAAAGGTTTTCATCAGTCGGGTCAAGCCAAACGAAGCCGCTGCACCCAAGGCTACGCCAGTCAGCGCCAGCGCCAGTCCGTGTCGCAAAATCAGCTTGATGACATCTGCGCTGCCTGCCCCCAGCGCGATGCGAATGCCCAGTTCGTGCGTGCGCTGGGCTACGGAATAGGACACGACGCCATAAATGCCGACGCTGGCGAGCAACAGGCCTAATCCGGCAAACAATCCGACCAGCAGCATATTGAAGCGCTGTTGCGCAATGGATTTTGCAGCGATTTCTTCCATCGAAGCGACTTGTGACAGGGCTATGGTTGGGTCAATCGCGGCTAGTTCCCGTTTGATGGACTCGACAAAGCTGCGTGGCGCAGCCGTGGTGCGAACCGTGAAATAGGCAGGTGTGAAGGTGCGAATGGTCGCCATCAATTTATCCGGGAATTGCGGAATCGGAGCAAAGAGTGTCGGCAGCGGCGGGCTGTCCAGGCCCATTTGCTTCACATCCGCTGCCACGCCGACAACTTGGCGGGCTTGATCGCCGGTGCTGCGTCCGATGGAAAGTTGACGAGCGAAGGGGTTTTGGCCTTCGTAAAAGCGGCGCACAAACGCTTCGTTGACGATGGCTACGGGCTGCGAGGTCGCGTTGTCGCTATCCGTGAAAGCGCGACCTTGCGGCACGGCAATTTTCATCACGCGAAAATATTCCGGCGAAACCATGCGGACCTGCACGCTTTGGATTTTGTCAGGCTGATCGGAAAAGATGACAGGCATGTTGAACTGCCAATCCAGCGGCAATTTGTTGATGACCGCCGCCGCTTCGACACCGGGCAGGCTGCGAATGCGTTCAAGCGCGTCGCGATAAAATGCGGCGGATTCTTCTGTCGTGTCGTAACGTGGACCATCCAGCACCGCCTGAAACGTCAGCACATTACGTGGGTCAAAACCCGGCTCAACACCCGTCAAATTGCTGAACGTGCGCGCCAGCAAACCAGCGCCAACCAACAGCACCAACGAAAGCGCAACTTCCATCACGACCAGCACGCCGCGCAGCCGATTGCGCGAAGTGCTGCCTTTGTTGCCGCCTTCTTTCAGGGCGGAATTCACGTCAACACGTCTGGCCTGCCACGCTGGAGCCAGCCCGAACAGCAAGCCTGTTGCCGTCGCCGCGCCGAAAGCGAACAGCAGCACGCGCCAATCCATTTTGATTTCAATCAACTCGCCCGGCAGCAAACCATCGGGCAAAACCGAAACCAAAAAGTCAGTGCCCCAAATAGCAAGCAACGCACCCGCTGCGCCTCCGATGAAGGCCAGCAACAAACCCTCAACCACAAGCTGACGAACGATGCGGCTGTTGCCTGCGCCCAAGGCCAACCGCACGGCGATTTCGCGCTGTCTGGCTGAAGCGTGCACCAGTTGCAAATTGGCGACGTTGGCGCACGCAATCAGCAGCAGCAAACCGACCGCAGCCATCAACATCCACAAATACTGTTTCAGCGGGGCTGTGAATAGTTCCTGGTAAGGCCGCGCGGCGATGCTTTCGCCTTCACGCATGTGATTTGGATAAGCAGCGCGAAACTTGTCTGCGGTTAATTGCAATTCTGCGCGCGCCTGTTCGATGGTCACGCCGGGCTTTAATCGCCCAACCACTTCGGCGTTTGGATCAACATTGGCTCCGGCGCGCGCCTGCATCGGCAGGTACAAATCAGCGCCAGCGCCGAAGCGGAAGTCCGCAGGCATGATCCCAACGACGGTCACAAGCTGATCGTTGAACAAAACGGTCTGACCGATTAAATCCTGTCGCCCGCCGAACCGGCGTTGCCACAATCCGTCGCTCAAAATCGCAACGCGTTCGCCGCCCGGCGTGTCTTCGGCTTTGGTGAAGGCGCGCCCCAGCGCCGGAGCGACGCCAAACACGTGAAAGAAATCTTCTGAAACGCGCAAGCCTCGCACGAATTCTGCTTCGTTGCCGCCGGACAGATTGCCCCGCGCACCACCAAAGCTTGAATAACAAGCCATCGCTTCAAACGACTGGCTCTGTTCGCGCCAGAACATGAATTTCGGCTCGCCTGTGCCATTTGGGCCGCCGCCGCGAAACGATTGCCCAATGAACAACAACCGCTCGGCTTCCGGGAAGGGCAGGGAACGAAACATCACCGCATTGACCACGCTGAAGATTGCCGTGTTTGCGCCAATGCCAAGCGCCAGCGTCAGCAGCGCAACAAACGTAAAGCTGGGTTGTTTCGTCAGCATTCGCAGCCCAAAGCGAAAATCCTGAAACAAGGTTGTCATTTGTTTTTCTCCCTAACTAGAACGTGGCAGTGTTTTTCTCCCTAACTAGAACGTGGCAGGTTGGCAAAACAGAAGCCACAGATAAACACAGATTCACTCGGATGAACCGCAAATTTTTGATCTGTGTTGATCCGTGTTTATCTGTGGTTCCTTCTTCAACTTGGTGCAAGGAATCAGTCAAAGTTTCGTTGCGCGGTCGCCTTTGCGAATTGTTCCTGACTGGATGACGCGAGCGTTGATCCCGCGCAATTGCAATTCGCGGCCGACTTCCGAATTCACAAACTTCATCGCATCCAGGCCAAATCGCTCGACGAACTTTTTGCAGCCGGTGTGCGGCTGGGCGGTGACTTCCAGAATTGCCGAACCAAGCGCCAGTTTGGTCCCCGCGGGAAGGTTTTCTTTCGTCAGGTTCATGTCCAGAAAGAGTTGGTCGCCCGCCAATTGGTGGCGCGATTCGTCCGGAGCAATCAGTGTGATAACGCGCCAGTTCATGATGTTGATCTGCATTTCGGGATGCGGCGACCCGTCTTCGGTGCGCGAACTGGGGCGATCTTTCCAGTTGTCGCCTACGACACCTTCCTCAGTGTTAAGTTCGGCTTCCGCGAGCACTTCGCGGACATTGGTTTGCGGGCGACGAACAATCAACATCAGCTCGCCGTCGTTTTCGGGTGCTTGCCGAATTGCCGGTAAGCCTGCTTGCAGTTCTTCTATCGTCAGGAATTTCGGTTCAGTCATCGGTTGCCCTCGTTGTGGTTGATAAGAATAGGACCAACGTCATGCTAAATCGGAGCACAAAACTTTTAGACAGGATGAGCACGATTTTTCAAGATGATGATTCACCGGACACAATGCTCTTTATGTCAATCCTGAAACATCCTGAAAATCCTGTCTAAAACATTCTTGCTGGTTCGATTATTCGTGCCGCAATGCTTCCAGTGGATCAACCCGCGCAGCGCGGCGAGCTGGTATCCAGCAAGCCAGCAAGGCAATTAGCAGCAACAATCCGGCAATCATTCCGAACAGCAAAGGATCAAAGCTGCGCACGCCGTAAAGCTGTTCGGCCATTTGGCGCTGCCAGGTTCTGGAATCGAAATACTGGCTGCCCATCAATCGCTTGATGCCATACGCCAGGGCTGACCCGAACACCAGTCCGACCAGAACGAGTTTCAAGCCCTGCCAGATCACCATTCGCAAGACATTTTCCGGCGGAGCGCCAAGCGCCATGCGAATGCCAATTTCATTCGTTCGCTGCGTCACTGAATACGCCATCACGCCCGATAATCCAATGGCTGCCAGTGCCAGGGCCAGCAATCCAAAAAAGCTCAGCAGCCGCGCGTACAATCGTTCTTGCGCCAGCGTGTTGTCCGAACGAGTCTTTTGGGAACTGACTTCGGTGACGGGCAAGGTGGCGTCCAGGTCTCTGACCGCCTGACGCACGCCAGCGGTGAACGCCGTTGGTCCGCCATTGGTTCGCAAGGCGAAATACATGCCGCCGAATGGATCAGAAACCTGTTGCCAGGACGTGTACATCAGCGGTTCGATTTCATCGCGCTGGCTGTTGTATTTGTGGTCGGCAACCACACCCACGATTTCCATTTCGTCTTTGTCGCCATCGGATTCGCGGACTCGCTTGCCCACTGCTTCAGTTTCAGGGAAGTATTTGCGGGCGAAGGTCTGATTGACGATGGCGACTTTTGGCGATTGCAGCGTGTCCTGCGTGGTGAAACTACGTCCCAGCAGCACGGGAATTTGCATGGTCGTAAAGTAATTTTCCCGAATCGCTTGCCGGTTGGAGATGTGTTCAGCCGCGGTCTTTTCCGTTTCGCCTGGCAGCAGAATTCCCGTGTTCCACATGTACTGCGAAATCAATGGAATGGACGCGAATGTGGCCGATTGAACACCCGGCAGCGCGTCCAGTCGCGCGGACAATTGCTGGTAAAACTGGGTCAGCCGTTCGGCTTTGTAACCGCCCTGTTTCGGATCAATGGCAAAGGTCAGCAAGTTTTCCTGATTGAAACCCAGGTTGATCTTTTGCAGATTCGTCAGCGTGCGAATGAACAATCCTGCGCCAACCAGTAACAACAGCGACAGCGCGACCTGCGCGACGATCAAACCTTTGCTCAATCGTGAAACGGCGCCGGAACCTTTGCGGCTTTGCTTCAAGGCTCCTACCAAATCGGTTTTCGTCGAACGCCACGCTGGAACCAGCCCGAATACAATTCCCGTCAGCAGAGAAATGCCAATCGTAAAGGCCAGAACCCGCCAGCTCAGGGTTGGTTCAACGCCAACCGGCAAAAAGTCTGTGTTGCGCGTAGCCAGTGCCGCCAACGCAGACTTTCCCCAATAGGCAACCAGAATTCCTGCCGCGCCGCCGATTACCGCCAGCAGCACACTTTCCGTCAGCAATTGCCGGATCAGCCGCCAGCGCCCTGCCCCAACAGCCAGCCGCACGCTGATTTCCGGGCCGCGAAGCGCCGCGCGCGCCAGCAGCAAATTTGCGACGTTGGCACAGGCAATCAGCAACACCATCACGACAACCGCGAACAAGCCATAAATCGTTCGTGAATAGAGCTTGCGCGTTTCCAGCAAACCCCGCCCGCCGGTTTGCGCGATCAAGTTCGGATAATCTTTTTGCTCGATCTTCACCGGATCGGTTTCTTTGCGCGGCGCCGGCATCATTTCAAGCGCAGCGGCTTGAAATGTGGCGTTCAAACTTTCCCGCGCCTGGTCAAACGTTGCTCCGGGTTTCAGCCGTCCCATCAAATGAATCCACCAGGTGTTTCGGTTGTCTTTTCGCACCAGGGCCGAATTGTCGCCGAGCAATGCTGGCTCGAAATTCAGCGGAACTGTGACCTCCGGATGTTCCTGGACTTGCAGCGTTCCGGCGAACCCTGCCGGGTTCACGCCGATGATGGTGAACGCGATGTTATTCAGTTTGAATTGCTGGCCAATGACATTTGGGTTCGAGGCAAAACGTTCCTGCCAGAATTTATGGCTGAGCATCACCACGGGCGGCGAAGCTGAGTTGTCGTCTTCATAATTGATCGCACGTCCATAAATGGGTTGCACGCCCAAACCCATGTAGTACCCACCGGAAACACCCTGACCACGAACTACTTCGGCCTGATTATTGATGACAGCCGTCATATCATACAGCGGCGCAAAGGCAAACAGATCGCTGAGCGGCGTTTCGGTCGCCTGTGATCGCGCCTGCATCATTGCCTGGATAAGTTTGTAGTTGTAAATGGAGGCGTTGCGCCTGCCTGGTGTGCCGCCAATGAACGTTCCGCGCATGCCGTCGGTCCTGAACGCGCGACCGGATTCCCATTCAAACAAAACCAGGCGTTCCGGCTCATGCACCGGCAGCATTCTCAGCAACACAGTGTCCACCAAACTGAACTGCGCAGTGTTCGCGCCAATGCCCAGCGCCAGCGAGAGCACAGCAACCAGGGTGAACCCTTTGTGTTTTAGCAGCATCCGCCATCCATAACGCAAGTCTTGCAGCATGTTTTCCTCCAGTAATTTCGGGCGGGAACTATTATTCTCTGGATTGAGCCACAGAGCACTCAGAGAACACTGAGCAAACCCAAGATAGGCTGGCCTTCAGTGATCTCTGAGGTCTCTGTGGCAAAAAAGAATGGGCCCGACATTTTGGCTGCAATTCCAATCTTGCAGCAAGTTCAGGTTTGAAAAGACAAGTAAGCTTGTCTCACGTAACAGCTTTCCGCATCAGTCCTTCAGTCGTATCGAAGCGCTTCCATCGGATCCACCTTGGTGGCGCGCTGCGCTGGCAACCAGCAAGCAAGCAGAGCAACCGCCATCAGCGTCAGCGCGATTGCGGCGAACGTCATCGGGTCGGTCGCGCTGACGCCAAACAGAAGCTTGGTAATCAATCGGGTCAGCGCAAACGACGCGATCAAGCCAACCAGCAGGCCAGCCCCAACCAGACGCATTCCTTGCCCGATGACCAGTTTCAAAATATCCGAGCCTTGCGCGCCTAGCGCCAGCCGGACGCCGAATTCACCCGTGCGCTCGGCGACGGAATACGCCAGCACGCCATAAATCCCGACTGCTGCCAGCAGCAGCGCCAAGCCGGAAAGCCAGTTCAACAACACGGCGCTGAATCTGGGTTGCGCCAGGTTCGTTTCAATCAACTGATCCATCGTTGCGACACGCGTGATGGCTTGCGCTGGGTCGAGCGCCGCTACTTCGTTGCGCACGGTTTGCAGCATTGCTAGCGGCTCCGTGGTTGTACGCACCGCGAAGTGATTGACGAAGGCCAGCGGCCATTGCGCAAACGGAATGTATAAATCAAACCGCACGTCTTGCAGAGCGCGGTGTCGTGTATCCGCCGCGACGCCGACAATTGTGC
>CAZMXG010000280.1:0-7357 GCA_964570175.1 uncultured Heliomicrobium sp. | reverse complement strand
GGGTGGGGGGGTTCCCCCCCTTTTTTTTTTTTCTTTTTCACCGGGGCCCACCACGCCGCACTCCAAAATCTTCAAAACTCCAGCTTCAAGCTGAGCTGCAATCGAAAGCCTGGCGTGACCGTATTGGCCGCTTTTCCAAAACCGGGGGCTTCCAACCATCGGACGGGGATTCCGAAGTTGGCGCGATTGAACAAATTGAAAAGTTCCGTGCGAATGACCAGACGTTTGCTACCGGAAAACTGTATTGCTTTGCTGATGGCCAGATCAAACGTCATCAAGCTGCCTGCGCGGAAAGAGTTGCGCGCAACGCTTCCGTCGTTGCCTGTCGGAGCCAACAATCCAATCAGATTTGTCGTTTGCACCGTGATTGGTTGGCGACCGTCGCCGGTTTCCGTCAATCCGCTGGTGCTGTTCAACCGGTCAGTCAGGTTGCCGTCCAGGTTCACGTCATAAACTGTGTTGACGGTGAACGGCTGACCGCTTTGCAGGCGACCGATCAAGGCGGCCTGCATTCCGCTGAGCAGCCAGGCCATTCCAGATAGTTTTTCTTTGAGCTGATTGGCGTCGTAAATCGCTGCGACGGTTCCGCGATGGCGAATGTCGAAGTTGGCCGGGCCGCGTTCGCCCGCGAAATTGATGCTGTTTTGTGGCAGCGAAGAAGACCCTGCCAGTTCAAATGCTTCGGAAACATCGTCGCGCACATCCGAAAAAACGTACGAGGCTTGAAGCTGTAAGCTGCTGGCAAACCGCCCGCGCATTTCCACTTGCAGGGAATCAAAGCGCGATTCGCCTGTGGTGTCGTAAATGTTCACCGCGCCTATGCCTGGCTGTGGTCTTCCTGGGCAAGGACGTTGGGTTTGGCTGGCCGCAATGGCGACCGACGGGACACAAATGCGACCGAATATCACCGGCTCTCCAGGCACGTTGCCTTCGCCGGGCAAAGCCAAAAAACGAGTCGGCGCAATGTTATTTGCCGGGCCAAGATTCGGCGTTGTGATACGCAACAGGTTGCGGCCAGTGGTTCCGACATACGCCAGCGAAAACGTCAGGTCGCGGCTGAGTTGCTGTTCAAAAGCGAATGTGTAATGAAGCGCGTTCGGCAGCGTTAGCCGCTGCGCTGGCAAGGTCAGTCCAAACGCCGGAGGGAAATTCTGATTCAGCAAGTTGATCGTTCCGGCATTCAACGGCAGGTTCAATTGGTTGCCGTTACTGACCAGCGGCACTCCTTGCAAACTGGTCGTCGCCGGATTGACGAAACTTAAAGCGATTTCTCTGTCTTGCGCATACAGGCCGCCAAAGTTTAATGGAATGAACGTTGGAAACACATTGCGCGACTGGCTGACCACCGCGCCCAAAATTTGATCGAAAAACATTCCGAAACCGCCGCGAAAAACCGTTGTTCGATCTTTGCCAAAGGCGTTTGACGAATACGCAAAACTGACGCGTGGCGCAAAGTTGTTTTCATCCGGCTCGAAAATCTTTCGCCGATTGCCCGTGAAAGTTTGCAAGCCTGGTACCAGCCCAAGCGACGCATTACTGAAGGTTTGCTCAATGCGCTGGTTCAATTCGCGCGGCGTCGTGTTGGCTTCATACCGCAAACCAAACGCCAGGCTCAGATTTTTGGCAACCTTCCAATCGTCCTGCGCGAAAAAGTTCAACTGATAAAACCGCAAGCTCAAATCGCCGACGGCTTCGGTTGGCGTGCTGCCCGCGTTCGCCAGCGTCAGAAAGAAATTGCTTGGAACGCCTGTCGCCGCCAGGTCTTCGGGTTTGAAGGGGCGATTGACAATCAATGCTGGCGATCCGTTGAACGTCACCAGCGGACGCGTCAGCCGAAGCAAGCTGCTGTTTAATTCCGAGCGGCGAATGTCAGTTCCAAATGCCAGACTGTGATTGCTGATGCGCGCGGTCAATACATCCGCAAATTGATACGTATTGTTTACGCGCCGTTGCGGAAAATTGTAAACATCCACTCCCAGCGGACTGAATCCTGCGATTTGCACTTGGCCCAGCGGCCCCAGATCGTCTTCGGTATGAATCCGTTGGTTACCAAACGCCACTCGTCGGTAAGTCGTCTGGCGGCCAGGTTGCGTCAGATTTTCAGTTGAAGTGCGATTGAGTAAAAACGGTTTGTTTGGAAATTGGTCGCTGCCCAGCAGACAGTCGTTCGAGTACGCCGCGTCGGTGACAGTGCAGGGACGGATTTCCAGAAAGCGCAGCCGCGTTCGCCCGTACGAAAGTCGGACCTGATTGAACAAGGTGCCTGAACCGTTCACCTGGCTGTTGAAAAACAGCGACAGGTTTTGCGTTCGCACTTCCGGTTTGAGGGACGAAAAAATTGCTTCGCCCACTTTTCCAATTTGCCGCCAATCATCTGTCACGTTGTACCGTCCGGTCAGGCTTTGCGTTCGCCCGCCGAGTTTGAAGTTGTGATCAATCTTTGCCGATCCGACGATGCCGCGTGCGCTGGACGGCAAGACCTGCGTAAAGGTGTTGAGTCCATAAACGCCAGTCGGATTGTTAGCAAACGGGAAGAGGCTGAAAAAAGCATCTCCGCTGGCGTTCGTTGGGCGCGTTCGCACGGCCACGCTGGGATTGAACGGATCGCGGTCAAGGCCAGTTGCTCCTGAACCATAAACGCCGCGCTGTTCGATGGTTGGGACGATGAAGTTTTCTTCCTGCGTGGCGTTGAGTTTCTGGCCTTCAGCCGAAAGAAAGAAAAAGGTGCTTTCGCGCCGGATCGGCCCGCCCAGCGTTGCGCCAAACTGGCCCAGCGTGAAGGAGTTTTCGCCTCCGCTGTGATTCGGAACTTGCAAGGTCTGGCCATCCATTAAAACTGCGTTGCCGCTGCTTGTGGTGACTCGCGTCAGCGCGTTGCCGTTGGCTGAGTCGAAAACGTTGCGCGCGTTCAACTGGCTGGAATTGAAAAAGCCATACGCGCTGCCATGAAACTGATTGCCGCCGGATTTCGACACTGCGTTGACGTTGGCTCCAAAATTGCGCCCGAATTGCGCCGGAGCCAGCAAGGTGATCGCCTGGTATTCGCGAATAGATTCAATCGGTTGCGGAATCAAGGCAAGAAAACCTTGTCGCCGAACGCCGATGTCTTCGTCGTTGTTGTCGGAACCATCCACCGTGAAATTGTTGGCGCGCGACCGCAGCCCGTTGACTGCAAATTGTCCTGAAGTTCCCACGCCCGCACCTTGTCCCGGACCGGCCACGCTTCCAAGCGTTTGCGGAGGCGGCGCGACTCCGGGCAGCAGCAACGCCAATTCATCAAAAGATCGCGTGTACGTCACCCCTCCTAATGGCAAAGCCGTGACCTCCTCTTCGCTGAAAGAACCGCTTCGCCGCGCGTCCAGAGTGTTGATCGAACTGCGGACTTCGTTGCCGGATGCCGCCGCTGCAGCCACCGAAGAGCTTGGCGCTGGCGCGGTTGTCGTTGTCGCCGGAGGAACTCCGGCAGGCGGAGTTGTCGGAGGCGTAGTTGGCGGAGTAGTAGGCGTTGGAACTGTCGTTGGCGGAGTCGCCGCGACCGTTACCGGATCAAGGCTGACCGGAACGGGCACGACTTCGCCGGTGCGCGCAATTTTCAATCGTTGAAAGGTTTCATTCGGCACATACCCATTCATCGTCACGCGGATTTTGTACAAACCCGGCAACAGCAAGCCCTGGTAAAACCGCCCGCGCGCATCGGTCAATTTGGTGACGATAATGCCTGTTTCGACGTTGGTGATTTCAGCCGTCGCGCCTTCGATGGGCTGGCCGGTCACGCTGTTGGTGACGGTTCCTTCAAATGCGCCGGTCACTGTGTCTTGCGCCGAAGCTGTCGTGTGACCGAAGCAAAGGGCCAGAAACAGAGCAAGCGAACCGACAAATATCCTGATGATGATTGGCATTCAATTGTTCTCCTGATTGATGAACGGGGGGTAGGTCTTTGATGACCTTTCGATGGCTGCGGACGGGAATGTTGACTTTCAAAGATGAACTTTTTTGCCCGATTGCGGAGCGCACTATCGCACACAAGTGATTGGCTGTAAACAATTTGTTGGAGTTCAGCTTGCAGGTCGCCGATTCTTAACTGCGCGTTTTAGGAATCTGCAAGCTGAAAGCTGAACCCCGCTTTTCGTCATTAACGACGAGCTGATTTCAGTTTCACCGGGAAGTTTAACTGACCCAGCTCAAGCTGATAAAACGACGCAAAACCGCCGTACCGCGCTGATTCGCCGAGTTCTTCTTCAATGCGAAGTAGTTGGTTGTATTTGGCAATGCGGTCTGTGCGCGAAGCCGATCCGGTTTTGATCTGCCCACAGTTGGTCGCGACGGCCAAATCCGCGATGAATGCGTCTTCGGTTTCGCCCGAACGGTGCGAAGCAATCGCCGTGTAATTATTGGTCCGCGCCAGTTCAATCGCGTCCAGTGTTTCGGTCAGCGTGCCGATCTGGTTGACCTTGATCAGGATCGAATTGGCCACGACTTCTTCGATGCCGCGTTCCAGGTACAAGGTGTTTGTGACAAACAAATCGTCGCCGACCAATTGAACTGTGTCGCCAAGCTGTTCGGTAATCGCGCCCCATCCTTCCCAATCGTTTTCGGCCAGGCCGTCTTCGATGGAAATGATCGGGTATTGCTTCGCCCAGTTGACCCAGTAATCAACCATTTCCGCGGAAGTCAGTTTGCGGCCATCGGATTTTTTGAAAACGTAATGGCCTTCAGTGAAAAATTCCGAACTGGCCGGATCCAGCGCGATCGCAATTTCTTCACCCGCCTTATAACCGGCGTCTTCAATGGCTTTCAGAATGACTTCAATCGCTTCGTCATTGGATTTCAGGCTGGGAGCGAATCCGCCTTCGTCGCCAACAGCGGTCGAATAGCCACGCGATTTTAAAACGCCTTTCAGCGTGTGGAAAACTTCCGCGCCCCATCGAAGCGCTTCAGCAAAGCTCGGCGCGCCAGCCGGAACGATCATGAATTCCTGAAAGTCCACATTGTTGTCTGCGTGCGCGCCGCCGTTGATGATGTTCATCATTGGCGTCGGCAATGTGCGGGCGTTGGTTCCACCAATGTACCGATACAGCGGAATATCCAGATCCGCCGCTGCCGCGCGCGCTGTCGCCATCGAAACCGCTAGAATCGCGTTCGCGCCCAGCTTGGATTTGTTCGGTGTGTCATCCAATTCGATCATCAAGCGATCAATTTCAGCCTGATTGAATGCGTCTTTATCTACCAGCGCATTGGCAATGTTCTTGTTGACGTTTTCCACCGCCAACTTGACGCCTTTGCCCAGGTACCGGAACTTGTCGCCATCGCGCAATTCGACGGCTTCATTTTCGCCGGTCGAAGCGCCCGAAGGCACTGCGGCTCGGCCCACAATTCCGCTATCCAGCGTAATTTCAGCCTCGACGGTCGGGTTTCCACGCGAATCGAGGATTTCGCGCGCATGAACCTTTTCGATCAAACTCATGGTTAATGTGTTTCTCCCTTGTGAATAGTTATCGGTGGTCGGTGGTTGGTGGTTGGTGGTTGGCTGTTTCTCAACCGAACACCGGCAACCAATCACCGGCCACTATTAAAAAACATATTTCAAAGCAAACTGTATCTGTCGCGGTCCCACCTGTGTATCAACCGAGCGCCCGAAACTTGGCGCTTCCAGAATTCGCACAGGAACTCCGAAATGCGTGCGATTGAACAGGTTGAACGCTTCGGTGCGGAAGACAATGTAATGACTTCCGCCCAACTGGAAATTCTTGACGATGGCCAGGTCGGTTCTGGCAACGCCGCTGGCGCGAAATGTGTTGCGGCCAATGCTGCCATTGTTGCCGAGCGGGGCCAGCAAGTTGACCGACGCTGTATTCAGCACCAGCTTTACTTGTCGCTCATCCAGAACGGTCAACCCGTTCAAGGTGTTGATCCGGTCCGTCAAATTGCCATCACGATTCACGTCCAGGCTGGTGTTGACAGTGAATGGCTGGCCAGTCTGATAGGTCATAAATGAAGAAAACTGCCAGCCTCCCAGCAAGGCACCTGTCGCGCCTTTGGCGGAATTGAAACGCCCTGTGAACGGCACGTTGCCGATCAAGCTGATTGCCACGCGGTGGCGAATATCAAAACTGGCGTTGCCTCGTTCAAGCTGCAACGCGCGGTCGTCCTGTGGAAACACAAATGCCCCGCCGACATCGAACACGTCCGATACGTCGTCTATCGCGTGGGACCAAGTGTAAGCCCCTGTGAACTGATACCCTTGGGAAAACCGTTTGGTGATTGAAGCTTGCAGCGAATGGTAATTCGACGCTGCCGAAGAGTCGAAGATCGTGTATGCGCCCAGGTTCGGATTCGGCCGCTGATATTGCTGGGTATCAAAGTTACTCAGTGGCGGCAACGCAATCGCCAGGAGCGGATTCGCGTTTAATCCTAAAGGATCAATTGGCAAGGTAATCGAATTTGCTCCACCGTTGGGCGTTCGGAACCGCGTGAGTTTGACGCCCCGCGTTCCCACATATGCGACGTTCAGGAGAAAGTCGTTGGACAGTTCTCGCTCAATCTGCAAGTTGTATTGCAGTGTGTAGGGCGCGCGCAGGTCGTTGGCGGGCAGCGTGTAAGCCAATCCGCCGCCAGATGGCAAGCGTGCGCCATTTGAAATTGGGTTGCCTACAGAGGGTTTGAATAGCAAGCCCAAAACTTGTGGCAGGGCACCGGCTGGCAATTGAATTGCATTGAGCCTTCCGTTTTGTATGAGTGAATAAGTGGTGCTACCGCTTTGGCTGGCCACAACAACCGGCATAAAAACAGGATTAGCAATTGTCAGTAACCCGCTTTCGCCAGGAGCAAAAAATTGTCTTTGAAAATAAGGAAATGATCCGGCATCTGCATTGAACGGTAAGAAGTTCGGAAAAACGTTACGCGATTGGCTGACGACGCTGCCTAGCGTCAGGTCGTAATACGCTCCAACACCGCCACGGATCACTGTTTTCCCTGTCTGGCCGCTGGTTCCAGCAAAAGGATCAAATGCGAAACCGAGATGGCCTCCAAAATTGTTGCGATCCGGATCGAAGATGGAATCACGTCCGTTGAAGGTTTGTTTCAGCGAATTGATCGTCGCATTGTAAGAATTGAGCAAATCCTGCGTGTTTAAGAGTGGGCTATAGCCGACGCGGACGCTGAGCGATGGGTCTGCCGTTGGCAGATCCCGTAACGCAAAAGTGTTTTCGATGCGCGAATTTACTTCGCGCGGCACCGTATTCAGTTCGTAGCGCAACCCGTAATCCAGGCTCAGGCCACGACGTGCCCGCCAATTATCATTCGCAAAAAAGTTCAATTGCCACAGCCGCAATCCAATGGTCGAGTTCGGATTGCCAAT
>CAZMXG010000279.1:0-7400 GCA_964570175.1 uncultured Heliomicrobium sp. | reverse complement strand
ACCCTTGATCCGGGGCACTCAAAAAGTGCCCCGAACTTTTCAAAACCTACTTAGGTTATCGCAGAGCGGGTTTGCAAGTGTGAGTATCTGTGAGAGGAACTAGACTGATCCCAAAGAGTACTCGTGAAGAACGGGACTTTATAGCTTTTGACCTTGTCGGTTAATTTGAAACCTTCAAAGCCAACAACTGCTATTCCGTCTATCGAATTAAACTATTGGGGAACCTGAAAGACTTTCGTTTGAGGGAAAGTGAGTAAAGCCTACAAGCAAGAGGAACCTTACCGTCAATCTACAAGGACTGTCAACGCTTGATTTTCTAATGTCAGCGGAAAATCGAGCCTGTATTGTAGAAGGTCAGCTCGCTAAATCTATAACCTTCGCCTGCCTAACTACCAAACAGAGAGATCCTAAAAGAGAGAGGCGGGCTGTTACCAGCCCGCCTCTCTCTTTATATCCCTTTCCAGCACAAGATGTTAGCAACTTGGCGGAAAGACTGGGACAACGTAATTTGCAGCAGCAGACAACGTAAGTGCGTGCAGGTTATGCCCACCGCCGAAAGCGCCCGCGGATGAAGCCGCATTGGGGTTGAAGTTAATCGCCGCACCCAGAATCCCAATGTCGCTCTGGCTATAAACTTTGAACCAGCCAGTCCGCCCGGCAGGAATGAAAGTCTCGAAACGCGGCGCGATGCGCGGAAAATTGTTCGAAACCGAATTCCGCAATTGGCATCCACCAGTAATCGAAAAACTTAGCGAGTTTTCCGCATCATCATAAAAAATGCCGAACAATGTCCCCAGCGAGGCGGCCCCGGTACCTAAATTCCCACCGACGCGATTGAGAATCACCAAGGTGTCGTTTCCGTCAGCACGGCTACCGATATTGTCATCGGCCAAAGTCCGAGGCGCGCGGTTATAGCTACCAGCCAGGAGCGCACCATCAAAGAACAGAGCTGCCAATACTCCATCTGTCGAAACAACATTGGTGTTTGTCAGTTTTGAAAATGCAACGGCTCCAAGATTGGCCGAATGTCCGCTAGAGAACTTCACGTACTCATCACCGATCAGCCAATTGTGAACTTGTGGCAGACCATTAACGCCGTCAACAGCAACTGCGACGATGTAGCCGGTCGTACCCGGATCAAGGTCTGAGGTCAGAAACGACGCTGTCTGATTGGCTGTTAAGCAGATATAGCTGTCGGCGATCGCACAGCCTTCCGCAACGAAGTACAAGTGAACAAAAGAAGCAGACGTAGTGCTTGTATTGGTAATGTTAATACGCGTGTTTTGCACATTACCGGTTGTCGCACCGGACGTGTAAATGTTGTAGAACAACAATGATCCTGCCTTTTGATCACTGGCTTCTGATGTTGGCGGGACAACCAAGCCAGGGTCTGCCGCCAAGGCAAAGGATGTCATAACAACGAGCGCGACGAACGCATACAGGCAGCGTGTGAGTGTGTGATTGATTTTCATTTTGAGTTCTCCTAAATGTTATTGCGGAGATTGTTTGTAACTCGAGTATTTGCGATGGGAACAAGGCGTCGTCCCATAGGGATTCACCGGGCAAGAATACTTCTACATTCCGCCGATCCCTGGCCGATTCATCGAGAACCTGCCCGATCCACTATCACAATTCGATTTTTTGATTTGGTACCAACGCTAACAACAGGCTTTCTTTTTGGGAGGCAAAGTGAGGAAAGCCCATTAGCGGAGCGAATGCTAGTCTCTGATTAAGCATCTGTCAACGAAATAACCACAAGCATCAACAGAAAACCAAGAGAACAATGTAGGACAAAGCTGTACAAAAACAACCAATACGCAATTGTTCAACCTGAATAATCATCAAAACGGGCGTAACTGATTAACTTTATGCCACATTGACCTATGGTGTGGATGACTTCTGAATCGGTAAGCAAAGTGAGTTCGGTGGCTCTGGATTCGCGCAATCGAGTTTTAACTTGGCTGAGTTCGGCATCATCGTAACCAGGATGACTCATCAATTCACTGGCACCTTCTGGCAAAGATTCGATCAGTTCCAGCAACCAGGGTTTCGACCAAAATCCGGTTTGAGAGACTCCGAAAAAAGCATCTACAACTCTCTTGTTAAATTTCTCCGCGCTAACACGGCAAAGTTGAGACAGGCAAAAGGCGCCAAAACTTTGCGTAATCAGCTTGGCGGAAAGATTATGGCGAGGAAAGCGCCACTGTTCGCGCGGCAAGCGGACCGCCTTGATCCCGTAATCGTCAATCGTGTTAATGATGGCTTCGCTAACCGGCGGCAGCGCATGAGAATGTTTGTGGCTGTCAATATGAGTCAGCCGCAAACCAGCCTGAAGCACCTTTTCAATCTGCGCGCGAAGCTCAATCTCTATTTCCTGAACGCGCAGCTTGCCAGCCAACCACCGGCGAAGCAAGCCTGTGCTTGTGCCTAAAAACTCTCCTCGCTCATTAAGTAGACTGCCCACAGTTGAAGCATTGGCGACGGGAAGCCCTTGTGTGATGTTGAAGTGAAGCCCGACGCCAAGCGACGGATTTTCTTTCGCCAAACGCACCGCTTCGTCGAAAGCGGGCATATTCGCCATCAGCGTCGCGCTGGTCAGAATGCCGCTTGTATGAGCTTCGATAATGGCGCGATTGACGCCCGGCGTCAGCCCGAAATCATCTGCGTTGACGATCAGATACTTCATCTTTTCTTTCGCGCAGCCGCCAGAAAAATCAGCCCGACACCGATCCAGAAAAACATCCTGATCTTGCGGATGATCGCCAGGGCCACGCCAAAACTTCCATCAAAGCCCAGCACTTTGGCCAGTTCCCGCGTGCCAAGTTCATCAACGCCAACCATTGCCGGGACAAAGACAAACGCGATGTTCAAGGCACGATTGACCGACTCCATCAGAAATGCCGTCGCAAAGCTGAGATTGGCTCCGATCAAATTCATGGTCACGTAAATTTCCGTAACTCCGGCCAGGTGAAACGACATCTGGCACAAAATGACCAAAAAGAAGTCCGCCGGGCGTTTGGCAAAAAAGTCGAAGATGTATTCTTCAAGCTCTGCCAAATGGACAACCTTTGATTCCAGCCTGAAGCGTTTAGCCTCGTCGCGAATCAACCTCTGCACCAGCAGCATTGCGATTCCCGAACCGAGCTTCCATCGTCGCCCAATCACGATTACCGAGGCGACAATCACGACAACAACCGCTGCCAGCGAAGCCAGCATCGCCACACGCAGCGAACCGGCCAGCCCGAAACTGGTCAGCAAGGCAATCGCTCCGGCCATGACCATCACACAGCTTGAAACCGTGTAGGTGATGTTTTCCACCATCAGCGAATGCACACGCGAAGTCAGCGAAATTTTGTCGCCTAGCACCAACGCCTTTAATGGCTCGGCAACCAACGGGCCAGCCGTCAGGTCGCCAATTGCTTCGCCAGCCAGTCGCGCCCGCCACAGCGTCCAAAAACCGACGCCGCGATCTTCAGGTGAAATGCATCGCAACCAGGACAGGCTGCGTGTCAGATATCGAAATGCCGAGATTGCCAGAATCAGCAAAAAGCCGAAACCGAGTTGGCGCAATCGCGAACCGATTTCTTCCAGTCCGGTTTGTTGAACGATATAAACAAAAAGGGCAAGCCCAATGATGGCCGAGATAATAGCAAGCAGGCGAGATTTCATAAGCAAGTCAGTACCGCGACCGGTAGGGAGCGTCCTTGTCACAATAAGCGAATCAGGGAAACCCGCTTCCTACCGGTCGCGGTACTGATTCATTCGTAACTCAACGCATCAACCGGATCCTGGCTGGCAGCGCGCAACGCAGGGTAAAGCGCGCCGAGCAAGCCACTGATCAATCCAGCGGCAGCGGCAAACAAAATTGTGCTTGGATCGAGTTCGATCTTCCAGCCCAGATTGTTGACCAGAAAGTAACGGGCAACGATGGCGAAGATCAGCCCTCCGCCAATGCCCAGCAAACTGATCAACAAGGCTTCTTTTTCAAACGTCCAGGCAATCCATAACTTCGATGCACCCAGCGATTTCAAAATGCCGATTTGCCGAGTCCGTTCGGCAACTGTCGTGTACATCGTCAACAAAATGACCAGCAAACTGATGACCGTCGCCAGACCTTTGACCACATCCAGAAAAATATTGAATGCCGAAAATCCTTCGGCAAACAGTTGCGGCAAGTCGCGCGTGAACAGCACTTTGTAATCAGGGTATTTGTCAGTAATGCGGCGAGCGACTTCTTCCTGTTGAGCCGGATCATCGCACTTGACGAAAATCATGGAGCATTTCCCTTGGGTAACGAGCGCCTGTTGCATTGTAGATAACGGAATTTTGATGCGCGCGCCCGCTTCGGGTTCGTAAACACCGACGATGGTCAATTCCTTTTCCGACCATCTGATCTTGTCGCCGAGCTTAGCTTTTTTATCCGTAATGTATTTGCTGTCCACAATGGCGACATCTCCATCGGTTGGCAATGGCTGCCCATTCACGATGTGAATCTTAGTCGCCTTGATGAATTGCTCGTAGTCAATCCCATCCAATTGCTGAATGCCCAGTCCGCCGCTGGCTCCCATTTGCAGGTTTTGGCCGACCGGTGTCGCCACCGTAACCCCTGGCACAGATTGAATCGCCTGTGCTTCTTCCACCGGAATGGTCATGTCTGCCGAAGTCAGAGAAATTCCCTGCCCGCCTTGCCGCAGCATGATTTCCACGCCAATGTTGGCATCGCGCTGCCCACGGTCCCGCAACGCTCCGCGAACCAAGCCGACGGTTAAAACAACAAGCACAACTCCGACAGCAACGCCGACAACGCTGGCAGCAGTTCGTCCTGGATGATGCGTTAAATTCGAGGCAACAAGGTTGTTCATAAAAGGATGAAATCGGAATGATGAATGATGAATGATGAAAACTACGATGACTTCTTTGGTAATCGAGCTTTTGCCTTTTTGACTGACGCCACCAAGATCGCAATCAGTTCGTCAGCTTCTTGAAGCAAAAGCTTTAATCGCTCTTCTTTGACGATACTGGACTCTGTCAGCAATTCCAGCCAATAAACTGTCTCTTCCAGTTCCTGCAACCCGCCTTCAATCTTACTGATGAATTCTGCGGTCGAACGAGCGCGACACGCTTCTCGGTAATGCGCTCCGACTGAAGTTCCGCTACGCAGTACTTGCTTGCCCATCACCTGAGCTTCACTCGTCTTCGGCAACGAAGAAAACAACTTGATGATTCTCAATGCAAACGACTTTGTGCGAACTCTCAAGTCTTTGTCCGACTCATCATTCATCATTCAGCCTTCATCATTCCAGCAATGATTTGCGGCACTGCGCTCAAAGCGGCTTCGAGCTGAGCGGCTTCGACGCCCCCCTCAGCCAAATCAGGTTTGCCGCCTCCGCGCGCGCCGGGTAGTTGTTTGATGACGTTGCCAGCTTTTACTTTGGAAATTGCGTCGTTTGAAACCATGACCAGCAATGAAGCCTTGCCATCAACCACATCCGCGATCACTACAACGCCCGGAGCGATTTTACGCGTCAGCGAATCAGCCAACTGACGGCGTCCTTCTTTGCCCAGGTCTTCGACTTTGCGAACCAGCAGCTTGATGCCGTTGATGTCTGTGATTTGATCTTCAGAGCCTCCGCCGCCTTGCGCCAGTTTCAGCTTCAGCTTCTCAATTTCTTTCTGCTGATCGCGCAGTTGGGCTTGCAGCCGTTCAAGCTCGCTCGGCAATTTGGCGGGCGAAGCATTGATCTTCGCGGCGGCTTCGGCCAACAGAGTTTCGGACTGCTGGAAGCGTTCAAATGCTCCTCGGCCAGTTACGGCACGAATGCGGCGCGTGCCGGAGGCAATCGCTTCGTCGCTGGTAATTTTGAAAGAGCCGATGTCGCCGGTTGCGCGGACGTGCGTGCCGCCACAAAGCTCCTTGGAAAAGATTCCCTCGACTCCATTGACTGTCAGCACACGAACCTTCTCACCGTATTTTTCGCCAAAGAGTGCCATCGCGCCTGAACGCATCGCATCTTCAATCGCCAGAACATCTGTCTGGACAGGCTCATTGCGCAGGATGTGGTAATTGACCAGGTTTTCGATCTCTTCGATTTCAGCGTTGGTCAGCGGCTGGTAGTGCGAAAAATCGAAGCGCAGATAATCCGGCGCAACAATCGAACCCGCCTGCTTGACGTGCGTGCCGAGGACTTCGCGAAGCGCAGCGTGCATCAAATGCGTTGCAGTGTGGTTGCGCCGCGTAGCATCGCGCTTTTCGACATCCACTTGAGCAGTGACGGAATCGCCAACCTTCAGGCTTCCCTTTTCGACTTTGACTTTGTGAACCCGCAAATCCTGCACCGGCGAAACGGTGTCAGAAACCGTTGCAGTTACATTTTCTGAACAAAGCACGCCAATATCGCCGACCTGTCCGCCGCTTTCGGAATAGAACGGAGTTTGATTCAAAACGACTTCGCCTTCGTCTCCTATATTTAGGGCGTTTACGCTGTCTTCGCCTTTGATCAGCGCGACAATTTTTGCGCCTTCGAGTTGGGTTGTTTCGTAACCTTTGAATTCGGTCTTCGTATCGTGACGGCGTTGCAAGGCGACGTAAGCAGGCTTAGCTTTTTCAGCTTGCTTCGAATGCCCAGTCACATTTTCCTGTTGAAGGTCCCTCACTCCCTTTTCAATGATGTCCCGAAATTCCTCTTCGTTTAATCGCTCAACTTCACATCCAGAAAATATTCCTTGTTTGTCCTTTTCCCTAAGACTGAAATGATTTTGCGCCAAAACGACATACATTAGATCGGTTGGTGTTCCATATGTATCCCTTAGCCTAGCTAGCTCACAACTATCTACTATAGAAAATGGGCGATCTGGATTCTCATCCTGGCTAGCCTTCATCAATTCATCGAGTTTTTTCAGGCCAACTGTTAGTGTAGTTCCAAACCGCTGCTCTTCCAGGCGCACCATCTTTTCAATATAGTCCCGCTGCGCATCCAACTCTGGGTAAGCGTCCTTCATGAAATCAATCACGAATTGACAGACCTGATAGAAGAACTCGCCCTTGAAGCCAAGATTCTCGCGCCCGTTGTAAATCGCGCGGCGCATGATCTTGCGAAGAACGTAATTGCGCCCTTCGTTGCTGGGCAGAATGCCGTCAGCGATGGCAAACGCGGTCGAGCGGGCGTGATCAGCCACGACGCGCATGGCAAAACCTTCCTGCGTTTCCGCTTTGTACTCTTTGCCAGCGAGCTTCGCCGTGAACTCGATGATCGGTTTGATCAGGTCGGTTTCGTAATTTGACTTGACGCCTTGCAACACTGCCGAAACACGCTCAAGACCCGCACCGGTATCCACCGAAGGCGCGGGCAGCGGATCGAGTTTGTACTGGCCCGGCGCGACTTCGCTGCGGTTGTATTGCA
>CAZMXG010000278.1:0-7417 GCA_964570175.1 uncultured Heliomicrobium sp. | reverse complement strand
ACTGGCGAGTTTATACACCTCAAACTTGAGCTTGAGCAAGCGCACGCCGCCTGGCCGTCGCGCGAATTTCCTGACAGGAGTACCCAAACAACGATGGCTTCATCGCTGACAACTGACATCAAAACGAAACTGATTGCGCTGGTGCGCGACAGCTTCAATCTGGAGCTGGACGACGTCGTTTCCGAAATTCCGCCGAAAATTGAACTCGGCGATTTGGCATTTCCGCTGGCTTTCGATCTTGCAAAACGCATCAAAGCTGCCACCGGCGAAAAGAAAAATCCGCGCGAAATTGCTGCCAAGTTGGCAGAAGAACTGAAAGCCATTCCCGGCGTTGCGCGGGTCGAAATCGCCGGGCCAGGTTATCTGAATGTGTTCTTTGATCGTGCCCAAACCTTCACCTCTCTGGTGAAGAGCGACTCTACCACCAACTCCCAACTCCCGACTCCCAACTCCAAGCTGATTGTTGAACATACCTCGATCAATCCGAACAAAGCTGCGCACATTGGCCATGTACGTAATTCTGTTCTTGGCGATACGACGGCGCGCATTCTGAAAGCGACGGGCGAAACCGTAGAAATCCATAACTACATTGACAACACTGGGGTGCAGGTCGCCGACGTGGTTGTTGGCTTTATGCATCTGGAAAATAAATCGCTCGCCGAAATCAAAGCGATTGCCGAGCGCCCAGTTCAAAAGCGAGAAGACAACTTCGATTATTACTGCTGGGAACTCTATTCCCGCGTCGGCCAATGGTACGAAGAAGACAAAACGCGGATGGCGGTGCGCGCTCAAACCCTGCATGACATCGAAGCGGGTGACAACACAACGGCTGAAATCGGGGAATACATTTCTTCGCGAATTGTAGATTGCCATCTGGCGACAATGGCCAGGCTAGACATCAGCTACGACTTGCTGGCGCGCGAAAGCGAGATTCTGCACCTGCATTTCTGGGCGCATGCATTTGAAAAGCTGAAAGCCAGCGGCGTGATTGTTTTTGAAGCCGAAGGCAGGAATAAAGGCTGTTGGGTAATGAAGGCCGAAGACACTGACGCGGAGACGCGGGGAGAAGGCGACGCCGAGAATGAACATGATGCTGACAAGATCATTGTGCGATCGAATGGCACAGTGACGTACACCGGCAAAGACATCGCTTATCATCTGTGGAAACTAGGAAAGCTCGGTTTGGACTTTCATTACCGCTTGCTTCGCCACGATCACCACGGACGCGAAGTTTGGATTACGACCGGCGACGAAGCCGCTGGCAGCCAGTCGCATCCGCCATTTGGCAACGGCACGGCGTTTTTGAACGTGATTGACGTTGGCCAGTCGTACCCGCAAGCCAACGTCAAAAAGGGCGTGATGATGCTGGCGGCGTCTAAAGAAGAATTGGATCGCGTTGCCCGAAGCGCGCACCTGGCGTATGAAAAAGTCACGTTGACGCCAGCCGCCGCCATCGAGCTTGGCACCGAACTTTCTGAAGCCGACCAGCAACGCCAGCAAATTGGCATGTCAGGCCGCAAAGGATTGGGCGTCAAAGCTGACGATTTGATTGATCGTCTGGAGGCCAAGGCGCTGGCCGAAGTTCAATCGCGCAACGCCGACCTGCCCGAAGCGCAGCAGCAAAAAATCGCGCGGCAGATTGCTGTCGCGGCATTGCGATACTTCCTGCTGAAATTCACGCGCACTTCGATCATCGCGTTCGATTTTGAAGAGGCCTTGAAGTTTCGCGGCGAAACCGGCCCCTATTTGCAATATTCGGTTCGCCGGTTGAGCAACATCTTCACGGAGCTTGGCCAACCGGCGGAGGAGGTACGCAAGGATTTCGCGCAATTGTCGGCGGAAGAAGTCACGGCGCAGTTTTCGGGCGAAGCGGGCGACGTCTTGTGGTCGCTGGTGTATTTCGCTTCGCGGCTGGATGAAATCGTGCAGTTGTCGGCCAGCACGTTTGAGCCAACGCATGTCGCCAAGTACGCGTTTCAACTGGCCGACCAGTTCAACACGTTTTATCAGGACAAGCGCTTCCACATTCTGAAAGAAGCTGACGCCAAGCGAAAAACCGTGCTGCTGGTAGCTGTGGATGTTGTGCGGCAAAAACTGGCGCAAGCGTTGTCGCTGCTCGGCATTGAAGTGCCGGAGAAAATGTAGCGTTGCGTCAATCATTACGGATGTTTTATGGCAATCACATACGTAAACAGGCAAAGGAAAACTTATTATCTGCACGTAGGTTTAACGAAAAAGGGTAATCCGAAGTATTACGTCGCCTTGAACAGTGGCGGACACCTGGCAGATGGAATTCCAGACGGTTTCGAGATTCATGAAAAGGCTTCCGGGCAAGTCGTGGTCCGGCGTAAGCGCCAACAGATTATCACTGACGAAGAGCTTAAAACTGTCGAACGAGAACTCACACAAGTAAAAGAAGCTCGCAAGAGTTATGCAGAACGCGACGGAGAATTCATTGCCGTTTATGTCGTTAGACAAAGTGCCATGTTGGAAGAAGCGATTCGGCATATGAACCCATTGGCCAAACAAACAAAGATAGAGGAATTAATTGATCAATTCCTCAACTACGATGAAGTCTTCCGCTTTGTATTGACCAATTCCGAAAAGCGGCTATTTCAAACTCAGCGTTTCTGTTATCTGGGTTCCGTTGATGATTGGATTTTCATTGGTGAAGAGGAATCCATTCAAAAACTGGCTCATCAATACCTTTCGCATATTAACCAAGACACCTATTACGAGTTGATGTAACACCTCGATTCACTACTTTGGAGAAGCTTATGTACCGTATGCGACGTGTTCTGCCTTTATTGCTCACGCTTTTCGTTGCTGCCCCTCTTTTTGCCCAACAGGTAGCCAGACAAGCCGACACTGGCGTGCTGACGGTTGACACAATTTTCAGCTACGGCGCGAAGTCGCTGGGCTGGCATCAGTGGCAGGCAGATGGCAGCGGATATTTGATGCTGGAACCATCGGCAGCAAATAAGGATGCGCTGGATTTGGTTCGGTATGACGCGGCTTCAGGAACGCGCTCGATTCTGGTTTCGGCGCAAAGCTTAGCTCCGCCGGGAGCGCAGTCGCCGCTAACCATCGAAGAATTCACGCTCAGCGCGGACAACAACCGATTGCTGGTTTTCACCAATTCTGAGCGTGTCTGGCGGTCAAATACGCGCGGCAATTATTGGGTTTTCGATCTGAGCAGCCAAAAGCTGCAAAAGCTTGGCGGCGACGCGAAGCCGTCTTCGTTGATGTTCGCCAAGTTTTCGCCCGACGCAACAAGAGTCGGCTACGTCCGCGAAAACAATATCTACGTTGAGAATCTGGCTGATGGAAAAATCACGCAACTGACCACGGATGGCGCGCAATACACGGTCAACGGAACCTTTGATTGGGTGTATGAGGAAGAATTGTTTTGCCGGGATGGCTTCCGCTGGTCTCCAGATGGAAAGCAGGTCGCGTACTGGCAACTGGATGCTTCCGGCGTCAAAGAGTTCAAGATGATCAACAACACCGCCGAGCTTTACCCGAAGATCATCACGTTCCCCTATCCGAAAGCTGGCGAAATGAATTCCGCCGCGCGAGTTGGCGTAGTTAGTGCCGCAGGCGGCAAAACGCAGTGGTTGGAAGTTCCGGGCGATGCGCGAAACAACTATTTGCCGCGAATGGAATGGGCGGCCAGTTCCGATGAAGTCCTAATTCAACAGCTCAATCGCTTGCAGAACACAAACATCGTCATGCTCGGCGACATTCGCACCGGCAAAGTCCGCACCGTGCTGACTGAAAAAGACGACGCCTGGGTTGATGTGTCCTGGGGAGCAATTGATTGGGATCGGCGCGGACTGGCACGCGGCGATGTGGAATGGGTTGACGGCGGTAAACGCTTTCTGTGGGTCAGCGAACGCGATGGATGGCGGCATGTTTATTCCGTTTCGCGCGATGGTTCTGACGTCAAATGCATCACGCCCGGCAATTACGATCTGATCGGCGTTGAATTGGTGGATGTGCCAAACGGCTGGATTTACTTTTCCGCCTCGCCGGAAAACCCAACGCAAAAATATCTGTTTCGCGCGCGGCTAAACGGTGACGGCAAAGCCGAACGGTTGTCGCCAACGGCTCAACCCGGTACGCACACGTACACGATTTCTCCAAAGGGTGATTTGGCGATCCACACATATTCGGCTTTTAATAAAGTTCCCGCGACAGATGTTGTTCGCTTTCCGCAACACACGGTAGTGCGAACCATGTTCGACAACAAAGAACTGGCCGAACGCATCGCCAAGCTGAAACCGGTTGCGCAGGAATTTTTCCGCGTCAAGATTGAAGACGGCGTGGAATTGGACGGCTGGATGATGAAACCGCCGGGCTTTGATCCGCAAAAGCGTTATCCGGTGCTGTTTCACGTCTATGGTGAACCTTGGGGACAAACGGTGCTTGATTCGTGGAGCGGCGGGCAAGGGATGTGGCATCGCATGCTGGCGCAACAGGGATACTTGATAGTCAGCGTGGACAATCGCGGCACTCCGGCTCCGCGTGGCCGCGCCTGGCGCAAGAGCATTTATCGCCAGATGGGCATTCGCAATTCGCAGGATCAAGCCAACGCCGCCCGCGCAATTTCAAAATGGCCATTCGTTGATTCGACTCGCATCGGTATTTGGGGCTGGAGCGGCGGCGGTTCTTCGACGCTGAACGCGATGTTCCGTTACCCGGATGTTTACCAAGTCGGCATGTCAGTCGCGCCGGTGCCAGACATTCGCTACTACGATTCGATCTACCAGGAACGCTACTGCGGCCTGCCACAAGATCATCCCGACGAATACAAACAAAGCTCGCCAATCACGTTTGCCAGTCAGTTGAAAGGCCAACTGTTAGTCGTTCACGGCACAGGCGACGACAACGTTCATTATCAGGGGACCGAAGCACTGATCAACGCGCTGGTTGCAGCCAATAAACCCTTCACCATGATGGCTTATCCGAATCGTTCGCACGGCATTTACGAAGGGCCTGGCACAACCAAACATTTGTATGGATTGCTCACTCGTTTTTTGAATGAGAATCTGCCGCCAGGGCCGCGCGCGGAGTAATCGCTGGCTATTTATGGATAATAGTTGTGTGGAGCAATCAGACGGTTCTCTGATTGCTCCACATTTCGGCAATGCCTATACTTTGAAGTATGAACAACAAAAATAGACCGGTTGATCCATTACCAGATTCCTTTGTTTCTGAGGTAGAGGCCGGAGAGTTTTGGGATACCCACAGCACCATGGATTTACGCAGAATATCTGGAACCTACGAACGATGTGATCAAGATCAAGAAACGCATTTTTGAGGTGCAAGTTGAAGAAGATGTTTTTCATAGATTGCAGCAGGCAAGCTCTAATCACAAACGTTTACCAAGGTTGTTGACCAAGTTTTGAGATTGACATTGTCTGTCACATAACGGACCAATCCGCACAGCATCGAAGAGGTAAAGACTATGGAACTCATCGTTCGCATACCTGATAACGCAGCGGCCATTCTTTCGACCCAGAACGGCGACCTTGCCAGAGAGGTCTTGGAAGGCTACGTGCTCGAAGGTTATCGGTCTGGCAGGCTGACGGCCTATCAAGTGCAAGAGCTTTTGGGTTTTGAAACCGGAATGGACGTGGACGCATTTTTGAATCTGCACAACGTCCCGCTAGAGATGACACTTGAAGACCTGGAGGAAGGACGGAAGGCGCTCGACGCGTTACTGGGCAAATGATCATCATCTCCGATACGTCGCCGATCAATTATCTTGTTTTGACTGGCGACATTGGCATTCTTGAAACGCTTTTCAAGCGCGTGCTCATCCCACAAGCGGTATTCGGTGAGATGCAGCATCCCAAGACGCCACAGCCCGTCAAAGACTGGCTCGACAATCCTCCTTCGTGGCTTGAGGTAAAACAAGCTGCCGATCCCTTTTTTACGCCAAGCAAGAGGCTCGGCCATGGCGAACGCGAAGCGATTGCATTGGCGATAGAGTTAAGCGCCGACGCCATTCTGATTGATGACCGAGACGGAACGCAGGAAGCCCGCAAGAACGGATTGATCGCATTGGGAACAGTGAACATTCTGGAGCGGGCAGCGGAAAAGAACCTGCTTGATTTGCCCGAAGCAATTGACCGGCTGAAGCAGACGTCCTTTCGATTCCCGCCTGCTGATCTCCTTGATGCGATGTTTGAACGAGATAGGCAGAGAAAAGCCATTGCTTGATCCAAGAGGGTGAGCAATGGATAACTGATGCGCTACCGCAATCTGATCAAACAGATTCTGTCTGAATATGTTGAGAGTGGCCGCAGCAGCCTGACCCCAGAGTGGAAATCTGCTGATTGCCGACGAGCGACGCGACCATTACCAACTCTTCGAACTCGGATGGTCGAACGTCGCCGCGTTAGAAACCTTCGAGTTTATGTGCGACTAATCCAAGGCAAATTTTGGATCGAATACGATATGACCGAAGGCGGCACCCCCACTGAATTACTTGACGCAGGCGTGCCGAAAGAAGACATCGTGCTGGCATTTCAAGCTCCGGAGATGCGGCCCTACACTGAATTCGCCGCGGCTTGAAGCTTCCTGTCCGCTTGTTGGGTAAGAGGTGAATATGAATCCCAAAATGCTCAGATACGATCCCTGGGGCCCAATATCTACAACTTTATACGGCATCAAAAAATCTGATTTGGTTGAAAACTTGATTGGACTTACTGGCATCTCTCTATATCTTTCATCCAATCAATCAACTCACATACAACGAATTCGTGAATACAAACCGATCATCCTGACTGCTTATGAAGCACTTCCTGATGATGAGAAAGGGAGATTTGCCCAAATAGTCGTGAAAGGGCTATTGGCTGACGAATCAATCCTGAATGAGACTAAAGGACTGTTGATTGACCGTTTGAACGATATCGGATGGATGATTACTGAGGACGGTACTTTAACAACCCAAGATGCGCTGTTAAGTGAACAATTCTTTCCGCTTGGAACCACATACGACGCTTATATTGCTATTCGAGAAATTTTGGAGAAGGCCCAAAGCACCGCCATGATCGTTGATGCTTATTTGGGGAGTACAATTTTTGCAACCCTCAGCGCAATCATTTCTACACAGATGTCAGTGCAACTGCTAACAACGGAAAAATGTCTGAAACCAGATTTTCGGGTCGAGGCAGCCAACTTCCAGCAGCAATTCACAACTGTAAAGCTTGAAGTGCGTACTGCAACAGACTTTCATGACCGATTCATCACAATTGACGAAACGGAGTATTATCACGTCGGTGCGTCCATTAAGGATGCTGGCAAGCGAGCCTTTTTGATAAGCCGCCTTCAAGATGCACCAATTACCAGCACTCTTAGAGCCTGTTTGGGAATTCAGGTTGATGCTTTGGTAGGTGCTAATCGCCGA
>CAZMXG010000277.1:0-7583 GCA_964570175.1 uncultured Heliomicrobium sp. | reverse complement strand
CAACTCGTCGCCTGAGATCAAAAGTGTCCCGTTCTTTTCTCAACTTACTTAGGAGGTTTAATGAAGGTTCAAGGGCAGTCGCTGATCCTGTGTTTCGCCCTGCTGCTACTGAGTTCGCACAGCAGTTTTGGACAAACACCACCGCAAACGTCAACTTCGACTTCGACCACTTATAACCCCAGTGTTCCCAGTCATCGTACTCCGCCCAGCGGGGCTGAAGTTAGTCGAACGTCCCAGAATGCCGCCAACTATCGCATGCAGCAAGCCATTATGCAGGCGCGGATTTCGAATAGCCGCAAACCCGGCGCGATTTTGCCCATCGTTTTGACCGAAGAAGAACTGACGCCAAAAGAGCGAAAGGTGCTGGAACCGGCTCCTGAAGACCTTAAGGAATATGCCGAGTTTTTGCGTCAGTCAGGATCTGGCATTTTTCGACTGATGCGCGTTGATAAACAAACGCACCGGAAAGTGGTGAGTGCCGATGCGCTAAATATTACGGGCGATGTGCTGTTGGTGGGCGGCGGCGCACACTATTCATTCAGCAAAAAGAACCATAATGCTGATAAATGGTCGGATATCAGTTGGGGCGAAGATTGGTTTCACGCGGGCGTTGGTGGTGATGCGGTCGGTGTGTTGGCTGAACTCGGCAACACGCGATTGGAAGATATCGGTTTGGACAGCAAAGGTGTTGATTATCTGGCCAAACTGACGCCTGTGGCGACGGAAGCTGCGGCGGAACAACAGTTTCAACTTTTTGAGAAAGGCGTGACGGAAGATGGCATGAAGTACCTTCTGTTCGTCCCCTGGAAACTGGATACCACGTATGCGTTGCGTTCGATCAGTTATGGCCGCTCGGATTTGCTGGTGGCGTTTCGCGCAGTGCGACAGGATCAAAATGGCAGCCTGATCATCTTGTGGAAGAAGTTGAAAAGTTACGCCACACCCAATCTGAAGAAAGAGCGAAAGCCTTAGCTCGACACGTTGTTCGAGTGGTTCGCCTCATGGTTGCGAAGTAATTCCTCCTAAAACCTGTGACGAGGACATTGATGAAACAGAAGAGGATCATTTTGTTCGCAAGTTTGCTGGTCTGTTTTGCCTGCTTAACCTGGGCTGCTGCTCAGCAACCACAAAAGCCCCTTACGGTCGAAGAGCTCACGAAAGAAGCGGACGCCGCGTACCAGCGAAAGGAATACGCCAAATCCGTAACGCTGTATCAGGACGCCATTGCCAAAGGCGCGCGGGATATCGACACGTTTTACAACGCTGCCTGTTCGGCGGCATTGGCTGGCGATAAAACCACCGCGTTTCAGTTGCTCAATAAGGCGTTTGCCGCAGGCTTTCGCAACACAGACCATCTGAAACGGGACGGTGATTTGACTTCATTGCGCGATGATTCGCGTTGGGCAAAAGCCATCGCCTCCAGCGAAGCGCAACAAGCCAAGTACATCAAAGATCACAGCAATCCGAACAAGGCCCGGTTCATTACCGAAGACATTACGCGGTTTTGGAAAGCCTACGATCAAGCCATGGCGGCCAAACCGGAAGAACGGGCCGCGATATTTCAGCGACTGTACATTGATCCCGGCACGGTAGGGTTGAAAGATTTCCAACAAAGCGGGCGGCTCGATGCCAGCAAACTGGCCAAAACCGTTGAAAGAAGCCAGAAGTTTTTCAGCGCGATTCGTCCCCTGACGCTAAATCTCAATAAGCAGCATTCAGAAACAGTCGCGGCTTTTCAGAAGTTCAAAACGCTTTATCCTCAAGCAATCTTTCCGGACGCGTACTTTGTCATTGGCCAGTTGCAAAGCGGCGGCACTGCTTCCGGAAACGGATTGTTGATGGGAGCCGAAATGTTCACCCGCTTCGCGAATGTGCCGATGGATGGATTTAGCGATTGGTTGAAAAGCGGGTTGATGGAGCCCAGCGAAATTCCGCCGCTGGTTGCACACGAATCCATTCACTTTCAACAGAAATATCCGTTGCAGGGCGGCTTGCTATGCAATTGTCTGAAAGAAGGGAGCGCCGATTTTCTGGGCGAACTGACTTCGGGTCGGTTGATCAAACGCATGCAGGAAACGCATGTTTGGGCCAATGCCCGCGAACGCGAACTGTGGGAAGAGTTTCAAAAAGATATGACTGTCGCCAACAGCACGCCGCGATGGCTTTACGGCGGCGGCGAAAAAAGTGGTCGCCCTGTGGATTTGGGCTACTGGATGGGCTACAAGATCAGCGAGGCGCACTACAAAAACTCGGCTGACAAGAAACAGGCCGTGCGAGACATTCTGATTGTCAAAGATTGCCAGCAACTGCTGAAGGCCAGCCGTTACGCTGAAAAGTTTGCGGCGATGGCGCCGGTCCAGAAGTAAGGATAACACCCGAAGGAATTTCAAATGCGCCCTAACTCCTCACACGAAACAATCGATCATCCTGATGGCCGAGTTGAACTGCGCGACTATTCAACAATCAACACAAGCCCGCTTTACAATGAGGACCTGGCGCCGGTTCCGGTCGCCAAGCGTGATTGGACGACGTACAACTACGCCGCACTGTGGATTTCGATGGCGCATTGCATTCCGACCTATATGATGGCTTCGGGCTTGATTGGCGCGGGAATGAATTGGTGGCAGGCGCTCGTGACAATTCTGCTGGGCAACACGATTGTGCTGATTCCCATTTTGCTGAATTCGCATCCCGGCACGAAATATGGAATTCCGTTTCCGGTTTTTGCCCGCGCGGCGTACGGAACGCTTGGGTCAAATCTGCCAGCCTTGATGCGTGCGCTGGTGGCGTGCGGTTGGTTCGGCATTCAAGCGTGGATTGGCGGCGAAGCGCTGCACACTTTGTTCAAAGCCATTATTCCGTCGTGGCCAACGCTACTGGGTGGAGCGATTGGCGGACACACGCCGACGGAATGGATTTCGTTTTTGCTGTTTTGGGGATTGAACATCTTTATCATCTATCGCGGAATGGATTTGCTCCGCTGGGTAGAAAACTGGGCTGCGCCGTATGTATTGGTGATGACGGCAATTCTGGTGGTGTGGGCGATCTGGCGAGCTCATGGCTTGGGATATTTGCTAAACGAATCGGGCAAGTTTCACACCTTTGGCGAATTCTGGCCGGTGTTTATTCCTTCGCTAACGGCGATGATTGGGTTTTGGGCAACGCTTAGCTTGAACATGCCGGACTTCACGCGCTTCGGGCGCAGCCAACGTGAACAAGTTGTCGGACAGGTTGTCGCCTTGCCAACAACAATGACGATCTTTGCCGCGATGGGCGTGATTATTACTTCAGCAGCGGCAGTGATTTTTCCGCAAATGAAAGCGTCGGAGCTGTGGGACCCGATCAAAGTCGTAGGGCAGTTCGACAACATTCTGGTCGTTGCCATTTCGATGTTCACGGTGGTCGTCGCAACGCTGGCGGTCAACATTGCGGCCAACGTCGTTTCCCCAGCCAACGATTTCGCCAATGCCTTTCCCAAATTGATTTCGTTTCGCACTGGCGGTCTGATCACCGGCATCATCGGCATTTTGATGCAGCCTTGGAAGTTATTGGCCGATCCAACGGCGTATATCTTCACTTGGTTGAACGGGTATTCCGGCGGATTGGGTTCGATTGCTGGCGTTCTAATTGCCGATTACTGGCTGGTTCGTGGCAAGCAACTGGAGCTAGGCGATTTGTACCGGGTGCAGGGCATTTATGGGCGCTCCAATTGGCGCGCTATTGTGGCGACAGTCATTGGCTGCGGGTTGGCCTGGATTGGACTGGTCGTCCCGTCGCTAAAACCGCTCTACGATTACGGCTGGTTCGTTGGCTTTGGCGCTTCGGCCCTGATTCATTATGCGCTGATGAAAGCGGTTCCCCCACAAGGCACAACTGCGGCTGAAGCGTACGGCATTCCGCGTTAAAACTCAGCGAAAAGAGAGTAAGGAAAGCATGAAAAAAAGAACTTTTCTAAAGATCGCTTCCGCCGGAATTACTGGTGCGGCGATTACGCCGCTCAGTGGGTGCCAAAAACCGGAAGCGCCAACGGCGACGCCTGCCACTACGGCGACTGTAACAACTGATAGGCTGAAAAACTGGGCCGGGAATCTGGAATACAGCACCAGTAAAGTCGCGTATCCCGAAACCGTTGAACAAGTGCAGGCATTGGTGAAACAGGCCGACAAATTGCGCGCTTTGGGAACGCAGCACTGTTTCAACAAAATCGCTGACTCGCCGCATCAACTGCTTTCTGCCAAAAAGCTGGACAAGATTCTTGCGCTCGACCCAGACAAAAAAACGGTCACTGTCGAAGCAGGCGTGCGGTACGGAACCTTGGGCGAATACCTGCAACAGAAAGGATTCGCGTTGCACAATCTGGCCTCTTTGCCCCACATTTCCGTTGCAGGCTCAATCGCAACCGCGACGCACGGTTCGGGTGTGAAAAATGGCAATCTGGCGACGGCGGTTTCCGGCCTGGAATTCGTGACAGCGGCGGGCGACGTGGTAACGCTGACGCGAGAAAAAGACGGCGAGCAATTCCTGGGCGCGGTTGTGCATCTGGGCGGCTTAGGCGTCGTCACCAAAGTCACGCTCGACGTTTTACCGACGTTCCAGGTAAAGCAGGATGTTTACGAAAACCTGCCCTTTGCCGAACTTGAAAAAAACTTCGAAGCCATTATGTCCGGCGGCTACAGCGTCAGTTTGTTCACTGACTGGCAGAAAAACGTGATCAGCGAAGTCTGGGTCAAAACAGTCGTGGCAAATGGTCTATCGCCGAAAGCAAAGCCGGAGTTATACGGCGCGAAACTGGCGACCCGCAATTTGCACCCGATTCGAGAACTTGACGCAATCAATTGCACCGATCAAATGGGCGTTCCAGGTCCGTGGCACGAACGGCTACCGCATTTCAAAATGAACTTTACGCCCAGTAGCGGCAAGGAATTACAGGCCGAGTATTTCGTCCCGTTCAGCAACGCGGTCGCCGCGCTGAAAGCCATCAACAATCTGGGCGACAAATGGATTCAAGATTTGTTCATTTCCGAAGTTCGTACAATTGCCGCCGACAATCTGTGGATGAGCACCGCCTACAAACGCCCTAGCGTCGCCATCCATTTCACCTGGAAGCAGCACACCGAATCCGTGATGAAGCTGCTGCCAATCGTTGAAGAGCAATTAGCGACCTTCGGTGCGCGTCCACACTGGGGCAAGCTGTTTACGATTCCGGCGGCGCAACTGAAAACTCGCTATGAACGCTACGCGGATTTCCAACAACTGCTGCGGCAATATGATCCGAAAGGGAAGTTCAGAAATGAATTTTTGGACGTGAATTTTTCTGCCTAACCTAACATCGTTTCAAGGAGTAGCTATGGCACGTATTGTCAAATGCGGATTGATACAAGCAAAACACGCTGGATCAACCGACGCGCCGATTGAAGAGATCAAGCGCGCAAACATCGAAAAGCATCTGGGCTTTATCGAACAGGCGGCCAAACAGGGCGTGCAGATTTTGTGCATGCAGGAAGTTTTCACCACACCATATTTCTGCGCGGAGCAGCAAACGCGCTGGTACGAAACCGTCGAAAAGATTCCGGATGGACCGACCACGAAACTGATGCAGGAATTGGCCAAACAATACGGCATGGTCATTGTCGTGCCAATTTACGAGGAAGAAATCACCGGCGTGTATTACAACACCGCTGCTGTGATTGATGCGGACGGCAAATACCTGGGCAAGTATCGCAAAAATCATATCCCGCACGTTGCGCCGGGCTTTTGGGAAAAGTTCTACTTCAAGCCGGGCAATCTGGGCTATCCCTGTTTTGATACAGCGTTTGCGCGCATCGGCGTGTACATCTGCTACGACCGGCACTTTCCCGAAGGCGCAAGGGCATTGGGGCTGAACGGAGCCGAGATTGTTTTCAATCCTTCGGCGACCGTCGCGGGTTTGAGCGAATACCTGTGGAAGCTGGAACAGCCTGCGCACGCCGTCGCCAACGGATATTTCATCGGCGCAATCAACCGCGTTGGGTTTGAAGCGCCGTGGAATATCGGCGAGTTTTACGGGCAAAGTTATTTCTGCGATCCGCGCGGCCAGTTTCTGGCCCAGGCCAAACGCGACGAAGACGCGCTGGTTGTCGCCGATTTGAACCTGGATGTGATCCGCGAAGTTCGCAACACCTGGCAGTTTTTCCGCGACCGGCGTCCCGAAACGTACGAATCGTTAGTCCAAGCGTAGAGGAACAGGTAAGAAGAGAAACTAACCACAAAAGGCACAGAAATCACAAAAAAAAATCAGGTATTTGGTTTTGTGTCTTTTGTGCTTTTTGTGGTTGGATTTTTTGCTCATCTACCGGCAAACCATTGTAGAAATACGGACCATGAAAATTTCTTCCCATATCTTTCTTTGCCTGTTGGTGGTGATTGCTCCCTTGATGCCTGCGGCGCAACCACCGTCCTATGACCTGATCATTCTGGGTGGCCGTGTTGTTGACGGAACAGGCAATGCGTGGTTTCGCGCTGATGTGGCTTTGCGCGGAGATACGATTGCAGCAGTCGGTAAACTCGATGGTGCGAAAGCCCGGCACGTTATTGTCGCGAAAGATTTGATTGTGGCCCCCGGTTTCATTGACATTCATTCGCACGCGCGGCGGACGATTTTTGAAGAACCAAAAGCCGAAAACTATATTCGCCAAGGCGTGACAACCGCCATCGAAGGGCCGGACGGCAGTTCGCCTTTGCCGCTCAAGTCCTTTTTCGACCGCCTGGCCGCAGCGCGCATCGCCATCAATATGGGGGCGCTGGTTGGACAAGGCTCGATTCGTGAAAGCGTCATTGGCTTGGTGAATCGCAAAGCGACGCAGGACGAAATCGAAAAGATGAAATCGCTCGTCAAAGAAGCGATGGAGCAGGGCGCGCTTGGCTTGAGCACCGGTCTGTTTTATGTGCCCGGCAATTACACCCCGACCGAAGAAGTCATTGAACTGGCCAAAATCGCGGGACGGATGGGCGGCATTCACACTTCGCACATGCGCGATGAAGCTTCAGGCGTGCTGAAAAGCGTCGAAGAAACCATTGCCATCGGCGAACGCGGCGGATTGCCTACGCAAGTGACGCATCACAAGATCGTCGGCAAAGGCAATTGGGGGCGCAGCGTGGACACCTTGCGCCTAATTGCCGAAGCCAGGGCGCGCGGCGTGGACGTGACGATTGATCAATATCCTTACACGGCTTCAAGCACTGGCTTGGTGGCATTGCTGCCGCAATGGTCGCAGGAAGGTGGGCAGCGCGAAATCGTCAAACGCCTGGACGACCCAGCCACCCGCGCCAAAATCAAAACCGCCGTCATTGAAAGCATCAAGTTTGATCGCGGAGGAGGCGACCCGAAAAATGTGTACATCGCTCGCTGCGGATGGGATCAAAGTCTGGAAGGGAAGAATTTGGCGGAAATCACTGCCGCGCGTGGACGTTCGACATCGCTTCAAGACGCGGCCGAAACTGCGCTGGAAATTGTTGCCAAAGGCGGCGCTTCGGCCATCTTTCACGCCATCAACGAAGACGATCTGGTGCGCATTCTGAAAGACCCGTTGACGATGGTTGCGTCA
>CAZMXG010000276.1:0-7679 GCA_964570175.1 uncultured Heliomicrobium sp. | reverse complement strand
GATGTTGATGGCGGAATCTTGTTGCCAGTCACTTTGAGCGTAGCTGGCGAGCATACGACAGTTGACGCAGTTGTTGATTCCGGCGGCTCGGTTTGTTTATTCGGCTTGGAAGTGGCCGCCACTCTTGGGCTGGACGTTGAGTCCGGTATTCCGAAGCGATTGAACTCGCTGGGCGGGCCGATTGATTCCTTCGGCCACGAAGTCATTCTTGAAACCGCCGGACTCAGTTTTCAAAGCGTCGTTTACTTCGCCAAACATCCTGGTTTGCCGCGAAACATACTTGGCCGTCAGGGCTGGCTTCGCAAACTGAAACTCGGACTCATTGATTACGAGAACACGATGTACCTGAGCCAATACGAGTGACAAACAGCAAGCTCGATTGCAGAGTTCATGGCAACACTTTAAGTGTAATGTTGTCGTTGGCAAGAGCCTCTACTGGTCAGTCTTTATTGTCGCGTTCTTCTTGGGTTTCGCGCTCCTCATCGCGTAGAATCAGTTCTCACTTTTTGTTAACAGTAGTCTATTCCAATTTAGTTACGCCTCCCTTGTCACTTGGAAATGAGTGATTTAAGGGAATGAACAGAAAAAGGTAGGCCATGATAAATATAGAGACTTTCCATCTAATTGGGATGCCTATTTCGGGATTGTTGTCTGGCTTTTTTAGTGGCTTCTTTTGGGAGCCTATATGCCCAGGGCGGAGAAGTTTCGCATCCTTGAAGGTCAATCTGAAGGAGCAAGATATTCTTACCTTGAGTTCTGTAAGTAAAGTAATTCTGTTCGGATTTTTTCTATATTTCGCTGCAAGTGTATTTTTTCTACATTCTTTTTTCGATTTTTATGGTGACTCATATTATGTTGCTTGGCTATTGGGGGCTTTACTTCTAGCGTACCTAGGTAGCGAATTTGGCGGCTACTGGAGTAAACGTTTCCGTCACATTGGCAATTTTTGTTTTTGCTCGGAATGCGAGAAGAGAAATTACTATGCAACTCATCACACATGGGATGACGGTTGCAAATGCATTACTTGCGGCGATAAGCGAAACGAGAACCATAATTGGGATAACGGTTGCAAATGCATTACTTGCGGCGATAAGCGAAACGAGAACCATAATTGGGATAACGGTTGCAAATGCATTACTTGCGGCGATAAGCGAAACGAGAACCACGATTGGGATGGCTGTTATTGTAAAATCTGCAAAGCAGACAACCACAGATGGAGTGATTGGGAAGTCTTCTCTCCTTGTCATAAAAAACGAGTTTGCCTCCAATGTTCCTTCGAAGAAGATAAATTACATCACCTTAAAGAGTCATCTGGACAAAATTATATTTCTGAACAACACGCACATATATGGTGGGCTTGCTCTGCTTGTGGAGAAAGCTCCGAACAAAATGTGTAAGAATCGTTGTTCCTATCGCCTTTCGCTTTTATTTTGCTGACAACAGTACAGGTGTAATGTTGCCATTAGAGTTACTTTTCGAGTTATTTCCCAAAGTAACTTGTCAAAACTAAAGACCATTTTCCGTGCAAATGTTGTCATCGTGTTTCTTTGGCTTCAGTCATCTGGCTGTGAGCCGTCTCAGCCGCCAGCAGCACAGACAGCGTAGTCACCACTGCCATTCCCACGACAAACAGCGCAATCGGCCACGAAGCGCCGAACTTCCGCAACAATCCTGTAGCGATCAACGGCGATAAGCCGCCTGCCAGAACGGACGACAGTTGATAGCCCAGTGAAGCGCCGCTGTAGCGAACGCGTGTGCCGAACAGTTCGGCGAAGAAGCTGGCTTGTGGGCCGTACATGGCTGCGTGGCCGATGACCATCGCGGCGACAATGGCCAGCGTCATCCAAGTGGCGTTCGACGTTTCAACCAGCCAGTAAAACGGAAAGGCGAACAGGCCGGTGAAGATGGCTCCGAAAAGGTAGACAGGTCGGCGGCCAAATTCATCGGAAAGATGGCCGAAAGCTGGGATGGCGAAAATTTCCAGAAAGGCTGCCAGCGAAATGGCCGCAAGAACGCGCGAACTGGAAAAGCCTATGCGCGGCAGCGTGGCGTAAGTCAGGATGAACACGGTGTAAATGTAAAAGGCTCCGTTTTCCACCAGCCGAGCGCCCATCGCCATCAACACGTTTCCGGGATGATGGCGCAACACATCCAGGATCGGGACTTTCGACGCTTCGCCCGCTTGTTTGATTTCGGTGAAGGCGGGCGGTTCGGTAATCGCCATTCGTATGTAAAGGCCAATGCCGACCAGCAGGAAGCTCAGCAAAAACGCGACGCGCCAACCCCACGACAACAAAACGTCTCCGGGCAGTTTCGAGATGACGGCCAACACGCCTGTGGAAAGCAGCAAGCCGACGGGAACGCCTACGTGCGGCCAGCTTCCGTAAAAGCCGCGCCGCCCGGCGGGAGAATGTTCGACCGCCATCAACACCGCTCCAGCCCATTCACCGCCGATGGCGAAACCTTGCATCAATCGCAAGGTGATCAACAGCGCAGGCGCCCAGATGCCGACCTGATTGTACGTCGGCAGCAATCCAATCAGCGCCGTTGTCAGTCCCATCAACAGCAAGGTGAAAATCAGCATGGACTTACGGCCTACGCGGTCGCCGAAATGTCCGCAGATGATGCCTCCGAACGGACGAGCGATGAAGCCGACGGCGTAAGTGCCAAACGAAGCCAGCGTCGCCGTCAGCGGATCGTAGTTCGGAAAAAACAGACGCCCGAAAATCAATGCGCTGGCCGTGCCGTAAAGAAAGAAGTCGTACCATTCGATGGTTGTGCCAATGAAACTGGCAATGGCGATTTTTTGAATTGACGCGGTGGGAGATGAGTTTTTCAACTTGAGATTGCCTCCTGAGTTTCGTCCACGAAGCCACACGAAGAATCACGAAGAAGAAATAGACAGGATTTACAGGATTGTTCAGGATTTGTTTTAACTTGGTTGGACTCCGTTCGCACAAATTCCATCCTGTTGAATCCTATAAATCCTGTTAAAAAAGTCTTCGTGTCTTCTTCGTGTGGCTTCGTGGAAGAAAGGCTTTATTTCGTTTCGATCAATTCGATTACGATGGCGTCTGGCCCTTCGATCATCGCTGCGCGCATTTTGCTTTTGCCGAACAGATGCGGCTCTTCCAAAACTTTCACTCCGGCTTTTCGCAGGCTATCCAGTTTCCCAGCCAAATCTGTCACGCTGAGCGCAATGTGATCTACGGCGTGACCGCGCGGGCTAACAAGTTTTTCCGTCCGTTGCTGAGGGTAAATGATCAAGCTGATGTCACCGAATCTGACTGTCGTAGCCGGTGAACGAATTACGCCCAGCGGTTCGCTTGGCGCGGCAAAGGGGACTTCACATGGACTTGTGCGTTGCTGGCGACTGACTGCTCCAAGATGCTTGACGTACCACTCGGCGGCGCACAGCGGAGCGGCGCTGTACAAATGCGTATGAATGAAAGCTCGTGTATTCGACGTGTTGATTTCGACCAGCGCGCCATCGGGAGCTTTCATATAAGCAAACAGCAGATTTGAATTCAGCCGCGTTAGTGGAGTGGCGAATTTAACGCCATTGGCATTGTGCCGTTCATAATCCGATTCCATTGCCGTGCTGCCCCAGCCGAAATGCCAGATGGCGCTGTCGGGCGCGGTGGCCGGAGCTTTTGCCACTTTGTCGAAAAGCAGAAAGATATTTTCGCTTTGCACGGCTTCCCATCCGGCAAGTTGAGCTTGTTTTGTCACGTCGAAAGTGCTGGTGTAAAACTTGATTGCGGTTTCAGGCGCTGTGGAATTCAGGTGAACGTGATGGAAAGCCGTCGCCGCTTCAGACGGTTTTTCCTGGCTGTGCACAGAGCAATCCGGCCAGCTCACTGAAATGATGACGAACGCAGTAAGCAGGTAAAGCACGAAGCGTTGATTTGATTCCATTGCGGATTTCTCCCGAATTGGGATTACTTGAATGCGACGGTTACTAGATTGGCCAACTGCCCATCAACGGTCAGGGAGATTACTTGTTCGCCTTTTCCTGCCAGCGTGCGTGGCAATTGCAAATTGATCTGATCTTCGCCAATGAAATCGCCTTGCACTCCGGCATACTGCACAGGAATGGTGACGCCGCCGATTTGAACCCTGACGGCTTGCTGTGAACTGCGTCCGCGCCAGCCAGAGCCGAATAAAAGCAAAAACAGTTGGTCGCTCGCCGTTCCCGCATCCGGTCCAAAATCAATCGGCAGCGGAATAAATTTTCCCTGGCTAAATTGTGCGACTGGCTCAAAAAGCTGTGATCCGTTGGCTTTCGCGCGCAACAGCACAGCCGCCGCGACGTCTTTGCCATTGGCGTTGGCGGCAAACAATCCGGGCGCTGTTTTTTCGATCAGCACTGTGGCGCTGACGGAAGCGTTCAAAGAATTCGTAACGGTGATTGTTGCTTTGCCGGCAGCCAGGCCCGAAGGAATCAGGCAATTGACTTGATCCGGAGAAACGAAAAACAGCGGAGCCGGAAGCTCTACATTCAAACCGTCTTTCACTTTGACAGTTGTGCCAAGCAGAGAAGTGGGCAGCGGCGTGCTGGAGGCAATCAAAATTCCGTTGGCCAGATTCCCGCCGAAGACCGCAACAATTTCTTCCGGTGACACCGAACCGCTGGTAAAACTGGCTGCCGAAACCGTGGCGATAGTGGGGATATCAGGCGCGGAAATCTTTGTAATGAACGCGTCGCTTAAACCTCCGCCAAAAGTCGCCTGCGCAGGCATCACGGTCAGAAAGTCATTTTTCAAAATCTGCCCGGTGACGTAAGCGCTGCCGGAAGCGTCAACCGCAATGTCTAATCCGCGTTCGTCAAAGCCGTTATCGCCTGTGAAGGTGCTTCCCAGATACGTCGAATAAATCAGCTCGGAACCTGCCGGGTCAATTTTGGCGATGAAAGCGTCGTTGTCCCCGCGCAAGGACGATTGCACGGCACGAACAACAGGGAAGTTTGCGGATTCTGTTTTGCCCGTGATGTAGGCGTTGCCCAGTGAATCCACTGCGATGCTCCCGACAGGAGTGATGTCAGCAATCAAGCCGGTGTTTTCCGATCCCGTTCCGCCCAGGTACGTCGAATAAATCAGCGCCGTTCCAGTCGCGTTGATCTTGGTGACAAACGCATCAACGCTGCCGCCGTAATTTCTCTGCAAGGCATTGACCAAAGGGAAATTCAGCGAAAAGGTGTAACCCGTGATATAGGCATTGCCAAGCGGGTCTATTGCGATTTGTTTTGCTTCTTCGGCGCGGTCTCCGCCCAGGAAAGTTGAATAAATCAATGCCGAACCGGCAGCGTTGATTTTGGCCACGAACACATCTTCGACGCCGCCAAAAGTCGGCTGGATTGCGCCAAGGGTTGGAAATCCCGGAGAGGTTGTGAAGCCTGTAATATAGACATTTTGCAGTGCATCCACCGCGATGCCGTAACCCGCTTCTTCATCGCGCCCGGTCGTTTGTGACAGTTCGCCGCCCAGATATGTTGAGTAAATCACTTCTCCGTCAGGGCTGAACTTCGCCACAAAAACATCCTGCTGACCTTTGATCGTCGGCTGCATGGCATTTTTCACCGCGAAGTTTGCAGACAGCGTTCGGCCCGTGACATACGCATTGTCAAAACGATCAACGGCAATGCCAAACGCGATATCCGAAAAACTGCCGCCGAGAAAGGTCGAATAAAGCAACACGTTGCCTTCGATATTGAACTTGGTGACGAAGGCATCAACGTTGCCGCGAAACGTCGGATTCGCCGCATTGGCTGTTGGAAAATTCAGCGAGTTCGTTTCGCCCGCCAGGTAAATGTTGCCCGCAAGATCCACGGCAATGGATGAGCCTCTGTCGCCGGGATTTCGCCCGCCAAAGTACGTCGAAAAAATGACCATGGAGCCTTTGGGATTGATCTTGGTGACAAAGGCGTCCGTCGCGCCGTCTCGCATGGCTTGATAAGGATTCGTGGTCGGATAATTCAGCGATCCTGTTTGCCCGGTGATGTATACAAACCCGTTTTTATCAACCGCAATGCCGTAGCTGATATCGGTTCCACTACCGCCGAAATAGGTCGAATAATCCACCACGGGATCAATAGTCAAAGGCAGGTTGTGGTCATAATCGCCCACCTCAAAGCCGACAGCTTGATTGCGAATTGAAAAACCTGTCTCAATAAACTTCTGCTGCCCATTTACCAATTGATACGTGACAGGTTTGTGCATCACCAGTTGGTCGCCAGTAAGACCAATCAAAAGATCGCCTTGTTCACTGAGTTCCAGCTTATCGGCTCCATCAAATGTAAGTTCGATTTGTCGCGGATCAGACTGTGGCGCAACTTTGAAGTCGTATTCCAACTGCCGCTGATTGCCGTAAAAGAGAGCATCAATGCCTGGGTAAATATCGCGCTGCGTGACTTGCGAAAACGCAGGAATGTCGGTTCGCCATTCGCGCGGATCATTGCCGATGAAGTAATTGCTTTTGCTGCCGGACGGTTCCAATCCTTCAATCCGCGTTTTGCTGACGTCATTGGCCAGCTTCACGCACAGAGTGTTCGCTTTGCCTAAGGCCTTCTGTTTCATCTCAAATCTGGCTTCGCCGTCTGTCAGGTAAAGCGTGTAGCCTGGCTGGCGCGCAATGAAACGAACTTCCTCGCTTGCCTGCCCGTGATTTTCTTCAAAGCTCAGCGGTAACCGAGAGAGTTGCGCTTGCAGATTGCTGGAACCAATCGGATTGGCAGGCTGGAAACCGGAAATTGAGCTTGAAGGTTTGCTTGCCAAAAGCAGGCTGAGCATCCCCAGCCAAATGAATAAAGCCAATGCGCCTGTGCGAGTGTGTTTAGAGTACTGCTTAGTCATGAGAAAAGCGGATTAACAGACGGAGCGCGATTGAATTTTTTGGAGACGCGCCAGATGACGTTTGAAGATGATGACTTCAAGAGAGGAGCATTGTTCGCACTGAGCACGCCTTTACAGAATTAGGGAGCGTCGGGGCGCTACGGGGGAATTATACGCATCTGTCAGTTTGATGAACAGGAAAGAGTTTGGCCACTTCTGGCGAAGCAGAACGCAGAAACGGAAATCTGATGGCACTTACTTTGTCGACTTATATTTCCGCGACAAGCTGAATGTCGGTTGCGCGCAATCCTTTGTCCTGATCGGTTCGCGACAGTTTGAATTCGAAGATGTATTTGCGGCTGGGGAGTTCGTTGCCGATGGGGCCGTTGGAGCCAACCGGCAAACTGGTGTCGTGGAACCAGGCTGTGCCATACGGCGAATCAGGATGTTTGGCATCGGTTTGCCACAGGTTCGGGTCAATGCGTTTCAGATAGCGCATAAAGCCGAAATCGTTTTTGTGGTAATAACAAATGCCGCGCACGCGATGTTCAAATTCACCCCAGATGTTGATTTCGCCTCCGCGATCAATTGGCAGCAGGTCAGGAATCAGGTATCCGCACAAAAACATGTCGGCTTCACGGCGCAATTCGTGGGAGATATTTTTGAAGGCGACGACTTCCACGCGGCAGCCTTTGTTTTGCAGCGCGCGGACGACTTGGACGAAATCTCCGTCGCCGGTGGCAAGCAATACGCGGTCCAGCTTTTCGGATTGCAGCAGGGCATCCACGGCCAGATCAAGATCGGCGTTGGCTTTGGCGACGCGGTTGCCGTCTTCGTCGGTGAACCATT
>CAZMXG010000275.1:0-7737 GCA_964570175.1 uncultured Heliomicrobium sp. | reverse complement strand
CCTCTTTGGAGTGCGGCGTGTAGCGCCGCTTTCCTAAACATCACGAAATTCACCACTAGCAAAAACAGAATGAAAGCGGCGCTACACGCCGCACTCCAAATTTCAACACGGAGACGATTTCATGAGCGGACTGTTTATAACCAAACCTCTGGACAAAATTCTGGCCGAATCGCGCGAAGAAGGTCAGCACGGATTGAAGCGCGTACTTGGGCCGCTGAACTTAATCGCGCTGGGCATCGGGGCGGTCATCGGTGCAGGCATTTTCGTTATCACCGGTTCCGTCGCAGCACGGTTTGCCGGCCCCAGCATCACGCTTTCATTCATATTGGCTGGCCTAGGCTGCGCGTTTGCGGGACTGTGTTACGCGGAACTGGCTTCGATGATTCCGGTGTCAGGTTCGGCGTATACCTACGCGTACGCTTCGATGGGAGAGTTCATCGCCTGGATCATCGGTTGGGATTTGATTCTGGAATATGCGTTTAGCGCAGCGACAGTCGCTTCTGGGTTAAGCGGAAACCTTGTCAGCTTGCTTCAGGATTTCGGCATTCATTTGCCGCCGCGATTGATCGAAACGCCAGGACAGGAGCTGTACTTTTTTCAGGGAAGGTGGGAAGTTCTGACTACAATCGCTCCGGCGTTGAAGGCGGCAGGTATCAATGCTGAATCGTTACCGCACGTGACAGCGATCTTCAATTTGCCAGCGTTCATCGCCGTTTGTGTGATGACGGCGATTCTGGTCATCGGCGTCAAAGAAAGCGCCAACCTGAACGTCGCGGTTGTGTTCATCAAACTGGCGACCGTGCTTATCTTCATCGTTGTTGCGGCAATGTTCCTTTGGAAAAACCCGCAAATCGCCCAAACCAACTGGCATCCATTCATCCCGGAAAACACGGGCAAGTTTGGAGAATTTGGCTGGTCTGGAATTGCGCGCGGAGCCGCCAGCATCTTTTTCGCCTTCATTGGGTTTGACGCAGTTTCGACTGCCGCGCAGGAAGCACGCAATCCGCAGCGCGACATGCCGATAGGTATTTTGGCCTCGTTGGCGATCTGCACAGTGCTGTACATCGCCGTCAGCGGTCTTTTAACGGGCGTCCTGCATTATTCGCAGCTGAATGTTGCCGCTCCGGTCGCGCTGGCAATTGATGCGACGGGCGCAAAGTGGGGAAGCTTGCTGGTAAAGCTGGGAGCGATCGCCGGAACGGCAACAGTCATGTTGATGACGCTGATGGGACAGTCACGAATCTTTTTCGTTATGTCGAAAGATGGAATGCTGCCCAAATGGGCTGGGGCGATTCATCCACGGTTTCGCACGCCGTGGATTTCATCCATCGTGGTTGGCTTGCTGATCGCTATCTTTGCCGGATTGTTGCCGATCAGCATTCTCGGCGATTTGGTCAACATCGGAACCTTGTTTGCGTTCATCATCGTCTGCATCGGAGTTTGGATCCTTCGCAAAAAACGTCCTGATCTACCCAGGCCTTTCAAAACGCCGTTGGTTCCGCTGGTGCCTGTGCTGGGAATCGTCGTGTCATTCCTGTTAATGGCGATGCTGCCGTGGGATACGTGGCTGCGGTTGATCGCTTGGCTGGTAATTGGCTTGGTAATCTATTTCGTCTACAGCCGCAAACGAAGCAGCTTGCGCGCGGAAACCCCGCTCTTTGAATCAGACTTCTAACACAACCGGGATTATCATCGGGCGGCGTCCAGTTTCGCGCTGAATGTGACGTTTCAGTTCCAGGCGGATTTTTTCCTTCATGACTGCCCAGTCAGTGCGCTCCTGGTGGGTGGCGTTGGCAACGGTCTCGGCAACCACGACTCTGGCTCTTACCAAAAAGTCAGTGCCGTCTTCGCCAACCGCCAGTCCGCGCTGGATAACTTCCGGCGCGGATTCCAATTCGCCTGACGATTTATTGATCGCCACAATCGGCAGCACGATGCCGTCATAAGCCAGATGCTTGCGGTCGCGCAGCACCAATTCATCAATTCGGCCCGATCCGGAATCGTCAATAAGCGTTCTGCCGACCGTGATTTTTTCTGCGATTTCGACGCTGTTTTCGTCCAACGCAATGACGTCCCCGCTTTCCGCCAGAACGATCCGGTTGTTCGGAACTCCCCATTTGCGTGCGGCTTCCGCGTGGCGATAAAGCTGGCGAGTTTCTCCATGAATTGGAATCAAGAATTTTGGCCGGACAGCATCGTACATGATCTTCAAATCTTCCTGCCGTCCGTGGCCGGAAACGTGAATGCGGGCAATGCTGGAATCAATTACGCGCGCATCTTTTTTGAAGAGGTGATTCATCATGCGCGAGATGGATTTTTCATTGCCGGGAATTTGCCGGGCCGAGATAACGACCGTGTCACCTTTCACAATGCTGGCGTCTTTGTGCTGATCCACAGACATTCGCGGCAACGCAGCCATCGGTTCTCCCTGGCTGCCCGTAACCAGTAAACAAACTTCATCGCCGGACATTCGTTTGGCTTGATTCGGGCTAACCAGCAAATCGTCATCAATATCCAAATACCCATGACGCATTGCCACTTCGACATTGCGAATCATGCTGCGTCCCACCAACGCCACGGCACGCTTGGTTTCAGCCGCCAAATCAAACACAATCTGCAACCGGTGAATGCTGGTCGCAAAGCACGAAACGATCAGCCGTCCAGTAGCTTCGTGGAATATTTTTTCGAACGCGGGAATAACGGCTTTTTCCGAACCTGTTCGGCCTTCGCGTTCGACATTGGTCGAATCTGCCAATAAAGCCAGCACACCCTGGTCGCCATAATGATTCAACCGTTTCAGGTCAATCGCATCGCCCATCACAGGAGTTTCATCCACTTTGAAATCGCCCGTGTGGATAATAATGCCGACCGGTGTGTGAATCGCCAGGGCTACGCAATCCACCAGCGAATGTGAAACACGAATGAATTCAACTTCAAAGTGGCCAAGCTTGAACGGCTTTTTTGTGCCGATGGTGTGCGTCTGAACTTTGTCCAGCAATCCAAATTCTTGCAGCTTGCCTTCGATCAACCCCAGCGTGAACTGTGTGGTGTAAATCGGCACATTGGCAACCTGCAAAACGAACGGCAACGCACCGACGTGGTCTTCGTGGGCGTGCGTCAAAATGATGGCGGTCAATTCGTCGCGATGTTCTTCAATGTAGCTAAGGTCCGGTATGGCGATGTCAACGCCGAGCAGGTCTTCATCCGGAAACATCATGCCGCAATCCACAATGATCATTTGGCCTTCGTAACGGAAAACCGTCATGTTCATTCCGAATTGCCCTAAACCGCCGAGTGGTGTGATTTGTAGTTTACTTGCCATTTATCAATTTTCGCTTTCTGTCGTCTGGCATCAAAGTATAGTCGAACCGGGGTCATTACGACTAATGGCTGCATTCAAGTGTCCAATTTTCTCGCTTAGTTCCGCCAGTTCCAAAATTGTCAAAGTTTCGGCTCGGCGCTGGGGATCAAGCTCCGACGCTGCCAACACCTCTTTGATTTGGTCCGATGACGCCATTCCCAACCGTGTCCAACCCGCGCGCAGGTTATTCAAAATCGTCTTTCGCCGTTGGGCAAATAAGGTTTTGGTCAATTCCACAAACAACTTTTCATTATTCACCACTGCTGCAGTCTGAGAACGAACTTTCAACCGGACTACGCTGGAAACAACTTTGGGCACTGGTCGAAAGGCATTCGGCGGCACGTCAAACAGGTGTTCCGCTTCACAATAAAGCTGCACCAGCACGGAAAGATAGCCGTATTCTTTGCCACCCGGACTGGCTGTAATGCGGTCAACGACTTCTCGTTGCAGCATCAAGGTCATTTCAGTGATACATCGGCGATGCTCTATCAATCGCTGCAAAATCGGAGTCGAAATGTTGTAAGGAAGGTTGGCGACAACGCGGGCAGTTGAAGCTGGAGAGATAACCTGGCAGAAGTCAGCTTGCAGCGCATCGGCTTCGACCAGCCGGAAGTTTTCTCGACTGCCAAAGCTACTGGTTAACAAAGGGGCCAAATCGCGATCAACTTCAATGGCGATAATTTGCGCGCCTGATTCGAGCAACAATTCAGTCAGCGCACCTTGCCCTGGTCCGATTTCCAGAATTGTTTCGTCCGTTTTCGGCCTGACCGAAGCAACAATTTGGTCACAGTAATCCGATTTGATCAGAAAATTTTGCCCGAACCTTCGCTTCGCTTTCATTGGCAATTGGCTGCGGTTGTCGTGATAAGGCTTATTCAAATAGTCCTTCGACATAAGCCTTCGGATCAAATACAACCAGATCGTCTGCTTGTTCGCCGATGCCGCAATAACGGATCGGCAGATTCAATTCCTTGGCAATCGCGACGGCAATGCCGCCTTTGGCCGTGCCGTCAAGTTTGGTCAGCACCAATCCGGTAATGTCTGCGGCTTTCATAAATTCGCGCGCCTGGCTGAGTCCATTTTGGCCCGTGACGGCATCAACCACCAATAAGACTTCGTGGGGTGCGCCGGGAACTTCGCGGCTGGCGATGCGCTTCATTTTTTCGAGTTCGGCCATCAGATTGGCTTTGTTGTGCAGCCGTCCGGCGGTGTCAACGATCAGCACATCGGCATTGCGCGCTTTGGCGGCTTTCAGCGAATCGAACAACACTGCCGCCGGATCAGTTCCCTGTTTTTGCTGGATCAACGGAACTCCGGCGCGATCCGCCCAGATCGCCAATTGATCCGACGCAGCCGCGCGAAAAGTATCAGCGGCGCAAATCAGAATTTCATTGCCCTCAGCTTTGATGCGCTGGGCCAGCTTGCCAATCGTCGTGGTTTTTCCGACGCCGTTCACTCCCACGATCATCATGACATAAGGTCGAACGTTGTCCGGCACTGACGTTTCAGAAGCCACACCGCGAGATCGTTCGGCAGTTTCCAAAATGTCCAGCAGTTGCTGTTTAATCGTGCGCTTCAACTCATCAACGTCTTTCAAGGATTGCCGATCAACCTGTTTGCGGACGTTTTCGATGATTTCCATCGTCGTCTGCACGCCGATGTCTGCCCCAATCAAGGCTTCTTCCAGTTCATCCAATGTCGTCGCGTCAATGACCTTTTTGCCTTTGACGGCGTCTTCAATGCGCGTTGCGATGTTCTCACGCGTTGAAGTGATGGCTTTGCGGAACCGCTTCATGAATCCGTCTTCGGAAGGGTCTTCTGCAGGTGGCTCAATTGGCGCAACGGATTGTGCGGGCTTTGGAGCCTCCACTGCCGGAGCGGGCCTAAAAGTTTCGGCCACTGGCACACTCACAGTCGGTTGAACCTTTGGTGAATCAAAACTTGGTGCTGATGGAGCGTCTACTTTCACAGGCGCAACAGGAGCGGGCTCCACTTTCGGCTCCGGTTTCGATTCAACAATTGGTTCAACAGGTTCATCCGCGCTCAAGTTCAGCGAGATGAAATCACTCTTTTTTCGTTTCCAAAACATAAATTCAAAAACTCACTCAATCTCAAATTTTAGGTGACGTTAGTCGCCAACCGCCAAAGCTTCTTTTACTTTAGCACGCGCAACGTCTTCATCTTTAGGATAACGCCACAAAAGCGCAGCCGATGCCAGCGGCAAAAAGGATACAATCAATAAAGCCTGAAAAAATCCCAGGTGGCCACTTAAAACTCCTGTCAGTGGAGCCATCAACGCGCCAGCGCCCCAGGCAAATCCCATCATCAAAGCCGAAACCGTGCTGGCTCCGCCGGGAACCATACGCTGCGCCATCACTACGCTGATTGGAATGGGCAGGTTCAGCATGGTTCCGCCAAGCATCATCAGGATGTAGCTCGGCGAGCCGCTGGTGGAAAAAGCGCCAACCAGCAACGGAGTCGCCAGCAGCATTGCAAGTAAAGTTACTCGTCGCGCGCCGAATCGGTCAGCCAGCGCCCCGCCAAAAAAACCTCCGATGCCGCCGAACAGTATGAATCCCGCCAGAATCCAACTGCGTTCGTTGTCTGACATTCCGTTGCTTTGCAGCGCAAACGGCAAGAAAGTTTGCACGCTGACAGACACCGCTGAACGCAACACCACAGCAAAATATAACAACGTCAAGGGGATCCAGGCTGCCCGCAAGGCGTCTTTCAGGCTTGGAGCATTGGCAGTTCGCTCAACGCGCTCCAGCGACGGGCAATACCGAACCATCAACAACCACATTGCCACTCCCCAGCCCATCGTGTACCAACTATGCTCAAGCCCATACAGACTGACCGATGCGGCAATCAAAATTGGCCCAAGTGCATATCCAACTGTGCCCGCTGACGAAAAAACCGACATTACCATTCCCTGATGCTTGCCGAATCCGTCAGAGGAAGCCGCGCGCGAAACCATTGCCGCGCCTTGCGGATGAAACGATCCCACTCCTATGCCGCCAATCACAACAAACGCCATCAACAAGGGCAGGCTGGTTGCCGTTCCCAACAAAGACAGGAATATTGCGGCCACCAGCGGACCAAACACAGCCATAGAGCGTTTCAAATAGCGATCCGAAATCATTCCGTAAACCGGTTGCATCAGTGACGAACTGATCATCAGCATAGGCGTCAGCAATCCGGCGTGAGCAGGCTTCAATCCCAGCCGCAAAGTCAACACGGGCAACAACTGAAACAAAAAGCTGGAATAAGAATCCAGCACGGCGTGCGCCGTTGAAAGCAATGCAATGGTTGATTTGGCTTGTTTGTCCATATACTTGCTACGGATTACGAAACTGATTTGAAGCGGCGACGAACTTGCCAAAAATCGCTTGTGACAATGGATCCTGCTGCCAGGCAATTTCAGGATGCCATTGAACTCCCAGCACAAACCGATCCGCACGAGGGTCAACTACAGCTTCAATCACCCCGTCAGTCGAAGTGGCGACTACGCGTAAATCACGCCCAACGTTCGCGATGGCTTGGTGATGACTGCTGTTGACACGAACCGAATTGCCACCGGCTAGCTGCGCCAGCAATGAATCGGGATCAATCTTGATGCTGTGTGATGGGCGATAATAAACTTGACCTTGTTCATGTTTGATCGGGCTGGCGATTTGAGATTCGATGTCTTGAATCAGACTCCCTCCACGCGAAACGTTCAGCGACTGCATTCCAAAACAGATTGCCAATACAGGCAGGGCGGTGGCTTCAGCCAATTCCAATAAGATCATATCGGTTTCGTCGCGTTCCGGGAAAATCGGGCCGAGCTTCGGATGAGGCTCTTCGCCATACAAATCCGGATCAAGATCACTATTGCTGCCGGACAAGACCAAACCATCCAGCCGGTCGCTAAGCGCGTTCAGATATTCAGGTTTGGGTATCAGAGGAATGTGGATCGGGATGCCGCCCGCGGCTTCGACGGCTTCGGAATAATACCGCCGCAGGTAGAAAGTATCTTCAGCATTCAGCCTCTCGATGATGCCGATCAGCGGACGTTGACCCTGGTTTTTCGATGAATTGATGCTCGGCAAAATGCGCTGAATCCTCATAAGAAGTTCGGCAGTAGGTCAGTAAGTCAGGAGTCTAAGCGGTGAGTTTAAGGCTTGTCAAAAATCACGTTTTCAAGTTCCAACTGCACAAACCAAAAAGCGAGAGGCGAGCTGTTGAAAGCTCGCCTCTCGCTTTTGGATTAGATTGAACGAGTCGCCCGATCAAGCCCTAGCAGCTCGGCGGGAAGACCGGAACGATGTAGCCATCAATGCAGTTCAGCGTCAGGTGATGCAGGTTGTGACCACCGTTGAATGCGCCCGCGCTGG
>CAZMXG010000274.1:0-7744 GCA_964570175.1 uncultured Heliomicrobium sp. | reverse complement strand
AACGCGCTAAAACGAAATCCGTCAAATATGGATACCATGTTGGCGTCCAGAGCACAGGCGAGGGCCGTTGGGGCGTGCTCCCGAAGGGCGCGTGGATCCACCTCCTGACGGGCGGTCTTCTCTGTCGCGAGCGACACTGACCGCGATCGGGCGGCCCTTAAACAATTGGTTATTAAACCGATTGATGGCGTCTTCGGCCTGAGCGCGATCATTGAAGTCAACGAAAGCAAAGCCACGCAATTGACCTGTTTCCCGGTCAGTGGGGAGAGAAATATAAGAAACTTCACCGGCAGCGGAAAAATGTTCTCTCAATTCCGCCTCGGTCACGTTATACGACAGATTCCCAACAAATAATCGAACAGGCATGTTTTCTCTTTACCTTACTTACACTCTGAAAATGAACAGCTAGAAGATTTAAGCCGGTTTTTGTACGGCTTGTACTGCAATTGCGAAACCATAATAGCCTATCCTGCCTCCAGATGCTGGGACTTGGCACATAAAAAAATCCGGACTCGCATATATCCTTGGCAAAGGCAAAAATGTTCTATCCCGGCTCTCATCCTTCTGATCTATATTGTTCAATATTGAACATCAATTTATCTCAGCCTCACCGATCATTGCGGCATGTCGAATGCAGTTATCGCAGGAGATGATTTTGGGCTTTTCCACGGAATCGAAAAGCTAAGAGCGAAAGTCGTTGTGCTGGAAAACAGTCTAGCCGACTTGGAGCAGCAGAATCTCCGATCTTCTTTATTGGTTCAGACTTAGTACCCAATCGGCTGCTTTTCAAAAAGCGGCCATTACAACCGCCTCGAAAACAGAAAAGAAAATATCATGGCAAAGCAAGTGGTTTATGGAACGGATTCGCGCGCTGCGATTTTACGCGGCGTCAACCAATTGGCCGACACAGTCAAGATCACCCTTGGCCCCAAAGGGCGCAACGTCGTGATTGATAAGAAATTCGGCTCACCGACGATTACCAAAGACGGTGTGACGGTCGCGAAGGAAATCGAACTGAAAGACCCGTTGGAAAATATGGGCGCGCAAATGTTGCGCGAGGTCGCTTCAAAAACTTCTGATGTGGCAGGTGACGGAACGACAACGGCGACGGTTCTGGCACAGGCCATCTTTCGCGAAGGTGTCAGGACTGTGGCAGCGGGAGCAAATCCGATGGCGCTCAAACGCGGCATTGAAAAGGCTGTCGTGCGGGCTTTGAAAGAGATTCAGCGCCTGGCGAAGCCCGTGACCGGCGACGCCATTGCGCAGGTCGGCACAATTTCAGCCAATGGCGATGAGGCGATTGGAAAAATCATCGCCATTGCAATGGAAAAGGTCGGAAAAGACGGTGTGATCACCGTTGAAGAGTCGCAGACGATGGAAACCACACTGGAATTCGTGGAAGGCATGCAGTTGGATCGCGGCTATCTCAGCCCCTATTTCGTCACTGATCCCGAACGCATGGAAGTCGTGCTGGACAACGCCTTGATCCTGCTTCACGAAAAGAAAATTCATTCGATGAATGAACTCCTGCCTTTGCTTCAACAAGTCGCGGAAAAACGCCAACCGCTGTTGATCTTCGCGGAAGACATAGAAGGCGAAGCCTTGGCGACGCTGGTCGTCAATAAATTGCGCGGCACGCTGAACGTTGCTGCTGTCAAAGCGCCGGGGTTCGGTGATCGCCGAAAAGCGATGCTTGAAGATTTGGCCATCCTGACTGGTGGCCAGGTTATCAGCGAAGACCTCGGCATAGATCTTAAGAAGGTCACTTTGGAAGAGTTGGGCCGGGTGGGAAAGGTGATGATTGATAAGGACAAAACGGTCCTTGTGGAAGGCAAAGGCAAGCCGGGTGAGATTGAAGGCCGCGTAAAAACATTGCGCGCCCAGGCGGAAGACACCACGTCAGAATACGACCGCGAGAAGTTACAGGAGCGATTGGCCAAGCTGGTCGGCGGCGTTGCGGTCATCAAGGTCGGCGCGGCAACAGAGATGGAGATGAAGGAAAAGAAAGCGCGCGTCGAGGACGCAATGAACGCCACACGCGCCGCTGTCGAAGAAGGCATTGTGCCAGGAGGGGGCGTCGCTTATGTGCGAGCCGCGAAGGTGCTGGAGAAATTCAAGATTTACAAAGACGGCGAAGGAGACCCGGACGAACAGATCGGCGTCAACATCGTCAAACGCGCTTTGGAAGAACCGTTGCGGCTGATTGCGCAGAATGCCGGCAAGGAAGGCTCAATCATCGTTGCGCGTGTCCGTGCCGAAAAGAACGAAAACGTAGGTTTCAATGCACTGACCGATGAGTTTGAAGACCTGGTTGCGGCGGGTGTGATTGACCCGGCCAAAGTCACGCGCACGGCGTTGCAAAACGCTTCTTCGATCACAGGCTTGCTGCTCACCACCGAAGTGATGATTTCGGACTTCCCGGATGACAGCACGTCCGCAGGAATGCCCGGCGGCATGGGCTTTTAAGGGAGGTTCCTAAAGCGCCCGCGCAGCCCGATGCCTACAGTGAAGATTCCGCCAGTCTTCTTACTGTGATCAATGTTCTTAGGAGATATTTTTGACCACACTTAGTGCAAATAATTCGATCAACCGCCTTGCATTCATCGGCAATTACATGCCGCGCCAATGCGGAATTGCCACCTTTACTACTGACTTATGCGAATCAATTGCGGCTGAATATGAAACCGTCAGATGCATTGCCGTGCCCGTGAACGACACCCCGGCAGGGTACGCCTATCCAAACCGTGTTCGTTTTGAGCTGACGGAAAAAGACCTTGATTCGTATCGCCGCGCCGCTGACTTTCTGAATATCAACAACGTAGACCTGGTTTGCCTGCAACACGAATACGGTATTTTCGGCGGGCGCGCAGGCAGTCATGTGCTGGCGCTGCTGAACGAACTGAATATGCCAATCGTCACCACGCTTCACACTGTCTTGCGTGATCCGGATACTGATCAGCGGCGAGCACTGGAGCAAGTCGCGGGCTTGTCAGACCGCCTGGTCGTGATGAGCGAGCGTGGCGCAGATTTCCTGAAAGAGATTTACCACGTGCCTGCGGAAAAGATTGATTTCATTCCGCATGGAATCCCTGATTTGCCATTCGTTGACCCCAGCTTTCACAAAGACCTGTTTGGCGTCGTAGGCAAGATCGTGTTGCTCAGCTTCGGACTGCTTTCGGCCAACAAAGGCATCGAAACCGTCATCAACGCGCTGCCTGCAATTTTGGAGCGTCATCCGAACGTGGTTTACATGATTGTCGGCGCAACCCATCCGCATGTTTTGCGGCATGAAGGCGAAACGTACCGGTTGTCGCTGCAATGGTTGGCGCAGGAAAAGGGTGTTGAAGAGAATGTGGTTTTCTACAATCGGTTTGTCAGTTTGGAAGAGCTGGTTCAGTTCATCGGTGCAGCCGACATTTACATCACGCCGTATCTAAACGAAGTGCAGATCACTTCGGGCACGCTGGCTTACACGGTTGGCGCTGGCAAAGCTGTCATTTCAACGCCTTATTGGTACGCCGAAGAAGTCTTGGCCGATGAACGCGGCGTCCTGGTTCCGTTCCGCGATCCGGCGGCGCTTGCCGAACAGGTGATTGACTTGCTGGACAATGAAGCCAAGCGCCACGCCATGCGCAAACGGGCCTATATGTTTGGGCGGGAGATGATTTGGCCGCAAGTGGCGCGCCGTTACATGGAAAGTTTTGAACGTGCCCGCGCCGAGCGCCGTCATTATGCCCAGCCTGGTGTGGCGATGAAACCGCTTGATAAACGGCCAGGCGAATTGCCGCCGCTTAAACTGGATCATTTGCACCAAATGACAGATGAAACCGGCATGTTGCAGCACTCCATTTTTACGGTGCCCAACTATCATGAAGGCTACACGGTTGACGACAACGCCCGAGCCTTGCTGGTAAGCACTTTATTGGAAGATGTTGTCAACGGCGAGGCGCGGGAACTGGCCACACGTTATCTGGCTTTCGTCTGGTACTCCTTCAATCCTGAAACCGGGCGCTTTCGCAATTTTATGGGCTATCAGCGCAATTGGCTGGAAGAGAGTGGATCAGAAGACAGTCACGGCCGCACATTGTTGGCATTGGGCACTGTTCTGGGGCGTTCGAACACTCCTGGATTGCAAAGCATGGCCGGTTGGGTTTTTGAAAAGGCGCTGCCAGCCATTCTTGCTACGCGCAGCCCTCGTGCATGGGCCTTTGCGGTGATTGGCATCCACGAATATCTAAAGCGGTATTCAGGGGATCGCAAAGCTGGTCAGGTGTTGGAGGATTTAGCTGCGCGGTTACTGACGTTGTATAAAAAGCATCGCTCGAATGATTGGTACGGGTTTGAAGCAAAGCTGACTTATTGCAATGCCATTCTGCCGCAAGCTTTGATGATGTGCGGCCAGTCCATCCCGAATGAGGAAATGACCGAAGCCGGACTGGAATCGCTCAATTGGCTGGTGAGTTTGCAGCGCTCTGAGCCTGAAGGCGGGCATTTCGTGCCAATCGGCTCCAATGGATTTTACCCGCGCAATGCCGAGCGCGCCCGGTTTGATCAGCAACCGGTCGAAGCGCAAGTAACCATTTCAGCCTGCCTGGAGGCCTACCGGATTACAGGCGACAAACGCTGGCGCAAAGAATCTCGCCGCGCATTCGAATGGTTCCTTGGCCGCAACGACCTGAACCGTCCAATCTATGACCCAACGACCGGCGGCTGCCGCGATGGTTTGCACCCAGACCGACCGAACGAAAACCAGGGCGCGGAATCTACCTTGGCCTTTTTGCAATCCTTGCTGGAATTACGCCTGGCCGAAAACGGGCTTCATACTTTGAAGACAGAAACTAAATGATCAATCAACATCCCGAACTCTTTCGCCGTCATAAGCTAAACCCCATTTTGACTGCCGCCGATTGGCCTTATTCGATTAACAGCGTCTTTAATCCTGCTGCCACGCTGCTGCCTGATGGCACGACCCTGTTGCTTTGCCGTGTGGAAGACAGGCGCGGGCATTCCCATTTTTCAGTCGCTCGCTCCGCGAACGGCGTGGATGACTGGCAGATTGACCCGCAACCCACGCTGCAGGCAGAGCCGGACAAATATCCCGAAGAGCTATGGGGCATTGAAGACCCGCGCATCACTTTTGTGCCGGAATTGAACAAATATGCCATCGTCTACACAGCGTATTCCCGCGAAGGCCCCGGAGTAGCGCTCGCCTTCACGGAAGACTTCCGCGAATTTGAGCGTTGCGGGGTGATGATGTCGCCGGAAGATAAAGACGCCGCACTGTTGCCGCACCGCATTGGCGGCAATTGGGCGTTGATTCATCGCCCGGTTAGCGGACCGCGGGCACATATGTGGATCAGTTATTCGCCTGACCTGCATCACTGGGGCAGCCATAAACTGATGATGGAAGCTCGGCGTGGCGCATGGTGGGATGCAAACAAGATTGGGCTTTCGCCGCCGCCCATTGAAACGCCGCAAGGCTGGCTGATTATCTATCACGGTGTAAAGCATACGGCGGCTGGTTGCATTTACAGGCTTGGCCTCGCTCTGTTCGATTTGCACAGTCCTGAACAGTGCCTGAAGCGCGGGAGCGAATGGGTATTTGGCCCCACTGAACCCTACGAGCAACACGGAGATGTAGGCAATGTCGTTTTTCCCTGCGGGTACACGATTGCCCCGGATGGCGACACGCTTCACATGTATTACGGCGCGGCTGATACCAGCATTGGACTAGCAACCGCCAGCCTGAACGAATTGCTTGGCTGGCTTGAACACAGTGCATAAAAACTGGCTTTACCAGCAAAGCTGCGCAACAAACTTGAGCAGGAGATTATGGAAGCAACAATCAAATCGGGAGCTTTGTTGATCGCCGATGGCGTCACTTTACCGGAAACCATGAAGCTTGAAACCGAGCCGTACGCTTATGGATGGAGGTTGGTCAAAAACTTTGACCTGAAAGCCTTTAATCAATTCATCAATCAGGCGGGCTGGAATTTTTTCTACATTGCGGGCGCAATAGAAACCAGCGCTTTCGGGAGCGATGAAAAGAAAACCACGCGCAAGGCCATCAAACAGGTCATCGCGAAATTGAAGTCGAAGAATTTCAACTGCCTGGAAATTACACAGATCATGTCGAGACGGTCTTTGGGAATGCCCTATGTGAGCGTGTCTGCCCATTCCCGGCATGTGCAAAAAAGCATTGTTTTATTTGCAGACTAAGAGTTTGCAGGGCGTGACTGTCGGTTGAATTCAGGCGGCAAACCTTCATCTGGTTTCTATGTCAAAAAGAAATGGCGACAGAGCCAAACACAATCGAGAAGAAAAGAAGCGCAAAACGAAACGAAAACGCATTCAAGGTTTGCCAAAATCCTTGGATAGCAAGGTGATAGAGCCTTTAGCGGGGAATCCGGACCGAACCGTGACAAGCCGTTTGCGTCAATTGGCCGGCGACCAGAAAACGGACGCGGCGGCCTTTGAAATTGTCCTATATCGTTCCCAACAAGGAGAGCAAAGTGATTAACACAAGTATCATCGCAATTTTAATTTTAGGAGGTCTAATGACATTGCCTACCACCCAGACACATGACCTTTCTCGGTATCGAGAATTCCAATTCGGAATGGGCTTGCCCGCGGTGGCGAAACAAACGCGCCTGAAACAATCGGACGCGAAAGTTACCCATAATCGCCCGGCAATAATTCAGGAATTGGTTTGGGAAGCATTGAGTTTTTCCCACTCTGCACCGCAATCAGAATCCGTGAAAGACATCCAGTTCAGTTTTTACAACGGGGAGCTTTTCCGGTTGGTGGTGATGTATAACCGTGAGCGGATCGAGGGGATGACGGCTGAAGACCTGATCACCGCAATTTCGGCGAAATATGGAACGGCGTCCAAACCCGCACTTGAAATTACGCTTTCTTCGACCCAGTTATTTGGCGACGGTGAAAAATTCTATTCAAACCAGAACGAAAAGGTCATCGCGCAATGGGAAGATGAGCAGTATTCCTACAACCTGTTTCAAACCTCAACACAATCTACGTTTGGGTTGGTGGCGTATTCGAAACGGCTCAACACTCTGGCCCAGGCAGCCATTGTAGAAGCCATCCGATTGGACAGCGTCGAAGGCCCGCAGCGAGAGACCGCGCGCAGAAAGAAGCAAGATGACGAAAACCGCCTCCAACAGGAAAAAGCCAGACGGTTAAATAAAGCCCCGTTTCGTCCTTAGTTACAATCCGAAGCGGAAAGACGCTCACCGCTTCGTGAGTTATGGGTAAGCCAGAACTTGTTTGTCCTGCAACAGCCGTTCGCGTAATTTTGCGTAAGGCACATCTTGCACAGCCATCTTGCCATCAATCGCCATTACGGCAGCCGTCGCAGCCGACTGCCCCAGAATCATAAAGACCGGCTCCATGCGAATGCTGCCGTAAGCAATGTGCGAACTCGACAGGCAAACAGGGACGAACAAGTTGTCTGCCTGGCCTTTTTTCGAAACCAGGGAGCCGTAGGCAATCTGGTACGGACCGTTGGTGGAAACGCCGATGTCGCCCTCGTTTTGCACGTAAGCGTCTTTGCCCGTCCCGATAATGTAGCGTTGGATGTTGTGCGAATCTATGCCGTATGAACCCATCCCGACGGAATCCGGCGTCGCCCGTTTTTTCAGCAATTCATTTTCAGTCATCACATAAGCGCCGATCATTCGCCGGGCTTCGCGGACATAAATCTGGTGCGGCCAGTTGCCGTTGTCTT
>CAZMXG010000273.1:0-7811 GCA_964570175.1 uncultured Heliomicrobium sp. | reverse complement strand
TGGATGGCGCTTCGTTCGTTTCCTGCCCGGAAAAAAACTGCACGCTTTCCATCGCAGCGGTTTCATGGCGGGCAAGTGAATACCTGGCTGAAGAACTGAAGAGAGGAAATTTGTGATGAAAAGAATTCTGTTGGCAGTTTTACTGTTAATGATTGGCGGTTTGGCCGGATGGCAATTGGCGGCAACAAATCAAACGAAAGCTGCGGCGCAAGCTCAACAGCCTAAGCAAGAAGGCTACATTCACGAACGCGACGAACAAGTCGCCAAAACCGGTTCGGCTCCGCACAGCGGGCCGGGGCGTTCCACCGGTTTTAACTTTTTTGAAAAGGCCACTGACTTCAAGCAAATTTTCCGCAAACGTGTGCTGCATCCCGGCGCAGCCATCGGGTATCACCTGCAAAAAGAAGACGAGGTGTATTACATCCTCAGCGGAACGGGCGTAATGCAAATGAACGGCAACGAATTCCCGGTCAAAGCAGGCGACGCGATTTTGACTCGTCCCGGCAGCTCGCACGGACTGAAACAAACCGGCAAAGACGATCTGGCGCTGATTATCGCGTACGAAAAGAAATAGCCCTTACCGATTTTCGCGCTCATAAATTTCGTCCGCTGGCAGATTGCGCTGCTGAGCAGCGGCAACAGCCAACACATCGCAGCGTTCGTTTTCAATGTTGCCGGAATGGCCTCTGACCCAAACGAACTCCACTTTGTGCTGCTTGCAAAGTGTCAACAACTGCTCCCACAGATCGGGGTTGATGGCTTTATCTTTTTTGTTGCGCATCCAGCCGTTCGCTTTCCATTTGGCCGCCCAGCCTTTTTCAATCGCATTGACCACATATTGCGAATCGGTGTGCAGCTTGACCGAGCAGCGGTCTTTCAGCGCTCGCAAGCCTTCAATCGCGCCAAGCAATTCCATGCGGTTGTTGGTCGTCCGGCGAAACCCGCCTGACAATTCTTTGCGGTGTTCTCCATGAAGCATCACCACGCCGTATCCGCCCGGCCCCGGATTACCGGAACACGCGCCGTCCGTGTAAATCACTACGTGTTTCAAATCGCTCATTGATCCTCAAACAGACTCAATTGCGGAGATTCAAATTCCGCCGCATTCGAGCTGACAATTTCTCCTGTATGCAAAATGTGCTGAACTTCGATGCCGCGTTCGACCAGTGTACGGGTAATCAGCCAGTACCGATGGCAATGTTTGTAATCTGCTTCAGCGCACATGAAACTGACATTATTGGTATCGGCCAGTTGCAACAACTGGTCAATCCCGTCCCGAAACACTTCTGTCGTCGAAAGTTTGTCGTAATCCACTTTGCCATTGGGCAACAACAAAGACGAATCCGTCGGTTTGCCGCCGATCTGATCTCCAAGAAAACCATACATGATGCCTTCGGCCAGCACGGCCTGCTTCAGCGCTTCGCGGCCAAAGTGCGGATTGTAGCGGCTGTACGGCTGGCTGCGCACGTCAGCCAGAAAACCAATTTCATGCTGTTTCAGCAACGCCAGGAATTTTTCGATGCTGGCGTTGCTGTGACCAATGCTGAAAAGCTGCTTCATCATGTTAGTTCGATTTCGACCAGCGAGTTGTAATCCGGGATGCCGCATTCGGGATCGCACACACCACGTTTGACCAGCACATTGCCTTCTGGCCAATGAACCTGCACGTTGCCGGGCGCAATCGGCGCGAAGCGGCAGCGGCCTTGCAACGTTCCGGCTTCTCCTCGAAGGAGGATCGAATCACCGTCGGCAATTCCCAGCCGCGCGGCGTCAGTTTCATTCATCAACACGTCTTCACGCTGAGCGCCGTTCAGCGGATCGCGGCGGTTTTGAATCATGCTGTTGAACTGTTTGCCGCGTCGCGTGGAAAGCCGCAAACGGCCATCGTTCGCTTCAGCTTCGATCTTGATCGTTGAAAATTTCGCGCAGCCATCGGGCGTGGCAAACTTCGGCGTGATCTTTCCGTTTGCTTCGTGCGTTTCGCAAAGCCGTTCGCCTCCCCACTGCACCTGATCGCCGGTTTTTCGCAAATCCTGAATGCCGTCGTAGGCCGGAACCGCGCGGGCGAGTTCGTTGCGAATCGCTTGTCCGTCTTCAAAGTGAATCCGCTCGGCCAGTTCCGGCTTTGCACGTTCGGCAATCAGCATGGGGATTTCCCATTCGGCTTTGGCTTCGCCGATGCGGCGGCCTGGAATTTCCGGGCTGAACAAAATGCGCCGTTCAGTCGAAGTTTCCGTTCCTCCACCACGCTGTTCATACCGAGTTTGTGCGGGCAACAGCAAAACCGTATCCGCCGGTTCGACAAACATTTGCGGGCTGAGCACGATGTCCTGATGAATGCGAACCGGAACGCGAGCGATGGCTTCGCGCACAAAATCCGGTTCGGGCAGCGTTTCCAGAAAATTGCCGCCGCTGATGTAAAACCAATCCAGTTGGCTTTCGTGCGCGGCTTCAATCATTTGCACGGCGTTCAACCCTCGCTCGGTTGGAACTTCGAATCCCCAGAGTTCGCGCATCTTCTCCGCTCCAGCTTCATCAACCGCGACGCCACCGGGAAACTGATTCGGCACGCAGCCGACCTCGGCTCCGCCTTGGACGCCGGAATGACCTCGAATGGGAACCAAACCGCTTTTGGGCTTGCCGACAAAGCCGCGCGACAACGCCAGATCAACGATGGATCGGACGTTTGAAACTCCGTCGGCATGCTGCGTAATGCCCATAGACCAGACGAAAATCGCGGTCTTCGCTTCGGCCAGCAATCGGGCAAAACGCAGCATTTCTTCACGGTTTGCGCCTGCGGCAGCTTCGATCAGTTCCCACGATTGTTGGGTTAGCGAGGCTTTCAGTTCGTCAAAGCCCGTCGTGTGTTCACGGATAAAAGCTTCGTCCGTCCAGTTGTTTTCGATCAGATGTTTCAACACTCCAGCGATGAAGGCTTTGTCGCCGCCGGTGTGAACCTGGAAAAAATCGTCGGCCAGTTTTGTCCCGAACAACGCGCTTTCCGTCACCGAAGGAATCCAGTACCGCTCAAGTCCTGGTTCGCGGTACGGATTGATGACAGCGACGCGGGTTCCCTGCTGTTTGGCGTAGTAAATGTATTTGGTCGTTACCGGCTGATTGTTCGGCGTGTTGCTGCCGAAAAAGACCAGCAGGTCAGTGCCGATCCAATCTTTATAGGAAACCGTTGAAGCCGCCACGCCGATGGATTGTTTCATCGCCACGGTCGAAGGCGCGTGGCAAATCCGCGCAGAGTTATCCACATTGTTTGTGCCCAGAAAGCGCGCGACCTTTTGGGCGACGTAATACGATTCGTTCGTCAAGCCGCGCGAAGTCAGGTAAAAAGCGATTCGCTGCGGACCAACTTCCCTTAGTCGCGAAGCCGCTAGATTCAACGCTTCATCCCAACTGATTCGCCGAAAACCTGTTTCCCCTTTTCGCCGCAACATTGGATACGGCAACCGGCCAAGTTCGCGCAGTTCCGTTGCCGTCATCTGAGAAAGCCGTTCGGCGTCATCCAGCAACTTTACATCCAACGCGGGCGCAGTATTTAGCCGCATCAATTCCAACCGCACCATGCACAGATGCACGCCATCCATCGTGAAATCGTGAATGCCCGCCGTTCCCAGCGCGCATCCATCGCAAACGCCTTTCGTCAAGATGCGCCAGGCAAACGGCAACTGATCGCGATTGCGCCAGACGATTTTCGCCATGTCCAGATAATGGTTTGGCTTCACCTGGCCGATGCCATTCGGCATCAAGCTGACCCAGTTTGATTTGTTCCAACGGGTTTTGTTCATCAAAAATTCAAACTCTATTGCAATTAAAGGTTGCCGCCATTGGGTGATGGTGATAAGTATGTCGTGTGGTCAAATTTTGGCTGCGACTCCACCCAAACTCAATTCAAGCTTCAGAATTATGGCGAAAAAAGAATTGCCGGTTCTTCAGGCAAATGGAAAAGAAAAGATCAGAAAGCCGCGTTTACGGTACGACTGTTCAAAATGTCCTGGGTATTGCTGTTCGTACGACTGGATCAGAGTCTACAAACGCGACATACAGCGACTGGCCAAGCGCTTCAGCCTGACGTACGAACAAGCCGAAAAGAAATTCACCAAGTACGAAAAAGATTACAAGGCGCGCGTGCTGCGGCATCGCAAAGATCATATCTTCAAAAGCATGTGCATGTTTTTTGACCAGGAAAAGCGGAACTGCACCGTGTACGAACATCGCCCCGCGACTTGCCGTGATTTTCCTGAAGAAACGACTTGCGGCTATTACACCTTTTTGACGTGGGAACGCGGCCATCAGGACGACCCGGAATTTATCCCACTTCAAATTTGACCTGTTCTTCTGACACGCGGATCAACGCCGCGCTCAGTTCACGCTGAAATTCTTCGCATAGATGTTTCAGGTCAATCGTCAACGCGTTGGCCGCCAATTGGCGGTGGAAAGTAATCAAACCGATTCCATTGCCGTCTTCATCCGTCAACGGCAGGCTGAGCATCCAGCGGGGCGACGTTTCATCCGACAACAGATTCCCATCCTGCTCGGCGCTTTCCCGCCGCCAACTCCAAATCGTATGGCTGGCGCTGATTTGACCGATTGAAAATTGGCCGACGTTCAAATCCAGCACGGCGTAATCGAATTCATTGGTTTCCAGCATCAATTCCAGGGCGGCAAAAAGCTGGGATGAGGTTTGCACCTTGCTCAAATCCTGGCTGGCACGGCGAACGCGGACATTGACGGCTAGCGAACGTCGGCGCTGTGTAACGCCTTTTCTGATCTGGCTGCCAAGCTCTGCGAATTCGGCATAGCGCAAACGCTGCACTCCAAAAACGATTCCGACTCCCAGCACGAAAAACACCAATGCTGCCAGACTGCGCTGAGGGTTCAGCAGCATCAGCGCAAACAGGGCAAACAACCCGCAAACTCCATAAAGCAAAATCACGGCTTGGCGCTGGGTAAACCCTTGTTGCAAAAGTTTGTGGTGAATATGACCGCGATCTCCGGCCAGCAAGGATTGACCGCTGACAAACCGCCTGGCCAGCGACAATCCGGCTTCGGTAACCGGCAAACCAAACGAAACCAGCGGAATGGCAATCGCGACAATTGTCGAACCTTTCTGTGAACCGGCCAGCGACAACGCCGCCGCCATAAAGCCCAAAAACAGACTGCCCGAATCTCCCAGAAAGATCGTCGCCGGATTGAAATTGAAACGCAGAAAACCAAGCACGGCTCCAACCAGCACAATGGCCAACTGGCTGATTTCCGGGTTCCCTTGCGCCACGGAAAATACCAGAATCGAAAGCAGCGCAAACACCGAAGCCCCCGCCGCCAATCCGTCAATGCCGTCAATCAGATTGAACGCATTTGTGATTCCGATGACCCAAATCGCCGTTAACACAAAGCTCAGCCACATCGGCAAATGCCAATGGCCTCCAAACGGAGACGAGATGTTTTCAATGCGAAAGCCTGCAAAAAAAATCATTGCCGCCGCGATGGTTTGCACAATCACTTTTTCCGTCGCGCCCACGTTGCGGAAATCGTCGTAAATGCCGAAGAAGAAAATCAGAGTCGCAGGCGCCAGCAACATCAGCAGTTTGGGCAAATTAGCGCGAAAAATGTCGCCAACCATATTGGTCATCAACGGCACGCAAGCCAGGGACAGCACGAATGCCAGATAGATTGCAATCCCTCCCAGCCGTGGCGTGGGGTTGGCATGAATATGACGACCTCCGCTATCGCCATCCGGCACGGCAATCGCTCCCCATTCCGTGGCTTTGCGACGCACGATAGGCGTTAGCGCCAAAGCGGCGACAAACGAAAGCAGAAATAGTGTGACGTATGATCTCATCGGTCGGTGGTTGGTGGTTGGTGGTCGGTGGTCGGTGTTTCTTGATAAAGAATCGAGCCACGAGAAGGATTGCCAATGGCTGACAACCGATCACCGATCACCGCCAGATATTTTTCAGCCAGCGCCGAACGCAAGTAATGAATTTTGACGTATTGCTGCCCGTTCGCGCTCATCTGTGCTCTCAACTCGGAATCGAAACGCAGCTTGTTGATTGCGGCAAACAGCTCGTCGGCATTTTCGGGCTTGATGCACAATCCGGCTTCAGAATTTGCAACCAGCCGGGCGGCTTCGCCTTCGACGCTGCAAATGATCGGGCAGCCCACGCCCATCAGTTCAAACAATTTTGACGGCAGCACTTTGCGAAAGATCGCCAGCCGCCGCAGCGGAACCAGACTGACATCACTGGCCCGGTAAAATCCCAGCAAACGTTCGCGCGGTTGCTGATCCAAAAACGTCAAATTGTTCAGCGACAGTTGTTCGGCCAGCCGTTTCAGCTTTGTTTTTTCCGCGCCTTCGCCGATGAACAAAAAATGAATGTCTGTATCCGGCGTGAACCGTTTGGCCACATCCAGAACCACGTCCAACGCGTGCGCCATCCCGTGCGTGCCAATGTAGGAAACAAGAAATTTGTCTGCCAATCCCAACTGCTGCCGCACCTCTTCAGGCGCGACGCTCGACGAAGCCAGATACGCTGCGTCAATCCCGTTCGTGATGATTTTGATTTTTTCCGGCGGAATGCCTTTGTTCAACAGATATTCGCGCGTTGATTCGGCGACAGGAACGATCAGCGCGGCGTGCTGGTACAGGTGCATTTCAATCGCTTCCAGCGCACGGATCAGCCAGCGGTTTTTCAGCACGCCCATTTCAATTGCTGATTGTGGCCAGATGTCGCGGACTTCAAAAATGAACGGCACGCGTTTGACGCGGCTCAACAGATAAGCCGCCACTGCGCAGAAAAACTGGGGTGAAGTGCCGATGACCACATCAGGCTTTCGCGTCATTGCCGCGCCAAGAATCAGCGAAGAAAAAAAGAAGGAAAAGAAATTCAGGACGCGCCGAACGAACCCTTTGTTAGCCGCGCAGTAGACCCAAGTTCTGAGCAGATCAATCCCGGCGATTCGTTCGCGCTTGACGAACTGACCGCGATATTCCGGTCGAATGATGCCGGTTGGATGATTGGGGAACCCCGTAACAACCGTGACGTCGTGTCCAAGTTCAACCCAACGCCGCGCATGCTCGAAAGTGCGAGCCGCTGGCGCTCCCATTTCAGGCGGAAAATACTGGCAGAGAAAAGTTATTCGCATAGCCGGAGCACGGACACTTCTGTCCCGTGTTTTCAAATCGTCAGATCATGCAAAATTCGATAGCCGAACGGTTTGCCGCTGACGACTTGATAGTCGAATTGAATTGTCGCGTTGGGGAAAGAAACGCCAAAATCTGGAAAATGCCAACCCTGAATCGAGGATTCACAACCTACTACGATCTTTGTATTTATGGCGGTATCTTGCTCGGAAAACGGCTCAAGCACAACCCGTTTATGACCAAGACGGCAAAGAATTTTTGCTTCCCCGATCCGCTCTGCTTCGATTGCCGGATGCAAATGAACAAAACTGGAAGCCGTCGCCACCCCGCCACGCAAAGCGCAATCCGTCACCGTCCAATCACCTTTCTCGCTTCGATGAATCTGCCGTTCGTGAACAACGCCACCATCATATCGCTCAAACTTACCGCAAAAGCTCCACGTATTCAGATCGCCACTGGCTTTCGCATTTATCAGCGTTGCCTGCCTAGCCATACGAAACGTGCTCCAAACTTCTGACTGTTCTAAGCCGTCAAACATCACCGTGTTGTGCGCGCGCGTTGAACGGCAATATTCGCGAAACCGGTCGCCGCCATATCCATGCACGCCGGAATCAACAATGAACGGTTGGCCGTCAAACCACAATTCATAACTCAACAA
>CAZMXG010000272.1:0-7864 GCA_964570175.1 uncultured Heliomicrobium sp. | reverse complement strand
AAGAAACCAGCGACGATTTCTTTTCACCTTACGGCACGGATTACTTTTATTCGACGCTGGCAATGATGTGGAACGAATCCCACTGTGGGCGGCGGGTTCACGATCTGCTTTCGACGCTGGATCTGTTCGCGGCGAACGGCTGTCAAGAAATGCATCTGGTCGGACGCGGCATCGGAGCCATCACCGCCGCGTTTGCCGCAGTGCTGCACCCGCTGGTCAAACAAGTGACGCTGTATAACGCGTTGCTATCATTTTACGAACTGACGCAAGACGACCGGTATCAATGGCCCCTTTCGACAATGCCTTCTGGCGTTTTGCAGCGGCTGGATTTGCCGGATTGCTTGCGTGAACTGGCTGCGGCAAAACGCTTGAGCGTAATTGATCCGTGGAATGCACGAATGCAGGTCTGGCCGCGTGAAAAGCTCCCGGCACATTTGCAATTGCTGGGGCTGGAAAAATTGGATGTTCGCTTTTGACCGTAATTTTCCTGGAGACATTATGCCGATGACGCTTTTTCGTCAGCTTGTAGCCTTGATCTTTATCGCGGCACTGCTTTCCTGTTATGCCTTTGCACAGGCCTTGAAGTTTGAAGTCACCATTTCGCCGCAACTCAGTCCGCAGCCGATTGACGGTCGTTTGTTAGTTATCCTCGGTAAATCCGAACGTCCGGAACCACGGCAGGGAGCCGGGCGCACAGGCATGACTTCGCCGCCGATTTTTGCCCGTGATGTGACGGGGTTGACCGCGCAAACGGCGGGAACGATTGATGCTGCGTGCGTGGCGTTTCCGCTGAACAGCCTGAACGACGTGAAGCCGGGCGAATACTTTGTCCAAGCCATGCTCGACACCAATTTGGATATTAAGAATCTGAATGCCCCCGGCAATTTGTACAGCAAACCCGTCAAGCTGCAACTCGATCCGGCGAAAAGCGGTGTAGTGAAATTGCAGTTGACCGAACAACTGCCCGCTGATGCGCTGCCACCGGAAACCGAACTGGTCAAGTTCGTCAAACTGAAATCCGAACTGCTGTCGAAGTTCTGGGGAAGGCCAATCTACCTTCGCGCCGGAGTGATTCTGCCGCGCGATTTTGCCAAAGAGCCGGAAAAGCGTTACCCGGTGCGCGTTCACATCGGCGGTTACGGTTCGCGCTACACCGGCGTCCAGCGGATGATGACCAGCGGTTCGAACTTTCAGAAAGCGTGGATGGCGGACGACGGGCCGCGAATGCTGCTGATTCATCTGGACGGTGCGGGGCCGCTTGGCGATCCCTATCAAGTTAATTCTGCGAACCACGGGCCATATGGCGATGCCATCACGCAAGAGTTGATTCCGCACATTGAGAAAACCTATCGCGGCATTGGCGAAGGCTGGGCGCGCGTATTGGACGGTGGTTCGACAGGCGGTTGGGTATCACTGGCCTTGCAGATTTTCTACCCGGACTTTTTCAACGGCGCTTGGTCGGCATGCGCGGACGGCGTGGATTTTCGCGGCTTTCAGTTGGTCAACATTTACAGCGACGCAAACGCCTATGTGAACAGCAAAGGCTTTGAACGCCCCGGCGCGCGCGAAGTCAACGGCGATGTGATGTACACGATGCGCCACGAAGTGCAGGCCGAAAACGTGCTTGGGCATGGCAATTCGTGGGCGATGAGCGGCGGGCAGTGGGGCGCCTGGAACGCGAAGTATGGCCCGCGCGGCGCAGACGGCAAGCCCGTTCCGCTATGGGATCCGAAAACCGGCGAACTCAATCGTGCTGTGGTCGAGCATTGGAAAAAATACGATTTGCGGCTGCACCTGGAACAAAACTGGGCGACACTTGCGCCGAAGCTGAAAGGCAAGCTGCGGGTTTGGATGGGCGATGCCGACAATTATTTTTTAAACAATGCGATGCGAATGCTGGACGAATCGCTGAAGAAAGCTTCGCCGCCGTTTGAAGGCAAGATCGAATTCAGCCCCGGCAAAGGCCATTGCTGGATGGGATTGACCGAACAACAAATGATGGCCGAAATGGCTCAGGCGATGAAGAAGCCATAAGAAAGATGCGGAGGAAGAAATGCGGGCTAAAACTGTAGCGGTTTTGATTTGTTTGTTGCTTGCCACACCGGCGTTCAGCCAGCCGCCACGTCCATTGCCTTCGATGCGCAGGCAGGCGGAAATTCAGCAAGGCTGGTTGAAACAGCGACTGGAAAAAATTCTGCCGGAACTGATGCGAAAGCACGGCGTGGCGATGTGGCTGGTAATTTGCCGCGAATATAACGAAGACCCGGTGTATCGCTCGCTGACTTCGCCGACGGTGTTTGCTGCGCGAAGGCGGACGATTTTTGTGTTCACCGACCGAGGCGAAAAGGGAATCGAACGATTGGCACTTGGCGGAGGCTCAAACGGCGGTTTGTATCAGGTGTACCGAGACCCGGATGTCGAAAACCGGGAACTGTGGGGAGAAAGTCAGTGGGCGACGTTGCGAAAATTGATCGCCCAGCGCGACCCGAAAAACATCGCCGTCAACATTTCGGCGACTCATGCATTTTCAGACGGATTGTCGGCAGGCGAATACGAAAAGCTGCAACAGACGCTTGGCGCAGAATACTCTAAACGATTGATTCGCGCCGAAAATTTGCCGCTGGAATACATTTCGATCCGGTTGCCGGAAATGTTGCCGACCTACAAACACATGATGGAAATTGTTCATTCGATCATCCGTCGCGCGTTTTCCAGCGAAGTCATCAAGCCCGGCAAAACAACGAACCAGGATGTTGTTTGGTGGATGCGGCAACAGGTGAATAATTTGGGACTGGGCACCTGGTTTCAGACGACGGTGGATGTTCAGCGCAAGGGCTCCGGCATTCCCAACAATCTGGCCGAAGACGCGCCCATCATAATCCAGCGCGGCGATGTTCTGCACTGCGATTTCGGAATCACAGCATTAGGGCTAGCGACAGATACGCAGCATATGGCTTACGTGCTGCGCGCTGGCGAAACTGATGCGCCCGCCGGAATCAAAAAAGCTCTGGCGAATACCAACCGGATGCAGGATATTTTGATGGAGAAAATGCAACCCGGTCGCACCGGCAACGAAGTTCTAGCGGACGCCATTGCGACGATGAAAGCCGAAAAGATCAAAGGCACGTTTTACACCCATCCAATTGGTGACCACGGCCACGGCGCAGGTCCGCTGATCGGGTTGTGGGATCGGCAGGAAGGCGTTCCCGGTCGCGGCGACGTAAAACTGCTGCCGAACACCTGGCATTCCATCGAACTCGGTTCGCGAACTCCGGTGCCGGAATGGAACGGCGCTGAATTATTAGTTGCCCAGGAAGAAGACGCGGTGCTGAACGCCGATGGCAAAATGGAATGGGTGCTGCGGCGACAGACGAAATATCACCTGATCAAATAATGAAGATTCTGTTTCTCATAGGAAGTTTGTTGTTCACACTTGCCTTCGTTACTGTCGAAGCGGCTGCACAGGTTTCGCGCCTGGAACCGGCGCAGCCGCGTTGGGGGCAGACACTAACGATCGTGTATGACCCGACAGCGCAGGGCGCAAAGTTTTCTGTGGTTGATGACGTGTATGTTTCTGTCCGGTTGAGTTTTCCGGATCACACCGAGAAGCTTTCGGCGCGGATGACAAAAGTTGGCAAGCAGCATCGGGTTGAATTGAATGTAAAAGAAGGTATGGCCGAAATTGGCGTTCACTTCATCAGCTTGAACGGCGGTTGGGATGAATGGGCATATACGACAGCCGCAATTTATCGCACCGACGGACAACCCGCGCGCGGCGCCCTGCTCAGCAAAATCTCTTCCGGCCGTTACCTGGAGTTTTTCAAACAGGAAACGGCGCTGTACCCGGACAATTATTCTGCGTACCGCAAGAAGTGGGAAACGGCGGCGCTGATTGACGCTAAAAAAGCTACAGGAGAGATCAATGCCGACCTGAAACGTCTGGGCCGAATGCCGGAAAGCGCTGAACTGATTTATGCGCTTTCGTTCGGTTATCTGGTGTCGGGACGTGAACTTGAAAGCAGAGAGTTGATCCGGCGTCTGGCGGCAAATTATGCGTCGTCGTCTTTTGCAGGTTTAGCGATCAAAGATTACGAAGAGCAGATTGAAAACCTGGCCGTTGGCAATGAAGGTAAAAGTGAAGTCGCGCGGCTGAAGCTGGAAATTCTTAAAGCCAATCCGGCAAGCGATTTTGCGCGCGCCAGTTTGCAGGCGTTGGCACGTGACAGCAAAGCGCCGCTTGATCTGCTCGAAAAGGTTGCCGACCTCTGGGCGAAAGCGGAGCCGGAAAATCCGCAACCATACTTCAACCTGGCAGCAGCATGTTTGAATCAATACCAAAAATATGAACGCGTGGCTCCGGCAATTGAACGCGCAATCGAGTTACTGCTGGCGGGCAAGCTGCGGTTGTATGGCGATATCAACGGCAAACAGACAGAAGCGATGTTGCCGGAAGCGTATCGAATGAACGCGGATTTGGCGTTTCGTCAACAGCGATTCAACGATGCGCTAGTGGCGGCGGAAACCGCCAAAGCCTTTGCGCGGGAAACCGATTTTGGCGTGTATTTGCTGGCCGCAAAAATCCATCAAGCCATCGGCAAAAACACCTTTGCCGAAGCCGCGTTCATCGAAGCCTGGCGGCGCGGTTCGCAGGAAGCGGAAGAGCGATTGAAGACAATTTACAAAAGCCAGCGCGGCAGTTTGGTTGGGTTTGACGATTACCTGTTGGCCGCAACCAAAGACAAAAAAATCGGCGGCAGTTGGAAGCAGATTGCGCCGCTGGTCAAACTGACGGCGCTGGATGGCAGACGGTACGATCTGAACGCGCTGACCGGAAAAGTCGTCGTCATCAATTTATGGTTTATTGGTTGCAGCCCTTGCCGCAAAGAAATCCCACGGCTGAACGAATTGGTCAGGGAATTCACCGGCCAGCCGGTTGTCTTTCTGGCTCCGTCGTTCGACAGCGCTGACATGCTGCGCGAATTTTTGAAGAAGACTCCCTTTGATTACCAGGTCGTTCCGAACGCTGAACAAATAATCAACACGCAGTTCAATGCTTCGGCTTTTCCGACGCACATCGTCATCGATCGAAACGGATTGATTGAAGCGACGCTGGTTGGCGCTTCCGAACGCAGGCCGGAAGAAGTTCGGCGATTAATCTTGCAACTGCTCAACACTTCAGCCACGAGGTGAAAAGAACACTTATGACTCCAAAATTGCTTCGCTTGTTTGTCGCCGTGTTGATGGTTTGTGCTACTGGTATGGCTGCACTGGCCCAGAAGTGGGATACGCCAGGAATTGATCTGGCGATGAACGAAGCAATGAAGTTTTGGCAAACGCCCGGCGCAGCCATCGTCGTTGTCAAAGGCGATTCCGTTATCTTTGTGAAAGGGTACGGTGTGCGCGATGTGACAACCAAAGAGCCGGTCACGCCGGACACTGTGTTTGCCATCGGTTCTACGACCAAGGCGTTTGTCACTGGTGCAATGGCCATGCTGGTGGATGAAGGGAAAATGAACTGGGACGATCCGGTTAGAAAGCACGTTCCATACTTCCGGCTGGGCGATCCATTGGCAAACGAAAGCGTTGCCTTGCGCGATATTGTCACGCATCGCACAGGATTGATCCGCCACGATCTGCTTTGGTATGCATCGCCGTGGAGCAGGGAAGAGATCGTTCGCCGGATTGGATTTGTCCCGTTGAGCTACGGCTTTCGCACAACATTTCAATATCAGAACATCATGTTTTTGACGGCGGGCTTGGCCGTCGGTAACGCCGCCGGTTCAAGCTGGGAAGAGTTCACACAACGCCGCATCTTCGATCCGCTGGGGATGAAGTCCGCCAGTTTAAGCACCACCGCCGCCGAAAAGTCGCCCGACCACGCCACGCCGCATCAGAAAAAAGGCTCTGGCATTGAACCCATGCCATGGCGAAATATTGATAACATTGGGCCGGCGGGTTCGATCAATGCCAGCGTTCAGGATTTGACGAACTGGCTTCGGTTGCAGTTGAACGAAGGTATGCTGGACGGCAAGCGTCTGATTTCCGCTGAAAACGTTCGTGAAATGCACATGCCGCAGATGGTCATTCGCAACGAAGGCCGCTGGCAATTGTTCTTCCCGCCTTCGGAAACGTCGCAATTGAGTTATGGCCTGGGCTGGTTCATCAACGATTACCGCGGCCGCAAACTGGTGATGCACGGCGGAACAATTGATGGATTCCGCGCCAGCATCGTGCTGGTCCCAAGTTCGAAACTCGGCGTCGCCGTGTTGACCAATTTGAATGGCACCCAAATGCCGGAAGCGGTTTGTTACACCGTCGTTGATCTGTTGGAAGCGTTGCCGAAAAAGGACTGGAACGGTTCTATCGCAGAAAACGCAAAGCAATTTGAAACTGAGACGAACAAGGCTTTACTCACTCGATTGGCGGCCAGAAAGAAAGATACCAAACCTTCGCGCGAGCTTGCGGCTTATACAGGCACGTATGAAGATGCTGCCTACGGAAAGGCGGAAGTTTCGTTGATCGAGGGAAGCTTGGTCATAAGTTGGAGCAATTTCAAAAGCAAACTTGAACATTTTCACTTCGACACATTTAACGCCGTACAAGATCGGTTGGCGTTGGAACAAGCGCAGTTCACACTTGGCACAGACGGCGAAGTCAATGGTCTGAATTTTCTCGGTGTTGGCTTCAAAAAGAGCCTGCGCCGTGCGCAGTAACAAGCGCTGACTTGAATCGCCGCTCCTTATCGGTCACAGCACTGACCCGACAATCCAGAAAGGAACTTTATGAACTTGGTAAACCAGATCGCACGAATGTTAATCGTTGTCGGCATCTGCATATTTTGCAACGCTGTGCTGGCTTCAGATGAAGGAAAGATCACTATGGAAGAGCGGACAAAGGCTCTCAATTGGATGAGAGATTCCCACGCCGAAACGCTGGCTGCGTTGGCAGGGCTGAGCGACGAGCAGTTGAAATTCAAGCCTGCGCCGGACAAATGGTCGGTGTTGGAAGTTGCTGAACACATCATGATGGCTGAAGACTTGTTATTCGGTGCGATGCAGCAGGCGTTGGCCGCCAAGCCGAATCCCGATTGGGAAGCCAAGACCAAAGGCAAAACCGAATTTCTGGAAAATGTCATGGTTGGTCGCAAAGGCAAGGCTACTGCGCCCGAAAGCATCGTTCCCACCGGCAAACTGTCCGCCAAAGAAGTGACTGACAAACTCAAAGAAGCTCGCGCCAAAACGATCAAGTTTACAGAAGACACTCAACTGCCATTGAAGGCGCACACTTTCGAGCATCCGTTTCCGGTGTTCAACACGCTAAATGCATATCAATGGCTGGTTTACATCCCGCTGCACAATTTTCGCCACAACAAGCAGATCGAGGAAGTGAAGGCGAACCCGAATTTCCCGAAGAAGTAAGACCAGGAGGCCCGGATGTCTTTTACCCGAATGGATCAAAGCACAGCAGAAGATTGGATGAAGATTGGCGGCGAGGTCGCCAAGCGACAGGCGCAAATGCCTGCAATGATCAAAGGCATGCTGAAGCAGTTGGAAGATCAAGTAGATGGCTTTGCGATGAACCAGCTTCAGCACGGTTTGCAAACCGCAACGCGAGCAGTTCGCGACGGCGCTTCGGAAGAAATGGTTGTGGCTGCGCTTTGCCACGACATCGGCAAAGTGATTTCGGTCGTCAACCATCCAGCTATCGCGGCCGAGATTTTGAAGCCATACGTTTCAAGCGAAACTTACGAAATCATTCGCACGCATCAGGACTTCCAAGGCAAACACTATTAAGCGCATTTCGGGATGGATGCCAATTTGAGGCAACAGCACGAAAGCCAGCCCTGGTTTGAACTCGCCTATAA
>CAZMXG010000271.1:0-7911 GCA_964570175.1 uncultured Heliomicrobium sp. | reverse complement strand
ACGTCTTCGATGGGTTTGTACGCCATCGGAGTTTCGTCAATCACGTCTTCGTCCTTGCGGCATTCAATGCCTTCGGTGGCTTTGGCGTGATCGGCGGTGGTGAAGCGGCGCTTGGCTTCGTTGCGTGACATCGCGCGGCCTGCGCCGTGGCTGCACGAATGGAAGCTTTCGTCGTTTCCAAGACCGCGAACGATGTACGACCGAGCGCCCATCGAACCCGGAATGATTCCGTAATCGCCAAGCCGCGCACGCACCGCGCCTTTGCGCGTAACGAAAACCTCTTCGCCGTAATGCTCTTCGCGCGCGACATAGTTGTGATGGCAGTTGACGGCAAGCTCCGCCAGTTTGAATTCCGGCACTTCGCCAGATTCACTGGTGGCATCCACCAACTGTTCCATCATCAGCTTGCGGTTGTACATCGCAAATTCCTGCGCCCAACTGACGGCTTCAACGTAATCGTCGAAGTGCTCTGAGCCTTCCGTAAAGTAAGCCAGGTCTTTGTCGGGCAGGTTTTTGATGTGCTGGCGCATGTCGCCCTTGGCCATTTCAATGAAAAACGTGCCGATGCGATTGCCTACGCCGCGCGAACCGCTGTGCAGCATGAACCAGACTTGATCCGCTTCATCCAGGCAGACTTCGATGAAGTGGTTTCCGGTTCCGAGCGTGCCCAGATGGTTGACGTGGTTGCCGCGATCCAGCCGAGGATACTTTTCGACAATCGCCTTGTAACCGATTTCGAGTTGCCGCCAGACGCCTTGCTGCCGCCGAGGGATTTCTCCCCAAGCTCCCTTGTCGCGCCGTCCGCCGTGTTCGGTTCGACCATGCGGAATGGCTTTTTCAATCGCCCGGCGAATGTTGCGCAAGTTGTCCGGCAGATGGCTGGCGTTGAGCGTCGTCTGCACCGCCATTACGCCGCACCCAATATCCACACCCACCGCCGCTGGAATGATTGCGCCTTTGGTCGGAATGACGCTGCCGATGGTCGCGCCCAAGCCCCAATGAACATCCGGCATCGCTGCCACCCATTTGTGGACAAAGGGAAGCTGCGCAACGTTGGTCAACTGCTTCTTCGCGTCATCTTCCAGCTTAACGCCTTTCGTCCAGGCTTTGACGGGAACGCCGTTTTCGACTTCGATCAGGTTGTATTTTAAGTTCGACATTTTAGCCTCGGTAGATTATTCGACTCACGGCCAGTCAATTCGATCACAAGCTTTTATTTTGGCGACATAGCTTCGCAAGAATTCAGACAATGCCATAAGTTCCATCAAGGGGTACTCCGAGATGTGTTTTAGTGGATTCTTTTCCTTTGGAGGCTCGAATGGATAGCGTGAAACTTGAAACAGCCCTTCGTATCTTCTCAACATTTCTCGGAGAGAAACATCTGATTTTTTGCCGAAGCTATTCTCTAAATCATCGCGCACATCATCTGGGATTTTATCTAAAAGTGCCTCCAGCTTGTGATCCTGTAATTCGGGCTTCGAGCGAACAATGGAAAGTCCATCGAAGTTTTCTATCGGAGAATGAATCAGTTCAGTGGATAACGACTTCAAAAACAGCTCCACTGCGACAGCAGCAGTGTTAAGAAGTGGCAGTAGGACTCCAGACCCAGGCGGTTGTTGCTGAAGTAATCGGCGTGCATCGTCGTATTGCTCAGCCACATCTCTCACCTGAGAGTCAGGAATTTCCATTCTTTTTTTCCAAGGCTGCTTACTTGAATCCATGAATCACCTCTATGCCCGTCTCAATCAGTTCTTTTAGTCCAATCCTTAAAGTAATTCGCTTCAACGCTAAGAATGCCCGCGGTCGGATTCCAGGCATCCAGCTCTTCACCGGTCGGACAGTTTGGAAAACGCGATTCCCTTGCTTGCTTATCCCCACCTCGTTGCCGAGGTCGCTATAGGTTCTACCTCAACCTCTGTCCGTGACCACCGCACCTGTTTTCGGTGCGCCTCTTCCTTTTCGGCTACGCGAGCGGATTTTCAAATTGCCGCAGCGCGGCATTTGAGTTTAGCCCGGCTTTTCAAAGCCGGGAACGCGATCAACGATCAATCGCGTCGCGTAGTGACGCCTGAATCTGCTCAACCTTAATCGCCGCTACACGACGAGACGATCAAATTATCGCCTGACCCGGCTTTGAAAAGCCGGGCTAAGTTCAGTCGCTGCTCCGCGACGGAAAATCCTGATCTTTTCTGCGGCTCCGCCGCCTGATGTGCGGAAGGCCTATGGCCTTCCGGCAGGCAATAAACTCTTCCCGGGGCTATGCCCCGCATCTCAGGGCGTAGCCCCAAATCAAGATCAAGTTTCCCCAGCAAGTCATAGACTTGCCGCACATCGGGCGGCGGAGCCGCAAAACCTACTTGGCAAAGCCACAAACTTATTGCCTTCATTCTCTGCCATAACTCCCTCCGGTTAGCCGCAATAATAATCACGCAATGATTCGGCATACCGCATCTGCCGAATGCGATCTTTGATGGATGGAATGCGGAACAGCTTTTCAAAGTGACAGAGCAAACATCGCGCTCTGCCGCAATCCAGCGGTTTTCTTTTCCGAAAACGTCCGCGTTGCAATTCGCAATTGCATTTCACCGGATGATACAGCCAGTGATGCTGTCGGCTCTGATGAAAGCGATATGCGCGTGTCGTTCTTTCCAGTTCCTGATGGTATCTCTTCATCGCTTGTTTGCCAGGTAAGCAGGCGAGAACGCATGCTTACCTGTGTTTGGCTGAGGACGCTGTGAACTTTTTGCGACGACTAAAGTGATGAAACCCGCGCTCTGTCCTTTGAGCTACGGCCCCATAAGGTTTTTTGGTGGGACCGCCCGGGAGTCGAACCCGGGAACCTCGTCCTTGTAAGAGATGTAGTTCCATCGGCATTCGTCGCAAAACGGTGAACGTGACGGCAAAATCGAAGAAACGTTTTTTGCTGAGCTACGATGATTGCCTTGCGCGTGCATCGGCGGAACTTGAATCCGCGACCTTCAGCCCTTCGGCTGACGCTCTACCATGTAATTCCTTCAGCATTCGTCACGCTGAAATTTGCGTTGGCGACAAGATCGGCGAGAGAGCCTCTCGGTTGCCCGAGTGAAGACGGCGGATTCCATTGCCCGCGGTCTCCTGGCTAGGGTTCAGATGTACTCCCACCAGCATTCGCCAACGCAAATTTCAAAGAACTCAAAAAACTAGGTGCTGGATGTCAGGTGGTAGATCAAAAAGCGACGGCCCGCTGTTTTACCAGCACCTGACATCCGGCATCTATCTAAATCGTCACGGCCTCGATAACTCCGATCCAGTGATCTGCGCTCAGGCGACCGGCAGCGAATTCCGCGATCAAGTCAAAAACCTGATCCGAAAAACCGCCGATGTTCAGGATGTCTTCACGTTCCTGCGCCTGAGTCGTGGCATACGGTTGAATGTCAATGCAGACCATTCGCGATTTCGGGCTGCGTTGTTTGAACTCGGCCCACTGCCTCATTGTCTGTGTGGCGCTTCCGCCGTACGTTCCGTAATGCGGCGAATCCACCCACGATTCGTTGTCCGAAACATAGATAACCAGATCGCCTGCGGCTTTGCGCTTGTTCAGCAATGCCAAGGGCGCGCTGCAATTCGTTCCGCCGCAAGGCAGGCTGGCCAGCTTTTCGGCATTGGTCATCACCGTATCGCGTGCGTTCAGACGGATTTCAATCGCCTTGCTCTCGAAAGGGATGACTTCAGCGTTTGGGTTGCGTCGAACGATTGCCGCCGCGACCAATGCCGCCACATCAATGCAACGAACTTTGCTGGTTGCGCCTTTGCGGTAACCCGTCGCAGGCGAATGCATCGAACCGGAAATATCCGGGAAGACATAGACCTTGCCCTGAATTTTCGGCACGTTGGCGATGGCAATTTCCATCGCGTCCTGCAAGGCGTCGCGGACGCTGCCCGGAATCTGGTCGTCCGTTTGGGTAAATGCCGACATCAACTGGTACGGAAAGACGCGAGCTTTCTTGATCGCTTCTTCGTCGCGCAACCGATTGGCAATCAGTTCTGGCAATCCGGTCTGTTCGAAAACTCCGTGGCGGGCGAAAGTGTTCAGATTCATACGCGTCATTTGCCAGGCGGCATTCCGCGCAATCTCCGTCCAGTCTTTCGCAGCCAGCGGCAGGCTGGTCAGCATCTGAAACGGAACCTTCGGCACGTCCAGCGATTCGCCTGCCTTGAACTGCTCGAACTGGCGAACCAGCGCGGGCAGAGCGTCGGCATTGAAATCGCGTCCAATGAAGTAGCCATACAGAGCCGCGCGGCTTTCGCTTGTCGGCTTCGGGTGAATCATCTTTACGATGTCTGCCAGCGAGGGGGATTGGCCAACCGAATCCTTGAAGATGGTTTCATCCGAACGCGCCGCCAGCCATTCGTTGATCAGACGTTTCGGGGCGGTTCCGAGCGATTTGCGGCCAACCGCACCCGACCTAATCATCTGCACGAAATTGCGCAGCATCTTGCCGTTATCAATTACACGGGGAAACACGGCTTTCAGCATCGCAACGTCTTTGACGGCCAACACCGCGCACAGCAGCGCAGGCATGTCTTTCATGTGGCCGCGTTCGCGAGCGTAAATTGCCAGTTTGGCAATGAACTCAGCGTCAACCTTCTGGCAAAGCTCAATCACTTTCTGGAGCTGCGTTTCAGCATCAGCGTAAAACGTGCCATTCAAACAACCTGTGATGGCGTACTGGGCCAATGCTGCTTTCGGCGACAACTTGTAAGCGCCACCACCGGCTTCGTTCGTCGCGTTAGTTTTCGGCAGCAACTTGCCTGCAATACTTTTGAAAAGATTCTTGTTTGCCATCGGATCACCTCCAAAAAATGTCTATTGCTCAGCATCAATCTGCTGACGTTCGATTGCCGGTGCCTTCGGTTTGAAGATAGAACCTTGCAGCGCTTTTGCGATTGTTCTGGTGCCAACGTTGAATTCAGACGGCGCATTGTGAACCGGGTCTGGATGATCGAACGGTTCCATCCATAGCCGTCTTCGCCAGTAGTCAGCAAATTCTTCTGCACGTGTTTCGTGCGCAAACTTCCGGCGCTCACTTTTGCTTCGTTCGTTGATCATCTGTATATGGCCGAGTTCATGTAGAAACACGTCATATAAAAGGTATCTGCGAACAGCCAACTCAGGCCATTGCGCGCCACGCATTGCGCCAAACTCTGCGCAGGATTGGCCTTTGACCAAAAAGCGGGTCAGGCTTACACGAGGCGCTAAAGCGCAAATTGCAACCGACCTGCGACGTTGATCCGCATAGCCCAGAACACGCCCACCGCGGCTTTCATCGTTAAAGTGAACTTCACGTAACCGCTGTTTTACTTCTATCGGCAAACGGCTGAGGACGACTTTGATGTCTTCTTCATTTACGTGGTGCAGCCGGTCGCAGTATGGCTCTTTGTATGTGAACTTTACTTCGCGCATTTTTCTTTCTCCATCCTTCGCTTTCGAAGATCGGGAACAAGGCATTCGCGGTGCCAAAAGGGAAAAATCTTCTTTGAGAGAGAAGGCAAGGCACACAAGTAATTGATAATTCAGAAGATTGAGTTTGAAGATTGGCTTTAGAGAAATGGCTTGGCGATTCTGAAGGCGGAGGCTTATTATCTAAATCGCTAGGAAGTTAGATTTTATTCTATGGCTAAAGAAGTCGTCATTATTGGAATGCTGGGCGTGGATAACGACAGCAAGGGCGATGATCCGGGACGGTGGGATCATTGGCGGCCTTCTGTCTCTTTGTGTCAGCAAGATGATTTGATTGTCAGCCGCTATGAACTGCTCTATCAGGGGCGTCATGAAAAACTGGCGCAGTTGACTGCTGGGGATATTCGAGCGGTTTCGCCGGAAACCGATGTGCGGCTGACCAAGGTTGAGTTCAACGATCCGTGGGAACTAGAGGAAACCTACGGAGCGTTGCTGGATTTTGCGCTCAGCCAAAAGTTTGACACCGCGCGTGAAGAGGTTCTGGTTCACATCACCACCGGCACGCATATGCATCGCATTTGTCTGTTTCTGCTGACCGAAGCGCGGCATTTTCCTGGCAAGCTAGTTCAATCGGTCAAAGTGGATTCGCGCGAACGCGAAGTCATCGGCTGGTACCGCGTGATTGATCTGGATTTGTCGAAGTACGACCGCCTGGCTTCGCGATTTGCCAAACATCGCGAACAGAGCCTGACCTTTCTGAAATCCGGCATCGCCACCAAAAACAAACAGTTCAACAAATTGATTGATCGAATCGAAGAAGTCGCCATTCGTTCGCGAAATCCGATTTTGCTGATGGGGCCGACTGGAGCAGGCAAGTCGCGGCTGGCAAAGCGCGTGTATCAGCTTAAACGCGAGCGTCATCAGGTGACGGGAGATTTTGTCGAAATCAACTGCGCGACCATTCGCGGCGACGCGGCAATGTCGGCGCTATTCGGCCACGTCAAAGGTGCGTTCACCGGAGCATTGAAAGATCGTCCGGGATTGCTGCGCGCAGCGAATCACGGATTGTTGTTTCTGGATGAGATCGGCGAACTGGGAATTGACGAACAAACGATGCTACTGCGCGCGCTGGAAGAAAAAGTCTTTATGCCGCTCGGTGGCGACAAAGAAGTCAAAAGCGAGTTTCAGTTGATTGCCGGAACGAACCGCGATTTGTCGTTGATGGTGCGGGAAGGACGGTTTCGCGACGATTTGCTGGCGCGAATCAATCTGTGGACATTCCGGCTGCCCAGTTTGAAAGATCGCGCCGAAGACATTGAACCGAATCTGGAGTTTGAGCTTGAAGAATATGCTGCGCGGCACGGGACGCGCGTTACGTTCAGCCGCGAAGCCCGCGCGAAATTTCTGAAGTTCGCGGTTTCCGGCGAAGCGCATTGGCAGGGCAATTTCCGTGACCTGAACGGTTCGATTACGCGAATGGCCACGCTGGCTCCGGGCGGCAGAATTTCGGACGAAGTCGTCGCCGAAGAAATGGAACGGCTGCGCGAAATGTGGGCAGAGCCGGAAGCGGAGAGAGACAATTTGCTGGAAACGTTGCTTGAAGCCGAGAGGCTGGATTCGATAGATCTATTTGACCGCTTGCAACTGACCTGTGTTCTGAAAATCTGCCGCGAATCGGCGACGCTGTCGGAAGCTGGAAGGAAGCTGTTCGCCACTTCACGCGAACGAAAAAAAACGGCCAATGATGCCGACCGGCTGAGGAAGTTTCTGGCTCGCTTCGGATTGAGTTGGCAGGACTTGCAGGATAAAGGCCGATGACAAATTAAAAGCCTGCCTTTTGCCGCATACCCATCTTGACAAGAACAAGTCCAGCGAAGAAAGTAGCTTTCGTTCACTAAAAAGTCCCCAACTGCAACCTCATCAATATCCTCGATCTAACTTAATCGTCAGAATAGATTTCTGGCGTGCGCTTTTTGAACCGCTGATACGGCTCGGAGAAGTTTATGATTGGTAAATCTGGCAGCACTGCAACCGCGCATCCCCACAGTTTACGGAATCGAGCGTTCTTTTCCTTCTTTCGCATCCCCATTTTTCTGACAATTTTGATTGCCTGTGTTTTGACCGCTTTCGTTTCCGGTTGGTTTTCCGGCTGGCCGGAGCGCGTCGTTTCTGCGGCAACTCTGCCCAGCGGCTTTGCGGAAACGTTGATTGCGAATGGCGTCAGCAGTCCAACGGCGTTTGCCATTGCCCCGGACGGAAGAATCTTTATCTGTCAGCAAGGCGGCAGTCTGCGCGTGGTTCAGGGCGGGGCTTTGTTGGCCACACCGTTTGTGACTCTTTCGGTGAACTCTTCTGGCGAACGCGGCTTGTTGGGCGTGGCGTTCGATCCAAATTTTTCCGCGAACAATTTCATTTACGTCTATTACACGACTTCGACATCGCCGATTCACAATCGGATCAGCCGCTTCACA
>CAZMXG010000270.1:0-8234 GCA_964570175.1 uncultured Heliomicrobium sp. | reverse complement strand
TAAAAGAAAACTTCGTCGCCTTCCTGCAATTCCTGCTCGCTGGTTTCGGCGCTCATCAATTCGTTCAGCAAATCGGAATCGGTTGGCGAAGTTTCTTCTGTCGTTTGCGCCCATTGATTGAACAATTCCGGACGACGATTTAGTTGCTGCATTTGCTGTTGCTGGTCTTCGCCTTTGCCTTCGTTGGAATCGTCCTTGTCGTCTTCGTTTTCCTTTTCGTCCTGGTCGGTTTCGTTTTCCGACTGGTTGTCATTGCGACGGCCTTCCAGCAGTTCATACACCATGAACGTCGCCATCAAGGTATCGGCAACAGTGGCTTCGTCGCGGCGAACATAATTTGAAATGATACTTTCAAACTCGTTGATGACGCCCATGTAAGCGATGCGCGCTTTGTCATCTATCACGCCACCGCACAGCGTGATCTGAAACAGCATTTCATACACGGCTTGTTCAACCGTCAATTCATTGATCGGCGGGCGACGTTCGATCAGTCGCGAACGAACGAAATCCAGATCGCGGCGAATGCCTTTGTAAGCCGAGCGCAATCGCCAATCAATTCGCCCGTTTTCCAGCGTAGTAAATATGCGGGTCGCCAATGTCGAATTCGGAAACCGCCCCAGCACGGTTTTGTAATCTGCGCCTTCGATCTGGATCGGCTCCAGCGCCGGTCGGCGGCGCATCCCCAAATGTTCGGAGTTGGAATATTGCGCGTATTCCTTGTCGCTCATTTCCAGATCGCGCATTGCGCCGAGTTCCTGTTTTTCTTTGTCGGTGAAAAAGCGATCAATTTCTTTCAGCGCAGTGCGAACATCTGGCTGGCCAATGTCGCGCGTTCCAAATTCTGCCTGACCCGAAGCATGTGCGGCCAGCACCTTGTACAGTTTGAAATCTTCATCCGGTGAATTGAACTCAGCAATCACCGAAGGCAATTGTATTGTGTGGCCGTCATTGATTCGAGATTCTTCGGGGATCGAACCCAGCGGCGCAATGACCATTTCGCGGCCCGTCAATCCTTCGACGTAAAGCCGTAGCAGGTGCGAAACAGATTCCAGCGCCACGCCGTCGTGTGAGCCTCGCAATTGGTCCTGGCTGGATTTCGATTCAAGGGCGTAATAGGCCTGAGCCTTGCGGCGGTCATTTCGGTAAAGCTCCGCGCCATCGCGTGCCCAAGCCTGAAATTGATCCAGCGAAGCCGAAGCCAATGCGCGCGGGCTGGATTTGAAACATTCCAGTGCGACGTACACATTGCGCGAAGCCAATTCTTCGACAATGTCCAGCACAGCGTTAACGCGTTCGGGCGCCCGGCGGCGCTGCGTAACGGACAATGTCGCCAGCACCTTCGGCGTCAATTTCAAAAAGTCATACACAATTGCATTGCCTTCGTCGGCGACTTTGCGCGTGACGCGGCTCCATTTGTCGAAGCTCGGGGCTCCGCCAACTTCAATCACAGATCGCGCCGACCGGAAGTACTGCAATGCTGTCGCTCCGCCCCGCTCCAGAAACACGGAAGTTTGGTTGCAGAGTTCGACGATTTCTTGGCCGCTATGAATAAAGCCCAGGCCTTCGCCCACTGCGGACAAAAACTCCGCGGCAGTCGCCCCGGTTCGTTGAGCAAAGCTTTCCGCCAGATTTAACACCGCATCCACTGTAGACGTTGAATTGGATTCCACATTCTGCAGAGCAGCAAGGGCATGCGGGGCAGCGGTTAACACTTCTGTGCTGTGTTTGACCGAACGATGCGCGACTTCGACGGCAATACCGAACAATCGCGTTGCTGAGCGTGGGTCGCCAAGTTGCGCAACGGTGCGTGGCGCGTTTCGGAATGTTGTAAGCGCAGAAGAAGGCGACAAAACAATCTGTTTCGAGCAAAGAGAAATCAGAAGCGAACGCAAGCCTTCCGGCACAGCCTGCAAGATTTCCATCGAAGCGCGATAAAACTCGCTAGCTTCATCGTGGTTGTTGGTGGCCACGCGCTTGCCCAGTTCAGCCCAGGCTCGCAGATCGCCGTTATCAAGCAAGGTCGAAACTTCCTGAACGGCCTTGAAAAAATCCATCGCTACTTTGGGCGAACTGCTGACCAGCGACGCACCGATATCCACCGCCACCCAGCCACGGTCGCTCGGCTTCAATCCCATTTTCATTGCCAGGGCTTCGACGGTATTACGCGTCAATCCTCTCAGCAATGATCCTGTAAAACTTTTCTTCTCTTCAGACATAGTTGAAGATCAGATGCCAGATGTTAGATTCTGGGTGTTAGGCTTTGATGGAGCAGACGCCTTTTATGACTAACATCCAACACCTAACATCTAGCACCCCGCTAGATTACGGTGGTAACGATTTCCCGGATGCTCCGTTGCAATTCGGAATCGTCAGTAATGGGGCTGGCAATGGCGATTTCGCAGGCGGTGACGGGTTCGACCCCGCGCGCAATCATTTGCGCTGCGTATACCAACAGTCGAGTCGAAACCCCTTCCTCCAAACCATGACCTTTCAGATTGCGAACCTTTTCGCCGATCTTGACCAGATCACGGGCCGAAGTTTCGGAAACGCCGCCTTCGTGAGCGACAATTTTTGTTTCGGCGTCAGCGCTGGGGTAATCAAACTCCAGTGAGAGGAAGCGCTGGCGCGTTGACTGTTTCAGGTCTTTCAGCACACTTTGATAACCGGGATTGTAGGAAATGACCAACATAAAATCGTCAGGTGCATTCAACAGCTTGCCGAGTTTTTCCACCGGCAAAATGCGGCGGTCGTCGGTCAAAGGGTGGATCAAAACAATTGTATCTTTGCGGGCTTCGACGATTTCGTCCAGATAACAAATCGCTCCGTGGCGCACGGCCGTCGTCAGCGGCCCGTCATGCCAAACAGTTTCATCGCCTTCGATCAGAAAGCGGCCAACCAGATCAGTCGCAGACAAATCTTCGTGACAGGCGACAGTGACCAGCGGGCGGCCAAGTTTATAAGCCATTGCCTCAACGAAGCGAGTTTTGCCGCAGCCGGTCGGCCCTTTTAACATCACGGGCAGTTTGGCCTTGTAAGCAGTTTCAAACAACGAGACTTCGTCTTTGACACTCAGGTAATACGGCTCTTTGGCGATGCGGTATTTTTCGATGGATTGTTCTTTTGCTCTAGCTGTATCAGTTCCGGTTTGAGTCATTGTCTTTGGTACTTCCCTGCGGTAAATGAGGTTCAGCGTGTTAGAATCAAGTTCGCATCTTAGCATCGTTAATTTATTTTGTCAGGCTGAAGGAGCTTTATGATTGCAGTTGCCATGAGCGGCGGGGTGGACAGTTCAACCGCCGCCGCTTTGCTAAAAAACCAAGGACACAATTTGGTTGGATTTTCGATGCAGCTCTGGAATCAGCGCCGCATCAATGTCGGGCCGGACGGCGAACCGCTGCCTAGCCGCTGTTGCTCTCTGGATGATTTGTACGATGCACGCGTCGTCGCCCACAAACTGGGATTTCCGTTTTATGTCGTCAATTTGGAAGACGAATTCGAACGTGACGTCGTCCGTCCGTTTGTCACCAATTATTTGGATGGCCTGACGCCCAGTCCATGCGTCGCCTGCAATTCGTTTTTGAAGTTCGACAAACTGGTTGAACTGGCGCAAACGGCTGATGCCAATAAGGTTGCAACCGGACACTATGCTCGTGTCAGGTTTGACGAAGAACGTGGTCGCTGGTTGTTGTTGCGCGCCGTCAACCGTGCAAAAGACCAATCCTACTTCCTGTTTGAACTGACCCAGGAACAGTTGAGTTACGCCATGTTTCCCCTGGGGGAAATGACAAAACAGGAAGTCCGCGACATTGCCTCCGAAGCCGGTTTACCCACAGCGATGAAACCCGAAAGCCAGGAAATCTGCTTTATCCCGGACGGCAATTATTCGCGCTTCATTGACCGGTATTTGGAAGAAGATCGTGAGCGGCGTTTGAGCGAAAACGATGTTCCGAGCTTTCAGCCGCTGGTTCAAATTTCCGGGAAAAACGGTTCGGACAATCTAAAACAGCCAGAATCTGGCCAGATTGTCACCACCGCTGGCGAAGTTGTCGGTCAGCACCAAGGCATTCACCGATACACTGTTGGCCAGCGCAAAGGCCTGGGAATTTCCGCGCCCGATCCGCTTTACGTCGTTCAGGTTGACGCCAAAAATAACCGCGTCGTCGTCGGTTCCAGTGATGATCTATTGAAGCGAGAAATGACCGTCAACCGAGTCAACTGGATCGCCATTGAAGATTTGACTGACCCGGTTCGCGTGCAAGTCAAAATCCGTTCGCGCGCCGAAGAAGCTTCGGCAACGCTGACGAAAAATGAAGATGGCTCGGTGCTGGTAACTTTCGACGAAGCCCAGCGCGCCGTTACACCTGGACAGGCTGCGGTGTTTTACGACGGAGACATTGTTGTCGGCGGCGGATGGATCGCCTAGAATCCGCTGTGTGGCCACCCCGCTAAACTAATTCAACGAGGAACCACCATGTCTGACAACATTTCGAATCAATCAACAGACCCGCTACCACAGCCTTCAATTGATGGACGGCTTGCAGGAATTGAATCATCCGTGGCTGATCTGCTCCTATTACAACGCCGCGTTCTTTCTGAATTGGAAGCCATCAAAGAGGATTCAAAAAAGCAATACGTTGATTTGCGAGAACGAGTCGAAATCAACAATGACAAGCTCAGCGTCGTTCAACGCGAGCTGAATCAAATCGCCAAAGACATTCGCAATCCTGCTTTCAGTTGAAACGCCCACACACCCGAATGCCTGAAAATCCAAATCTCCAACTCTCATCGGATGAAATGCGTCAACTCGGTTATCGCGTCATTGACCAGATCGTTGAGTATTATCAAACCATCGCTGAAAAACCGGTGATGCGCGTGTCGCCACGAACGGAGCTTGAGGCCAGTTTGCGTGAGCCGCTGCCGGAACAACCAACCGATCCGAATTCCCTGCTTGAAGTTTTGCAGCGCGATGTTTGGTCAAACATCGGCAACGTCATTCATCCGCGTTTTTTCGCGTTTATCCCCAGTCCCAGCAATTTCGTCAGTGTGATGGCGGATACGCTCGCCTCTGGCTTCAATCCATTTGCCGGAAACTGGCTGGAAGCTGCGGGCCCGACGCAGATCGAACTGGTGACGATTGATTGGTTGCGGCAGATGTGTGGTTTGCCGGAAACGGCTGGCGGGTTGTTTGTTTCCGGCGGTTCGATGGCGAACCTGACGGCGCTGGCGGCGGCCAAGCAGGTGAAGCTCGACAATAAAATCGAAAATGCTGTCGTGTACTTTTCCGATCAAACGCATTCTTCGCTGGAAAAAGCGCTGAGGATTTTGGGCTTTGCGCGCGAACAGATTCGCAAATTGCCTTCGGATGAAAAATTCCGGCTGCTGCTGCCGGAGCTTCGTGAAGCGGTTGCCGCTGACCGAGCCGCAGGCCGAAAACCATTCTGCGTGATTGCCAACGCCGGAACGACCAACACCGGAGCTGTTGATCCTCTGAATGAAGCTGCAGACTTTTGCGCGGCGGAAAATCTGTGGCTGCACATTGACGGAGCTTACGGTGCGGCGGCATGTCTGACCGAGCGTGGTAAGCAACTGATGGCGGGGATTGAGCGTGCTGACTCGCTTTCGCTCGACCCACACAAGTGGCTCTTCCAGCCGTTCGAAATCGGCTGCGTCATTCTGCGTGATCCTCGCATGCTGAAGATGGCGTTCCACACAATGGCCGAATATCTGGAAGACACGAAACGCGCCGAAGAACAGGAAATCAACTTTTACGATTATGGCGTGCAATTGACGCGAGGGTTTCGCGCGTTGAAGCTGTGGATGTCGCTGAAAACTTTTGGGGCGGCGGCATTTCGGCAAGCCATCGAACACAGTTTTGAACTCGCCGAATACGCAGAAAGCCTGGTTCGTCCATCAAATTGCTGGGAAGTTGCCAGCCCGGCGACAATGGGCATCGTTGCGTTTCGTTTTGTTCCGCCGTATTCGGCGACAGAAGAAGAGCTCAATGAGATTAATCGCCGAATTGTCGAAGCGCAGATCGAAGACGGCTTCACCTTCGCCAACTCAACCGCACTGCGAGGCCGCGTCGTCCAGCGGCTTTGTACCATCAACCACCGAACAACCGAAGACGACGTTCTAGCCAGCATCGAAAAACTTGAACAGCTCGGCCAGGAAGTCGCTAACCAATTCAAAAAACGATGAACGAAGTACGAGTCAAACTGAATCTGAACGAAGGTTTCCGCTCAACGATTACCGCAGGCAATCACACCTTGATCGCCGACGAACCAGAGTCGGCTGGCGGAAAAAACGAAGGCATGTCGCCGTATGATTTGCTGCTGTCAGCGCTGGGAGCCTGCACGGCAATGACGTTGCGGCTGTACATCGAACGCAAAAAGCTGCCGATCACTGATGTCGAAGTGCTGCTGACTTTCGACCGCATTCACATTGATGATTGCGAATCGTGCAGCAATGAAGAGAAGGAAGGAAAAAAGGAAATTCAACACATCAGCCGGTTGATTTATGTGACGGGCGACGTGACCGAAGAGCAGCGTGAGCGATTGCTTTACATCGCCGGACGCTGCCCCGTTCACATCACGCTGCATAGCAACCCACACGTGGAAGATATTGTGATTGTCAGAAACATTTGAACGGCATTATTCATGCCGGAGCGCTTTGATCGGATCAACCTTGGCTGCGCTTCGGGCCGGGTAAATTGCCGCCAGCAAGCTGACGGCGACCGCGAAAAAAATCGCGCCAACCCACAAATACCAGGGAATGGAAAAGAACTCTACGTAACGAAAGGATTGGCCGACCTGCCGCGCAATCCAACGATTGGCGAACGCATTGGCCAGACGATCAAACGCCCAACCCACCGTGACTCCCAACGAACCGCCTAACAAGCCGATCAAACTGGCTTCAACAAAGAAGATACGCATGATTTCGCCATCCGAACCGCCAATGGCTTTCATAATGCCGATTTCGCGCGTGCGCTCGCGAATGGACATAATCATGGTGTTCGAAATCCCAAACGACGCCACCAGCAAAGCGATCCCGCCCAGCAACGCCAAACTGCTGTTAACGATCAGAAATATGCGTTCGATCTCTTCCATCTGGGTGGTGACAGAAAAAGCGCGAAATCCCATTTGGGTGAGTTTTTCGGTGACGGGTTTGACGCGGCTGGGATCGGCGACGCGTAGTTCAACAGCGCGGTAATTCTCTTCGTTAGCTTTTCCCATCAAAGCATCCCCGACGCGCTCAATCTGTGACTGATTGGTCGAGTGCAACCGTTTTGCCTGCTCCAAAGGCACATAGAATTGCGAGTTGCCAAAACCGCTAAAACTCATGCCACCTTCATTTTTCAAAACGCCGACGATGCGAAAAACATGCCGCTCGAAACGACTGTCATCCGCTCCGCCCGAAGGTGGCGGCGAAGGCTGGCTGGGCAAATTCATCAGGGGAATGCCGAAAATGCTTCCTGCCGAACCGCCACCGGTTGAGGGCAGGGAAAGCAGAACAATCTCTTTACCAATCGCAGCCTGCGCCTCGCGCTGGCGCTCTTCATCACTTTTGTTCGGTGCAGATTGAAAGGGCCCATCCGGGTTTCCCTGGATATTTCGGCGGTTGCGGTACGATTCCGGCGTGAATGCTTCAAGCGAATTTTCCTTGATGACAACTTCGTCGCCGTTGTCACTGGTGAAGCCTTGACCAGCCAGAAACGTCTTGAAACGCGGATCGCTGCCGGGCGTTGCGCCTGCAATCACCTGAAACCGTGCGCGGTCGTTGTATCGAATAAAGCCTCTGAATACGACATCCGGCGCGACAAAACGCACGCCGGCCAGCTTTTGAATTTCGGCAATTGCTTCGTCGTTCAGCATTCTGCGTGGGCGGCGCAATCGTTTGCTGTTTTCTTCCAGATTCGGTGTTGCGTTAGGTGCTGCGGCTTGGCCCGAATTGTCACTTGGGTCTGGCTCGTTTTCGTCAAGAACAGTCTGCCCCTCGCTCAAGACCATCAGGTCATACGAATCGGCTCCGATGACGGTAATGGCTGTAAAAGCATCCAGCCGCGAAAACGCTTGGCCAATAATGTTTTGCTGCAATCCAATGCCGAAACTGACCATCGTAATGATTGCCGCCACACCAACGACGACGCCTATGACGGTGAGAAAAGTTCGCAGTTTGGATTGCCGCAGATTTCTGAGCGCCAACGCAATGATGTCAAAAAACTTCATATCCCGCCC
>CAZMXG010000269.1:0-8253 GCA_964570175.1 uncultured Heliomicrobium sp. | reverse complement strand
GTTCAAGCCGCGCACTTCGCCGTATGCGTTTCAGGGCTTGGCCGAAGAAGGCTTGCAGATTCTTGCTGACGTGCGCGACGAATTCGGTTTGCGCATTGTCACCGAAGCGGTAGATGAACCAGCGCTGGATTTATGCGAACAATACGCAGACGTGATTCAGATCGGCACGCGCAACATGCAAAACTTCAGTTTGCTGAAGCGCGCCGGGCAGGCTCGCAAACCGATTTTGCTCAAACGCGGAATGTCTTCGACGCTGGAAGAGTTTTTGCTGGCGGGCGAATACATCATGGCCGAAGGCAATTATCAGGTGATTTTGTGTGAACGCGGTGTGCGAACGTTTGGCAGTCATTCGCGCTTCACGCCGGATTTGTCTGTGATTCCGGCAGTGCAGCGGTTATCGCACTTGCCGATTATCTTCGATCCCAGCCACAGCACCGGAAATCGAGAAACCGTGATCCCAATGTCTCGCGCGGCAATCGCAGTCGGTGCAGACGGCATTCTGGTGGACATTCATCCATATCCGGAACGCGCTTTGTGCGACGGGCCGCAGGCTTTACTGTTCGATATGTTTCGGGAAATGGTCGGGGAATTGAGAGCGATTGCCGCCATCGTCAAACATCGTGTCTAAAATTTTGCCTCTGGACGGGAACATGAAAACGGTTCTTTGCTTAGTCTTGATCTTTTTGGTGGTCAGTTGCAGTCATAAACCACAGGCCGTGACTCAATCCAAAACTCAGCCTGAACTCACAGCGAAAGTCCAAACTCCTACGCCCGAACCGGCGACGCCACGGGCTTCATCAACCCCAGGCGCCACAGATGACGATTCCGGCATTCCTTCAGACATGCAGCAGAAGGATGAAGCGGAAACCCGATTTGGCAAAATGATCGTCGCCGCCAAGGAAAACGATTACCACCACAAACTGTATTTCAACGGCAAAGAAATTTCCGACTTCGGGGGGCCAATCCGGCTGTATGAAGTGTTCAATGGCGATGACAGGGATTACGTTGTTGGGGCAAATGATTCCGGAGGAATTGCCTGTCCATTGAATCCATTCATCATCGAAGTTTACAGCCGCGAGAAAACCGAACTCTTTCAAGAGTTCGACGATTGCCGAGGCGATTTCACGCCCAGGTTCATTGACGGCAAAGTGGTGTTGGAAATTCCGCCGTATTTTCCGCACCCGGATTTGATTCCCGAAAAGGAATTGAAGAAAGCCATGAAAACGATGGATGTGTATACCTGGCAAAAAGGGAAGCTGTTGAAAAAGGAAACCAAGCCCATCAAACGTTGAACCGGCACTTTATTCAATCGTGAAATTGACTCGCCGGTAAGCAGTCGTCTTTGCCAAACGATCAATCACCATCAATCGCAACTCGTATTGCCCGGGAGCAAAACTTTTCAGCGAAAACCGCGCACCGTAGGGAACTCGCTGTAAATCCAGATCGGGTGCAATTTGCAGCTTGGTCAACGGCGAAGCGTACACCAATTTGCTGCCGCTGAAGAGTTGCGTTTGGCTGACCAAATCCACGGCGTTTCGCTCAATTTTGCCGTTGTACACGAAAAACAGAAAATCCATATCGCTGCCGGCTTTGAACCGCCGCGAAGCGGACGATGGCTGGGGCGAATAGCTTCCAGATTGACTGGCAGGCGAATTGGCAGATTGGCTTTGCTCAGAAGCGTTTGCCAAACCCTGAAAAGCTTCCTGGCCGCCTTCGGATAGCAAAATGCCGCTCAACATCAACTGTTTGTTTTTGACATCGGGAACTTCAATCCAATTCATGGCGCTGCCCAATCGTCCGGAGCTTTCTTCGCGGATGGCGACGCGGGCTTGATAAAAACCCGGTTGCAATCCGGCCATGCGGCGATAGTTGAATCCGTGCTTGATGATTTGATTCAGGTTTTCCGGTTTAACATTCAGGTTGATGCGCTCGTTGAAGCCGGTTGCGACTTTGCCGCGTTCGTCAAACAGAACGCCTTTAATATCAATGATGGATTGTTGGCGGCCTTTGGCCTGTTCAAAGTTCAGGTTTGCGGCGTCAATGTGAATGTTGATGGTTGCGCCTGAAAGCGCTGGCACGTCCATAAAATCCACAGCCATTTCAACAGGAATGTCTTTTAGGGGAAACAGGGAACCGATGGCAGTAACCATCTGTTTGTCTTTTTCGGCCTTCAGTTCCTGGGCCAGCTTTTCGGCTGGCAAGCCTTTCAACTTTTCCTGCCGTTTCTCTTCTGCTTTCTTTTCGGCGTTGATTTGTTTTTCGTCCGGGGAAAAATATCCGTTTCGCGTTTTGGCCTTCAATTCCGGACGGCCCGCGATACGAAGTTCGATTTTGTGAAATTGCCCATTGCGGCGCGATTCGGTCGGTTCATATGCCAACACGTAGTAGGTTTCGTTGGCGTTCAGCACACGCTGCAACCCAAGGCTCAAATCGTTGTTGTTGAAATACAACGATCCGCCGGTTTCTTCCGCCAGAATTCCAATTCCGTCGCGTTGGGCATTGATGGCCGATTGCTCTATGCGAACTTGTGCGCCGGGAAGGTTTGGGTCAATGACGGAAGGTTGTGTGATGTCGCCGCCCGGCGGAATCGCGACCAATCCGCGCGCGTCAATGGAATAGATTACGACTCCGGCACGGGTTGCGGCGTCCGTAATTTGCCGCACGTTGTAAATTTGAGAATTGATTCCTGCTGCACCCAAATAAAATCCGTCCGAAAGCAACACCAGCAGTTTGCGTCCGTTCAACTGGCGCAAACTGCGAATGACGCTTTCCAGCGTGCCCAGCGTCGCGCGCGTAAAGTTGGCATTATGGGCCAGAACCATTCGCGCATAGCTTTTGGCACGAGCCAGAAGCATTTCTCTTTGAATTTCTGCAGGCGATTGTCCGCTGCTTTGGCCGCCGGATTGTCCGCTGTTCTGGCTCCCTCTGCCACCGGGTCTGTTACTGCCTGGTCGTGATTCGCCGCCGCTGTCTGCGGCGGGATTCCCTTCAACACGGATGATCTCATTGATCGCCAGTTGGATCGCTTCGCGATCGCCAAATTCAACCAGTTCGGCCAGATGCTCACTAATGCGCGGGCCGCCAGTATTGTCAGCGGCGATTTTGGTTTGCACCGTCAAGCGGTTGATTGCCCTTTCCAGCACGTCACGTTCGCGGGTGAATTGCTGAAACAAGCCGACATTGCCGCTGGTGCAAACGACGGCGATCTGATCTCCCGGAACCATCTGTTCAGAGATGAATTTGATCAGGGTTTGTTTTACAGAACCCAGGCTGCCGGGTGACAAATGGTAATCATCCACAGCCAGCACAATAAAGCGCCCGGCTTGTTCCTCAGCAGCCGCAGCGGTTTCCGTTGGTTGGGAATTGGCAGGACGTTTTTTGTCCATTGCCAGCCAGCGGGCCGGTTGTTTGGCGGTGCCGACGGCAAAATGAGTGATCGTCTGTTTCTTTCCGTCCTCGAACAATTCAAAGTCTTCACGTTTCAGGTCGTGAATCAATTTGCCTTGTTTGTCTGTCACAACAGCGTCAATCTGAACAAGTTCGGTTTCAATTCTCAGCGCGTCCTGATCTTTTGATGGCTTGGGCTGTTGTGCCGGAGGTTGGTCGTTTTGCGCGGCAACGACAAAACAAAGCACGGTTGCCAGAAACAAGGCTTTTAGCGGAGGAAACGTGTGATGGTGCGTAAGCATAAAGGCTTGATCACTCCGGCTTTGCGATTTATTCGACGGTAAAATTGACAGAGCGTTTGGCGCTGGATTTGGCGTTCCGATCAATGACCAATAACCGCAATTCGTATTCACCCGGAGCAAACTTGTCCAAATTGAACCGCGCCAGATAAGCAATCCCATCCAGATTCTGGGCCGGTTGACTGGTTTGCGCCGATTGCTGGCTTTCGGTCTGAAAGTTCTTCAGCGGTGTGGCCAAGATTAGTTGGTTGCCGGAATAGACCTGGGTTTGCACAGCCAGATCGGTTGTGCCCTTGGCGTCCGGCACCGCGTTGTAAGCGAACACCATAAAATCGAAAGAGCTGCCGCTTTTGAAACGGCGATAAATGATCGGTGGCCGTTCAACGGTCTGGCCTTCAGTCTTTTCGTTCGCGTTCGCTGCTTTCTGATTCTGATTACCCGATTGATCGGGTGTTGGAAAGAAAACACTGCTTAGCGCCAGTTGTTTATTGTTCAAATCCGGAACTTCAAACCAGCTTGATGCAGTGCCGATTTGCGCTCCGCCGTCATCGCGGGCTACCAGCCGAAGCTGGTAAAAACCCGGTTTCATAAGCAAACGTTTGAAGTAGGTAATGCCATTTTTGACCGTAAAATCAAAAGTGTTTTGTCTGAGATTCAGGTTGATGGTTTCCGAAAAACTCTGATCTGGTTTTCCGTTCTCCTTATAAACCACCCCAATTAAATCCAATCTGGCCTGGCGCCGATCTCCAATTCGCTGATATTGCAGCGCTGAAGCCTCCAGATGCGCAAAGATGTCTGTCTGAATCCCTTCTTTTGACGTATTCAAAAACGTGATGGCCATTTCAACCGGGACTTCACGACGCTGGAACAAGGAACCTAAACCAGCGGCAATCTGTTTTTCGGCGGCAGTTTTGGCATCGGCTGCCAGTTCCTCCGGAGATTTCTTTTTGTCTTTTTCGGCAGCTTTGGCAAGGTCGCGTTCGGCCTTTTCAGCGGCTTTGTCGTCTGGAGCGAAGTAACCCTTTCGCGTGCGAACTTTCAGCTCAGGACGTCCGGGAACTTTGATTTCCAGTTTGCGAAACCGACCGTCGCGGTAGGAAACGGTTGGTTCGAACGCCAGCAGGTAATAACTTTCCGTGTCATCCAGAATTTTCTGCAATCCCAGATTCAAATCGTTGTTGTTGAAAATGGCTTTGCCGCCTGTGTCTTCGGCCAGCGCAAACATACCGTCGCGTTCGGCGTCCATGGAAGAGTGTTCGATTCGCATTCTTGCGCCGGCCAGTGCGCCGGTTCCGAAAAATCCCGGCGAAGAAGCATCCATCGTGTCCGGCATGGCCATCAGGCCGCGTGCGTCCAGGGAATAAATCACCACACCGGCCCGTGTGGCGACATCCGTGATTCGGCGAATGTCGAAATGAACTCCATTGTTACGGCCACCCAGCAAAAAACCATCCGACAACAGCACCAGGATCTTTCGTCCTTGCAATGCGCGCAAATCCCGTATGATGTTTTCAAGGGTTGAAAGCGTGGCAACCGTTAAATGCCTGTTTTCCTGATTGATCATTCTGGCGTTGCCCATGACTTGTGCCGTCGCCATTCGCCGATCCAGGTTTAGTTTGGCCATCAATTCCTGGACGGCAATTTCCAGGGCGTCCGTATCGCCATCTTCAATCAGTTCCGCCTGGTAAGGAGTGATCCGTGGAATGTCGAAGTTGTTGGCGGCTGTTCTGGTGGCCACGTTCAAACGCGTGACGGCGCGCCGCAACGCCTCGCGATCTGTGGTGAATTGCTGGAACATGCCGATCTGTCCGCTGGTGGTTACGAATGCGACTTGATCGCTGCCGCCGATTTGCTGGTCAATAAATTTGGTCAGTGTTTTTTTGGCGATCAACAGGTTGGCGGCTTTCAGATGAATGTCGTCAACGGCCAGCACCAGATAACGACCGGCATTTACAGGCGTCGGTGCTGGGATAGCAATAGAAGAATTGGTTTTGTTTTTCGAACGCGGATCGGTTCGTAACCAGTTTGCTTGTCGAGTCGCCGTGCCTACGGAAAAGTGGGAGATGGTTTGCGGCTTTCCGTCTTCGAAAATCTGAAAATCTTCGCGTTTCAAATCGTTGATGAGCTTTCCTTGCTTGTCAGTGACGACGACGTCAATTTGCACTAGTTCAGTTTCGATTCTCAGCGTGGCCGGGTCTTGCGTTTTTTGGATGTCTTTATTTTGTGGCTGCGCCGAGCCGGATTGGATAGGCGTTAGGCTTGACAGCGCCACAAGCAGCATAATGATAATAAGGTTTCTGAACAGGCGGAAAATTGTCATAGCAAGGTCCAATGGAGTGGGTTTCCGTTTTCGTGGATTGTTGGTCGCGCTTTACAATTTTAACATCGTTACCGCTGATAACGATGGATGAACGGGGTTTTTGGACTTGTGTGCGGCCTTTTTCGGAACTTTTCCCGCCGTGTGCGGGTAATTTGGGATACCCCTTATGCTTCCTTGTCAGCGCCGCGACAATTGGAAAAGTAAAGGTTGCACAGTTTTTGGAATTTGCCGCTTGCTCCGCGTGCGGCACTGCAAAGAAAAATCAAACAGGAGTGAGACAGCAATGAAAGCATATCAAATCACAGCAAAGCAATTAATTTTGCTGGCCTTGGCCACGGCTATCTTCGCTTCCGGAGCCGTGCTGGTTTATGACCGTTTCGGCTCGGAACTGCTTGGCCGGTTGGTTGGAGCAAAAACCGAAAAAGCCGTTGTCGAAACCGCCGCCATCGAAGGCCTGACGGATCCCTCCGTCGCCACCGACGAAAAAAACAACCAGGAAGTTTATTCCGCAATCAGCCCGGGCGTGGTGAACATCACTTCGACCGTGCTGGTGGAAGACTGGTTTAACGTTTATCCCAAACAGGGAACCGGTTCCGGCTCCATTTTGGACAAAGAGGGCCGCATCCTGACCAACTTTCACGTCATCCAGGACGCTGAAAAATTGGATGTGAAGTTATCCAACAACAAAAGTTACGAAGCCAAAGTTTTGGGCGCAGACCCGGATAATGATCTGGCAGTCATCCAGATCGCCGCGCCCGCGAACGAGTTGACAGTGGTTCCGTTCGGCACTTCAAAAAACCTCTTTGTTGGACAGAAGGTCTTGGCTATCGGCAATCCTTTTGGTTTGGATCGCACGCTGACGACGGGAATCATTTCCGGATTGTCGCGACCAATTCGTTCGGAAATGACCCAGCGATTGATCGAAGGCGTCATTCAAACCGATGCCGCCATCAACCCGGGAAATTCCGGCGGGCCGCTGTTGAATTCGCGCGGGCAAATCGTTGGCATCAACACGATGATTTATTCACCTTCCGGAGGTTCTGTCGGGATTGGTTTTGCGGTTCCGGTGGAAACCGCCATCCGTGTTATCGGCGAAATCAAACAGTTTGGCCGCGTTAGAAAAGCGCGTCCGGGCGTGAATTTTATCCCGCTGGCAAATCTGGGCGAACGGTTTATTCGCGCAGTTGAGCTGCCGGTTAGCGAAGGATTGATGGTTGTCGAAGTCCAGGCGGGCAGCGCCGCCCAACGCGCAGGAGTTCAAGGACCAACCCAGGCCGTTCGTTATGGCGGTTATCGAATCCCGATTGGAGGAGACATCATTGTGGCAATGGACGGCCAGAAAATCGCCAATCGAGACGATTATGACCGCGTGCTGAATGGCAAAAACGTAGGTGATCGTGTTCAGATGGATGTGATGCGGAACGGCCGCAAAGTCGCTTTGACATTAACCCTGGATGAAGGGCCGCGATCGCGCATCTAATGATTCGATTCGGCAAAAGACCTAAAACGCGCACCTGAAAAAAATCAGGTGCGCGTTTTCGTATTTGCAGCGCAAAAAACTGACAGACATTTGACTTTGCTCTGGGGCAGCGGGCATTATCCCGCATCGTTTTCAGCATCATTTCAGATCCATTACTCGGTTATGGCACAAGAAAGTCTGGCGCTGACGGCAACGCTCAATCAGCTTGCTGAGCTGGATAAATACAATTCCTGGCTTTATGAACAAATCGCAAAGGCGGTAGGTCGCCGCGTGCTGGAAGTTGGTTCCGGAACTGGCAACATCACGCAGTTTTTGTGCGCTGATGGGCGCCAAGTGATGGCGACGGACGTGGTGCCTGCATATCGCGGTGAATTGCAACGTTTGTTCGGCGAAAAATCCAATGTTCGTGTTGGCAAGTTCGACCTGATGGCTCAAGCCGATGCCGAAATGATTGCTGATCCTTTCGATACTGTGGTTTGTCTGAATGTGCTGGAACACATTGAAAACGATCTGTTCGCGTTGGAACAGATGCGCGACGTTTTGCAGCCGGGCGGAAAGCTGGCACTGCTGGTTCCTTCGCACCAATTTTTGTTCGGCGAATTTGATAAAGCCGTCGGGCATTTTCGCCGTTACAGCAAACGGGAATTGACCAGCAAACTGACTCAAGTTGGATTTCGCGTGACTGAAACCAAATACTTCAGCTTGCTGGCGGCGCTGCCCTGGTTCATCAACGGTCGTTTGCTGAAACGTGATTACCTGCCAGCGGG
>CAZMXG010000268.1:0-8358 GCA_964570175.1 uncultured Heliomicrobium sp. | reverse complement strand
GTGCGCGAATCCAGCTTCTGTCCGCGAGTTTGTTCGGGCGACATGTAATTGACCGTGCCCAGAATCATGCCCGGCGCGGTGTTTTTCAGAAGCGTTTTTACGTTGGAAAGGTTTTCGGAGCTTGCTTCGGTTTGCAGGATTCCGGCCAGACCGAAATCCAGCACCTTCACGAATCCATCGTGCCGCACCATGATGTTTTCCGGTTTGATGTCGCGGTGAATAATTCCTGCGCCGTGTGCTGCGGCTAAAGCGTTGGCAATTTGATAAGCAATGTCCAGGGCCTCAAGCAGCGGGATTGGTCCCCGACTGATGCGACTGCGCAGAGTTTCTCCTTCGACGTATTCCTGAGCGATGTAATAGGTTCCATCCGATTTTCCGATTTCATGAATGGTGATGATGTTCGGATGGTTGGTGGCGCTGGCGGCTTTGGCTTCTGTTTCAAAGCGGCGTGAACGTTCAGGATTGTTGGCAGGATCGCTGGCGAACTGATCTGGCAAAATTTTGATCGCCACCTTGCGACCCAATTGCATATCTTCAGCCAACCAGACTTCTCCCATGCCGCCCACGCCAAGTCGCTCGATAATTTTGTAATGGCCGAGCATTTGCCCAGACAGCGAAACTTGGGGTTGTTGCGCCAATTGTGCCGCGGCCACTTCCATTGCTGGACGGTCTAGAAATTCTGCATCATCGCTATGATGGCTCAGCAGCTTTTCCACCTCATCACGCAATTCGTTATCCAACCCGCAAGCCTGGATCAAATAGGCGCGACGTTCGGCGGGTGCAAGTTCGAGCGCCTGATCGAAAAGCTGGCCGATGCGTTGGTAACGTTCTGGGGTCATTTTGTGGCACTCAATTGCTGCTGCAACCAGGCCTGAGCCATGCGCCAATCGCGGCGCACCGTGCTGAGAGAAATCTGCATCACTTCGGCGACTTCTTCCAGGCTTAACCCGCCAAAGAACCGCAATTCGACGATACGGGATTGGCGCGAATCAAGTTTTTCCAGCACCGTCAGCGCATCGTCCAATGCCACCAGGTCTGGAGATTGCCGTGCGCCGATGTCGGCAGCCTCTGACAACGAAATCTGAACCGCCTGTCCGCCGCCTCGTTTGGCTGCCTGCCGTTCGCGGGCAAATTGCACCAGGATGTGGCGCATCAGGGTCGCAGCGACGCCCAAAAAATGCGCGCGGCCTTGCCATTCGATCTTCTGCCATTCAATCAACCGTACAAATGCTTCATTGACCAGCGCCGTCGTTTGCAGCACGTGGCCGTGACGTTCGCCCGCTAAATAGCCGTGCGCCAGCCTATGCAATTCACGGTACACCAGCGGCGTCAGTTGTTCGAGGGCGCTCTGATCTCCCTGATTCCAGGCAACCAGTAATTGGGTGATGGTTGGGGAAGTCGGTGTCATAACTTTGTCAAGTCGCTGCAACGAAAGCTTTCGCAGGCTACCACAGTGGTTTTATTTCGGCCAACTTGCAGCGGAAAGCGGCTGTCCGCACGCGCAAGAATTCTTTTGAAAATTTATTTTCCCAACCATGAACGCTTTTGTCAGCCGATTCCCCCTTGTCCAGTGAAGACAGTAATCGCAACGCAATCCAGGAATTTTCTTTCAGCAAAATTCTTTGCGGTGATTGAGGGAGACTGGTCACAGTTCGCGGTATATGAACTGACACCTGAATCGTCGGTCTCAATCACGGCGATGAACAACGCCTTGTGTTCAAAGAAATCCGGAGACGACATCAGTTAAGTAGAAAACATCGCTCGGTCTTCACGTCCGAGTAACAACCAAAGGAAAACAATATGAGTACAAGCCATAAAAGAAATGGTCGTTTGAAATGGAACGCCGTGTCAGCGCGAGACGCCCAGCGTTTCGATGAGCAAGGAACTCCGTCACCCGCAAAGCAGGCGCCGAAATTTCTTAAAGACCTCCCCTCGGTCGGCGCGGTGTACGAGCCGAAGCAGCCGGTCACGAAGAAGCTCAAAAAGTTGATTGACAGCCATGCTTATGCGGGAGCTTTCCAGAGCGCGATCTCGACAGTGAGCCGGCAGCGGATTCCGGAACTCGATCGCATACACACTCTATACCAATTCTATTTTTATATTGACGCGTTGGTGACCTGGATGCCCGAACTGCGGGTCTGGGAATGGAATGGAGACATTTACCACGAACGCACGGACTACCTGCGCATCACACAGTTCTACTACTACTTCAACCAGCCGGAGCTTGTTGCTCTGCAGAGCCCTATTGACCCTGTTGCCGGCGTGGATCTGACACCCATATCGCTTTGGCTGAGGGAATTTGCCGTCGAATGGGGAGAGTTTCTTGACACGCGCGAGTCTGCAAAATACCTGGAAAGCTATAAGTTCGGCCCGGAGTACAGCTATCAGGACTACGACGGCGGCGAGGGCGGAATCAAGAATTACAAGACCTTCAACGAGTGGTTTTCGCGAACGTTTAAGGATATTGACCGGCAGCGGCCTGTCGCCCAGCCGGACGATCCAAGAGTGATTGCGTTTCCAGCCGAGTCAACTTTTGTCGGCCAATGGGCGATCACCACGCCGGTCGGCGAACCGATGCCGGCAGAGTCCTCGATCGTTGTGAAGCATGTGGAGTGGCCCATTCCAGAACTGCTCAAGGATTCGAAGTACGCCGGGGATTTTGAGGGCGGCATTTTAGTCCATAGTTTTCTCAACGTCTTCGACTACCACCGGCAGCACGCACCAGCATCGGGCAAGATACTCGAAGCCAAATTCATTCCAGGGCAGGTCTATCTGGATGTCGAACTCGATAAGCTCGACGCTGAGGGGCGCGCAAATGAAGATCCGACGCTGGCCAACGCGGTGTTCCCGCGCCGGTATCTGGACGCACAGGACGCCACTGGCTATCAGTTCGTGCAGTGCCGTGGGCTTTTCGTCTTGCAAACTGCAATCGGGAAGATCGCAGTCTTGCCGATGGGAATGGCGCAAGTTTCGTCCGTCGTGTTCGTCAAACCGGGCACACAGGAATTCATCCGCCTGAGCAAAAATGAACAGAAGGGTCTCTCTTACGACCAGCAGGTGAAACTGATTAACGAGAAAATCCAGTCAGAGGTCGTAGGGCGGACGGTTTCGAAGGGCGACATGATCTCGTCGTTTCTCTTTGGCGGATCTGACATCGTGATGGTGTTCGAGCGTAACTCCAATGTGAACATCACGGCCACAGTGGGCGTCCACTACCCGGTCCGGAGCCAGTATGCTTATTCAAATATTGCGAAGCTGATCGCCTAAGCTTGACTTTATCTGTTCCGAAAACGCGCAACGTCAACAAGGAATTTTCGTTGCCATTTTCAAACAGCGCGGATCACCGCGTGCTGACGCAAGGCCATGGCCAGACTGAAGATGCTGCGGTGAACACGCGGCGACAGTAACCGCGAAGAAATCAAAACCATTCCAAATTTATGCGGGCCGCGTGTGGAAACATGCGGTCCTTTCTTTTGGGCGTTTGCTGTTTAAGAAATATTTTTCAGCCATGAACACTTTTTTCCGCCGATTTCCCCTTACCCAATGAAGGCAGTAATGGCTATGCAATCCAGCAAATTTCTTTGAAGTTGTTGAGGGACGATGTCTGGTTCTTGCGGTATTCAAAAGTGATCTGGAGCCCACGCATGACTGAGCACCAGAGCCAATAACCAATTCAGCGTACTGAAGCTGTCATGAAGCGCATTGGAGCTTGGCAAGAGGTTGATTCGGACAGTCGCTGTTTTCCGCGATCGAAAGAGCGATCGCATGAAAACAGAAGCATTTTCTGAGGAGCAAACCCATGGACGATCAAATGATGAATGAAGGATTTTGGTCTGTGCAAAACAAAGTCTGGTTGCAGATTGCAGTGTGGATGGAGTGGATGCGACCATTTTTGTATTGCTTACTGGCAATAGCGTTGCTCGGCCTTTTGTGGACATTCGTGAATCTGGTGCTATTGTGTCGTGAAGAAAGGGTTACGAAACAGGTTCGGAAAAAGATCAAAGTTCGCACAAAGGCTGAACCAGGGAGGCAAGCCGTGAGGGTGACCAGAGCCACGCTGAAGAAGCGAAGCCAATACGCCATCAAGGCATTGTTTCTGTTGGGCTATTGCTGTGCTTTAAGCCAGGGGATGGCGCAAGCTCAATCACCTTTGCTTAACACTGCCATCCGTGACGGCAATCAACAGCAAATCAAAGCCATGCTCGCCAAAGGCGCCAACATCAATGCTCAAGACGCAGATGGCACGACGCCGTTGATGCACGCCGTCGTCAATGCCAAAGCCGATTGCGTCAAGCTCCTGCTGGACAAAGGTGCAGATCCGAACCTCAGCAACAAAGCGGGCGCAACTGCGCTGATGTGGGCGGTCAACGACTTGAAGAAAGTCCAATTACTGCTCGCCAAAGGTGCAAACGTGAACGCTGTTAGCAAAGAAGAGAAATCACCGCTGCAGATGGCGCTCCGGCTGCCGAATCCAATGCCGGTTGTGCAGGCGCTGTTAGACAAAGGAGCCAATGTCAATCAGGTTGATAAAAATGGCCTTACGCCCCTGATGTTCGCCGGGTTTTCGGGGAATTTGGAATTGATTCAAATCCTGCTCGCCAAGGGCGCAGACCCCAAAGCCAAAACCAAGCAAGGGTTGACTTACTTGGTCGCCATCACAAACAGCACAAATCTTGCGGCTGTGAAATGGGCGTTGGAGCAAGGGCTTGATGTCAAAGACCCAAAGCAAGACTTTCTGACCGGGGCGGCGATGTCAGGCGATCTCGCCATCGCGCGCTTGCTGCTGGAAAAAGGCGCAACACCCAATTCTCCGGACGATCTTGGTTACACTCCCTTGATGCATGCCGTGCTGACCGAAGCCAGTTCGTTGGAGTTGGTCAAGCTGCTGTTAGGACACGGCGCAGATGCCAAAGCCAAAGCCAAAGACGGCTTGACGGCGCTGACCTTTGCCAGACGCAAAGGCTGGACAGAAGTGATCGAGCTGCTGACTAAAGCGGGCGCAACCGAATAACTTCCACAGAAAGGAATCCCACCATGAAACGATTCATCTCTTGCCTCATTGTCGCGCTGACTGTGTTGTTTATGCTGCACCCGCCGATCAGTTCACAAGCCGAAGAAACGGTGACGCCGCGCACTGTCGTCACCAAAAGTCTACCGTTGCTGCAAACGTTGGGTACGAAATTTATCGAAGCCAGCGGCTGCGTGTCCTGTCACAACAATGCCTTGCCAGCGATGGCCGTCGCCATTGCGCGCGAACGCGGCTTCAAGATTGACGAGCAAGCCGTGCAACAGGAAAACGCCAAGATCGCGGAACTGTGGGGCGCGAAACGCGAGCAGTTTTTGCAAGGCGGTGGCGCCCCGGGCGGGAATGATACCGCCAGCTACATCCTGCTTGGCCTGGCTGCCAACGGACAAACCGCCAATGCCACGACCGATGCTGTTGTCCATTACTTAGCCGGACAACAAACCAAAGCCGGCAATTGGGAAATCGCAATTCGCAGCCGCCCGCCGCTGGAAGCCAGCCATTTCAATGCCACCGCGCTTTCGCTGCGCGCGTTGCAACTTTACGCGCCCAAAGGCCGCAGGGAATCCGTCAAACAACAAATCGCTGAAGCGCGGCAATGGCTCACCAAAGCGACGCCGCAATCAAATGAAGACCGCGCCTTTCACCTGCTTGGCCTGCACTGGAGCGGTGCGGACAAAGCGACAACGCAAAAAGCTGTGACACAATTGCTCGCCGAGCAACGCAGCGATGGCGGCTGGGCGCAATTACCAAGCATGCAAAGCGATGCGTTCGCTACCGGGCAAGCGCTCGTCGCCTTGCATCGCGCAGGCGGCTTGCCAACCAACGATCCTGCCTATCAACGCGGCGTGCAGTATTTGCTCAAGGCGTGGAAACCGGATGGAACGTGGTATGTGCAAAGCCGGTCGTTTCCGTTTCAAAAACAATTCGAGAGCGGTTTTCCTTATGGCAAAGATCAGTGGATTTCGGCAGCGGCAACAAGCTGGGCCGTGATGGCACTGGCCTTGACGATAGACTTGCCAGACAATGCTGGAACAAGCATCACCTGGTAACTCATAAGGAGAATTCGAAATGCAAACAAATGATCCTCAATTCTCGGGACCGTCAAGTAACAAACTTATTGCTGTTGTCGCTATGTTTTTGCTGTTGGTCTTCACGGTTAGCCGCGCCAGCGCGCAGTGGCCGCAGTTTCGCGGACCGAACGGGGCAGGTGTTGATTCGTCTGCGGTATATCCCATCGAATTTTCGCCAACTAAGAATGTAGCGTGGAAGACAACGATCCCTTATGGGCAATCATCGCCCATCGTAGTAGGCACGCGGCTTTATGGCACGGCAAGCGAAGGCGAACGCTTGATTACCTTTTGCCTAGACACGCGGACAGGCCGTGAATTGTGGCGACGTGACGTGAAACGCGAACGAGTGCAGGGCGCATACAAAGCAAACGACCCGGCGTCCCCTACGCCAGCCGCTGACGCGAGCGGCGTCGTAGCCTTCTTCCCTGAATTGGGGCTGGTTTCGTACGACAACGGCGGAAAGGAGCGGTGGCGCTACGCCCTCGGCCCTTTCAAAAACTTCTACGGCATGTCGGGATCGCCGATCATTGCCGAAGGTCTGGTCGTGCTGGTTTGCGATCAAGTGTCGGGATCGTTTGTGATCGCGCTTGACCGTGCGACCGGGCGTTTGCGCTGGAAGACCGACCGGCCGGGCATGTCGATTGGCTGGTCAACACCGATGGTCTTTCGACCAGACGCCACTCGGCGCGCAGACCTGATCGTGCTCGGCTCAACACGTCTTGATGCCTATGATCTAGCGTCTGGCACGAGTCGCTGGTGGCTGCCACTGGCGTCTGATGGTTCTATGGGGACGCTGCTGGCGAACGGCGATACACTGATGGTTTCTACGTCGGGCAGCAATGCGCCGGGGATGCCGACCTTCGCTTCCGTGCTGGCAAAATATGACAAAGACAAAGATGAGCGGTTGTCATTGGAAGAGTTTCGTAGCGATCCAGACATGGGAGAACATTTCGGCTGGGTTGATGAAAACGATGACAAGTTGATTGTTGCTGCAGAGTGGGACAAGGCGCGAGCGTTAGGCGTGGGCGAATGGGGCGCGATTGCCGTACGCCCGGGCAACGCACGCGGCCAGCTTGAGGCCAGCGCGGTACGTTGGCGTGTACAGAAAAACATTCCTTACATTCCCGCGCCGCTGCTGTATCAGGGTGTGTATTACATGGTGAAAACCGGCGGCGTCATTACCTCGCTCGATCCCGCAACCGGTCGCATGTTAAAGCAGGGCCGCAGCCCCAACGCGTTGGGCGAGTATTACGCCTCGCCCATTGCCGCCGATGGCAAAGTGTTTCTGGCGAATACCGAAGGCAAGGTCTCGGTGCTCAAAGCCGGCGCGGAGTGGGAAGTGCTGGCCGTCAACGAAATGGGCGACGAGATCAGCGCGACACCCGCTCTGAGCAATGGGCGGATTTATGTGCGAACGCGCGGCGCAATGTACTGCTTCAGCTCTTCGCGTTAGCCGATCACAACCAAACGAAGATTATGAATAATCCGCAAACCCTGATCGCGGCTTTAGCGGGCGCGCCTGAAATCATTATTGGCCTTGTGCGCGAAGTGCCGCCGCAGTATCTGAAGCGGCGTCCCAGCCCACACAAATGGTCAGTGCACGAACACGCCTGCCACCTTACGACGGGACACGCACCGTATCTAGCACGGCTGGAGCTGATGCTTTCTGACCCTGCGCCCCGCATCACACCAATGTCCCCATCGCCGGAAGAAGAAGCGGGTGCATTGCTCAATGTTGATCTGGATGAAGCGCTGGCCTTGTATGTGCGTGAACGGGCACACCTTGTCGAGCGATTGCGCCAGCTTTCTGACGCTGATTGGCAAAAGACGGCGGAGCATGAATCTTTCACGCATTACTCCGTCTGGATCATGTTTCGGCAAACGCTGCTGCACGAGATGCAGCACGCTTACCGAATCGAAGAGCTACGACTGAAAAAAGACTGGGTGTAACCCTCACTGCTGTTTTCCAGCTTTACTTCCTGAATCCGCTGATCAGCACGACATCGCTGGTGCTTGTTATACGTGTGAAGGCGATCTGTTTTCCGTCGCGGGAGAAATCAAAATGAATAAATGGCTTCGCTGGTGAAATTTGTGAGCTGTTTTGCTGGGGCGTCAACGTCACGCCGGGCCGCACAGACGAATACGAGAAGCACGTGAAAGCCTTGTCGGCGACGCTGGCGAAGACCAATGCCAAAGGCGTGCTTGTAGGCAAGGCCGGGCTGGGTGGCGATCCGAATAGCTATCGCTTGATGGTGCTGTTCG
>CAZMXG010000267.1:0-8437 GCA_964570175.1 uncultured Heliomicrobium sp. | reverse complement strand
GGTAACCGCTTGACACCGTCAGTGGAGTTAACCACCTGGTATCTCGTTGCCCCACCTAAGCTACTGCAAGCTCGGTGCCAGAAAACTGCAACAAAGAAAAGATTCCATAAATCAATGAAACGCAAGGCTTTGAAGAAACCATCAGGGTAAAACGTCCGGCTACCCATAAAGGCAGGCAGGTAATTCTTACTTCCTCTGGTAAAAACGGCTATGAAATATTTTCTCCCGAACTCAAGCATTTACAGAATACCTGAAGTGACGGCTTGTTTAAGCCGGGCAAAATGTTCGCACGAAAAATTTCCAACGCGATTTGCATTAAAGCCAGACAAAAGGATCAGACGAACGGCTTTGAAAAACAGCACTGCCCAAAGTGGCTTGACCAATTTGTGAGGCGCAGTTATAACGCGGTTTAGTCCCAATCCGCAGACTCACGTCAACTTTTCAACTGCAAGGAGCGCGTTTAATGTCCGCGAAGAATTACCGGCTGAAACTACTCATTTCTCTTTTCTGCTTTACCTGCTTTTTAGGCCTGGAACTGGTTGCCAACAATTCCTTTTTCAATCCCGTCTCAGCCGCACAGACAACGGATCCGACAGAATTTTTCGAAAAACGAATCCGCCCGCTTCTCGTGGCCAACTGCGCCAAATGCCATAACCCGAAAGCCCAAGTCGCCCAACTGGATCTGACCACCGCCGAAGGCTTTGCCAAAGGCGGCGAAAGCGGTTCGCTGATCAATAAAGAGAAGCCCGAAGAAAGCCGGTTGTTGAAAGCCATCAGCTATGACGACACATTGAAAATGCCTCCGACCAGCAAAATGAAAACGGAGGAAATTGCGGCATTGATGGAATGGGTGAAGATGGGCGCTCCGTGGCCAAGCACAAAAACAGACGTTGCCGCAGCATCCAAGCCATTGGCTCCAAAATCCACACGCGAGTTTACGGAAGAAGAAAAGAAGTTCTGGGCTTTTCAACCACTGGGGAATCCGGTTGTGCCCAAAGTCAAAAACGCGGCCTGGGTGAAATCGCCTGTTGACGCATTCATCCTGGCCAAACTCGAAGAAAAAAATCTGACGCCTGCTCCGCCCGCCGACAAGCTAACGCTGTTACGCCGGGCGACTTATGACTTAACCGGCCTGCCGCCCAGTGACCAGGAAATCAAAAACTTTTTGGATGATTCTTCGCCAAAAGCCTTTGAGAAAGTCGTCGAACGGCTTTTGGCTTCGCCGCGATATGGCGAAAAATGGGGACGTAACTGGCTGGACGTGGCACGGTATGCCGATTCGACCGGCAATGATGAAGACCACCGCTATCCGTTCGCCTGGAAGTATCGCGATTACGTGATCGAATCGTTCAACAACGATTTGCCGTATGACCAGTTTGTCCGCGAACAACTTGCCGGAGACCAGATTCCCGCAAAAACCGCTGGTGAGGTAAATCGCAGAGGAATCATTGCCACAGGTTTTCTGGCATTGGGGCCGAAAGCGGTTGCGCAGCAGGATAAAAAGAAAATGCTGTACGACGTTTACGATGAGCAAGTGGACGTTACGTCAAAAGCATTCTTGGGCATGACACTGGCCTGCGCCCGCTGCCACAACCATAAATTCGATGCATTGTTGACCAAAGATTATTACTCGATGATCAACATCTTCGCTTCAACCAAAAGCTTTACCAATCCGGATTCGCACGTTTCGGTCGTGTTTGAAAAACCGCTGGTTGCCAAAACCGAATGGGAAAAATATCAGGCTGCGCGTCGCGAACATCAAGCCAAGGAAAAGCGTGCCCGCACGGAAATAGACGAGATCGTTGATGCAGTCAGAGAACCCGCCGTCAAACAACAGGCTCTGCACTTGGCCGAATACATGCTGGCAGCTCACAAAGTTTACACAGGCGGTGCAAAGCTGGAAGACGTCGCGCAGCAAGCAAATTTATCTGAAGAAGTGCTGAAGCGATGGGTCAAATTTCTGAAGCCTGAAGACTTGACTCCACAGCATCTGCTGGCTTGGCGAAACGCCAAACCCGAAACGCTGGCCGCTGTCGCGCAAGAATATCAGCGCGCTTTCCAATCGCGGCTGAATGAGTGGAGCGAGGGTGTCGCCAAATGGCGGATTGAGTATCAAAAAGCCGTCACCGAAAACAAGATTTCTCTGCCTGATAAACCCAAATTTGAAGCCGGCGATGACCGTTTTTTTGACGGCGTTTATTTTGAGAACGAAGGACCGTTCAGCGTTTCTGTCAAAGAAAAAACCAAGTTCACTGCCGCGCAACAACAGCGTATTTCCGATCTGCAAAAAGAACTTGAGACACTGAAAAAGAGCGCTCCTGCCGAACCCGAACTGGCTTGCGCGATTGAAGACGGCGAACCGGTCACGCAGAAAGTTTTCGTCCGCGGCGATTACAACAACCCCGGCGAAGAAGCGCCGAAAGCCTTTCCCGCAATCCTTAACGCTTTCGACACCAAGCCGAATTTTTCCGGCAGCGGGCGTTTGCAACTGGCCGAATGGCTGACGCAACCGGAACATCCGCTGACCAGCCGCGTGATGACCAACCGCATTTGGCAATGGCATTTTGGCGAAGGTCTGGTCCGCACGCCGGACAACTTCGGCAAGATGGGCGAGCGGCCCTCGCACCCGGAATTGCTGGATTTTCTGGCGCGCGAATTCGTCAAAAGCGGATGGTCAATCAAAACCATGCATCGGCTGGTGATGCTGTCCAGCGCCTATCAAATGGCCAGCGTGAATCCAAACCTTGCCGAAAATGCCGACGCAGACAATCGTTTGCTGACGCGATTCAATCGTCGCCGCTTGACGGTCGAAGAAATGCGCGATGGACTGCTGGCCATTGACGGTTCGATTGATCTGACAATGGGCGGCAGCTTGCAACAAGGACGCGGCACGGACGGCGAAAACAATCAGGGACGATTGAGCCTGAACCCGGAAAAGCTGAAACGCCGGACGGTGTACATTCCGCTGCGCCGCGCGAATTTGCCCACGCTGTTGAACCTGTTTGATTTTGGCGATGCGACTTCAATGGCTGGAAAACGCCAACTGACCAACGTTTCAACCCAGGCGCTGTTCTGGCTGAACAGTGAATTTCTGGCTGATCGTTCGGTTTCCATGGCCAAAACGCTGCTGGCCGATGCTTTGCTCAACGACTCAACACGAATCGAAACGCTTTACCTGCGTGTGCTCAATCGCAAAGCCGAAAAAGACGAGATCGAACAAGCAATGAAATACATAGCAGCCTTCAGACAGAAATCTTCAGGCGAAAATCCCGAACTGAAAGCCTGGCAAAGTTTCTGTCACGTGCTGATGGCGTCAAATGATTTTCTGTATATTGATTGACGGCGATGAAAAAGACTTTTTCCAATCAAAATGACAAGACAGAAGTCATCCAGCGGTTGCGGCAATTGCGCCCGGACAGCCCACGGAAATGGGGCAAGATGTCGGCGCATCAGGCAATTTGCCATTTGAGCGATTCGTTTTTGTGCAAATTTGGCAAGCGCAACTCTACTCAAGCCAGCAATTTCCTGACCAAGACTGTGATGAAGTGGGTGGCGTTGGAATTGCCGCTTCCCTGGCCACACGGCGTCAAAACCATGCCGGAAAATGATCAGTTGATTGGCGGAACGCCGCCTGCTGAATTCGAACGTGATCTTGCGCAACTGGAAGTTTTGATTGAAGAGTTTTGCCAACCCATGAAAAATTTGTTCCCCCATCCGTATTTTGGGCAAATGACGGAAGCCGAATGGCTGCGCTGGGGTTATTTGCATTGCGATCATCATTTGCGCCAATTCGGCGTTTGAGGAAATTATGACGAACGAACTGTATAAGCTGCTGAACCCAATTTACCGTCAGGTTGAAAAACCGCTGTCGCGCCGTGCCTGGCTGCGCGCTGCCGGACTTGGTTTTGGGTCTGTCGGCCTGACGGCGATGTTGGCCGAAGAAGCTCGGCTGCTTGCAGCAACGCAAGACACCAATCCGCTCGCGCCCAAAGCGCCGCACTTTGCGCCGAAAGCCAAGCGCGTCATCTTTTTGTTTATGCATGGCGGGCCGTCTTCGATTGACACCTTTGATCCAAAGGAACGCTTGGTGCGCGACCACGGCAAGCCCCTGCCGATCAAACGTCCTTTGGCATTTGCTGACGGACCGATTGGCCCTTTGATGAAACCCTTGTGGGATTTCAAACCGGGCGGCAAAAGCGGCATTCCGGTCAGCGACCTGTTTCCGCACGTACGCGAATGCGTTGACGATATGTGCATCATTCGCTCGATGGTCGGCGAAGGCGTGGATCACGGGGCGGCGATGCTGCAAACTTTTACCGGCAGTTCGACATTTGTCCGCCCGAGCATGGGTTCGTGGACGGTATATGGCTTGGGAACCGAGAATCAAGACCTGCCCGGGTTCATCACGATCAAGCCAACCCTGTCCCATGGTGGCGCGAAAAACTGGTCTTCAGCATTTCTTCCCGGAGCCTATCAAGGCACGGCCATTGGCAATTCCGGATTAAAAGTAGACGACATCAAAAACGAACCGATTGAATACTTGCTGAGCAAACATTTGTCGCCGGACGAGCAACGGTTGGAACTTGAAATGCTGCAAAACATCAACCGTCGTCACAAAGAGCTTCGCCGCCAGGACCCGCAACTTGAAGCGCGTATCCAGGCTTTTGAACTGGCGTTTCGGATGCAAACCGAAGCGCCTGAAGCGTTTCAGGTAGACAAAGAATCCGATGTAACAAAAAAACTGTACGGTTTGGATGACCCGATCACGGCAGATTTCGGCTGGCAGTGTTTGCTGGCGCGACGACTGGCTGAACGCGGCGTGCGCTACATTCAATGCACGCACAGTTACAAATGGGATCAGCACAGCGAGCTTTATAACCTGCATACCAAAAACGCCCGCGAAGTAGACAAGCCAATTGCCGGTTTGTTGAAGGATTTGAAATCACGTGGATTGTTGAAAGATACGCTGGTCATCTGGGCTGGTGAATTCGGTCGCACGCCGGTTTCAGAAAGCGGAGATGGACGCGATCACAATCCGTATGGCTACACAATCTGGATGGCGGGCGGCGGTGTCAAAGGCGGTTTTGTGTATGGCGCGACGGATGACATTGCCTATCACGCCGTCGAGGACCGAATGCATATCAACGATTTCCACGCGACAATGCTGCACTTGTTAGGATTCAACCATGAGCAGCTAACGTACAATTACAGCGGGCGCAATTTCCGTCTTACTGATGTCGCTGGTGTCGTTGCTCAAAAGATCATTGCCTGAATTTCTCCTCTTCTCAAAAATGTCGGTTTCAATCTCCGCCAATTATCCAAGCCTTAACCTAGTACACCATCAAGTTGGTTTGGATGGAAAAAGCCGTTTGAGCTTTTCCCGTGCGTCAGAAATCGAGAAGCGCCAGTCAATCGTGGCTTTCTCTTTATTGCGCTCAAACTCCCAAGCCGCAATTTCTTGCTTGAGAGTTGGTTTGTCAGCGATCCTTCGGTCAAGGCATTGGCACTGTAAAACGCTTAATTCGATTTCCGCCATATTCAACCAACTGTCGTGTTTCGGCGTGTAGTGAAACTCCAGCTTTTTGATAATTCGCCGTGCTTCTTCCGTCTCAAACGCTTTGTAGAGTGAAGCCGGTTTATGAGTGTTGAGGTTATCCAGAATGACGCAGACTACTTCCAAGACTCGGAACCCATCCGACTGCAACCCCAGTTCGGTCACTGCGGCCATTAATTTTTGATGGCGTAAGGTACAACCGGATTCCCCGCGTTTTGGCGCTCGATAGTATCGGAAGCCGGGCGGATGGAAACGACACTTTAGTGGTGATCAATCGCATCGGCGGCAACCTAGGAATCCTAGGCGCTTCGCTAGACTTCAACCCAAATGCCGGAACCAGTTCAGGTGCTTATTCCCAAGGACATAACCTGCATGGGCTGAAATTGGACACTATCAATTCCTATATCATCCCAATCGTCCCTCCGTCTTGTTGCCAATAAACAGGCGGACGGCTTCCCCCAAAATAGAGCGACTGAATTTCAGTCGCTCTATTTTTTTGCGATGACAGGTTCATGAAGAAATTTGTGTACGCCTAATCCAAAAAGAGAATTTTTCCTACATTTTCACTCAAGAACAGCAACTTTATGCTATCCATCTGTAGGAAATTGCTGTAACATTCACTTGTAGTAAGAAATCAGCAAATAAAATATGACCTACGTAATTCAGTACCAAATTTATTGATCGCGTTAAGTGACAACTGGAATGTCAGATTCACATGCTGCCTCCCCACTTAGGTTGCTGTGATATTGCCTTTATACACTACCCTTGTTAGGTGATGTTTCGGCTGCGCTTAATTACCAACACACAACGTGATAACTCTGGAATTTTGGCGTTTATGCGAATGCTCCGCGTCTTCGTTTTCTAATTTCGCCGAGTCTCATTCCGCCATAACGCCAAACCCCAAATTTGCACTTATTCCTATGTCTTCAAAGGAATATTTCGGGAGAACTGAGTATGAAAAACCCATGCGCGATTGTTTATGACTGCCGAACCCTGACAGCGTTTGTAGCGCTCTTGGCTATCCTGACTGCTTTTCCATTACATTCATCTCAAAATCTTTCCTCAAGTAAGGGCGGCTGGCTGCAGCAAAGCAATAGTTTTATTGGCTTGGCAACGCCTAAGATGCCCAAAAGACCTGGCATGGCCTCGACAATCAAACCAGTCTGATTCCTTACTTATTCAAATCATACAAACCTGTTTTCGCATTTAGCGCTCCATTGGCCCAAAGCCAATGGAGCAGCTTTACGCCTTCAAAAAGTGGCAGACGGTCAGCCACTTTTTTTCCTGCCCGTAAATCTTTCGTAAAGCAGGAGCGGTGATCTTTCTAAGTTTTGCCAAGCCAGATAGAATCTCGCCGCGCTGTAAGCGCTGACTTCACAACACTGAAATACTCAAAAGAAAACTGAGGCAATTATCGACACGTGATACAGCAACCCAGACGACTGCTGGCGGCGATGGCTCACCCGGACGATGCGGAAATTCTGCTGGGCGGAACTTTGGTTCATCTAAAGGATTTAGGCTGGGAACTCGGCATTATCACGATGACCAGTGGAGATTGCGGGTCCGCCACGCACACCAAAGAAGAAATTTCGCGTATACGTTACGCCGAAGCTCAAACTGCCGCCAGTTCCCTAGACGCCTGGTATGAATGCGCCGGATTAATGGACGTGGAGATTTTCGCCAATGCCGAAAACCAGCGCCGGGTGGTTGAATTGATGCGCAAATTTAACCCTGATGTCGTGATTACGCATTCGCCGGTAGATTACATGGTGGACCACGAAGAAACGTCACGATTGGTTCGTGGTGCAAGTTTCGCGCTTTCCATGCCGCTTTATCAAACGCGGCAAATTGCGCCTTCGGAACCTACCGAAGCGACCCCTGCACTGTATTACGCCGATCCGCTGGAAGGCATAGACATTATGGGTGAACGCCGTTGGCCGCATTTTTACGTTAACATCACCGATACCATCGAACGGAAACGCAAATTGCTAAGCTGGCATCAATCACAGCGTGACTGGTTGCGCGCTCACCACGGAGTGGATCAATACTTAAATCAAATGGCGGAATGGGCTGCACGCTTCGGCGCTGAATGCGGCTTTGATTTTGCCGAAGGTTTCCGCCAGCATCTGGGGCATGGTTATCCACACGAGCCTGTTTTGCAGCAGGCACTCGATTTAAACGTCAAATTACGCAATTAAAAAAGGAGAGTTCAAGAATGAGTCAGTTGAACATTGGCATTGTCGGGCTGGGCTGGGTCGCGGGAGCGCACATTGAAGCTTTCAAGCACATCCCCGGCGCAAAAGTCACCGCCGTTTGTTCACGGCGCGAATTGGATGAAGCCGCAATTTCCGCACAGTACGGAACACCATTGAAAGCGTATCAAGATTACAACGCGATGCTCGCCGATCCGAATATTCACGTGATTGACATTTGCACGCCGCACCCATTTCACCCTGAACAAGCCATTGCCGCCGCCAAGGCCGGAAAGCATTTGATCATCGAAAAACCCATCGCTATCAAATATGAAGACGCCGTCGCCATTCGCAAAGCCATTCACGAAGCGGCCGTGCAATCCTGCGTTTGTTTTGAAGTCCGATTTAGCATGCAAGGCACAATGCTCCGTTCGACGATTGATCAGGGATTGCTGGGCAAACTGCATTATGCAGAAGTGGATTATTACCACGGCATCGGCCCCTGGTACGGCCAGTTTCCCTGGAACGTCAAAAAGGATATGGGCGGCAGCAGCCTGCTGACTGCCGGATGCCACGCGATGGATTTGCTGCTCTGGTACATGGATTCCGAAGTCGAAGAGGTCACCAGTTACGCCACGCGCAGCAGCAATCCGATCTTTGAATCGTACGAATACCCAAGTTCAACCGTCAC
>CAZMXG010000266.1:0-8472 GCA_964570175.1 uncultured Heliomicrobium sp. | reverse complement strand
AGATGACGACGATCCACTCGTACACGAACGATCAGGTAATCCTGGACTTTCCACACAAAGATTTGCGCCGCGCTCGCGCGGGCGCGCTTTCGATGATTCCGACTTCGACCGGCGCAGCCAAAGCCGTCGCACTGGTTCTGCCGGAACTGAAAGGCAAATTCGATGGCATTTCCGTTCGCGTTCCGACGCCGAACGTTTCGGTCGTTGACGTTGTGATCGAACTCGGAAAAGACACGACCACTGAAGAAGTCAACAAAGCCCTGAGTGATGCCGCCAACGGCGAACTGAAAGGCATTTTGGGTTATGAAACCGCGCCGCTGGTTTCCACGGACTATCGTGGCAATTCGAACTCATCCATTGTTGACGCCGAATACACCAAAGTAATCGGCGGAAACCTTCTGAAAATTCTGTCGTGGTATGACAACGAATGGGGCTATTCCTGCCGCGTTCGCGACCTGATCAAGTTCATTGCCAAGAAAGGGCTGTAAGATTTGCATTTCCGCCTTCTGGCGACTGGCCCAAAACAAAAGCCGCAGCCTGAGCTTCAAGCTCTGCTGCGGCTTCGTCTTTTCACATTGCTGCAATTCCGGTCGTTGCTGTAGAGGTCGCAATTCTCGCCACCTCTGCCAACCACTGGCAGCAACATAAACAACGATTCTGAGGAGGGAAAACCATGACAAATCCGATTCGTATTTTAGGCATCGCCGGCAGTTTGCGTCGCGAGTCATACAACCGCGCTGCCCTACGTGCCGCCGCCGAGCTTGTGCATGAAGGCGCGACACTCGAAATTTTCGACCTTGATGGCATTCCCATGTTTAATCAAGACGAAGATCAAAACCCGCCCGACAAAGTCGTGGACCTGAAACGCCGAATCCGCGAAGCGGACGCCGTTTTATTCGTCACGCCGGAATACAACTATTCGATCCCTGGCGTGCTAAAAAACGCCATTGATTGGGCGTCGCGCCCTTACGGTGATAACGCCTGGAACGGAAAACCAGCGGCGATTATGGGCGCATCGGTCGGAACGCTTGGCACGGCGCGCGCGCAATATCACCTGCGCCAGATTATGGTGTTCCTGAACATGTTTCCCATCAACCAGCCGGAAGTGATGATTGGCAACGCCGCGAAGCGTTTCGATCAGGAAGGAAATTTGACGGATGACACAACGAAAGAGTTCATCCGCCAATTGCTGCAGAACCTTGTCGCCTGGACTCAGCGACTTGGGCAGGTTTAATGTGAACGACAATCGGGAAGGAGGAACGAACTATGGAACCACGATTGGATTACGCCAAAATTGCGCCCGCCGCATCGCGGGCAATGTATGCGCTGCACAAATATGTTGAAGAAAGCGGCTTGGAACATTCTCTGTTGGAACTGGTCAAGACGCGCGCTTCGCAAATTAATGGCTGCGCTTTCTGCATTGATATGCACACGAAAGATGCACGGGCACTTGGTGAAACCGAACAGCGGCTGTATGCGCTAAACGCCTGGCACGAAACGCCCTTTTTCACCGACAGGGAACGCGCAGCGCTAGCCTGGACGGAAGCGGTGACACTGGTCGGCGAAACGCACGTGCCGGATGATGTGTATGCGCAGGCAAGCGCGCATTTCAACGAAGCGGAATTGGTCAATCTGACGATGGCCGTCATCGCGATTAACGGGTGGAACCGGCTGGCAATTTCTTTTCGCACTGTGCCGGGGAGCTATAAATCTCCACACGAGACCGATCAAAAGTAATAAGCCCAAGACAAAGTCAGCCTTATCAAGAGATGCCGTGTTCGGATGGAATGGACGACATTGCGCCTGCTGGCATCACCATCAGTTGCTGTACCGGGACACCGCTGCGGTACTGCCTGAGCAATGTTTCAGGGTCAATCGTCACGCCGATGGGATTCGCAGCGAAAGCCTCACTCAACATGTAGGCGTTGGCCTCCGCAACCGTGCAGGCGTCCACCTGAAACTCCATGCGATTGCCGTCCGGGTCCTGGTAATACAGTGAAAGCGTCATCCCGTGATGAATCGGCCAATAGGGCGCGATGCCCGCTTGCTTTAAGCGGTCATAGGTGTCGAGCAAGTCTCCCAGATTGGCATAGGTATATGCCGTGTGATTGAGGCCAACATCGCTGCGGGCTCCGATGCCGCCACCATCGGGCTTGAAGGCCTCCATATTGATAAAAGCGAACCGATGATGTTCTTCATCGTAGGTAAGAAACGCGAGCCCGGGGTTTTGATAGACCACGTTCGCTTCGAAGACTTTCTGATACCAAGCCACCATTTCCTCAAAGCGTCGGGTTTGATAAACGACGTGCGCGAATTTTACAGGTTTTGCCATTTTATCCTCCTCTTTATCCAACATTGGGGTTATCTAGCTGCCTGCCAACTCGCAAAAATTGGTTGTTAAGCGTGCGCAGACAAGCCGACGCAAAGCAAAACGGCGAGCAACATCAGCGGAGGGCACTCGTGCAGCTACTTCTTGCCAACTCGTTGGAGGTCTAAATCCTGGAAGTCAAAGCTGAAATCTATGTTGGGCGAGATGCCTTTCATCCTGATAGATTGTGCTTTGCCTGTTTCATCCAAGGCAAACATCGCAAAGGCATCGCAATTCATCGCCTGATATTCCCATTTGATGGCAAATGTATTGGCGTTATAAAAAGCCATCGGGCCGTTCAACTTTGGCGAACGATAAGACTTGAACCAGAGCTGCTTGTCTTTTTCAAAGACTTCAATTTTCCCAAACCATTTGTCTTCATAAATTCCGACGTAGTCGGCATTTTTAACCGGCGTGTTTTTGGCAGCGGCAACGGTTTCCCAAACCTTTTTCGTGACTTCATCGCCCTGCGTTCTTTGCTGCATCATCGAGTCGCCAATCCTTTTTACCCAGCCAAAATCATCCAATCCCAGGTAACTGTCTGCGATGGTATTGGCAACCGCTGAGAAAAGCCCGCCGCCGCCATTTTCGGTGTTGGTTAAAATGACGATGCCCAATTTCAAATCGGGATACATCTTCACAATCGAAAGCATGCCAGGCAAACCGCCAGTGTGCGAAACCTCCAAGCTCCCTTTCTTATCGGTCAACCCCCAACCCAAGCCATAGCCGTTAAAATGCGAGTTGTATCTGGGGTTCGGATTGGTTGGCAAAACGGTATGCAACCGCCACATTTCATTTTGGTTTTTCAAAGAGAAAAGGCTCGTTTTTAGATCGTTGCCGTACTTTCCTTTGTTGAGATGCGTCAGCATCCACTTTGACAGATCAGCCACGTTTGAAAAGATGCCGCCCGCCGCGCTGCCCATTCCTATGTCGTAAGCATCAATCGTCTTGATTGTCCCCGATTCTGAGGAATGCGGCACGGCCAAATTGTTTTTATCTTTCAGCAAGCTGCCGACAAACGTATGGTTCATTTGCAAAGGCTCGATGATGCGCTTTTGGACAAACGCTTCATAGCTCATGCCGCTCGCGCGGGCAATCACTTCACCCGCGACAATGTAAAGTAAGTTGTCATAATCAAACTTGGTTCGGAATGCTGATACAGGCTTGAAATGTTGAAAACTGGTGACGACGTCTTTCACCGTAAAATTTGAACCATCAGGAAAAAACATTAAATCGCCAACTCCCAAACCAAGCCCGCTGCGATGCGTCAATAAATCCTGAATGTTGAAATTCTCAGTAACGTAATCGTTGTACATTCTGAATTCGGGAATATGGTCTTTTACTTTATCCGTCCATTTCAGCTTGCCCTCTTCTTCCAGAATAGAAAGCGCAGCCGTGGTAAATGCTTTGCTGTTCGAGGCAATTTGAAAATTGGTGGACTCATTCACCGACTGCTTTGTCTCAATCGAGGTAACGCCATACCCTTTTTGATGAATTATTTTTCCATCTTTGACGACAGCCACCGCAACTCCCGCCACGTTAAACTTGACCAGCGCGTCTTGCACCAAGGCATCAATCTCTGTGGAAGAAATCACCTGACCACGGTTGGCAACAGTGGCGTTCGGTGTCTGTGCTTGTATGAAAGTCACGAATGACAAGCCCACCAACAAAATCAGGTTCGTAAATACCACCAGAAGTTTTTTGTTCATACATTTTTCCTTTTTCAGAATGTCTTCAAAATCAGAGCAGGAGGACAAAGGGATGTGGAAGGCGAAGTTTCATCTTGTTGGTTGGGTACTGCGCCTTCTGGTTACAACGTCTTTAGGAACGCAATCAGCGTCCGTTTATCTTGCGGCGATAATTGCAGTCCGAATTCGTGCCCTTTCACCGCGCGCGTTTTGATGCCGTAGCCCTTGAAACCCGTCGGCACGTAATCGTCTTTCAACCGATTCGGATCGAACCAGTCTTCGAGCGTAGCGACCGAACCATTATGCTCAAAGGGACCGCGATACCAAACGCCTTTGAGCGAAGGCACTTTGTAATAGCCCGTGCCGCGCCGTGTTTGCAGCGCTGAGCGCGGGTCTGTGCCGATGGACATCGGCAGGATGTCATATTTCTGCTTGTGTTCAGGCGGCACGGTGAAGCCGTCCACGGGTGTAAGCTTGTTGTTGGTATACAGTGAGGGTGTATGGCATCCGGCGCAACCTTCTCTTTGAAAGATTTTCTGTCCGAGTCTGGCCAGGGCGTCGAATTTGTTCGGGTTCGGCGGAGGCTTAAGCGAATACAGATACAGCGCCAGCGCGTACAACTGTTCGTCACCGTAACGTGTCCGCGTTGATAGGTCGGGCAGAGTCTTGAAATCTTTGCCGCGAGGAATGAAGCCGTGATAGCTCGCCAGCATATCCATGCCTTGATTGAGCGCCGCGTAGCGCATCAGGTCTACCGCGCCGCGATGCAATTGCAGCCCTGTGTGGTCAAGATACTTGCGATCTATGACGCCGATCAGGTCAGGCACCTGCACGGGAAGGCCCAACGCTGTCCCCTGTCGGCAGGTGGCGCCGGGCGGAACCGCTTCAGCCATGCCGACAAGCTCGGTCAATGACTGTTGCGCAAGATTCGACTGCGGGTCAGGTTTGACCCACGGGGCAGCAAAAATCCTGCGTAGTATCGTACGGACGGTCTCTACATTGTCCAATTCTTCAAAAACCCAGGCGACTTCCCGGCTGTCCGAATTATTTCCCTGTGCGCCTTTCAGTACGGTTCCGTCTGGCATCACACGCGTATGGCACGACGCACATGAGACCCCACCGTATTCGACTTTGCCTTTTTCACGAACAATATATTCAGCGTAAGGGTAGCGCCCATCTTTGGTTAGAAAGGTGCCGGTCTTTTCATACCATTTTGGGTTTAAGGATTTATGGCTTGGCGTCACAACCTCGAATGTGATTGGCGCGTGAAAGACGATCTCGCCCGCTTTGATCCAATCGGCTTCGGTCTTGAGCTGGCTTGCGTCAAAGATGATTTGCGGCTCCTGTTTTTTCAACCAATCCTGATAGCCAGTCGGCACTTTGCCGGGTGCGTAAATCGGATAGCCTTTGTAAATTTTCCACTCTGGAATCCGGTAATAATCCGCCGCGCTGATGTGTCTGGCTGAAGCGATTGGATCAGCCAGCGGGACTTCCAGCGCCTCCATCTCGGCATCAACCCAGGTTTTGGGAATATCGGCTTTCCAGTCTGGTTTCGCATTCTGCGCGCTGCTTTGATCACCAAGCAGCGCAACGCCACCGAGCAGCAGAAAAGTCAGGCAATAGAATTTCAGGGTTTGATTTTTCATTCGAGCCTCATCAGTCATTAATTACGGGAAAGCGTTCGTGTCAGTAGCCCGACTGTGAAGGAGGGCATCGCTTTGATTGCGCTCATTGAAGCCAGCAGGCGCATCGCCGAAGCTGCCTTTGCCGAGGCGCGGGCGACTGACACCATAGGCAGTTCAATTTATTTCCCGTCCTTGTTAAGTCTGAGAAACCTGGTGGCATTGTTGTAGAAGATGTCCCGCTTTTGTTCGGCGGTCAGGAAGGGTGCGGCTTCGATGGATTCAATCGCTTTTTCAATAGCCTGCGGCCAGATCATCTGATCCGAACCAAACATGATGCGCTTGCCAAACCCCGCCTCAATCAGCCGTTGCAGGTAGCGATAAAATTCGGCGCGAGGAAACGCATAAACAATGATTCCGACATCCACATAAAGCTGGGGATGCGCGTAAAGCATTGCCACCATATCGTCAATCATCGGCCAGCCCGCGTGCATCACATAGACGCGAAGTTTGGGATGACGCATCAACGGTTCTTCCAGTGAAAGCGGGCTGTGCATGCGGGCACGATAGTTTTTTGTTTCAGGGCCGAAGTAGGCTACGCCTGGCGGGCCAGGGCCAATATGAATTCCAATGGGAATATCCAACTCTTCGGCCAGCGCAAGGTATGGTTCATAAGCAGGATCATCAGGTGTCACCCCGTGATATTGATCGCCCATTTCGCCAAAGACGGCAATCTTTCCTTCTTTTACCCACTGGCGCAGCTTTTCTTCCGGCACCCCATCTTTCACATTGAACGAAAGGGCGGGAATGATTCTGTCGGGTTTCGACTGTTTCCATTTTTCCACTACTCCCAAATCACCACTGGCGACGGCCACGATGTTTCGACGTTCCAGAATGTCCAGCGATTGCGTCATCAATTCCTGATCTGTCATTGGCGACCAGAGCGGTTTTTTGCAAACAGGTTTCTTGAGGAAGGTCATCACATAATCCGGCGACGGCGCACGCAGATCACGATCTGGCCAATAAGGAAACGGCGCGCAAATAGCGATGGGGGGAGGTCCTTGGTCATTTGCTCTATTGGCGTGCAAGTGCATGTCAATGATGGGAAGCGGCTTTTTGGCGAGCGGCTTTTTGGACTGCTGCGCTGAAAGAGTAGCAATCAGCAAACCGAAAGCTGTCAGGGTTGTTACCAGTATTTTCATGAATCCTCACTTGCTAAATCAGAACACAAAACTTTTGGACAGGTTGGACAAGATTTTTCAGGATGAACAACGCCTGCTATTCATCCTTTTTGGGTCAATCCTGAACCATCGTGTAAATCCTGTCGAAAAAGAGTGTCTCAATGTTTTGTGCTTTGATTTAGATGGGGTTAAGACATTGCCCGACGTGACGTCAGTGGTGTCCGGATGAGCAAGTAGTTTACAGCCAGTCTTTCTTGAGCCGTAGCTCTTCGATTCGGTAAGCGTGTTGCATCTCGTGCAGCAATAGTTGCCGGAACATGATCCAGACCGAGTAATGGCTAAACTCAGGATGTTCCGCCGTCCGGCGCCAATCGGCTTCAGTAAGCTGCTGCAAACGTTCGACGAGGCGCGAGCGTTCACGCACGTAGAACGCCAGCGCTTCGTCCAGATCAACGTTGAGCAATGCGCCTGCTTCTTCATCCGGCGAAGCAGACATCGGCGTGATTCGTGGCGCGGGATCGGAAAGCATCAACTCCAGCCGCGCAAGGTAAGGGGCGTCTATCGTCGTGATGTGGCAGGCGTGTTCGTGTGCAGACCATTTGTTCGGGCTGGGACGACGCTTCATATGTTGCGGCGGCATTTCGCGCACCAGGCCAACAATGATTTCAGGCGCGTCCGCTAAAGCGGCTATCAGGGGTTGCGGATGATTCATATACGGCGCTCAGCTTTTGCGGCGGATGGAATAGAGCTTGGTTTCCGTGCGTACCAGCAAGCGCTCGCCGACGATGGCGGGTGTCGCCAGCGCCATCTCGTCCAGGTGATTCACGTGCAGGAGCTTGAACGTCTCACCCGCCGCGATGACGAAGGTTTGCCCTTCTTCGCTCAGGCAGAACAGCTTTCCGTTGTAAATCCAGGGCGAAGTCGTGAACGCCGTCGCCGCCGGGTCAATGCGCGTCTTGTAGGTTTGCTTTCCCGTTCTGGCGTCTAAGCGAGTGAGGATGCCTGTTTCGGTCAACGTGTAGATTCCGCCTTCGTACGCCACAGGCGTTGGCAGATAGGTTCCGCCGCGCGGCTGTGACCAGGCGACATACTGGTTTGCGCTTTCGCCATTGCTGAGCGAGATGTCGCCCGTTGCACCGGGACGAAGCGCGAACAACGGCCCGCCACGTCCGGCGTTCAGGTAAAGCAGTCCCTCATAAGCGAAGGGCATCGGAATCGGTATTTCCGATATGCCCGAGATGCGCCACAATTCTTGTCCCCTCAGGTCGTAACTCACCCCTTCGCCCGGCCCTACCGTAACAATTTCGGTGCGCAGCGCGTGCCGCCAGACATACGGCGTCACCCACCCTGACTTCCGCCCCTTGGCACCCATATCACGATTTGTGCGCCAGATTTGTTTACCTGTCTGTTTGTCGAAGGCAGCAATGTATTGCTGCTTTTCGTTGTCGCTCATCACGATCAATTGGTTCCCAATGAGCGCGGGCGAACTCCCTGTGCCAAAATCGTGATAGATCGGATTCGCTTCAAGCGGCGTCATCCACACCTGTTTGCCTTTCAAGTCAAACGCCCACAGCCCCAGATTCCCCACGTAAACGTACACGAACTTGCCGTCG
>CAZMXG010000265.1:0-8648 GCA_964570175.1 uncultured Heliomicrobium sp. | reverse complement strand
TGCTGAAAGGAACGCCGCGCCCGCGTTATAGCTGGAAGTTTGAAAAAGACGGTTCCATCACCGTCAACACCGTGGACAAACCCACGGAAGTCAAACTCTGGTACGCGACCAATCCCAAAACGCGCGACTTCCGCATGGAACTCATTGGCAAAGCGTACAAAAGCGAAGTACTGCAACCCATCAAACCGGGCGTGTACGTCGGCAAAATGGCCAAGCCCGAAGCTGGCTTCACGGCATACTTTGTGGAAATGACTTTCCCCAGCGACGGCAAGTATCCGTTCAAATTCACCAGCGGCGTGCGCGTCACGCCGGATGTGTATCCGTTCCAAATGCCGCCGAAACAGAATCCGGCAGCTTCGAGCGCAGCGAAGTAAAAGCCGATAAGGTAGAATGGCGAGGTAGAAGGAACGGTGGTATGAATCTCGCAGTTATTTCCTCAACGAATGGTGTTCCGATTCGCTTGACTGAAGAGCGATGGGATCACATCAATGAGGAAAGGGATTTGCTGTCTTACTTTGATGACGTGATTGATGCCGTTCAATCGCCCGAATTCATCCTGCGTGGATATAAAGGCACACTCATCGCAGTTGTGCCTTTCGGTCGTTTAGGTTTTCTCCACGTCGTTTACCGTGAGCTTAACGGTAACGACGGATTCATCATCACCGCATATTTCAAGCGCGACTTTGATAAAGGCAGAATCGTATGGCGAGCAGACCAGTAGTAAAACCAAATCAAGCGGTGGCCAATCCGAATCGATTGTTGATGACAGCAATCAACCGAGTCGAATTGCCGACCTTGCCATTCTTCATCAGCTATCAGCCTGATGTGGACACGCTTTATTTGAAGTTCAGCAACGAAGACGTGACTCACAGCGAAGACGACATGGAACGCGGGTTAGTGTTCGATTACCACGATACAAAACTGGTGGGAATAGAGGTGTTGAGCATTTCTGAGTAACTAAACTGTAACGCGTATTTTGAACAACAGTGTAACAGTTTTACTACCTTTCCTTGGCGCGATCATTGGCGCATTGATCGGTGCTATCCTGGCTCCGTTTGTAAATTGGCACCTTGAGAAAAAGAAACAGCGGCTCGCCTATAGAAAAGAACTCATCTCGCGATGGAGGGCATTGTTTGAGGAGTATGCAGGCGCAGAAACCGTCCAATGGCCGGACGAAACTGTCCTCGAAATGCTCGGCAAGAGAGCGGACTTTCTGAGTTTTGCTGGTCATACCTCTGGGAGAAAACGTTACCTGCTTTCTGAATCTGACGAAGAGTATGTTCAAAACTGCGGCATTCACCCTTTGATATTTATCTACCTGCAAGAGATCGTTGAACTCGAAAAGGAATGGAAACTCGTTTAACGGTTTCTTTTGTTCGCTCTGCATAATTGACAGAACCTATGGAAAACATTGAACGCGACACTTTAGAAGTTGACGTCCTATTCGTTGGCGCTGGCCCTGCTTCGTTGGCCGGAGCCTTGCGCCTGCGCCAATTGATCAACAAGCACAACGAAGCAAACAACAACGCGCTTGGCGAATTGACCATCGCCGTCATCGAAAAAGGGCGCGAAGTCGGTTCGCACATGATTTCGGGCGCGGTGATGGATATGCGCCCTCTGACGGAATTGATGCCAGACTGGAAAGAGCGCGGCGCTCCGGTCGAATCCGAAGTCACCGAAGAGGACGTTTCGTACCTGACCAAAACGCGCAAGATCAAATCGCCGATTATCCCTCCCCCACTGAATAACCACGGCAAATACGTCGTCAGTTTGAATAAGCTGATTCGCTGGCTGGGTCCGATTGTCGAAGAGTCGGATGTAATGCTGATTCCGGAATTTCCCGGTGCCACGTTGCTGTACGATGCCAGCGGCAAAGTCATCGGCGTGCGCACCGGCGACAAAGGCATCGGCAAAGACGGCGAACCGAAAGACAATTTCCAACCCGGCGCAGATATTTTTGCCAAAGTCACCGTGCTCGGCGAAGGCTCGCGCGGGTCGCTAACTAAAAAGCTGGTTGAAAAATTGAAGCTCGACGAAGGCAAGAATCCGCAAGTGTATGCCTGCGGCGTGAAAGAGATTTGGGAATTGCCGAAAGGGCGCGTCAAACCTGGATTCGTTATGCACACGCTGGGGTATCCGCTGCCGAATGATGTGTTTGGCGGGGGCTTCGTGTACGGCATGCAGAACGATCTGCTGGACATCGGCTTGGTCGTCGGCTTGGATTACCAAGACCCGTTCACAGACCCGCATCGGCTGTTCAACGAATTCAAACAGCATCCGGCAATCGCGGCAATGCTGGAAGGCGGCAAGATGCTGCATTACGGCGCAAAAGCCGTTCCCGAAGGCGGATTGCTGTCGCAGCCGAAATTTTACGGCGATGGATTTTTGATCATCGGCGATTCGGCCAGCTTCCTGAATTCGCAAAAGCTGAAAGGCATTCACATGGCAATGAAGTCCGGGATGCTTGCAGCGGAAACCATCTTTGAAGCCCTGCTGGCGGACAAATTCGACGGAGCGCAGCTCAAAACGTTCGAAACGAAAGTAAATGGCAGCTATGTCCAAAAAGAGCTGCACGAAGTCCGCAATTTCCATCAGGCATTTCGGCACGGAAGATGGTGGGGCCTGATCGAAAGCGGATTCCAGGTTCCAACCAAAGGCTTCGGGCTGTTTGGCGATCTGCACGTCGAAGCGGGCCACGAACACATGAAGAAGCTGCATTACTTCAATCGCTTGCCAAACCAGGCAGGCGAAATCATCCAAGCCGAACCGCAAAAGTGCGACAACAAACTGACGTTTGAAAAAGTTTCGGATGTGTTCCGCTCCGGCACCGAACACGACGAAGACCAACCTCCGCATTTGAAAGTTCTGGACACCAACATCTGCATCGAACGCTGCACTTATGAATTTGGTAATCCTTGCCAATACTTCTGTCCGGCTGCGGTGTATGAACCGGAAGAAGTCGAAGGCGGACGCCGTCCGAAGATCAACTTTTCCAACTGCGTCCATTGCAAAACTTGCGACATTATGGACCCGTACCAGATCATTGACTGGGTAACGCCCGAAGGCGGTGGTGGGCCGAATTACATCAACCTGTAATTTTTGAAGGAGCAACTTATGGCAACAGCACAAGACGCAGATTTGATTATCAAGCTGTATGACCTGCGCCGGGATGACACGATGCGCAAAGCGCGTAACTTTATGTTCGGCGAATTCTTTCCGGCCAGCGTTGAGGACATCAAAGCACTGTTCGCCAATCCGGAATTGTCACAGCAAAACGCTTACTACCGCCAAGCGACCAGTTACTGGGACATGGTAGCGGCGATGGTCAATCACGGCGCGATTGATAAAGATTTGTTTTACGACACCAACGGAGAATTCTTTGCCGTCTGGGCCAAAATCGGTGATTTCGTGCCGGAGCTGCGCGGCTTTTTCGGACCGCAATACATGGTCAATCTGGAAAAGCTTATCGCCACACACCCGAACGGCGTTCAACGGGTAGAGCTGATGAAAGCTCGATTCAAAGCCATCGCAGAACGACGCGCAGCCAAATAGAAATTCGGGTTCGGAAAATTCGTCAACGCGGCAAGTTGTCAGGGCTTGCTGCGTTTGTTTTTTGACGACTTCATTTGCCAGCACAGGAGAAAGCCATGAGAGCCATCACAGAGCCGTTTCATCAGTCACATTCCCGATGGATGATTTCTGTCTGCGCGACAATGTGCTGGCTTGGGTTTGCGGTCATCGCTTTCGGGCAGAAGCCTGAACTCGCTATCCAAACTGGTCATTCCGGATACATCAATGCCGTTGCCTACAGTCCGAATGGGCGAATCGTGGCCAGTGGAGGTGTGGATCAAACCGTCAAGCTCTGGGATGTGGAAACCGGCCTGGAAGTGCGAACATTGCGTGGGCATAGCTCCGCCGTGCAGGCGCTTCGTTTCAGTCCGGATGGCCGCTGGCTGGCAAGCGGTGGCACTGACGTCGTCATCAACCTTTGGGATGTGGAAACCGGCCGCATCGTGCGTAAGTTTGACGGTCATCAGATGACCGTGACTTCGCTGGCGTTTAGCCCCGATGGCCGAACGCTGGTCAGCGGCGGAATGGATCAAAACATACTGGTTTGGGACGTGGCGACAGCAGATATACGGCAAGTGATCGTTCCTGACGACAAAGCCGTTTACAAAGGTCTTGTTTTGATGGCGCTTAGTCCTGATGGCCGCACCTTGGCCAGCGGCGGAGAAATTACCAAACTGTGGGATGTCGCCACGGGACGCGAATTGCGAACCTTACGTGGCCGCAGCACAGACAAGCCCCGTCCGGATTTAGCCATTGCGTTTAGCCCCGACGGAAAGTCGCTGGTGATTAGCAGCAGGTCACTGATTTCCCTGGACGTGGCAACCGGCCAGACCCGCTGGGAAGCAAAATTCGACAACAACTTTACAGCCGAATCGCTGGTGTTTAGCCCTGACGGAAAAACTCTGGTCAGCGCCAGTTCTGAAATCACATTTTGGGACGCGGCGACCGGACGGCAAATTCGCAAGCTGACGGAAATCAGCGATTTTGGAAAACTGGATTTCAGCCCCGACGGCAAATTGCTGGCTCTGGGCAGCAACAGCGTCAAAGAGTACGCACTGCATTTGCTGGACGCCGCGACCGGTCAACAGGTGCGAAAACTGACAGGGCGTGCCAGCCCAATTTCGTCCGTTGCCTTCAGCGCCGACGGACGTTTGCTGGCCAGCGGACGCCGCACGAATATCGCCCGCACCGATACGATCAAACTGTGGGACACTTCCACAGGTCAAATGGTGCGAACGCTGAATGGCAACAGCTACTCCGTCAAAGACGTGGCGTTCAGCAAAGATGGACGCTTGGCGGCTGGCGCGGGAATCGAAGTCCGGTTTTGGGATGCGGCTACAGGACAAATGCTGCGCTTGATCAAAGACAATCCGCGGCAGGCCGACGCGCTCGCATTCAGCGCTGACGGTCTGACGCTGGCCACCGGCGATCGCAACGGTTCCATCAAGCTATGGGATGTCGCTGCCGAAAAATCCACACACTTGCTCAACGGCCATTCCAATGGAGTCTTGGCGCTGGCGTTTAGTCCGAACGGAAAAATTTTGGCCAGCGCAGGCCACGACAAGACTGCCAAACTATGGAATGTCGCCACCGGGCAGTTGCTGCAAACCCTCAGCGGGCACACAAACAATGTTTATGCTGTGGCGTTCAGTCCCGACGGACAAACCGTGGCCAGCGGTGGGCTTTATCAACCGGTCAAGCTGTGGGATGTGCAAACCGGGCAATTGCTGAAAACGCTGCCGACGTTTCCTGCCGGAACCAGCTTTCGTCTGAGCTCCCTGGCGTTCAGCCCGGATGGAAAGTCGCTAGCAGGTGGCATTATTCAATTGGTCAGCAATGTCGGAGGCGTGTTGTTGTGGGATGCCGCCACCGGTAATTTGCGAAATCATCTGAAAGAAGCAAGCGATGTTTCGTCGGTCGCCTTCAGCGCTGATGGCAAAATCATTGCGGCAGGCACGCAGGAAAGCACGATCGGTCTGTGGGATGCAGCGACAGGAAAGTTTCTGGCCAACTTACTGGCGCTGGATGACCAGGACTGGGTTGTCGTCACGCCCGACGGATTGTTTGACGGTTCGCCCGCCGCATGGAACCAGATTCTATGGCGATTTTCGCCGCAGCTTTACGATGTCGCGCCGGTCGAGATTTTCTTCAACGAATACTATTCCCCTGGCTTGTTGAGCGAATTGTTCAATGGAAAGCGCCCGCGCGCCGCGACCAACATCGAACAAAAAGATCGCCGCCAGCCGCAATTGAAACTTTCCGTCACCAACGGAACTGACGTTGCTTCAGTTTCAACGCGGCGCGTAAAAGTGAAACTGGACATCACATCGGCTCCGGCTGGGGCACAAGACGTGCGGCTGTTCCGCAACGGTTCGCTGGTCAAAGCCTGGCGCGGGGATGCGATGAAAGGCCAAACGCGAACGGCGCTGGAAACGGAAATTCAGATTGAAGCGGGCGCAAACCAACTGACGGCTTATGCCTTCAACCGCGACAACGTCAAAAGCACGGACGCCACGCTGACGATCAACGGCGCTGAAACCCTGAAACGCACAGGCACGGCGTACTTGCTGGCCATCGGCGTCAATCAATACGAAAACTCGCAATTCAATCTGCGGTTTGCCGTTGCCGACGCGACGGATTTCGCCGCCGAGTTGCAGCAACAGCAGGAAAAGCTGAAGCGTTATGAACGTGTCGAAATCATTTCGCTGAACGACCGGCAAGCCACCAAAGCCGGAATTCTGAAAGCGCTGACCGACATTGCCACCAAGACACAACCCGAAGACGCCGTCGTGGTGTATTTCGCCGGTCACGGAACCGCTGTGCAAAACCAGTTCTATTTGATCCCGCACGATCTGGGTTATCGCGGCGCGCGTAACCAGGTCACCGAAGCCAGTTTGAAGCTGGTGCTGTCCCGCAGCATTTCGGACCGTGAACTGGAACGTGCCTTTGAAGCCATCAACGCCAATCAATTGTTGCTGGTGATTGATGCCTGCAATTCCGGGCAGGCGCTGGAAGCCGACGAAAAACGCCGCGGCCCGATGAATTCAAAAGGCCTGGCGCAACTGGCGTATGAAAAAGGCATGTACGTTTTGACGGCTTCGCAAAGTTATCAAGCCGCGATTGAACCGGAAGATTTGAAGCATGGCTTGCTGACTTACACCTTAATCGAAGAAGGCTTGAAGCGTTCAGCGGCAGACAGTGGGCCGAAAGACGGAACAATCGTCCTGCGTGAATGGCTGAATTACGCCGCCGAGCGCGTGCCGCAGTTGCAGCGCGAGCGAATGCACCAAGCAGGCAATCGAAGATTCAAGCTGGCCTATGTCGAAGGCGAAGAACGCCTGCTCAAAGCGGAAGACCGCAACGTCCAGCGTCCGCGCGTGTTTTATCGCCGCGAACTGGAAACCCAGCCTTTTGTTGTTCTCGGCACCGCGTCCAAACAGTAAGTTGCCGTGTTTTTGCGTTCGGGGTACTCTTTCGGTCACCTGACAGACAAAGTTCGTCCGCTCGGTCAGGTATAATTACTTCGGCAATTTATCTTCAAATGTTTGAGAGGTCGTCTATGGCTCGTTCCGGTCAATTCAGGCTCAATCTAATGGCCGCGCTGATTCTGGTTTGTGGTTTGGCGGTTACGGCGGCAGCGCAGATGGCAAACCCGATCAATCTGTCCGCGAAGCTCGATCCAAATCCGGTCAAAGCCGGTCAAGCCGCGAAGGCCACGGTAACGGCAAAAATTGAATCGGGCTGGCATCTGTATTCGCTGACGCAACCGGCGGGCGGCCCGCGCCCGACCAAAATTTCAATTGACGAAACCGGGCCATTCAAAGCGGACGGCAAAGCGACGCAGCCAAAACCGAAAGTTGCCGCCGATCCAAATTTTTCAATTCCCGGTCAGCCGCCTTTTATGACCGAAACGTTTGATGGCGAAGCCACCTTCACGCTGCCAATCAAGGTCGCTGCGGATGCGCCGCCCGGCAATCAGAAACTGACGGTCAAATTTTACTTCCAGGTTTGCAACGACCACGAATGTTTGCCGCCGCGAACCAAACCGCTGGAAGTAGATGTGGCGATTGTCGCGGCCAATGCCAAGCTGACCGCTTCGCCAACTCCCGAAGCTTCGCCTTCGCCCGCCAATTCACCGGAAGCGGCTGCTTCGCCGACGCCTGATGCAGCAATCGGCATCACAAACACGCCTTCAGCAGTTCCGCCTGCTGGAATCGCATCGGACGAAGATCAGGCAAGTGCGCTGAAAAACCGTGGGCTGTTCGGCTTCATCTGGTTTGCCATTATTCAAGGTTTGCTAGCGCTGCTGACGCCGTGTGTCTTCCCAATGATTCCCATCACGGTGTCGTTTTTTACCAAGCGCGAAAAACGAACCAGCGCCCAGGCTGTCGGACAAGCTTCGTTCTTTTCCCTGGGAATCGTGCTGACGTACACAGTGCTGGGATTAGCGCTGGCGGTGATTGCCGGGCCGACAGGGTTGACGAAGCTCGCGGCCAGTCCCTGGATGAATTTGTTTTTGACGTTTCTGTTCGTGGTCTTTGCGCTAAACCTGTTTGGAATGTTTGAAATTCAGGTGCCGTCAAGCCTGGTCAACAAGCTCAATGCGCGGGCGGACAGCAAAGAAGGCGGACAAACGTTCGCGACGATTTTGATGGGCATCACCTTCACGCTGACTTCGTTTACCTGCACGACGGCGTTTGTCGGAACAGTGTTAATTTACGCCACGCAAGGCGACTGGTTCTGGGCAATTATCGGAATGGTGGCGTTTGCGACGGCGTTTGCGCTGCCGTTTTTCCTGTTCGCGCTGTTTCCGCAATGGCTGCAAAGTTTGCCGAAATCCGGCGGCTGGTTGAATTCAGTCAAAGTCGTTATGGGATTTCTGGAGCTTGGCGCGGCCTTCAAATTCCTGAGCAACGTGGATCTGGTGTGGGGTTGGCAAACGATTTCGCGTCCGCTGGTGCTGGCGGCCTGGATTGCGATTGCTTTGGCAGCGGCGTTGTACCTGCTGGGCAAAATTCAATTGCCGCACGATTCGCCGGTGGAGCGGTTGGGCGTTTTCAGAATGTTAATGGGGACGT
>CAZMXG010000264.1:0-8754 GCA_964570175.1 uncultured Heliomicrobium sp. | reverse complement strand
TCATCTCCGGTGTGGTAATGTAAGCGCCGCCGTTCGGCTCGCTGCAGGCCACGCCATCGTTGCTGGTTGTGCCGTCCGCCAACGAAATGTCGCCCGTCGCCGAAGGTCGAACCGCAAACAGCGGCGTTTTCCCACCGTGAGAATTCGTCAGGACAATCAAGCCATCAGCGACAAACGGCATCGGCACGGGAATGTCTCCGCCACCTTTCAGCCGCCAGAGTTCCTTGCCGGTTTCCAGATCGTAGGAAGCAATGTACGGATAGCCGTTGGCGACGATTTGTGTGCGCGTCCCGTCCGAATGAATCAGCGGTGTGCCCCAACTGTTTTCGCATACGCCTTTGCGCGAAGTCCGCCAAAGCTCCTTGCCGTCTTTCAGGCTGAGCGCCGCGACAAAAGGATCTTTCGGGTCGTCGCATTGAACCACAATGTGATCTTTGTGCAGCGCCGGGGAACTGCTGAAGCCCCAGGCGATGCTGCGCCAAGTGACGTTGATACGCCCCAGGTCTTTTTGCCACAGCAGCTTGCCTTTCATATCCATACAATACAGCCCGTCCGCGCCGAAAAATCCCACCAACCGTTTGCCATCCGTCACAAGTGTTGTGTTGGCATGCGAAGCTTTTTCGTGACGAACCGTCGAAGGTTTGGCGTCGCGAATCAACTGTTCCCATTTCAGCTTCCCGTTTTTCTTTTCGAAACATTGCACCAGCCAGCGCTGCTCTTCATCGTCTTTCGCTGGTTTCACATCGCCGTACAGTCCAATGCGGAGAGATGGTTTGCCGGATTTTGGAACCGCCGTCGCCATATAGATTCGATCTTTCCAGATGATCGGACTGGAATGCCCCAGGCCCGGAACTTCGGTGCGCCACAACAACCCTTCAAGCTTGCCGGTTGTCGCATCTACGTTCCAGTTGGCGCGCGTTGGAAACCCATCGGCAATTCCCTGCCCGCCTGGACCGCGAAACTGCGGCCAGTTCTGTTCCGGTTTGAACGTCATCGAAGCTGCTGGCACCGCCAGCAGCGAAGTCGCTAGAAATGATCGGCGTGATAAAGTCATAAAGTCCTTCCCTATTAATTTGATTATTTTGCTTTGGCCAGATTGACCACGATGTCCCAGTGAAACCGGACAAACTTGTGCAGCGATTCTTCCAGAATACGTTCCTGATCGCTATGCGCGCCGAACCCTTTCGGGCCGTCTTCGCTGTCGGTCATCGGGCCGACACCGTAACACTCAACGCCTTTTGCCCGCAGATAAGCCATGTCAGTCGCGCCAGTGCTCATCGTCGGCAAAGTCACCGCGTTGTAATGCTGTTTGACCGCAGCTTCCAACACGCGGAAGGCTTCAACATCAATCCGTGAAGGTCGCGCGCCGGGGCGAGTATTCCGTTCGTTTCTGGAAACCGTGACCGCCGGGTCGCTGATCACCTTACGAATTTCGGCCAGCAGGGTTTCCATGTTTTCATCGGGCAAAGCGCGCACGTCCAATGTGGCTTCGGCTTCCGAAGGAATCACGTTCACCTGGTAACCGCCTTTGATGATGTTCGGCGAAATCGAAGTTCGCAGCATGGAATGATGACGCGGTTCGTTGACCGCAAAGTATTCCTCAATCGCGGCGGTCATCTCAGAATTCGCGAGGTTGCGGTAGCGGTTTGCCTCTTCGGGCGAACTGATAGCGGCCAAACGCTCAAAATACGCTTTGGTCGTGTCGTTCAACCGCATCGGAGTTGACCACGCGGAAAGTTTGGCAATGGCTTGGGACAAATGAACGATAGAGTTAGTTCGCAGCGGAACTGAACCGTGGCCAGCCGGACCGCGCGCCGTCAGCGTCAAGCCGTAAGGAATCTTTTCGGAAGTTTGCACGGTCGCAAAGCGAATCTTGCCATCGGTTCGCGTAACGCCGCCGCCTTCGGCAAAGCAAAATTCAGCATCAATTTCCGGCCAATGGTTTTCGACCATATACGCAATGCCGAACTGCGTGCTGGCTTCTTCGCCCGCTTCGGCCAGAAAGATTACGTCGCGGTCAAGCGGCACATTCAGCCGTTTCAATTGCAGCATCACCATCAGGCAAGCAACAACATTGTCTTTGTCATCCACAGTTCCTCGGCCATAAACGTAGCCGCCTTCGCGCGTCGCCGAAAACGGCGGATGCGTCCATTTCGCCGGATCAACTTTGACGACGTCCGTGTGACCCATAATCAGTATGGGACGTTTTTTGCCATTGCCGCGCAAACGTGCAACCAAGTTGGCGCGTTTGGGATCGTTCGCGAAGATTTTGGTTTCGATGCCTTCGGCATCCAGAACTGATTTCAGATACGCAACGACCTGGCTTTCATTACCCGGCGGGTTGCTGGTGTCCAGACGCAAAATCGCCTGAAAGTGGCGCATGGTTTCTTCTTCAATCTTTGACCAATCAGGCTGCACAGTTCGCGCGGCGACGGGAGTAAGTAGATTCGGCTCGGCAAGAGTGATGAGCACAGTCAACAGAATCAACAGGCTCATTGGAAGGACAACCGCTTTTGTCAGTTTCATAGTTACGCTCCTTTGGCAGCAGGCACGTTCTTATTTACCCAATATATTTGTGATGCAGGAAATTTTGCCGTTTTGGCAGTCTTTGGATAACACATTTTCCAAAGACTGCCAAAGTTTTTGCCACAGCCGCATCACCCCAAAGGTCGCGCTACTTCTTCATTCAACGTATGACAACTTTGACGGCGTTGGCTGGGCGGCCATCAATCGTCAGCCTGATTTCGACTTCGCCTCGCCCGGCCAGATTTCGCGGCAAGCTCAGATTGATTTGATCAAGCCCGGCAAAACCTTCGACCGCTCCGGCAAAGATGGTCGGAGCTTCCATTCCGCCCACAGTTGCCTTAATTGCGCGGCCTTGATGGTGGCGTAACCCAGTGCCGTAAAGCAGTAGGAAGAGTTGTTCGCCTGCTTCGCCGAATTCAATCGGCACCGTGAAGTGACGATTGCTTGCCAGATCGAAACGCGTGATGGCTTCGTAACGTTGCGAACCGTCGGCGTGAACTCTTAGCAGCACGGCGGCGGCCAGGCCTTGTCCGTCGGAACTGGCGGTAAACAGTCCTGGCGCAATCGGCGCAACATCAATCAATCCGATGGAAGTTTTGCCGTTTGCCGTAACCGTCACGCGGGCTATGCCTTCGGCCAAACCGGCAGGAAGCAGGTAATTGATCTGATTCGGCGAAACGAAAAACAACCCGGCCAATCGTTCGACGCCTTTGTTGTCTGTGATTCTGACCGAAGCTTCGCCAAGCGAAGTTGGCAGCGGCAGTGTTGTCGCCGAAGCCTTCGTCATCACCAGATCGCTGCCAAACGCGGCGACAACTTGTTCGGTAGCCAGCCAGTCACCGGCAAAGCTCGCTGCGGAAACATTCGCGCTGGCTGCGACACCGGCAAAGCCGTAATCGGCGACGAAGTTCGATGGCAACCGGTTGGCATTCGCGTCGCTGATTTCGCGCAGAGTTGGGCGGTCGCCGAAAGCGACAAACATCGGTTCAGCGGAGTTTGCCGCCGATTCAAACGTGACCAGAATCAATCGGTGTTCGCCAGCCGGAAGAGTTTTGCCCGCCGGGTAAGCGAACATAATCCCCAGCCGTCCTTCTGCCATATGTTCGCGGTTGACGATCAACGTCGCGCCTGCGGCTTCGTCGGTCAGTTCGGCTGAAAGGAATCGCCACTCGGACGGCTGGAACATCAGGCTGAAGCCCACGGCGTTTTCGCCACCCTGGGCCATCAGCCTGATGATTTGCTGGTCTTTGCCAGTGGCCAGAGATTTCGATTGCGAAGCTTCAGCGCGAACCAGCGACGGTGTCGCGGCGGCAAATGCCGATTGCTCGTTGTTAGTAAGTGAGCTCGGCGAACTTGGCCCGCCTGCCGCTGTAACCGGATCGAGTCCGCCTGCGTAACGTCCGGCTTGCACCCAATCGCTGACGGTCAGTGCCCCGTTGCCGAGCGTGCCGCGCGGCGCGCAATCGGCTCGTTGAAATTCGCTGCCCGGCGCTGCCGTATCCAAACCGCCGACAAATCTTCCGATTTGCACCCAATCCGTCACCGTCACGTTGTTGTTGCCGTTCGGGCGCGGCGAAACGTCCGCTTCGTAACCGACCGCGACAGTTACCACGCCGCCGATATAGTTCGCGGGCAGCACCAATGCCGTCGAGCTGGAAACTTCGCGCGGGATCGGTTGATTGCCGAAGCCTATGGCCGTCACCCCGGCAGCATTGGCGGCAATCGTGAAACTGACCACGGCAATTTGCCGAGTGCCCACGTTGAAGCTTTGGCCGCTGCCAAGCGAAACCAACAGGCCAAATCGCCCCTGCGTCGTCTGGCTGGAATTGGGATTGATTTGCCCGCCCGCTGCGTCGCTGCCCAACGCCGCCTGCGGATTGCTCAAGACAGCCGTGTCGAAAGTCAGGCTGAAACCGAGCGCGTTTTCGTCACCTTGCGAAACCAGTTCGATTGGGACCATCACCTGGCCGCCGGGCGCGCCGCTGACATTGCCCATGCGCACCAGACGCGGCGTGGTTTGCTGAATCGTCAGCGGCGCAGTCTGAACGTCGGCACAGCTTTGTTTGCTGATCGTGACCGGGCCATCTGCCGCACCAACGGGAACAGTGGCCGTGATCTGCGTGTCGCTGATGACGGTGAATTGAGTAGAGACATTGTTCGCAAACTTGACCCCGCTGACGCCCGTGAAGCCGGAGCCGCTGATCGTCACATTGCCGCCGATGGCCGCCGTGGTTGGAGCGATGCCGGTGACTGCCGGGCAAGCCTGAGCCGGTTGAATGGTGATCGAATAACTCTGGCTGCCGCTGCACGCACCGAAGGCAGTTGCCGTGATGGTGAAGTTCGCCGTGCCCGCAGCCGCAGGCAGTCCGGTGATCGCTCCGGTCGCCGGATTCAGCGACAAGCCCGCAGGCAATGTTCCGGCGGTGATAGAGTAGGCGTAACTTCCAGCGGGTGAGGCCGAAACGGTTTGACTGTAAGTCGCGCCAACCGTGCCGCCCGGCAGCGTGGCTGGGCTGATGGCAATCGCCGCGCAACCGATTGCCGCGTTCGCCCAAAATCCGCCTTTGATTGCATACCTGTCGCCGCTGGAATCCTGGGCGTCGCTCTGACCCATTGTTCCTTCAATCGCTGTGCTGCCGTTCTGGCTTCTGCCTCCGCCGCCCGCAATCACCGACCGTTGAATGTTGTAACTGCCGCCGCTCTGCGCTGGTGCTGAGGTTGTGTTGGTGGCTTCGGCGCGGAACTTTGGGGTTGCCTGTTCGGAACTAGCTTCATGCGCGGGAGCATCTGGCCATTTGATGATTCTGCCGCCGGTCATTGCGAATAACAGACCGGCAGGCAAAGCCAGACACAAAAGCGCAAGCAGTAATCTCCGGCGATGATGCGTTGAGATGAATTTCATATCTGCCACCTGAGTCCGAAAGTTGATTGGATCGGAGAAATTTTAGGAGAAGGAGTTACGGGCAATCTAGCGTCGCGCTTTCCGTTCCAGCTTTCGTTCCAGCGCCGTTAGGCGGGCATCAAGCGCGGCATTCCGTTGTTGTAATGCGGCGTTTTCGGTTTTGAGTGATTTGATGGCAGCTTCTTTCTGTTCGAATTCTTTTTGCTGTTCCTGGATGGCCTTGATAACGACAGGCATCAGCCCGATGTAGTTTATCCCCTTGGTCTGTTCTGCGTCTTTTTCGGTGGTTACCAGTTCCGGCAATACGGTCTCAACTTCCTGTGCAATCAGCCCAAATTGTAAGCGATCATCTGGTCTTTGTTTCCAAGTCCAGGTCACAGGACGAAGCTGAAGTACGTGTTTAAGCCCGTAACCAAGATTAGCGACTCCCTGCTTCAAGCGTATGTCCGAGTTTTGTGTCAGAGTGCCAGTAACGTAGACCCTGCCAAAGAAGTAGCCAGCATAGCTGTTGCTGCTGGAGCCATATACGCCAAAACTGTTAGAACTGTGTCCACTAACGCCATAGCTGTCGACACTGTCGCCATTTACAGCTACTCCTGATGGACTATAACCCGATACTCCCGTGCCTCTTCCGGTGCTGACACCACTCACGCCTACCCCACTGTCCGAAAAAACAGAGCCTTGAACGCCTATTTTGGTGATGCTCGTCCCCAGAACACCAAGGCCATTACTCGAGCTTCCAGCTATCCCTGCGACATTAGTAGCGGTGGAAAGGTGTTCTCCATAGACCATGTACGGAGTCGAATCACTTTTCACGTGTAATTGGAACCCTGGCGCTGATGTTCCGATGCCGACATTGCCGCTGATTGGTTGAGCGGTCATAACAAATTTGTTGTTTGTAAAATCATAAAGATAAAACTGATTGCCGTTGAAATTTTGTGATGTGCCCAGAGTCCAGGTTTGATTAGCAGTCTTCATGTTGAATCGCGCCCAGGCATTGGTGCTACCGGATGTTTCGACCTGAACGTCGTTAGAATCGTTACTTGGAAAAGAGATAATCCCGCCGTTTGGTTGAATCGTCATACGGCGTTGGCCATACGTGAAATCATAAAGATAGAACTGATTTCCGTTGAAATTGTTTGATGTGCCCAACGTCCACGTTTGATTTGCGGTCTTCATGTTGAAGCGCGCCCAGGCATTGGTGCTACCGGATGTTTCTACTTGAATGTCGTTCGACGTGCTTCCCGCAACGTGCAGTTTCGAATTTGGTGCATCAGTACCGATGCCAACCTTGAAATTAGTATGGAGGCTGCTGCCAAGCACCATGCAATAATCGCAAGCGACGAAAGCCCCTGCGCCGATAGCCGTGGAAAGGCGCCGCGTGCTAGCGCCGCCTGCAGCAAAGCCAATATAGGTATTGAATTCACTAGGGTTCTCTACAAAAAAGCCAACAAGAGGTATGCTATTTGTGAAATCGGCCACGGTTCCGAGCATTACATTCCCCTGGCCGGTCGTGTTATTGGCTCCTGCTTTGGCTCCAAAAAAGGAATTCCACCGTCCAGTAGTGTTGGCCTTACCTGCCTCCTGCCCGAGGAAGGAGTTGAGGAAACCAGTAATATTTGCGTTGCCTGCATTATAACCAACGAAAGTGTTGTGGCTTCCGTTGTAACCAGCAGGACCACAGTTAGTACAAAGTGATCCACCAATGGTCGCTTGCCCTGCGGATCTGCCGATGAAGGTGTTTTCCCGGCCATCAACCAGCCCATTGCCTGCATTGATTCCTACCAATAAATTGTTGATCCCCGCAACTGGCCCCGAACTAATTAACCGGTTGGCACCTAAGTTGTACTGCATCGTCGCATTGACTATGTTGCCTGACAAAATCCCTCCTGCCGTTCCGTCGCCGCTGATACTGAAGTTGGACGTGGCTTGTTGCGTCGTCGAGTTCTGAACGTAATTGCCGTTGCCCGCCGGAATTGCCGAAACCGGCAGCGCGCCCGTCAACTGGCTGGCGGCGACGCTGGCGATTTGGTCGCTGGTGACGCAATTGACGCAAGCCGCCGACAAGCTATCCGCCGTCGCCGCGCTCAAGGTGCGAATGGCATACGGCGACGAGGTCAGTTGTTGACGAGGCGCGAGCGTAGTGAACGACCCAGTGCTTGAGCCGGGTCGGACTCCGATTTCCAGAAAGCGTTCCGTGCCGGACAAGGCGGGCGCGCCAAAATCCAACGTCACCTTGAAAACTCCGTTGCTGACATTGGCGTCTTCAACTGTGGCGGTCGCCCCCTGCTGCGCGCCGCCGGTCAGCGTGGTGAACAGTTTGAACTGCAAATCGAAAGCGCCATTGGCCGGATTGCCGCCATCCGTCAGCAACCCTTGATAAGTAAACGAAGTGGTTTGCGCCCTGACTGATGTCCCGGCCAATGTCAGGACGAATGCAAACAGTGAAATGAGTGTGAGTCGAGTGATGCTTTTTGTGTGCATGTTTCCCTCTTGCGCAGCGCCTCCGGCCTGCGTGTTTTCGAAGCAAAGCTGCTTGGAAAAGAACTAAATGAATGGCCAAGTCCCGCAGTCTGGAAGGTCTACGCTCCCGGAACTGGGGCCACCAAAATTGACCATTAGGTTTTCGTCACTGCTTCTACCAGACCCGCAGCCCACCAAGACAGGCTTTGGGCACTGGCTTAATCAATCAGATGTTCGCGCAGCGCCTTGGCAACGGCTGCGGATTTGGAATGAACCTGCAATTTGTCGTAGATGCTTTTGACGTGAAACAGGATTGTGTTGACGGTGACACCGAGTTCCGCCGCCGCTGATTTGTAGTTATGGCCATCCACAATCAGTTTCAGCAATCGTCGTTCATGCGGAGTCAGACCGTAATCAGCATGATCCGGTGGCGCAAATCGCTGAAACAGGCTGATCACCTGCCGGGCGATTTCCGGCGAAATCGGAGCGCCACCATTGATCGCATCGCGTATGCTGCCCAGCAGTTGCTCCGAAGTCGTTTTCTTCAGCAGGTAGCCGCACGCTCCGGCGCACAAGGCCCGAAAGATGTGATCGTTGTCTTCGTATACCGTCAACATCAGGATCAGCACTTGCGGCCAACGCTGTTTGACTTCCCTGACGCCTTCGATGCCGGACATGCCGGGCAAACCAATATCCATCAGTAAGACATCCGGCAAATCGTTGCCGAGTTGGGCGAGCGCCGCTTCCACCGAACCGAACGCGCCCGTGCAGCGAAAGCCCGGCGAGTCGTTAATCAACCACGCCAGGCTCTCACGGATCGGCGTTTGATCTTCGACCACGGCGACTTTGATTTTGGAAGTGTC
>CAZMXG010000263.1:0-8799 GCA_964570175.1 uncultured Heliomicrobium sp. | reverse complement strand
GCGGCATGAGCAGCGCCGAACGCAAACAACGAGTCAACGCCGCGCTGGAAAAAGTTGGCATGGCGCACCGTGCCAAGCATTTGCCTTCGCAGCTTTCCGGCGGTCAGCAACAGCGCGTTGCGGTTGCCCGCGCCGTCGTCGGCGATCCGCTGATTTTGCTGGCTGACGAACCCACCGGAAACCTGGATTCGACCAACGGCGATGCGGTGATGGAATTGCTTCGCGAATTGCACCGCAACGGCGCAACGATCTGCATGGTCACGCACGATACACGTTTTGCCCGCCACGCTGACCGCTCCATCCATTTGTTTGACGGACGTGTTGTCGAAGAGGAATCAGTGAATCACTGAAGCGATCGCTCCGATGGTAGAGGCGAGAGTATTTTTCAGGCTGTTTGTGACGGCGATGCGGTGACAGCCAATAGCTGTCTTGCCGCATCGCCTTAAGTTGCTCGCGCTGAAAAGACAATTGCGCGACTCTACGTCAGTGGTTGCCGTTCCACTTCGAAGCCTGCGTTTGAGAACAGCCTTAAATCGCCGAGCTATTGCTGGTCTTTGTCGCCCACCAATCCGAAGCTCAGGGGGCAAGGTACTGCTGTTGTCATCGAACCCAGAAAACAGAAAATTCTTACAGGCTGCGCCAAAGTCATAGAAATTCTGAAACGTCACGGCGCGCAAATGCACTCACTCACGTCCAATCAGGTTTAACCACAAACTCTCAACGCGAAGCTGGCAAAAAAAGATTGCACCTCGGCTTCGCGTTCTTTTCGTGTTTGTTCGTGAACGAACCATTCACCAATCCGGAGGAATTATGGAAACTCTGCTGCAAGATTTGCGATTCGGTGTTCGCACCTTGGTCAAAAGTCCGGGCTTTGCCATTGTCGCGTTGCTGACCCTGGCGTTGGGCATCGGAGCCAACAGCGCTATTTTCAGCGTCGTCAATGCCATCTTGCTGCGCCCGCTAGCGTACAAGAATCCAGAACAGTTGGTGCTGGTCAATCACAACTACACGAAGATCAATTTGAAGGCTTCAGTGTCTGCCTTCGGCTACGCGCATTATCGCGACAACGCCAAATCGTTTGAGAGCATTGCTGCGATCAGTGGCTGGGCGGCAAACCTGACCGGTGAAGGCGAGCCAGAGCGTTTGACCGGCCAAACAGTAACGGCAAACTTTTTTGAATTGCTGGGAGCGAATGCGGCGATGGGCCGCACTTTTGCCGTTGGTGAAGATTCCGAAGGTAAAAATCGAGTGGTCGTTTTAAGTCACGGGTTTTGGCAGCGAAGATTCGGCGGCGACAAAAACATTCTGAACAAGCCTTTGTCGCTGAATGGGGAAAATTACACCGTTGTGGGGGTGATGCCGGAAAGTTTCCAGTACGGGCGCGAAATCGGGATGATCATTGATCTGTGGTCGCCCATTGTTTTTACGCCGGACCAGCTTTCTTCCAACAGCATTACCAATGAATTTCTGGCGGTGATGGGGCGGTTGCGTGCTGGAGTTTCACAGCAACAAGCCCAGGCCGAGATGCACAACATCGCTTCCAATTTGCGCCAGCAATATATGCAAGGGGCTGATGCTTCGGTTTGGGATTTGCTGCTGACTTCATTTCGGGAGCAAGTCGTCGGCGACATCAGCACCATGCTTTGGATCGTCATGCTGGTCGTAGGATTCGTTTTGTTAATTGCCTGCGCCAATGTAGCCAATTTGTTGCTGGCGCGCGCTTCGGCGAGGCAAAAAGAAATTGCGGTTCGCACGGCGCTCGGAGCCGGACGCTGGCGAATCATCCGCCAGTTATTGACGGAAAGCGTGCTGCTTTCAGTTGTCGGTGGAGGTCTTGGACTATTGATTGGTTATTGGGGAGTCAAGGCGCTGATTTCGCTCAACGCTGACCGCATCCCGCGCGCAAATGAAATAAGTTTGGATTGGAAAGTGTTGTTGTTTACTTTCGGCGTTTCAATTCTGACAGGTGTTTTGTTCGGCATTGTTCCAGCGATTCAAACTACAAAAACTGATTTGCACGAAACTTTGAAAGAAGGCGGACGCAGCGCCGCGTCTTCGACTAAGCAATGGATTCGCAGTTCGTTGGTTGTCGTTGAAATCGCTTTGGCGTTGGCTGTTTTAGTTGGAGCCGGATTGCTGGTGAAAAGTTTCATGCACGTCCAACAGGTCAATCCCGGTTTCAATCCACAAGGAATGCTGACGATGCACTTGTCGCTGCCTGTGACGAAGTATTCTGAAGCGCCGCAACGTGCCAACTTTTACAAACAAGTCATCAATGACATCCGCGCGCTGCCTGGGGTTCAATCAGTCGGGGCGGTTTCCGTGCTGCCGCTAAGCGGCGGCGGATCCAGCGGAAGTTTTCGCATCGAAGGTCGCGATGTGCCGCAAGGCCAATCGTTGCCGCACGGTGCTCGCTGGGCTGCGACTCCCGACTACTACAAAACAATGGGCATTCCGCTCATTCGCGGGCGTTATTTTGAAGAGCGCGATACTGCTGAAAGTTTGCCTGTGACGATCATTGATCAGTCGCTGGCGCAAAAATATTGGCCGAACGAAGACCCGGTCGGCAAACGCATCAGTTTCGAAGGCCCGCCCGACAAACGCATTTGGCGTGAAATTGTCGGCATCGTCGGCCATGTCAAACACACTGACCTGGAAGGCGAATCCCGCGCGCAATATTACATCCCACACCAACAGCGTCCACAGCCGGGCATGGCCATTGTCATTCGCACGCCAAACGATCCGAACAGTCTGGCTGGTTCAGTTCGCGGCCTGGTCAAAAATGCCGATTCTGATTTGCCAATTTTCCGCGTTCGCACGATGGAACAGTTCGTCGCCGATTCGATGACGCAGCGAAAATTTGCTTTGTTGCTGATTTGCGTTTTTGCTTGTTTGGCGCTGCTGCTGTCAGCAATTGGTCTTTATGGCGTGATGGCTTATTCGGTCACGCAGCGAACGCACGAACTCGGTCTCAGGATGGCCCTTGGCGCGCAAGCGTCCGACGTGTTGAAACTCGTGGTGAAGCAGGGAATGCTGCTGGCTGTCGTAGGTTTGGCGCTTGGCGTCGTCGGTGCAATCTTCCTGAGCCGGTTGATGAAAACCATGCTCTTCAATGTCAGCGCCACAGACCCTCTGGTTTTTGTCGCGATTGCCCTGACGCTTGCCACCGTGGCCTTGCTCGCTTGCTTCATTCCTGCGCGCCGAGCGACGAAAGTTGATCCTATGGTCGCGCTTCGTTATGAGTGAAGTGCAGCAAATTCTCTAGGAATGAGCGAAGGCCGCACAGTCTGAAGTAAAACTTCAGACTGTGCGGCCTTACAGTTTTGGAATTTCGAGATCGAGTTAAGCGGCCAGCTTTTTGGTTTTGGCTTTTTTCCCGGCCAGTGCGTCATCAATCATCTGTTCAACTTCTTCGATTGAAAGTTTGGTGACATGGGCGATCTCTTTGATGATCAGGTAACGGGCGCGAGACATAGTCTGCTGCTCTTCAGGAGAAAGTGTCTTGGACTTGCTCAACTTCGCCATCGTTTTCAGCGAATCGGCCACTTCGTAAATTTCCCCAGTTGCCATTCGCTCTGCATTTTTGGCGTTGCGTTTGCGATGGTCAGTAGCCACCTCAATGTCTTTGCCCAGAAACTTCAAAAGCTTGGGAATGTCTTCTTTTTCAATCAGCTTTCGGACCCCAACTTCTTCGGCCTTATTGACCGGAACCATCACAGTCGTAGTTTCCTGATAATCTAAAGGTTTTAGAGCGTATAGCTTAACCGTCATATCTCCAACTGATTGTTCAACGACTCCAGCGATACGGCAAATGCCGAGTCGCGGATAAATCACTTTGTTGCCTTCTCTGAATGTTGCCAATGCCGTTCTCCTTCTAACTTTAAGATGCTAGGGAGTATAGCACGAAAGTGCCATTTCTGAGCCATTCTGAGTCAGAAAATCTATTTTGTTCGATTATAGTGCTGTGAAAATGACCCGAAAAAGGGCAGTAGCGGGCGAGAGCTGGGCTAGTGACTGATTTTGCTGCGTTTTGTCAGCGGCGTTGACCTATATTTTCGGTGCCGAAAGAACCGATTCCCTTCAAAGTGAATGCGAAAACGATACGGTTTTCATTTCTAACCCCTGCATTAAAAGTGACGGTCTGAATATTCACACTGCAACAATCCCACGCCCAACCGGTCGAAGTGGTCAGGTTGACCAGCTTACGGTCACGCACGTTGCCGTTGAAAAACTTATCGCGCAGATCGTAACTGACGGTGAAGCCACCGTAAGGGCCTTTGGCTGGATTTCCGACAAACGCCGAAAGGTCCATCTGATTGCCAGGCAGCGTTGCGGGATCAAAGCGGGTATCGTCCACGGCAATACGGCGCGTATAGAACCAGGACTGGCTGACGGAAAAAATGCCTTTGGTAATGCCAGCGCCAACAATGAAATCGCGCAGATCGTGAAATTTGGTGTCGTAATTCAGCCGCATATCGGCAAAGATATTTTGCGTAGGACGCAACCGGGCTTTGAGGTTAATCGGCGAAACATCCCGCCTGATCGAGCCAAAGGAGAATCCTCCCAAGGTGTTGACTGGAAAAAACTGGTTACGTTCGCCATCGCGCAATGCGCCGCCAAAAGTTGGATCAAAAAAGTATTTTTGCGTCAGAGTCAGGTTCAAAAACTCATGGGTCTGTGGTGCCTGGCCTTCTCCGGGCGAACGTTTTACTAAAATGCTGTTGCTGATGCCGAAGGCAATTTCGTTGGTTTCGGCAATCACATCACGCTCGTCAACGCGTAAAGTGCGGTCGAATTCGTCAATGCCTTCGATCCGGCGGTATTCAATGAATGGTTCAATGACGTGTTTGAACCACGCCTTGCCGTCACTGTGGCGAAACACTTTGGCCACAGCCGTGGGCCGTACATCAACATTAAAATCAACGTAGTTGCGAAACAGGTTTTGGCCGGTGACCAGTCGGGTGACCGGATCATAGCTGTCGCTGTAAAACGTTGAACGAACTCCCAGGCTGGGCGTCACAGTGAATCCTGCAAAGGATTTCAGTGGGAAGGTCACCCGCGGGGCAAAGTCCAATCGCTGAACAACCGAAGGTGTTTTCAACTTGAATTCATCGGCAGACGTTTCGCTACGGCGCACGCCTTCCAGCGCGGAATCAAAGGAGATGTAAAACGGAATCCGTTCAGAAATCTGTGTCGCGCGTTTGTTTAGCTCAATGCTGGGAAACTTGCGTACTTTGACAATCTGGTCGGAAACGAATTTGCCGTCTTTGTCGAATTCACCAATGAAAGAACTTTGCTCGCCGAACTGGGCATTGAAGCTGAACGAGCGCCAGTTTTTGTTCAGGTAAAACAGCGAACGCTCTTCAGGCGAAATCGCGGACAGAATATTGTCAGAAAAGATTTGGCGGAATTCGAATGAAGACGTGATATTGACGTCGGCGACGGCCACAAACCCGTTTTTGAAATTATGAACTGCTTCGGCGTAAAAACTGCTCCCTCCCTGATCTGGTAACTTACATCCGTTACGATCAACAGCAGGATTGCAGTTGGCTTGAAGTTTGGGGCCAAGCAATCGGTCAATCACCAGAAACGACCCGAAGTTGATCTTCGAGGTTTCATTTGTTCGAGCGCGAAAGTCGAATCCCAGGCCAACACCGCGTTTGCTGAAAATGTCTGTCCGCACTAAAACGTCGGCGCTTTGTCCAAGCGTTTGGTAGTAAGCCAAATGCAGTGTTCGCCCTTTGATCGAAGATGAACCGGAACTGGGAAGCAGGAAGCCCGAAGAGCGGTCTTTCTTGCTGATCGAAATTGAAGCGTAGGGCAGGTAAAAGACAGGAATGTTTTTGACGCGCAGAAACGCGTTGTAAACCTTCGCGCGATGATCCAGCCGGATGCGCGCGCGTTTAGCTGTGAAGGCCCATTTCGGTACGGCTTCCTGGCAAGCGGTCAGTTTGGCGTTTTCCAGTGTGTAGGTGTCGCTGTTGATTTTGTCTGCCCGCGAGGCGTCAACAACCAACGTGGTTCCGTCAGGAGTGCTATTGGTGAATGCTGTCGGGGTAGTGATGGTGCCACGCTTGGTTCTGTAGTTTAGTTCGATGCGTTCGGCAGCAATTCGCTGGCCTTGTTGTTCAAAGTAAACGTTACCTTCCGCCAGCAGATCGTCTGTGATTCTGTTGTAGGTCGCCCGATCGGCAATGACAATGACATCACCATAAACAATCTGGCAATTTCCAGTCATCACTGCAATCTCGCCTTTTTCGCCCTGAGCTTCCTGAAAATCGGAAGTAAGGCTGACTTCCTGTGCCTGGCCAGATTCGATCTGAGTGGTGATCGTAATTTGAACGGGTTTGGTTTGGCGATTGGATTGTCGTTGCTGGTCGGCAGTGCCGATTGGATTGACGACTTTCTTTTCGGGTTCCGTCTGCTGAGCGAACGCGCTGATCGAACAGATAAGCCAAATCAGCGAAAGGCACAAAACAGGTTTGCTGAAGATGCTCGATTGCTTGCTTGGAAATTGCATCAAGATCGTCGGGGAATTGCTGGATCAGGCGATTCGGCGCAAACCAACGGTTGCGGCGAAAATGCGGTCGTACAGTTGGGCCGGAACTTCGACCTCTTCGGGTTCTTCCAAAGATTCGCGCACGCCTTCGACCAGTCGGCGGCAATCGTCACAAATGGCAAAATGTTCGTTGAAGATGGTTTCGTAAGAGCTTTCAATATTGCCTTCGAAGTAATCCAGAATCAGCGCATCCAGCGTCCGGCAACTGAGCATTTCGCCCACGGTGATGGCGCTGATGATGCGTTGTTCGATTCCCGAAGCATTTTCCGTGGACCCGACATTCGATTCCCGGATGACATAACAGGCGTCCAGCACCACGCGAACATCATTGAACGTTTGATGGCAAGGACGGCAAGCCAACAGGTGTTCGCAGAAACTGCGGCGCACCGGGCGCGCCAAACCGCAATCCAGGTAATCGCTGATTGAATCTTCAAATTGCAGACAGTCCATTTATAAATTCTCTCCGTTAAAACGTTGGTGAGATCGGATAAGCGGGACGGATTGTAGTGGGGCGGGCCAAAGAATTTCAAGCTCGATGATTTTTGCCGAACCAGCTTTGACACTCTCTGGGCCCATCCCTATCATCACGATTCTTCCACTTAAATTTTCAAGCCTTTATTTCAGGAGAAACCATACATGAGTGTTTACGACAGTAAAGATTTAATGAGCTACAACGCCGCCGCTCGCGAATTTGATATTCCGGTATCAACTTTGGAATTGGCCGTCGCCAATGGCTCACTGCGATCCATTGAACAAGACGGCGCAAAATGGCTGCTACGTCCACTCGTTGAGCAATTCGTCAAACGCACCATCAAACGCGGCGCAGGCAACAAAGTCGTGACGCGCATCAACCGTTAAACCTGATTGATGGCAAACGAATCTGAATAACAATCAAAATTTATGCTTCACATACCCATTCTTCGCAAAGGCAATTCATATAAAAGTGTTGACGTTTCCCGGGTGCCGCACTTCCGGACACGCGAAACATTTGTCGAAGTCAGTCAGGCAAATGCCGGCTTGATTCGGCGAGACTTGCTTGATCTGGATGCGGCGCAGGCTTCGCTGGCGGCGTTCAAGACCGAACAACTGATCGCAATGTGTCGTCAGGCGGCGGATTACTTTATGAACGACACACTGCCGGTCGGTGACCAGTCGCAATCGCCGGATGATTATGTTCGGCAGTTGTCGGCCACGACGGGAATGCCGCATGTGCTGGTTCGCAAAAACATGTCGAAGATCAGCGGCGTGATGGCGGAAATGAAATCCGTGCTGGACGGGCTGACGCGCGGGCTGGAGTTGAAAATTCTGGATGACGGCTTTGGCTCGCACGAAGGCCACGCAGTCAGTTTTTTTCCGCGCACAAATTCGCTCGGTGTCATTTTGCCGAGCAATTCACCGGGCGTTCACAGTTTGTGGATTCCTTCGATTGCGATGAAAGTGCCGCTGGTCTTGAAGCCGGGCAGCAGCGAGCCGTGGTCGCCCTATCGCATTGCGCAGGCGTTGATTAAAGCCGGAGTGCCAAAAGAAGCTTTCGGATATTACCCGGCGGATCACGGCGGAGCGGGCGCGATCTTGCAATCGTGCGGGCGCGGAATGTTTTTCGGCGATTCCTCAACAGTGGGCAAATACGCCAGCGATTCGCGCGTTGAATTGCACGGCACCGGCTACAGCAAAGTTGTGCTGGGCGATGACGTGGTGGACGATTGGGAAAAATACCTGGATGTCATCGTCGCTTCGATCACGGAAAACGGCGGGCGTTCGTGTATCAATGCTTCTGGCGTCTGGGTGACTCGGCACGGGAAAGAAATCGCGCAGGCGATTGCTGAACGCGTTGCCAAAATCGTTCCGCGTGATGCCGAGGATCCAGAAGCTTTGCTGGCTCCGTTTGCCAACGCCGACATTGCCAAACGCATTTCAGGAATTGTGGATTCCGGGTTGCGGGAAGCGGGCGCGACAGACTTTTCGACAAAAGTTCGCGGCGAACGATTGGTGAACGTTGACGGTGCGACATACCTGCTGCCGACCATTGTTCACGTTGAAAGCCACGAACATCCGCTGGCCAATCGCGAATTTCTGTTTCCCTTTGCCAGCGTGGTTGAAGTCAAGCCGGAAGAAATGCCGGAAACTTTTGGGCCTTCGCTGGTCGTAACCGCAATCACCAATGATCTGAAGTTGATTAACAGACTGGTGGCTTCGCCGCACGTTGACCGCCTGAACATCGGCGCGATTCCGACGATGAA
>CAZMXG010000262.1:0-8818 GCA_964570175.1 uncultured Heliomicrobium sp. | reverse complement strand
AAGTGTCACAACTTTTCCCTTGACGCCGTCACCTACTTCATAGATGGAAAATGAACCAACTTAGTTGTTTCATTTTGACGGCTTGTCACAATCTCAATCAAAAGGAAAAATATGAAACTGTTGGAAGGGAAATCTGCAATTGTTACCGGCTCCGGTCGAGGCATTGGCCGAGCCGTCGCCACGTTGTTCGCTGAACATGGCGCGCACGTTGTCGTCAACGATCTGGATGGTGAGACTGCCGAAGGTGTCGCCAATTCGATCAATGCCGCTGGCGGTGTCGCAACGACGTGCGTGGGCAGCGTCACCGCGCCGGACTTCGCCGAAAAAGTCGTCCAAACCGCCGTGCAGGAATTCGGCAAACTGGACATCATTGTCAACAACGCAGGGTATACCTGGGACGGAGTCATCCAAAACGTTACAGACGAAATGTGGGAGGCGATGATCGCTGTTCACCTGACGGCTCCGTTCAAGATCATTCGCGCCGCGACCCCCTACATGCGCGAAGCCGCCAAGCGCGAAATGGCCGAAGGCAAGCGTGTTCATCGCAAAATTATCAACGTGTCTTCGACTTCCGGCGTGGCCGGAAACCCAGGACAGGTGAATTATTCAGCCGGAAAAATGGGAATCGTCGGTGTGACCAAAACGATGGCCAAAGAGTGGGGCCGATTCAGCATCAACGTCAACGCCGTGGCTTATGGTTTTATTGAAACGCGGCTTACGGCAGCCAAGGAAACTCAGACACCGGTTCACGTTGGCGAAAACGAAATCCAGCTTGGCATTCCGGATCAAATGCGTCAGGCGGCCATGAATTTTATCCCGCTTGGGCGCGCCGGAACACCGGAAGAAGCCGCCGGGCCTGTATTATTTCTGGCTTCACCATTGTCGGATTATGTGACGGGTCATGTGGTGCTGGTGACGGGCGGATCGTACGTGTAATGCAAGACTGCTTATCGCCTGTCTCGAAGCTTTACTTTGAGACGGGCGATTTCCGCATCTTCCAGCGAAAGCTCGAGCGCCTTTTCCCAGCGCCGTCTCGCTTCAGCCAGCCGGCCAAGTTTTTGCAGAACATCTCCCAAGTGCTCATGCGCAGCGGCGTTACGGCGGGAATAAACCAAGGACTTTTCCAAGCTTTCCTTGGCCTTTTCATGATTGCCGAGTTTGAACTGCGCCCAGCCCAAACTGTCCAGAAAACTGCCGTTGATAGGTTCAATGGCAACGGCTTGTTCAATCAGCTTCAATGCTTCCTGATGGCGATTACTATGTTCCAGCAAAAAGTAGCCAAGATTATTCAACGCCGTTGCATTGTCCGGTGACTGCTTTAGTAAATCGCGCAAAAGCTTTTCAGCATCGGAATGTTTTCCGGCTTTTTCCAGGGCCGAGCTGAGTTTGATGGTGGCTTCGGAATCATCCGGGTTCATCGCGATGGATTTGCGCGCAGCCTCTTCGGCTTCCTTCCACTTTCCGTGTTGAAAGTACACTCCGCTCATTAACACGTACGCCACGGCGTCTTCGGTTTCATCTTCGGGGCGTCCTTTGACCAGATCGCGCAAGCGCTCAATGCTTTCATCCATTCGTTTCAGATCGCTCAGGATCAACGCTTCTGTATATTTCAGCGACTTTTCGTCGGGGTAACGGCGAATGGCGGCTCGCGTAATGTCCAACGCTTCACGGCGTTTGCCCTCATCCTGCAGGTTGTCAATCGTTACTAAATCGGTCAACGGGTTCTGTTCGTCAATCAATCGGCGGGTGCGCGTCAGCAGCGTTTGCATCTTTGTCTGATTACCCGTGCGGCGAAAAATGATTGCCAGCCGGTTGACGATTTCATTGAACAGCGGTGTATTGGCAGGCGTCAGCGCATTTTTCCCCGTGTAATTTTCAAACGCTTGTTCATATTGGGCAATGGCTTCTTCGTTTTGGCCAAGCTCTTCGTGCGTTTGCGCCAGTTCAAGCATCAGGTCCGTGCGCGTTTCGGTCTCGAGTTTTGCCAGAATCGTTTTCAGCGTTTCGATAGCGGCTTTGCGTTGCCCTGCTCTGCGCTGCGCCAACGCCAATAAACCGGCAGCACTGGCGTTTTCAGGCTCCACCGCGCTGAATTCCCGCAAGCGCTCAATGGCTTCGTTGTTGCGTCCGGCCCGAATCAGTGCGGAACCGTAACCGATCAATATGCCAGGGCTGTTTGCCGTTTTGAACAATTGGCCAAGGGTTCTGACTTCTTCTTCGCTGGTCCCCGCCATATGCAAAATGCTGATCAGATTGCGGGCATAGTCGCCGACCTCAGGATTCATTTCATAGGCATGCCGCGCAGCGCCAATGGCTTCGGATTTGCGATTCTGGCTCAGGTAAATTTGCGAAAGCTGGTAATAAGCACGATCCGGCGTCAATTCGGCGTTCATCAGCGTCTGGTAAAAAAACTGATCGCTGGGCACAGGCGCGCCAGCCCATTTTTCCAGGGCCTGCGTCTGTTTCGCCAATTGATTTTTCATGCCGAACATTTCTGACAGAAAAGCCCAGGCTTCGGCGTTTAACTGATCCAGTTCTGTGATTTTCTCATACGCGGCGATTGCCGGATCGAGCAGCGCTTGGCGAACGTTGTTGTCCGAACGGGCAGCAAATATGCGCAGCCGTGCCAGCAGCAAATGGCCACTGATGGTTTTCGGATCAAGGCGAATTGCTTCCTGGCTTTCGCGCTCGGCCAGATTGGGCTGATTGAGGTAAAAGAAATAAATTTCGCCCAGATCAACGTGCGGTTCGGACGCGGTTGAATCCAACTGGATGGTTTCGCGGAATGCGCGAATGGCTTCTTCCAGCAGGGATCGGCTGTTGGCGCGAATGGCTTCGTTTTTCAAACGCCTGGCTTCAATGAATTTCAAATAGGCTTGCTGGCGTTTTTGGGAATCGGCTGAAAAGTTGGATGCCAGCGTGGCATCTGTTTGCGCAAAGGCAACAGCACCGCTACTTAGGAACAAGGCGGACAACAGCATCAGCAAAAGAAAGTTCGACGCAAAAACCTTCATCATTCTCCGGTTACCGAGCGATTGGGGGTTGTGCTTTGGCGCTGTCGGCAACTGCGCGCTCCCATTCTCCTTTGCGGGGAAAGGTGTAAAGCAAAAGGAATAAACTGACGATGCCCAGCCGCCAACTGTATTGATAATCTCCAGTCAGTCGAAACAACACCAAGCCGCCAATCGCCGCAATTTCAGCCAGGGCGCAAATTATTATTGTCATTGTAAACAGATGCTGCAGCACTGCGCTGGGACCTCGCTGGGTTGCTGTTCCCATTAACATTTTCGACATCATAATCCGGCGCAGCGCGACAACCACGACGCCCAGCACAATGACAGCGGAATAGGCCGGCTGCTGCCAGGTTTCAGTTCCAGGTTTGATGTCGTCAACGGGCATCAACTTGGCAACAAGCATGTTAATCATCACGCTGATGCAAAATGCTCCCACAATAATTGCTGCCGTTCGATACCGCTGGCCCAGCGCTTGTTGATGTTCGACAGGAATGTATTCCATAAATTATTCAGAAGGGGTTTTGAGAATCCCATTTTCAATGATCAGGTCGTCTTTGGTTCCTCGTTTGTTGTCGGGGCCCGCGGAATAAAGGCGATAGTTGGACGCAGTGCCGCGATATTCAAATTCTTTGCCCCACAAATCAAAGCGCGGAGCCGTGGGAAGATAGCGTGGGGAAAGAAAATCCAATAGCTCAGCAATTTCATCTGTTTCGGCAAATTGCCCATGATCTTTTTGGTACGCCGTCAATCCTTCGGCCAGCTTTTGCAGCAAGGCGGTTGTTCGCCGGGCTTTTTCACGCTTGATAGCTTCTTCAATCAGCTCAAAGGATTCCCATTGGCGGTCACCCAGCCGGACTTCGGCAATCTGCCAGCCGCTTTTTTCTTTTTTGACGCGGAAAGATGTTTCAATCTGGGCTTCGATGATGGTGTTACCGCCGAATCCGGATTCGATCTTTTTGATCTGCACCTGATCTTTATTCAGATTGGCTCCGGCCAAATGCTGCAAAAGCTCGCGCGCCTGGCGCACACTCAAGGTTTCAGCGGCAGAAGTCATGGCCCAAACCCCGGTAATTGCCGTCAGGCAAATTGCGGCAAGCAACAGGAATTTCGCGGATTTCAGAGTTGATTTCATAAGCGCCTCGATTGGAGTTATGGTTCAAATTGATTCGCCACCGATGGTAACAGACGATACTGTAAGTTGGGAAATTCGGTCTTATACAGATTCACCGTCAGCCCTTTGCGAAGCCAAAAAAATCCTTTCTGGTTGCTAAAGGCTAACGGTGAATTCTGGAAGTTTACTTACCTTGCCGCTTCCACTTCGCGCGTTCTTCCCCCATCTTGGTCAACTTCTTCCAGCGGGATTTCTCCACGCGTTGGGCGAATTGATCCTGACGTCGCGCCAAGTGATTCAGTTCCCGCTGCATCTTCAAATAGTTTTCAAAACGGCTGGTATCGAGCGTGCCTGCTTCGATTGCTGCGCGAACAGCACAACGAGGTTCGTTCCCGTGTTTGCAGTCGGTGAAATGGCAATTGGCTGCGATTTGCTCGATGTCCTCAAAAGTGGTTTCGATCCCTTCGTCGGCATCCCAAAGCTGAAGTTCACGCATGCCCGGCGTGTCCAGCACCAGAGCGCCGTTGGGCATCAGGATCAACTCTCTGTGGCGGGTTGTGTGCAATCCGCGGTCATCGTGTTCGCGGACTTCCTTGACAGTTTGACGCTCAGAACCGATCAAGCGATTGATCAACGTGGATTTGCCTACGCCGGATGAACCGATCAGCGCGACTGTCTGACCGGGAGTAAAGTATTGTTCCAACTCTTCCAGCCCTTCGTCTTTGATGGCGCAAATGGCGTGAACTGGCGCACCCATGGAAACCGCGATGACGTCTTCAAACTTGTTTCCGACATCGTTACAAAGGTCGGTTTTGGTTAGCAGAACGACGGGCTTTGCCCCGCTGTCCCAGGTGATGGTCAGGTAACGTTCGATGCGGCGGGGATTGAAATCCTGATTTAGCGATGTGACTAAAAACACGATGTCAATGTTTGCGCCAACAACCTGTTCTTCGGTTTTAGAACCTTTTGACTTGCGAGCAAACTTGCTGCGGCGGGGCAACACTGCGTGAATCATGGCTTTGTTTTCAGCCTTAACCATTCGCAGAGCCACCCAATCGCCGACGGCTGGAAGCTCGGCTCGGCTTGTGGCTTCGTGTTTCAGTTTGCCGCTGATTTCGGCCAGCATTTCCCCGTTGTCAGTCATAACTCTATAAAACTGGTTATATTCCAGGGCAATACGAGCGGGAACCAATCCCTCCTTGGCCAGTGGAGTGAAGTTGGCTTCAAAAAAATCGTCCCAGCCGTAACGTTGAAGAAAGTTTCGATCAAAACTCATTTCAATTGTCTCCTAACAGTTGTCCGCTTTCGGGTTGTAAATGGTGAGTGGTTGTCGTGATAGGCTGCGGGGAAGGCGAGTTGCTGCAAGTGGACACAAAATAACCTCTTCATCGAAATAGGCGACGAAGCTCTTATGCACACGCGAACAACTCATTTTTTAGCGGACAATCATAGGCACTTATTGAATCGAACTGATGATGGAAAGCGGATGCTACACGTTCTCTGCATGATGACGCAACCAATGCCGGAACTTTCGCCGTTTTGTGGCCGTTTTAATCGCCGCAGCATTCGTTGCGACCCATCGGCAAAAACAAACCTACCAACCAAAACAGTGAGGAATCCTTGGTATGCAATTTCAGATGATTGGTTCAACGCAACGGTTCAGGCTGGCGCGCTGGCTGACAATTGCCTGTCTGTTGTTTTTGATCGCAGCGGCAACTGTTACAGCGCAGCGCAGGCCCCAACCTAAAGCGTCTGCTCAGGCAGCAGCTCCTGAATGGCCTCAATGGGGCGGCCCGAATCGCAATTTCAAGGTTCAATCCGGCTCGCTAAAAGAAACCTGGCCAGCCGAAGGGCCGGCGAAATTGTGGAGTCGCAATCTGGGCGAAGGGCATTCGGCAATTCTTGTGGACAACGGCAAGCTCTTCACGATGTATGGCAATGGAAATCGAGAAACCATTATTTGTTTGGACGCCCCCACCGGAAAAACGATCTGGGAGTTTCCTTACGAAACCACCATGCAGGGGTTGGATCTTCAATATGGAAAAGGTCCGCATTCGACGCCGCTGATCGTCGGCAATTTGATTTACTCTGTTGGCGTTGCGGGGCGAATGCACGCGCTTGATAAACGCACGGGCAAATTGGTCTGGCAGCATGATTTATGGAACGAATACGGCGGCCAGCGCGATGACCGTGGATATTCTCCCAGCCCGATTGCATACAAGAACTCTGTCATCGTGGTTGTCGGTGGAAAAAATGGGCAGTCGTTGATGGCTTTTGATCAGCAAACAGGAAACATCGCCTGGAAGAATTTAAACTACACCCCCGCGCCTGCTTCGCCAGTCATCATCAACGTCAGCGGACAGGACCAGTTGATTTACTTCAGCACCGATGAAATTGTCGGCTGCGATCCAGGCAACGGTGCATATTACTGGCACCACCCTCACAAGACTCAGTACGGGTTGAACATCAGCACGCCGGTTTGGGAACAGGACAATCTGGTTTTTATGTCATCTGCTTATGGGACCGGCAGCCGAGTCATCCAACTTGCGCGAAGTGGTAATCAGACGACGGCAAAACAAGTTTGGGCAAACAACCGCATGCGCGTTCATATTGGAACAATCATGCGCCTGGGTGACATTGCTTACGGTTCCAGCGGAGATTTTGGGCCTGCTCCATTTACAGCCATCAATGTTAAAACGGGCCAGATTAGTTGGCAGGATCGCAGCATCGGTCGAGCCAGTTTTTTGTATGCCGACAACAAACTGATTTTGCTGGATGAAGATGGGATGCTGGCCCTTGCCAAACCAGGCACAGGAGGTCTGCAAATTCTGGCTAAAGCGCAGATTATGAAGAACGTAGCCTGGACGGTTCCTACCTTGGTCGGAACAAAGCTCTACCTGCGTGACCGAAGAACAATTACCGCTTTGGAATTAGGCTGACGAGAAATGGCAAAAAATTCATATCAGTTAAAAAAGCGGTAACTTTGAATCAGCAGGGTGCGTCTATTTCAGCAGGCTCACTGAGAAAAGCACCAGCCGGTGTTTCTTCAAAGGGGTATCCTCCTGTAAGCCGCTCGGAATTCGGAAGTCCGAGCGGCATTTTTTATTTTCCACTCGCTGCCTTGGTTACAATTTCAAAAATGTTGAGTTGTTTGCAGCAATTTGTTAGCGCAAACACTCAAAAGCCTTGTAGTTTTGGCCGTTTGCTTGCGCCGCAAATTTTTAGTGGGTATGATCCCTTTCAGCATTAAATGATTGATCCTCCGATCAATCGGCGGCTTAAATCAAAGCCTTGGTTCGGGCAGGTAATTTTCAGTAAGGAGCCGGTTCAATGTCTATTCGCAGCAAGCTTACTTTGATCACACTTTCCGCGTTCATCGCTCTGTACTCCGTAGTGGGGGGGATGCTTTCGCGGTCAAACAATCCTTTGGTAAGGGCTTTTGCCGATCCCGGACCATACGCGCAATTGAGAATTTTCGAGGATGTCGTCAGGCATATCGTCAATGAATATGTCGAAAAGCCTGATCTTGAAAAAGTCCGCATCGGAGCGCTGCGCGGCCTGACTGATGGGCTGGATCCTTTCAGCGCCTACCTGCTGCCGCCGCAGGTCAAAGAGTATCAATCCGGAAAACTAAATGTTGACGTGACAGGAATGGTCATTGGACAGTACTCCGGTTTTGCCTATGTGATTGCCGTTGTTCCCGGATCGCCCGCGGAAAAGGCGGGCGTCAGGGTCGGCGATGTGATTGAATACATTGATGGCCATGCGACACGCGACCTGGATTTGTATGATGTGCGATCGTTGCTCAGTGGCACGCCGGGTTCAAGTGTTGAGTTGGCGCTGATCAATCGCAAAACGGACAAAATCAAACTCGTTCGCGGTAATGTTCCGACAGCGACTCCCGAAGTGAAGTCGCTGGAGCAGCAGGTCGGTTACATAAAAGTCCCGATTTTGAGTAAAGGGCAGTCTGAAGCCGTTGCCGCAGCAATTAAAGATGCGGTTAAGAAAGGCGCGAAATCCATTGTGCTGGATTTGCGTGGTTCAGCCGGAGGCGAATTGAAGGAAGGTGTGACTGTTGCGGACTTCTTTTTGAAATCCGGCAAAATCGCCACGACAGTCGGCCGAAAAGACCAGGTGATGGCAACTTACGAAGCCAAGGCAGACAATGATCTGACTGACCTGCCCGTCGCCGTGATTATTGATCGGACTTCCGCCGGAGCCTCGGAAATTGTCGCAGCCGCAATTATGGAAAATCAGCGTGGAGAAGTGGTCGGCGAACGAACTCTGTTTGGGATGGGCGTCGAACAGCAACTGTTTCCGATGGATGACGGCTCAGCCCTGTTGTTGACCACGGCGCGTCACGCTTCGCCAACGGGAAAGATCTTCATGGCTGATGGCGTTGTGCCAAATGTTGAAGTGAAACGCGCCGATTTGGCGGATTTGGGCGGCGATGATTCTCAGCGCACAGGAGGAGAAGGTCAGCCCCCTGTGCTTGTCGCGCCGAAACCTTCAGAGGATTTGATGCTCAAAAAGGCAATCGAAGTTCTGACTTCCGGAGCAAAAGTCAAAAAGAAAGCTGCATAAGACGTATTCTCTTTTGAAGTGTTTTGCGGATTCTGCTGGTGAGTGGAATCCGCATTTCTTTAGTGCGCCCGGCAGGGCGCATTCACTTGAGGGTGAAAGTCCCTTACGA
>CAZMXG010000261.1:0-8845 GCA_964570175.1 uncultured Heliomicrobium sp. | reverse complement strand
GAAAAGCTGACCACCGCCAGCGATGTTTACTCGCTTGGCGTAGTGCTTTACGAACTGCTGACCGGTCGCAGCCCCTATCGGCTGAAAGCGCACGGCTTCGGTGAATTGATGCGGGCAGTGATTGAACAGGAGCCGGAACGTCCCAGCACAGCCATCACGCGAGCGGATGGCGCGCCGCCGACCAATCCCATCACGATTGAACCGACGGAAAAACTGCGGCGGCGATTGAGCGGCGACATAGACAGCATTGTGCTGATGGCGCTGCGCAAAGAACCGCCATCGCGCTATGGTTCGGTCGAACAGTTTTCGGAAGACCTGCGGCGTTATCTGGAAGGGTTGCCGACGACGGCGCGGCGCGGGACGCTCGGCTATCGCGCGTTGAAATACATCCGGCGCAACAAAGTGCCAGTGGCGGCAGCAGCGTTGATTATGTTGTCTTTGCTCGGCGGCATCGGCGCGACGTTGCGCCAAGCCCGCATTGCCAAAGCCGCACAAGTACAAGCTGAGTCCCAACGTAACCGCGCCGAAGCCGCTTTGCTGACCGCCGAAGAGCGTCGCCAACAGGCCGACGCCGCGCGCGCCGAAGCCGATCAGCAACGAGATGAAGCCGAAACGCAGCGCAATTTTGCCGAAGAACAGCAACTGCGCGCTGAATCTCAAGAAATGTCGAACCGGCGGTTGCTGTACACTTCGCAAATGGCGCTAGCCAACACGGCCTGGAATGAATCGAATGTCGAACGCGTCCGCGAATTGTTGATAGCGCATATCCCAAAACCCGGCGAACCCGATCTGCGTGGATTTGAGTGGCATTACCTTTGGCGAATTAGCCATACGGAGATCGCAACGTTACAGCCGGCTCCTTTTTCCCAAGCAGCCGCTTTTTCCCCCGATGGAAGAAAGCTAGTTTCCGTAACCTATGATGGAATGATCAAACAATGGGACACCTCCACTTGGAAGGAAATGACTTCATCAAAGTGGGAAAATCTGGATGGCGCTTTTTCACCAACGTTTTCGGCAGATAAAAAACTTGTCGCAGCCCGAAGAGTTTCCGGTAGAGAAACGAACACTCCATCAATTGGGATTTGGGAAGTCGCGACAGGGAAATTGCTCAAAAGCTTTGTGCCTGCCGCCATTCCTGCCTTAGCCGCTAGGTCGTTCGCTTTTTCAACAGACGGAAAGTATCTCGCAATCGGCTTTTATCAGGGGCAGATTGCAATTTTTGAACTTGCCACGGGAAAAGAGCTCTTGAATTTTCAGGGGCGTAGCCAACAAGTCAATGGCCTGACATATTCACCTGATGGCGCCAAGTTAGTGTCAGTTGACCTTGACGGATTTGCCACGCTCTGGGATGTGCGGTCAGGAAAAGACTTGATGACATACAGGTCTAGTAGCGCAGCCGCGTATTCATCTGATGGACGATTTTGGGGGGCAAGTGGGAGTAATGGTTCGGTTGTGATCCGAGATGGGCAAACGAACAAAGAAGTAAAGACATTGGCGGGTCAGAAGGGGGTAATGACTCTTGCTTTCTCGCCCGATGGAAAAAAGCTGGCGGCAGGAGGAATTGATCTTCAGATACGAGTTTGGGAAACAGAAAGCTGGAATGAATTGACAATCATCAAAGGCCACGGCAATCCAATCAATACGCTCGCTTTTTCTGCCGATGGGCAGAAACTGGTCAGCGGAAGCAGGGATGGAGTTGTCAAGATTTGGGACTTAGGAAAAAGACAAACACCGCAAATCTATTGTGGTTCAAGGGGCATCTCCGATATAGCTTTTACTCCTGATGGCAACAAGCTCATCGTGGCAAGCCATGACCAGTCTTTCACAGTTCGGGATATTGCTACGGGCAATAAAGTCTATTCACGCCAAGCACACAATAGAGACGAAAAGATAAGCGGCAGCCACCCACTTGTGTTACTACCGGCACCGAACAGGCAACGATTCATAACCAGGGGCGATGACGGGCTGGCTTTGTGGAGCATCAGCACTGGCAAAGAACTGTTAAGGATAAAGCCTAGACAGGAAACTGCGGCGATGGCGATCACATCAGATGGTCGTTTGCTTGCGGCAAGTTACAGAGGCAGCGGAAATATTCAGATTTGGGAGGCGCGAACAGGGGATGAACTGTTTAGGCTTCATGTGGACTCCCCCGTCTTGAACCGCATGGTTTTTCTGCCCGATAACCGCACCCTGGTAACTGGCTTTAATGATCTGGTTTTTCTGGATGTGCGGACTCGTCAAGAAGTCAAAAAAGTGAGAACAAACAGTCAGGGGATTTTTTCCATGAAACTGTCGCCAGACGGGCGCACAATCGTAGTAGGCTCCAATCGGGGTAGCGTCAGTCTCCATAATGCGACCACGGGCCAAGAAATTTTCACTCTCAAGGGACATGGGAGCGCGATTAACGATCTAGCATTTTCACCTGATGGAAAAAGGCTGGCATCAAGCAGCACTGATAATACTCGGTTATGGGACTTAACCACTGGGCAAGAAGTTTTTACTTTACCACCTGCATATAAAATTGCATTTTCTCCTGATGGTAGGCAGTTGGCAGCAACCTGGGGAGGAATCGTCAGACTTTATTCGACGGTTGAGATGGGAAATACCAATGCCAGTTGCCTCTGAAGAGAATCATCAGTTTTGATTATCATTGGAACCTGGACCTTTCAGCGTGACTGCGCTGTTTTGATTTCGTTGATCTTCTGTTCAATCGTTACTTTCAAGGCAGGGTTCAAGTTGAAGCATTGGTCAAAATCTTTTTGTGTCGCGGCTGTCTGCCCCAACCGCAAATGGACAACGCCGCGTTTGCGCCACGCTTCGGCGAGTTGTGGATCAAGCCTGACTGCTAGATTTAAATCTTCCAGCGCGCGCTCGAGCTTTCCCATTGCCAGCCAGGCTTGGCTGCGGCTACAGAGTAGATAGGCGTGTTGCGGAGCAAGGACAATTGCACGGTTGAAATCGGCTAAAGCTCGTGTTGTGTCTCCTTTTTGCAACCAGACGTTGCCACGCGTATTCAGTGCGATGATGTTTCGCGGATCAATTTTCACAGCCTGCTGGCAATCGCCCAATGCGCCGTCGAAATCTTGCTGTAACATTCGCACGTCACAGCGGCCCGCCCACGCCTCGGCATCGCGCGAATCCAGGCTGATGGCGCGTGAATAATCGTCGAATGCGGCGGCATAATTCCGGGCGTAATGGTGTGCGATGGCGCGATTGACCCAAGCTCTGACATCACGCGAATTAAGGACGATAACTTGATCGAAGTCTTGGATCGCTGCGCCGTACTTTTCCTGCCCGATAAACAAAACGCCTCGATTGAGATATGCCTCTACATTTCGTGGATTGAGTTGCAAAGTTTTGTTGTAATCGCCAAGCGCGCCTTCATAATCCCTCTTGCGTTCGCGGGCGATTCCGCGATTGAAATAGGCTTGGTCAAGCTGTGGATCGAATGTGAGCGCGAAGGAGTAATCCTCGATGGCTTTTTCGATCTCGCCCTTTTTGAGCCATTGATTGCCGCGTTCCAGGTACGACGAAGCCGTTGCCGCGCGTGAGTTCTGCGCGTTCACGCCAATGGCCAGAGCGAAGAGAATCGCAATTGAAATGTAGACACGTCGCATAACAGCCTCCTTGATGGCTTCAAGACTTTTCCAATGAATTTTTGAAGATTGTAGAAACGAGCCGAGGCGAATACGTGGCCAAGTCGTATCCATTCGACAGCTCTGGAACTTCAGCTTTTTATTTCATCCACTTGAGGCAGGCGCCGTTCGCATCTGAAAACTGCCACGTGACAGAAATTTTTTCGCCGAGCTTCAGGAATATAAAGAAGAAATAGGTCGAGGCTTCTGGCTGCAGGGTTGAAGCGTGTACAATAAAACTTGGGTGTTGCTGGGCGCGAATCACCAGACGGAATATCTCTTCGTACTTTTTCGGTTTGCCCAAGAGCGTTGTCACCCGCATTCAAAATGAGAGTTAAATACTGTCCAAAATGTGGCCAAAACTATTCTGTTTCGCAGCGGTTTTGCGAGAGCGACCAGGAGATTCTTTCGTTGAAAGACCCGTACCATTTGGTCGGGCAGACGCTGATGGACAGGTACAAGATTCTGGCGCTGGTCGGCGTGGGTGGAATGGGAGCGGTTTATTGCGCGCATCATTTGGGAATTGATCGGCGTGTCGCCTTCAAAATCCTTCAGCCGAATGTCGCCATCGGCAACGACTATGTTGTCGAACTGTTCGAGCGCGAAGCCAAACTGGCTGGCAGGCTGACGCACGAAAACATCGTAGACGTGAAAGATGCGGGACACACGCCGGACGGCATTGCCTATATCGTCATGGAGTGGCTGGAAGGACGGACGCTGGATGAAGAACTGGCAAGCGAGGGAAGTTTTGGATTCAAGCGCGCGATTGGCATCATCCGGCAAATCACGGCTGCGCTTAGCGAAGCGCATGCCAAACGTGTCATCCATCGCGATCTGAAACCATCCAACATCATGTTGGTTGATACGCCGGACGGGCGTGATCAGGTCAAAGTGCTGGATTTCGGCATCGGGAAAATTATTGAAGAGACGACGGCCAATTCACCGGTTTCGGCGATGGTGGGAACACCGCAATATGCCAGTCCTGAACAGTTAACGGTCGGCGGACACATTGACGGCCGTTCGGACATTTATTCGCTGGGTGTGATCAGTTATCGCTTGCTGGGGGGCCAGTTGCCGTTCAGCAGTTCTTCGATGGGCGAATTGGTGCAGATGCAACTGACCGTTCAGCCGCAACCGCTCAGCGTGATCCGGCCTGAAACGCCGTTGGCGATTGAAAATCTGGTCAACGTAATGCTGGCGAAAGACCCGGCCGAGCGCCCTCAAAGCGCCAGCGAAGTGTTGGCGCTGTTGCATCAGATTCAGATCGAGTTAAATCTGCGCGAATCGGACAGCGAGGATTTGGAAGAGACCTGGGTAGCGGTGAAAAACGGAAATAGGAAAAGCTCCGATCTGGCAGAACAGACAACCGAAGACCTGTACGCCACGGCGAAGTCTCCAAGTCCGGCAAAAATTGTGCAAGGTAGGTCAAATGCGACGCCGAAGGCAGATGCTGTCGCTGAGACAGCACCGTTTACTCCCGCACCTACACGCCGTAACAAATCGTATGTGCTTTATGGAATTGCCGTTGTGGCAATTGTGCTGGCGGGCAGCTATGGCTTCTATCAGTATAACGCCAGGGAGGGCAGCGAGCAGGTGTCGCCATCTTCTTCTGCCTCGCCCGTCAACACTCCGGAAGTGCGTCCGAACCCCAGCCCGAGCGTTATTGCAACTCCAGAGGCAGGAAACCAGGCTCCGACAAATCCCGTGTCGTCTTCGACGCCAAATCGTGCTCAAACACTCGCAAATCAGCAAAAGGCGGCGGAACTTTTCCAGCGGGCGCGCGCACTGTATAACCAAGGAGAGTTTCAAAGCGCGCTTCGTGAATGTGACCAATCACTTAAACTCAATCCGCAACAGCCCGAAGTTCGCAAGTTCCGGCAGAAAATCGCTGACACAATCAAGGTGTTGAACCGTCGTTAATACGCTCGACTTCGTCCCAGTGGAGGACACTTATGGCTCGATTGCTCTTGCTCCTGACTATCTTTGCCAGCCAACTTTCCGCTCCAATCGGATCGGCGCATCAGCCTGTACTGATGGCATCAGCATACGAAATTCCGCAAAGTGAACGCCCATTGAGCGTCAGCACGATTGAGCAATTACTGAAAATCGAAGCCGGAGATGAAGTCATTGCTGGCCAGATTCGCAAAGTGGGCATTGATTTCCGCGTGGATCAGATGACGTTGGATCGTTTGGAAAAACTCGGCGCAGGCGAACGGACCAAACAAGCGCTACGGCAACAGGAAGAGCTGAAGGCATACGCGGAATTTTCAAACGAAAAGAATCCTTCAATGCGGCTGACATTGGGAAAAGTGTTTTTGCGGAAATACCCGCTCAATGCGGAAGCGGCAAACATCAAAGCTGAGCTTCGGAAAGTCGAACTGGAAGTGTTTGACGCAACTTTTCAAGCATATTCAAACAACCCGACGTTGACCGGATTGGATCAAGTCTTGAAGCTGGGGCAGGGGCTTTTGGCCCAATACCCAGACCGCGCGATGGCTGTGCAAGTGACACCTAAAATGGCAGTTGCCGCTCACAAAGGAATGATCGGCAACTTCTACAGTGATCTGGAACAGAGCAGGGGATATGCAAACCGTGCGCTCAAGGATTTGGAAGACCTGACTCCGCCAACGGGGATGGATAGTCAGACGTTTGGCAAATTGCGCGCTGACGGTCTGAGCATGGTGTATCAAAGTTTGGGGCTTACTTTACTACGACAAGCCACTCCGGACCTTGAACAGGCAATCAATCATTTAACGAAAGCCGCCGAATTGAAAGACAGCCCCGCAGCCAACGATCCAATCACCTATTGGTTGCGTGCAATGGCACGCTCCATGAAATTTCAGAAACTGAATGATGAGTTTCGCGCTCTACCAAAAGATCAGCGCGTAGGCAGGCAAGGGCAATCGCTTTGCAGCCAGATTACGGAAATCGTCAATCAACAGCTTTCGGATTACACACAAGTCCTTTCCTTGAGCGGCCGCAGCGATTCTTCCCAACTAAAAGACGAAGCGACTGAAGCGCTGAAATCGCTGGTCAACGGCGAACGTCCCTGCATTGGCGGGCGAAGCGGTTTGGTAGATGAACTGCCTGCACCGGAAAAGCGCTTTGCGCTGGTGGTCGGCGCGGAAGATTATCTGGACAAACAGGTTGGCAAATTTAACTACGCTGCCGCTGATGCGCGCGCTGTCGCCGATGCGTTGGTCCGTAACGGCGGCTTTCGCCGGGAAAACATAGTGCTGCTGGCTTCCGGCGAACCGATAGAACGCCAGCCGTTACGCAGTGTGCTGCTGCAACAACTTGCAGCGCTGCCTGCTCGTATCAAGCAGGACGGATTTTTGCTGGTTTATTTTATTGGGCACGAATTCGAAGCGGCCGGGAAAACGTATTTGTTAGCCACCGATTCGCTGACAGGCAATGACGCTCTGCTTGCTGACACCGCAATTCCCGGTGACAGGTTCAAAGCGTTGCTGAAGGCAAGCGGCGCCGGGCAGATGATGCTGATGTTTGATTCATTCCGGCAAAAGCCTGTTTCCGAATCTTTCTCTAGACAGTTTTCTTTCAAGAACGAAGTGAGCGCTTATGCCACGCTCCTTTCCGCAAACGCGGGGGAACTCGCTTATGGCTCTGCAGTGAAAAAGCGGGGAATCTTTACTTCCGTATTTCTGGACGCCGTCAAAGGGAAAGCCGCTGACAAGGCGCGCATTGTAACGCTGGAAAGCCTGGTCAAATATTTGCAAACCACTGTGCCCCAAGAAACTCAGCGAGAATTGGGAGCCACAGCGAAGCAATCTCCTGTGTCTGTGATCGAAGGTTACGAGGCAGAAGACCTGGAACTGTTTACGGCTGATAGTGGAGCGGTAGCAGGCGCAACGAACGCAAACCTTGTGGAACTGGTTCGCACTTCCGAAACGATTTATGTTCGTTCGAAGACTGTGTACTTGAATCCTTCCGTGCTGGAAGCTGAGTTTCGCAAATTGCCAGAGTTTCAGGCACTAAAACTGAAATTTGTTGCGGACGCAAAAGAGGCTGATCTGGTCGTCGAAATCACCTTGCCATTTTTGACGTGGATGTGGAATTACAACGTTACCCATCGCACAGGCAATACTTCTGTTTTTTCCGGAAAGCTTCGGGAACTGACCGCGACTGCGGCGTCTCCAAAACTGGCAAAGGAAATCGCAACTCAGTTGCAAAAACTCCGCTGACGATCCTTACGCTTCTACGCCGCGCTTGCCGAAAAACTCCTTCAATGCCGGGTAGACATCTTCCTTGTCGTCAATCCGCACACCAATAAAGCGATCCTGGTTTTTCAGCCGGTCGTTAAAAATCGAAAGCAGCGCGCCGGAGCTTCGCCGATACGTGGCCATGCCTTCTTCGCCGATTTCGCCATAGCCGAACAGGTTGCAGGTTTCGATCAATTGGTCTGCCATTTTCACAGCGTCTTCGTTGTCTGAGTAATAGTTGTCGCCGTCTGAAAAATGAAATGGGTAAACGTTCCAATCGCGCGGTGGAAAGCGTTCGGCAATAATGTCCAGCGCCAGTTTGTAGGCGGAACTGACGACTGTTCCGCCCGATTCTCCCTGGGTGAAGAACTGCTCTTCGTTGACCTCTTTGGCTTCGGTGTGGTGGCTGATAAAGACGATTTCGACGCTGTCGTATTTCGTCCGCAGAAAACGAACCATCCAGAAAAAGAAGCTGCGCGCAATGTACTTTTTGAACTCGCCCATCGAGCCGGAAACATCCATCATCGCAATGACAGCCGCGTTTGACTCATAGCGGATTTCGTCTTCCCAGCTTTTGAACCGCATGTCTTCTTTTTTGAAATCGCCAATTTTCGCTTCACCTTTTTCGCGGGCGTTGCGGCGAATGTTTTCCAGAATCGTGCGGCGCTTGTCCAGGTTAGACAGTACTCCGGTTCGGCGAATTTCCGTGAAGCGCGTGGTTTTCGATGGTACGGCGCGTTTGGCTTTGTCTTCCAAAAATGGAAGCCGCAAATCTTCAAAAATCATCGCGGCGATTTCGTCAATTTCAACGTCGGCTTCGTAATAATCCTGACCCGGACTGTCACCGCCTTGGCCGGTTCCTTGACCTTGTCCTTGTTGATCTTCCCGGCCAATCACGTCGCCGATTTTGGTTTTGCCGTCGCCCTGGCCCACGTGTTTGCGTTTGCGGTAATCGAAACGGACTTAGTATTCATCCAGCGCGCGCATCGG
>CAZMXG010000260.1:0-8912 GCA_964570175.1 uncultured Heliomicrobium sp. | reverse complement strand
AGGTTGCCGCCGCGTTCGCAATATTCCAGCAATCGTTTGCTATAAGCCTTCAAATCGTCACGGACAGCGGTTGCGCGAATGCCAACGATGACAGCGTCGAACTGATCCAGATTCCCGCTGGCCAGATCGTTTGCGCCCAGCATCATCACTTTGACGCCAATTTGTTCCAGCGCTTTGGGAATCTCATCCCCCACGCCCATCACATAGCCGACGTGCAAATTCGGCGCGACTTTCACATCCACGCCACGCACGGCCATCGTCGCGGGGCGATATAAATGCCTGGGTTCGTTGTCGCGGTGCGCGATCACTTCGTACCCTTCTGTGTATTCGCGCCCGGCGTATTCGGCGACGGCCTGAATCTTGAAATCAGCGTCGCTGGCGGAAACGCGCGGCACCAAAACCTTGAACGTGAAGTTGCTGATTTCGCCTTCGTTCGTGAAGTTGAATGTTTGATCTGCTGGCGCAGAAGCCCACCCCGCTGGAAGTTTCAAACGAACTTTGCCCGTCGAATTGCCTTTGACGTTGTTGAGCACATTGACCGTGACGTTAAACGAAGTCTGCGCGTCTCCAACTGGAACGACACCAACGCGCGGCGAAAGAGCCACGCCAATGGCCGGAGCGACAGTCAGCAAACGACGCTGCTCTCCCCACGGACGATCCATGTAAACTGTCTGCGCGGGTTGCGTCAGCGTGAAACGCACGCCATCAATTTCGTAATTGAAAACGCCAACGACATCCGGCGGCGCAAACGGCAGATGCAGAAATTCCGGCTTGTTGATCTGATAAATGTGATCGCGCAATTCGCTGGCGCGCGACCAGTAAGGCCTGGTGGATTCCGCGTTGTCAGGCATTTTGACCTCATATTGTACTTTCAGCATTGAATTACTTGCCCACTGTTCTACGCCGCCGCCTTTGACATAAAACTGCCAACTTTGAGGACAAGTGAGTTTGGGATCGTTGTTGGCTGTTTTGATCGGGCTGCGATTGAACACGCTCAACGTCAGCGAAAACTGCTGGCCCGGAATCGCCACGCTGAATGTTTCGCGTGGCTGGCCGAAACCTCCGCCTTGTCCGTCGGCTCTGGCTAGCGGATCAACCAGAACTTCCATCACAAGGCCCAGAGCTTTATTCATTGCATCGTTGAACTCGCCTTTTTTGTTGCCGAGCAGGAACAGCAACTGATCTTTACTAGCGGCTTCCATGTTGGCGGCTTTGACCTTACCGGCCAACGCCTGAACGGTTTTGGCTCCGGCGACTAAATCGCTGACGACAACCCACGGCTGGCGAGCGTCGAACTTTTTGATGGCAGCTTCGATACTCTTGTTCAGGGCAGTCAATTCAGCAGTGATGTTCAATGAACCCGCCAGCTTCGCCAATCCCAAAAGCGTCGTATCAAGGCCGTCAAAGATACCCGATTCTTTTTCGTTCTTGCCGAACAAGCTTTCTTCCATCAACCACGCGGACATTGCAGAACCGGGCGCAACTCGCGCAGCGCCGCCGCCTTGCGAACGTTGATGCGCCAAGCCATCGCGCGCGACTTCGCGGTACGAACGACCGAGCAGCGGATCGTAAGCGCCAACATCCACTTTCACCGTCGAAGCCTCGCTTTCGCGCACACTGCGATAGAACTTTTTGACCTCCCACGGACGCAAGCCTTCTTTGAAATGTTCGGGAAAAGCATTCGGATCGGCGGCGGCTTTGAAGGCTTCGGCGCTGAGCAAACCGGCGGCTTGATGGTTGCCGTGGCCGTCGCGGGGCTTGCCGTGGAAACGCGAAAGGATGACATCCGGGCGATAAAGCCGGATGGCGTGAACCACGTCGTTCAGGACAATGTCTTTGCCCCAATGCTCGATGGTTTCGTCCATCCGTTTTGAAAACCCGAAATCCGTCACACGCGTAAACATCTGGTCAACGCCGTAATATCGTCCGGCCGCCAGCAACTCTTCGGTTCGCAGAATCCCCATAGCATCATAAAGTTCCGGCCCAACCAGATTCGCGCCGCCTTCACCGCGATTCAGGGTCAACAAACCCGTGCGAACACCTTCGTGCCGACTTAGCCACGTCAGCATTGCGCCGTCTTCGTCGTCAGGGTGAGCCGTTGTGTGCAACACGGTCGCTGTTGAACGCAACCGGAGCAGCGCTTGCCAGGCCGCCGCCGCGCCTTTGTTTTCGGCGGGCTGTTGCGCTTGTGCGCGAACAGGTTTGGCAGTCGAATCCGGCAGCGACAGAGCCACCACACCACACAAGACGACCACAAAAAGAGCAACTCTTTTCATTTTGCGTTTAGCCTCCAATGAGCTTTGCTTTGGGCAGGATTATGCAGAAATCCGCACGAGTAAGGACACATCAAACACTCACGTTGTGCTTGTTTCTATAACTTGATATCTCGGCTTGCGGATATTACGTCGGAAGGAAGAAAACAGAAAAGGCGCACCGTTTGAAACGATACGCCCAATCTTGCTCAATTGATCTTCCGGGTTATTTGACGGCTTTCTTGGCTGGAGCAGCCACCAGATAGGGTTTGATCATGGCGGCAATTTCGTCTGCGGCGGCTGAAACCTGTTCCACGTTTAGTTTGAATTCCTGCGAATCGGTAACGCGCAACGTCAGGTCTACACGCACAAACATGTCACCGTCTTTATCAATACCGACTTTAATGCGGTCGTAATCGTCATTCAGTTGCAGCAGTTTTGCCATCAATTCCGGCGAAGCTTTGAAATCTTTCTTTTCGGCGACGACCGCAACCAGAATCAGCATGCCTTCGTGGCCGATGGTGACGACCGCAATATCGTCCAGCGTATTGCCGCGAAACTTCACCGTCCAAACATTATCGGCAGCTTTGCCGTACGCGTGGCCGGATTCTTCCAGCATCTGGACAATTTTTGTCGCAGAGGCTTTATCAAGCGTCACTTTCTTTTCTTGCGCCGAAGCGCAAACAACCAGCAAAGTCAGCAAGGCAAACGAGAGTAAAGTCGAAAACGTTTTTTTCACAAAAAAGACTCCTTTAGAAACCTGCCAGCAGCGCCAGCCTTGGTCGGGTAAAAGCAGCGCTCCAAGAGCAATTATTCGGATTTAGTTTTCCGGCGGAAGATACGGACTCCGCCAACAATCAGCACGCCGCCAAAAAAGATTGGCAGCCACATCAGTGAAGTTAATCCCGGCAATTTCAACCGCCAGCTTGCGGTTTCGGCAGCCGGTTGCTGACGGCGAGGACGCGGTGGAACATCGTCCGTCACGGTGTATAGTTCGCCGCCACGCAAATACATCCGCTGCATTTCTTCCAGATTGAAAGGCCGCGCGCCACGGCGGTTAAAGACCGAAATCTGGTTGCCGGATTCGTCAGCCGCACGGTCGCGGTCAATACCTTTTGACAGAGCCAAGGCTTCGCCTTTCAGCGGAAACGTCGCAATCCATTTCGGCGTCGGTTTTGGCGAAAAGCCGTAAATGTTCGCGTTCTCTTCCGGGGACATCAACTGCACCACCTGCAAGCCATTTTTGCCGTCGGCGACATAAGCAAACAGTGAATTCGCGGTCATTCCCAGCTTCACATCGTGGGCGTCGTTGATTTTGCCGTCACCGTTGAACATCTGATCCAGTTTCGGCTTTTCGGGCTTTTCGATGTCCACGATCGCCAAGCCGTTTTTGCCAGCCGCAACGTACGCATAGGTTCTAGCCAGATACAGATTGTGGGCGTCTTCGATCTTGACCGTCGCAGCTTCGACCAACCGAGCTTTTTCGGGAGTGGTCACATCCACGACTTTCAAGCCTTCTTCGTCAGTGACGAAGGCGTACCGGAATTGAATTTGAACCCCGTGCGGATTTCGGAAGCCAGCGATTTCCGCCGCGATCTTCGGTTCCAGCGGATTGTTCAAGTTCACAATCGCCAGGCCTTTGTCGCAGGTGATGTAGGCGTAAACGCCGGCAATTGTGATGGAGGAAGCTCCGTTGAGCGCGCCGCCCGGATTGAACGCCAGCGCGCGTTTCAGGAAGTTGTTCGACGGATTGCCGTCGAGCAATGTAGCCACACCTTTCTTTTTGTCGCCTATAACCACCAAACCTTCCTGCTTGTCACTGACATACAGGAACGCGTAAATCGGATGAATCGGCTGACGGTCGTCACGATTGATGGCTTCTTCGTTTTCCTTCAGGTGTTGGCGTGTCGGATCAACTGCCAAGGTCGAAGGCGAAGCCACGCCCGTCGCATATTTCGTATTCACGTAAAACCGCTGACCGAAGGGCGACACCGGCGCAGTCGTAATGCGTTCACTGAAGCCTTTGTTGTCAATGTTGGCGATGTCGTACACGCGCAACCCGGCAGACCCATTGGCGACATACGCGTATTCGCCGCGAACCTGAATGCCCAGGGCTTCTGGCGCGGTGTGTTCGTAAGCCTCTTTCAACACGCCGCCGCCTTTGACGTGTTTTTCGAATTGTTCAGGATACGCCAATTTGTGCAGGCTGGAACCAATGACTGCTTGCGGTTCGTCGCGTTCCGTGACAGCTATCGCGTGAATGCCGTGTTTACCCGCAGCCACCCAGGCGAAACGGCCAATAAAGTTGACGAAGTTCGTTCCCTGCATCAACAACTGCGCCATGATCGCGTTGTTGTCATTTGCTTTTGACACGTGGCAATCCGTGCAGGTTTTGGTTTCGGACGTGCTGACGGTGTGTGGAACGAAACTGCTGAACGCGTGGCCACTGTACCCTTCCGCGGAAACCGTTTGCTGTTGTGAATACAGCCATTCGCGGTTCTGGTTTTGTGATCCGACCAGCACAGCGCAGGTGGAACGCGTTGGCGCGACACGACGCCCTGTGACGGTTCCGTCTTTGCCAAGCATATAGATGTCATCGCGCAAAGTCTGGAAATTGTACTGCGTGTAATTTCGCAGATTGTCCTGCCCTTCGTTGTGCAGCATCGGCTTCTGCTTGTTCGCTGTCATCGGCAAATGGCAACCGAAACAACTGGTCGTCCACGAAGTGTGGCAGGCATAACAGGTCATGTTGCTGTTGGCGTGTGCCAGCTTGTTTTCAGTGACCGAAGCATCCGACCAGGTTTTTCCGTCGCGCTGAACGGTTTTGGCAAACGCCGAAGAATCGTTGTAATCCCGGCTGCGGTATTGCACATCCTGATTGTTGATTTTGACAGTGCGATTCTGTTGAACGGTGTCCACCGTTTGCACGATGCGCCACCATTTGCCCGGCGTCACCAACGAGTTCTGCACAATGTCGCCCGGGCGCAACGTCAATTCACGTGGTTTGCCGTCCTGCCCAACTTCCGGCTGCCCGTCGTTGCCAATCACTGTGCGTTTGGTTTCAGCGGCGATGCGCTGGAACATTCCCACGCTGCGCCCTCGTTCGTTGCGCGTTTTGATTCGCGTCAGGTCTTTGGGAACTGTGATGACTTTGCCCTTAAAACGTGCCGTGCCCGCCGCCGGTCCCGACAAGGTCAAACTGGCAGGTTCTGTGATCGTTCCGTGGCAGTCAATGCAATCAATCTGAACCGCTGCGCGCGGTTCGTTGTACAAATTGCCGTTGCCGTGAACGTCCTGGCTGACGTGGCAATCGGCACATTGCATGCCGACTTTTTGATGCACGTCTTCCATGTGAACGGCTTTCTTGAATTTCTCAGGGTCTTCGGGCGCAATTTTGGATCCGCGCGAAGAAAGCATGTTGCCTTTGCGGTCGGTCTTATACACGTTGCGGAAGACCCAGCCGTGGCCGTGAAAATCGCCAAACTGTGTGCGTTGCGCTTTCGGGTTTACGTCGTTCCAGATGTTGGCAAGAAAATTTCTGTCCTGACCCCACAATCCGCGCAAGGCTGAACCTTCGGGATTGCGGTTTTGAATTTCGTCTTTCTGCTCTGAACTCAGGTTCGGTTGTTTGGCCGGATACATCAAACTGCCGTCGGTTTCGTTGTCCCACCAGGTCATACCGTAATATCCCAACAGCATGTTTCCGCCGGGATGAATGTGACAAGTCATGCAATTGCTGGACGGCGCACCCAACACCATTTGATGTTTAACCGGGTGGCCGGATTCGTTTTTGGGAATCGTCGGATCGGCAGTTTGCGATTGGCCAGCGTTGCCGAATTTGGCGAATTGCGCCGAATGTTTTGGATCGCGGTCGTTGGCGTAAACCACGTGACAGGCCGTGCAGCCCGACGAGCGATAATCCCCCGGATTGTCGTTTGTGCCGAGCATCGAAAGCAGCGGATCGAGCAGCCGCGTTTTCTGCAATCCCAGAAAGACCGGATCGGTTCTGAGCCGCGTGCCAAACCCACGATCACTGAGTTTCACTTCCGGCTTGCCCGGTAACTCAAACGCGTTCGGGCTGCCAATGTCTGACGGCAGGCCTTTCAATTCTCCGCCGCGTTCAAACACGCGCAACACGTTTCCGGGCTGCGTAATTTCCCAGCGCGGCAACGGCATCAAGTAAGGCAGAATTCCCTGCTTCAAGGTTTCTTCGGCAGTCGGCGCAGGGTTGGTAAAAACAGCTTGCGGTTCGCCATCCTTGCTGTAACTTTCGCCGAAGCGCGCATCTTTCAGCGGAAACGCGCCATTGTTATAGAGCGCCGCTCCCCACAGCATTCCGCCGTGCGTCATCATGCTTTTCTTGTTCCAGGCGACTTCACGTTCGTGGCATTTGCCGCACGCTAAATCCGCTGCGCGAAAATCTCCCGGATTGATGAAGCGCACGTATTCGGCGCTTTCTTTCAGCCAAGCCGTCGCCAGCCGTTCCGGGTTCGCGGTTGATTTCCATATTTCGGGATTGCGCGGCTGGACATGCGCTTTCAGCTTGTCCTGCGTTTCCGCCGCATTGCCGCCGTGACAATCGGCGCAGCCAATATCCAGATCGTCGTCGCCATCCACGTGCATAGATTCCGTGCCGGTGTGGCAAACGATGCAACCGGCGCTGCGCGGATTGATTTTCTTTTGCCGTTGCGCCGGGGCTGCTGGAGCTTGCTGCTGGTCGGCTTCATCAGGTTTATGACCGATGCTGGCGCGCGAAACAGCTTCGGTGGTACCGCGGTCTGCAAGCGAAACGGCGATCACCAAAGCAATGAACAGACATAACAGAAACAGAAGTTTGACGCGCTTGATTGTCTTGGCTTGGTTCATACCTTCAACTCTCTGGATGCTTTGGAATGCAGCGTTGCATAAGCAGGGGAATTCAAGAAATCTACCGTTGAATGCCAGAAGCTTCTTCAATGTCCCGCAGGGACAACTGAAAATAGCCCAGCGATTTTATCGCTGGGTACCTGACAAATTATCCAACCAGTCCCATTGGGACGGCTGAGAAACTTCAGCCGTCCCAATGGGACTTGAAACTTCATTATGCGATTTTCCCGGCGATGAATCGCCGCGCGATTATCAAACCGTCCCTGCCGGGACGAAGAAACTTTACTGATATAAAACTTCAAGAAACACAAAAATCTCAGCCCATCGGCATCAACCCATCAATTGGGCCATCATTGCCGCCGGGTCCCAGTACGCTTTCACTATTTGAATCTTGCCTTCGCCGTTCAGCGTAAAAATGTCTATGCCTTCAAATCTGGCTTGGCGACCGGTTTTGCCGAGTCCGCTGGCAGACCATTTCACACCAGCTTCATTGCCAACAACGAAGATTTGTTGCGGGCGCATTTCGATCGTTTCAAAGCCTCCGGCGACGCCGTTGAAAAAGGCGCGCAGCATTTCGTGTCCGGCTAGCGGCGGATTTCCCGGTTCGTGGCTAACAGCGTCGGCGGCGAAAGTGGCGATCCAGGCTTTGCAATCGAGATTGCAAATGGCGTCAAAGTAATCATTGATGACCTTTTGAACTGTTTCAGATGTCATTGGTTTTCTCCTGTAATCAAATTGGAATGCTTACTTCGCAATTCGTTGCGTGCTGCGCGATGCCGTCAGATTCAATAGACAAACTTCAATGTCATAAACGCTGACCACAAAGTCGGCGTCGTAGCGCCGCAGCCTTTTGGCGTGCCGTTGCAGTTTGAACTAAAAACGTCTGTGAAGCCTGTGCCGGGGCGCAAACCGGATGCGCCGCCAACCAGGACAATGTTTTCATTCAGCAACGGGCGGTAAATGAATCCCGCGCCGAGATCGTGGCCGATGCTGTGGCGAATCGCCGGTTGAAATAGCAACAGTTCCAGCGGTTCCGTGCGATTGAATCGCAGATAGTTGTAGTTCAAAAAGCCGCGCAGTTTCGGCGTCAAATCCGCGTCCACCCCGGCGTTGTACAGCGTCAAGCCTGGATTGACGAAATTCGCCTGTCCCTGAATTTTGCTGCTGCGAAGGCTTGGAAGCAGGCTGCGCGGTTCGACCAGCGCGACGCCGGTTTGCGTCAGCCGCAATGCCTGGGAATTCCAGAAACTGAATTTGCCGCCCGCAAAACTGGTATTGTCCAGAATTGCGTCAAAACCTCGCCCGGTGTCGTCCAGCGGCTTGGAATCGCCGGAGGTGTAAAAGGCGGCAACGCGATAACGCAGCCAGTCATAATCTATCGAAAGTTCGGCGGCGGCCATTTGGGCGTTGATGCGCGTGGCGCGATTGGCAATGGGGTTGAACGTGTCGCGGCCAATGGCTTGGTAAGCGGCGTGCGTGATGTTCCAGCGCCCAAAATGCCCGTCGCCTGTCCAGCCGAAATAGCCTGACCGAACGCGATGCGGCGTAACGGTTCCAATCTTTGCCGGGCGAACCAGAAACCCATTCTGGTCATATTCGGTCGTCGGTCGGTCGTCGCTGTAATGCAGGCTGAACTGCGTGGTGTATCCCAGCACGAAGGTGTCTTGCCGGAACAGGTTGGCGATGTACACCTGTTGATTGCGAAAGCCGGTTTCTTTGAAATTGATCGTGTTCAGGCTGCTGTTGGTTTCTTTTTCCAGCATGTGGAAATAAGCCAGATTGTATTGCCAGCGG
>CAZMXG010000259.1:0-9127 GCA_964570175.1 uncultured Heliomicrobium sp. | reverse complement strand
GGCGACAAAGAAATTAAACACATGATTGATGGACAAACGGTGCTGTCTTACGAAAAGCCCCAAATCGGCGGCGGCAACGTAAGCGGCCATGATCCTGCGGTGAAAAAGGATGGCATGCTGCTCACCGAAGGCTACATCTCGCTGCAAAGCGAAAGCCATCCCATCGAATTCCGCAAAGTCGAATTGCTAAATCTGGTCGGCTGCATGGATGCGAAGGCGACGAACTATAAGTCGTATTATCTGAAGGCTGACAACGCAAAATGCCAGTACGACAAAAAGGCAGCGAAAAAGTAGATGACAGACAAACCCCAGGTCATCTTTTTCGACGCCGCCGGAACGCTGTTTGAAGTCCGCGGTAGCGTCGGTGAAATTTACAGCCGCATCGCCAGTCAATATGGCTGCGAAGCCCATGCCGAACAGTTGCAGCAGAGTTTTGCGCGCTGGTTTCGGCTGCAACCGCCAATGGCATTTCCAGCAGGCACACCAGATGACAAGCTACGAGAATTGGAAAAAGACTGGTGGCGAACTCTGGTCAGAACTGTTTTCGCCGATTGCGCTGCGTTCTCTCATTTCGATGAATTCTTCAACGATGTCTTTGAACAATTTCGCACACCGGAACTCTGGCGAGTTTACGACGACGTAATTCCTACGTTGACGGAGTTGAAGCGGCGCGACATTCGGCTTGGTGTCATTTCCAACTTCGATTCGCGTCTGGACGATTTGCTGCAAGCGCTTGATGTGCGCCAGTTTTTCGATTCGGTTCACATTTCAACACGAGCCGGAGCCGCAAAACCCGATCCAATGATTTTCGATACTGCGCTTGCCTTTCACAACATCGAAACGCAGCAAGCCTGGCACATCGGCGATTCCGTGCGTGAAGACATCGAAGGCGCAGAGGCCGCTGGACTGAAAGCCATCTTGCTTGACCGCAACAATCATCACGCAGACAATCCGGCCCGCATTACCAATCTCAACCAGTTACTGACGTTTCCGGAGGGCTAGCCCGTGATTTCTCCCAACACGACTCTTGGCCATTACGAGATCATTGCTCAGCTTGGCGCGGGCGGAATGGGTGAAGTCTGGCGTGCGCGTGACACGCACCTCAATCGCGAAGTCGCTATCAAAGTCCTACCTGCTTCTTTTGCGGACGATGCTGACCGGTTGCGCCGCTTCGAACAGGAAGCGCGCGCAACTTCGGCGCTGAATCATCCGAATATTTTGACCATCCACGATCTTGGCATTCACGAAGGCGCGCCATTCATTGTTGCCGAACTGCTGGAAGGTGAAGAGTTGCGCGCAATTTTGGAGCAAGGCGCGATTGAAATTCCCCGCGCGTTGGAGTTTGCGCAACAGATCGCTTCAGGCTTGGCCGCCGCGCACGCCAAAGGCATCGTTCACCGCGACCTGAAACCGGAGAATTTGTTCGTCATCAGCCATGGTTACTTGAAGATTCTGGATTTCGGTCTGGCCAAATTGAGCGCGCCCGAACCGGAACTCAGCCACGATTCCGAAGCACCGACGCAACGAAAAATGACTACTCCGGGCACGGTGATGGGGACGGCGAGTTATATGTCGCCTGAACAAGCGCGCGGGCAGGAAGTGGATGCGCGCAGCGACATTTTCAGTCTGGGCGTGGTGCTGTACGAAATGCTCGCCGGTTGCGCGCCGTTTGCCGGCGTGAATGCGCTAGAGGTGATTAGCGAGATTCTGAAGACAGAGCCTCCGCCGCTCATCAACCACAAACCGGAAACGCCCGCCGAATTGCAACGCATCGTCAGCAAGGCATTGCGCAAGAATCGCGACGAGCGTTACCAGTACGCCAAAGACCTGCTGCTAGACCTGAAAGACTTGAAACAGGAGTTGGAATTTGAAGCCAAGCTCAAAGGCGCGAAGGTGTTTGGAGTTCCGCCTTCAGGCGGCAGCGCTCGCCCAAGCGAGATTCCGCCTGAAGGCGGGACTACGAACGCGCAGCCAGCCGATGTCGCAACGAATGAAGTGGCAGCGCACACAACCTCCAGTGCAGAAATCATCCTTGGCGAAATCAAACGGCATAAGCTTGGCTTGGTGGTCACACTAGCAATCCTGATTGCGGCAGTAGCTGGCGGAGGCTACAGACTATACAAACTGCTTGGCCAAAAACAATCGCCCGACAGAGCCGCTGGCCCCGCTCCCCGCGTCGTTCCCTTTACCAGTTATCCGGGCAATGAGTGTTGCCCAAGCTTCTCGCCCGACGGCAATCAGATCGCTTATGTCTGGGGCGGCGAAAAGGGAGATAACTCTGACATCTACATCAAGCTGATTGATGCCGGATCGCCATTGCGACTGACCACCAATCCCGGCACAGACACGATGCCTGCCTGGTCGCCGGACGGTCGTTTTATCGCGTTTGTCCGGTATTCAAAAGAAGAAATCGGGATTTTCATGATTCCAGCCTTGGGCGGTGCTGAGCGCTCCTTGCGTTTGGCCAAAGGCAAAGAGCCTAACATCGGAGGTCTTTCGTGGTCGCCTGATGGAAAACATTTAGCCTTTTCCATAAGTGCTTCCGCCCAAGAGCCAAACAAAATCTTTCTGATGTCGGTCGAAAGCCTGGAGGAGTCGCAACTGACTTCTTTGCCAAGCGGGTTTGGCGATTTTGGCCCCGACGTTTCCCCAGACGGAAAAATGATCGCTTTTATCCGTATGCTTGGCTCAGGCCCGAACTCAGAAATTTACCTGATGCCTGCGACTGGAGGCGCCCCAAAACGGTTGACCTTCGACGATCGCCCAATCGGCGATGGAATTGCCTGGATGCCTGACGGAAAGGAAATTATTTATTCGTCGGTTCGAGATGGCAGCTTGCGTTTAATGCGCGTTACTGCATCTGGCGGGACGCCTGAGCAAGTAGCAGATGTCGGAAACAATGCTTATTCGGTCGCAATTTCCAGCCGAGGAAATCGGCTGGCTTATTTGCAATACAAAGACGACGTTAACATCTGGCGTTTCGATGCCAATGCCAAAACCAACCGCAAGACTGTGCCAGTCAAGCTGATTTCATCCACGTTGCAGGAAAACAGTCCCCAATACTCGCCGGATGGGCAACGCATCGTTTTCACGTCTAGCCGTTCGGGTAGCTTTGAAATCTGGGTGAGTCAGAGCGATGGAACGAATCCTGTTCAAATCACGTCGCTCGGGAATGTTTCAACCGGAACTCCGCGCTGGTCTCCTGACGGACGGCAAATCGCCTTTGACACGATTATTGAGGGTCAGCGAGATGTTTTTGCAATCAACGCCAGCGGAGGCAACCCGCGCCATATTACTTCGGAATCAGCCAACGATGTTCGGCCAAGTTGGTCGCGCGATGGCAAATGGATTTACTTTGGCTCAGAACGCACTGGCAGTTGGCAAGTGTGGAAAGCGCCAGCCGAAGGCGGTGCCGCTGTGCAAGTAACCAAACAAGGTGGGCGCGAAGCCTTCGAATCGCCAGATGGCAGGTTCACCTACTACACCAAAGGGTTAGGCGTCACCAGTCTTTGGCGCATCCCAACAGAAGGCGGCGAGGAAAGTCAGGTACTCGATTTAATTCCGCAAGGATTCTGGGCTGTGTTGGAACAAGGCATCTACTACCTCAACCCCCGTGCGACACCTCGCTGGACGTTGGAATTTTTCAGCTTCGCCACGTCGCGGGTCACACAACTCGGCGTGATTGAGAAAAACATCGGACTTGGTACGCCAGGCTTTGCAGTTTCACCCGATGGTCGCTGGATTCTGCTGGCCCAATACGATCAAAGCGAAGGCGACATTATGCTGATGGAAAATTTCCGCTGAAGCCTGCGAGCCTTGTGAGGAAAACAACTTGAAAAAGAAAATGACTAATTGCCAATACTCGCAGGCTGGAAGCACTGCGCTCCCAGGTGTCTGCCTGATCGCCACCATCACCATTTCGCTATTTGCCACCAGTTTTTCCGCCCAAACGCCCGCGGCAAGCAAACTTGGCATTGGCCGCAAGTATTCCACCATAGAACGGATGAACCTGGAGCGGCTTCGCGCGGTCAATGCTGACAAGCTGAAAATCCAGAAAGGGCGGCAAGCGGTAAAGCTGCAAACCGGCTTTAACGATTTCAATGCGATCCTCCATGCCCACGCCGAGGATTCGGCTCACACCGGAGGGACTCGGCCAGAGTTGTTGGCGGCGGCCAAGCGCGTTGGCGTGAAGATCATTATGCTGACCGATCACGTGCGGCCTCCGAAGGATTTCATCAACGACAGTTGGCGCGGATTGCGCGAAGGCGTGCTGTTCATCCCAGGAGCTGAAAGCGAAGGCTTTCTGGTTTACCCGCAGCGTTCGATAATCGCGGCGCACATCAACAAAAGCTTCAAATCGCGCGACGAATACGTCCGGCTGGTAAAAGAACCTGTCGGCAAAGATCGCGGCGACATCTTTTTGTCGCACGTCGAAGAAAAAGGCGATTGGGATACAAGCCAATTGGATGGGCTGGAAATTTACAACATCCATTCCGACTTGCTGGATGAAAACGAGTTTGTGCGCTGGCTGCAAGAGGCATTTACAAATCCAGACCGATTGAAACTGTTGGAATCCGGCTTAACCGAATTCCCTGCTGAGGTTTTCGGCGCGTTGCAGGATTACTTGCCGACGGTGATTGCCAAGTGGGATCGGGATTTGCCCTCGCACCCGCTGACCGGCGTTGCCGCCAACGATTGCCATCACAACCAACTGTTCACGGTAAAAGCTGTCGCGGATGACGCCATCGAAGTCACTGCTTTCCCTGATCCGCCGCGCAAAATCACCACCAAACAAGCTCCGCGCATCGCAGAACTGCTGAAAGACCGAAAGCCCGGCGACGTGATTTCCAAACTGGATTTCGATCCTTACGAACGCAGTCTGACGTTTGTGGCCACTCATATCCTGCTGAAAGATTTGAACGAAGCTTCGGTACGGCAAGCTCTGCGGCAAGGCCACGCCTTTGTGGCTCACGATTGGCTGTGCGATTCGACGGGATTTGCCTTCATCGCCGAACGAAGCGGCAAACGCATTGGCGTGATGGGCGATGAAGTGAAGTTGGAAAAAGGATTGAAGCTGCGGCTAGCTGCGCCAGTGGCTGGGAAGATTAAACTCTTCCGCAACGGTCAAGTCCTTCAGGAAACCAACGCCAACAAGCTGGATTTTGCGGTGACTGAAGCTGGTGTGTATCGCGCTGAAATTTGGTTGACGCTCGATGGCGAACAACGCCCGTGGATTTACTCCAACCCGATTCGCATTGACCAACATTGAAGCTTGACCAATTAAGAGTGTTCGATTTCAGCAAGTGACAAAGGGGTGAAAACAAAGAGGCCAAGGCGAGTCATCGCTCTTGGCCACATTTGTTAAAAGTGTGCTCGCCGTTGAATGGCTATTTGATGGAGTCAACGACTTTTTGGAAAACCTTTTGGAATTTCTCGAAATTGTCGGTCGGTGTTGCGCCAAAGACCATCAGAATCTTGCCGTTCTTCTCGTAAATGCCAAGGCCGAATTCCATCGGATCGCCAGACTGACGATCTTTGCCGGTTCCGCTGATAAAGGCTTCTTTAATGCCACCGACATTTGACGCTGAGGGCTTATCGAATTTAATGCCCTTCAGCCAATGGCTCAACTCTTCATCCACTTCATCCAGAGCGCTATCAAAACTTTTCGCGTTTTTAGGAACGAAAAAATAGATTTCGGCTTCGCCTGGGCCATTGGCGACTAACATATCTCCATCTTCTTTGGTCTTCCAGTTATCGGGCAGCCAGAATTTGAAGCCCGCCGGATGCGACCATTCTTCAGGCAGCGTGCTGGAAATAAGCGAGCTACTCAAAGTTGTTGCGCCTGCTTTTCGTTCAGCGCTGACAGAGAAAAAGAACAAGGAAACAAGCACAATTGTGCCTGCAAGCAAATGTTGTTTTTTCATGACTGAAGTTACTCCTGAATTGTTAGGTTGATTGGAGAGAGACGCACAACGGCGTAACTCAGGGATGTAAAACCGCCTTATTGCCCGGCAATGCGCAAGCAGAACGGTTTCAGCGGGGGGCAGAAATTATCGGCCAATTATTTATTGGCTACTTGCGATGATGGCAAGGCTGTTGGAACCTGTGCTATTCGAGTTGAATGACCAATCGCGCTCATGACGCGGTTGGGTAAGATTCCGAGATAAAGTGTGCCAACCAACGCCAGAATCAAAGCGACAGCGGTCATTGTGCTGATGCGAGGTTTGACGAAGCCCGGAGCCAATGGGCGGAAGAACATCACCACAATCGGATATAGGTAGTAATACACCGAAATGATGCTGTTGATGACGGCAACGACAACCAGCCAGCGCAACGCGGGCGCGCCATCCCAGGCGGACTTGAAGATGAAAAACTTGCTCATGAAACCGGCGGTTGGCGGAATGCCAGCCAGGCTGAACAGGAAAATCGCCAGTGCAAAACTGAGCGCCGGAGTTTGGAAACCAATTCCTGCGTAATCGGAGGTTTCGACCTTTTGATCGCCAGCACGAGCCAGCAACTGAATCACCGCGAAAGCGCCAACGCTCATCAACGAATACACCAGCATGTAAAACGCAACAGGCGCCGCTTCGCTGGTGATGAACCCAACCAGCGCATACCCAGCGTGGGCGATGGACGAATACGCCAGCATTCGTTTGATGTTTTTCTGAGACAGCGCCACCACGTTGCCAATGGTCATCGTCAGGGCGGCAATGATTGCGACGGCCGTCACCCAAACATGATGAAGCTCTGTGCCAAGCTGGCCTCCGGCATTGAAGCCTTCGGCAAACACGTGCAGGAACGCAGCAAAGACGGCGGCTTTCGGAGCCGTTCCCATAAAGCCTGTGACGATGGTCGGAGCGCCTTCGTAAACGTCAGGCGTCCATAGATGGAATGGAGCGCTGGCAATCTTGAATCCGAAACCGACCAGCATCAGCGCCGCGCCAATCATCAACAGCGCCGGAAATTCGACTTTGCCGTCCGAAATTGCCTGATTGATTCCGGTAATGGTCGTGGTCTTGGTCGCTCCATAAACCAACGCCATTCCGTACAACAGAAACGCCGTGGCAAAAGAACCAAGCAGAAAATACTTCAGCGACGATTCGCTGGCGCGCGCGTCGTAACGGCGGTAGCCAGCCATCACATAGGTTGTGATCGAAGCGATTTCCAGTCCCAGAAACACTGTTACCAAATCACCCGCCGCAGCCAGCAACAGCATTCCAGCCGTGGCAAACAAAATCAGCGCGAAAAATTCGCCGGGCGGCAATGCTTCGTCGCGCAAAAACTGGCTGGCCAGCAACGTCACGACAATCGAAACAATCAGGATCGTCACTGAAAAGAACACGCGAATCGGGTCAACCACTACCATTCCGGAAAAGTAGCTGCCTTGGCCCACCGAGTTCAGTCCGGCGACGGCAACCAGCGCCAGCAGCAATCCGACCAGCGTAATTCCGGCGTTGATTTTGCGAGCGCCTTTTTTAGAGAAAGCGTCCACCAGCATGACCAGCACCGCTGTCAACGAAGCGATGGCTTCCGGAGCGATTGCCCAATAATTTAGATTGAGTAAGTTAAGTTGCATGTGTTTTATCGCTCTTGATGGTTTTCTGCGACCTTGGCCGGAGCCGGTTTGCCCATCACATATTCTTTCACCAGAGTAACCGTCTTTTCACTGCCGCGCAGGAAAACCATCGGTTTGACGCCCATCACAATCGCCAGCACAACCAGTGGAACCATCGCCAGCACTTCGCGGCCATCCATGTCTTTCAGTTCGGCGTTTTCTTTCTTGGTGATTTCACCAAAGAAAACGCGCTGGATCATCCACAGCAGATACACCGCCGATAGAATCACGCCCAGCGCAGCCAGCACCGCAAACAGCTTGGCGTGCGGAACTGGTGAAGCGAAAGTGCCGAGCAGGATCAAAAATTCTCCGATGAATCCGTTCAGCAGCGGCAAGCCAAGCGAGGAAAGCGCAACGATCAAAAACAGCGTCGTGTATTGCGGCATCGGCGTGGCGATTCCGCCAAAGTCGGCAATCTGGCGAGTGTGGCGGCGGTCGTAAACGATTCCTACGCCAAGAAATAGCGCGCCGGTCGAAATGCCGTGCGCCAGCATTTGGTACAGCGCTCCCTGCATTCCCTGATCCGTGAAGGCGAAGATCCCCAGCACGACAAATCCCAAGTGGCTAACCGATGAATACGCCACCAACTTTTTCATATCCGGCTGCACCATTGCGACCAGCGCGCCGTAAATGATGCCAATTACCGCCAGCGTCATCACATACGGAGCCGCTTTCTGCGACACGGTCGGAAAAAACGGCAGGTTGAACCGCATCAACCCGTACGTTCCCATTTTCAGCAGAACGCCAGCCAAAATGATCGAGCCAGCGGTTGGCGCTTCAACGTGCGCATCCGGCAACCAAGTGTGAAATGGAAACAGCGGCACTTTAATGAAAAATGCCAGCGCAAATGCCAGCCACAACCAGGTTTGCACATTGCCAGGAATGACAGTTCTGCCTGCTTGAATGTTATTCGTGATTTCGACAATGTCGAAGGAATTTCCACCGTTGTAAATGTAAATGGCGATGATCGCGACCAGCATCAACAAACTGCCCACCACCGTGTACACGAAAAACTTGATTGCCGCGTAAATGCGCCGTTCGCCGCCCCAAACGCCGATCAGGAAGTACATCGGAATCAGCGTGATTTCGAAGAACAGGTAAAACAGGAACATATCCAGCGAAACAAACACTCCGATCATTCCGGTTTCCAGCACCAGCATGAAAATCATGTACTCGCGAACGCGCTTGGTGACGTGCCAGCTTGCCAGCACCGAAATCGGCATCAGGAAGGTCGTCAACAGCACCAGCCAGATGCTCAATCCGTCAATGCCGACGTGATAGTAAACGCCCAGCGAGCCAATCCACGGCGTTCTTTCCACCAGTTGCGCCAGTTTGTCGCCGTTGTCGTATTTCGCCAGAATCAGCAGCGAAACGATAAAAGTGACAAGCGTGATTGCCAGCGTCGCGTACCGATAAAGATTGTTCGCGGCTTTTTGGTTTTCAGAGCCGCGCAGCGACAACAGCAGCAACAGGATCGCGCCAACCAGCGGCAGAAAAGTTGTGATCGTAATC
>CAZMXG010000258.1:0-9158 GCA_964570175.1 uncultured Heliomicrobium sp. | reverse complement strand
TGAAGATTTCGGGATTGTCAGGATTGATCCACATTCCCTGATTGTCGCCGTGCGGCGTGCTCATTGGTCGAAAGCTTTTGCCGCCGTCAGTGGATTTGTAGAAAGCCAGATTGTTGACATACACCACGTCGGCATTTTTCGGATCGGCGTTGATGTAGGTGTAATAGAAAGGCCTGGCAATCAATCCGCCGGTTTTGTTGATCAGCGTCCAGCTCGCGCCGCCATCTTCGGAACGATACATGCCGCTGGCCGCGCTGCCGTCGGCGTTCGTCGCTTCCATCAAGGCGTACAACCGTTGAGGGTTCGCCGCGCTGATGTCCAAGCCGACTTTGCCGATCAAGCCTTTCGGCAATCCATTGTCCAGATGCTTCCAGGTGTCGCCGCCGTCTGTGCTTTTGTAAATGCCACATTCCGCAGCCGGGCCACCACTGACAATCGTCCACGGCTTTCGCACCGCCTGCCACGCACCAGCATAAAGCTCGCTCGGATTCGCCGGATTCATTGCCAGTGAAACGGCTCCGGTGCGGTCGTTGATGAACAAAACTTTTTGCCAGGACTTGCCGCCGTCTTTGGTGCGGAAGACTCCGCGTTCTGCATTGGCTCCAAACGGCTGCCCCAGCGCCGCGACATAAGCCACATTGGCATCGCGCGGATCAACTTTGACCGAGCCAATCTGCCCAGCTTCGCGCAATCCAACGTGCGTCCAGGTTTTCCCAGCGTCCGTAGATTTATAAACGCCCTTGCCCAAAATCACATTGCTTCGAATCGCGGCGCTGCCCGTGCCCACGTACACGACGTTCGGATCAGATTCCGCCACAGCAATCGCCCCAATCGAAGCCGTCTCGAAAAACCCATCGGAGATGTTCACCCAGTTCTGCCCAGCGTCGGTAGATTTCCAAACGCCTCCGCCGGTCGCGCCCATGTAAAACGTGTGCGGTTGTTTGCGATGGCCTGCTACTGCCGTAACTCTGCCGCCACGCGCCGGGCCAATGGAACGATAACGCAAGCCTTGAAAGAGCTTCGCATCAACTTTGGCGACGGCTTGCGGAGCAGACGACACCGCATCTCCGCGCGTGGAAAACATCAACCCAAACACCACAGCCAACATCAGGCAAACTCCCAACCGAAGGCGGAAAGACATTGCCATAATAAATCCCTCTCGATTAAAAGCCTGAAAATAGACATACGAAATCGGCAACATGTTTAAGACTCCTGCTGTTTATCATTATCAATTACGATTCAAAGCTCGGTAATTACAGATTATCTAGCCACTCGTTGGCTTAAATATAAATCTGTTTTACTTGGATGATTTACATTCAAGTATAATTGCGGGGTAACCAACCCAGATCCTATTGGCCAGATAGACATCATTATCGCTTTGATAAGAATTACAGCTATTTTTTTGCACGGTCACTCTATATCTTCCAACAGGTAGAGTCTCAAATAAAAACTCCCCATTTACACTTGTCACCCTTGTCCAGCGAATTTTGGTCTGTAAGTTAATAGCTGTCACCTTAGCCTCAGAAATAGGTACCTTTTCGGGGTTGGTTACAATACCTTTCATGGACCCCAAATATATTGACTGTATCGTTGGTCTTGGGGTCGCCGTCCTGGGTTTACTGGGTTGGACTTGGAACGAGGAAAGGCTTGTTGACGAAGATCCTATTGGTTTAGGCGATTGGATGGAATTATTTATCTGCAGTAAATCGTTAGCCTTTGTGACTGTATCCGCGACGCTTACATCTTTCACACATCGAAAACCCGTTTTGCCATAGGCCTTATCTGGTTGAAGAACACCGCGGTACGTAGCTGTTGCTCGTAGTGGAGGCGTATCATAAGCCCCACCACGGATCACTTTTCCTGGTGCAATTAGTTCTTGGCCATCATAGTTATTCAAGCTACTAGAAGTCCACTCCCAAACATTGCCGCACATATCTAAAACTCCAAGTGGAGTAGCCCCATTTGGAAAACTCCCAACCTCAGCAATGTTCCCGCCAGTTCCTCTGTCCACATTTGCGTACGCAGAATCCCATAAGTTGCCCCAAGGGTAACGTCGCCCATCAGTACCACGTGCTACGTATTCCCATTCCTCTTCTGTCGGCAACCGTTTACCAAACCATTTAGCGTAGGCATTTGCATCGCTCCAAGAGACATTAACAATAGGCTTTTTTGCATCAGTCGGCGAAAAGAAACCATTATTCCAGTGAGAAGGAGAAGAATGAGCTGTAGCAGCAATAAATTGCTTATATTGTTCATTAGTAACCTCAGTACGATCAATGTAAAACGGCTTTACGAGAATTTGATGCGCAGGGCGCTCGTATTCATCACCATCATTTCTTCCCATGATAAAAATTCCACCCGAGACATAAACCATTTCTTTCAAATGATCTGGCAAAGTCAGCACTTGATTCGGAGTTTTATTTAGAAAACCTCCTTTCCATTGAAATATAAATCCCCCAAGAGAAATTGCTAATGCTAACGAAAACATAGTAGTTGGCCGCAATCCCAACACAGGGTGCCCTTTCGGAAACAGGACACTGTTCAGCAGCTCCGGCAGCTTGACGGTCAAGCGCCGCGCTCTGCCGCCAGACAGAAACCCGAGAAAGACGAAATCGTTGAGCGGGCTGTCTTCGTCTTTGATTTCCTTTTCGATCAAATCTTCGATTCGCCGTTTCTGCTGCCGTTCGTCCCATTTCGCTTTCAGCCTTTGCCACCAATTCTCCTCGGCGGGTTGTCGTTCTGCTAGTTCCAGCGGAATGCCTTCCTGCGGATGATCCAGGGCGGTCAACAGCATGGTTTCAATCGTCTGGCGAACGGTGGCTTCCTGCTCCGGCGTGAAGGATTCGATCAATCGCAACCGCAACCAATCCGGCATGGAACCGTAGCGAAACCACGGCAGGCGAATCAGTCGCAGTAATCTCTCCTCAAAATCTCCCGCATCGCCGAACAGCTTGAAGCCCAGATACAGCGTGACATCCCACGACAGCGCCGGATACACCGCGCACGCAGCCAGCCAATGCCAGCCGTCTTCGCCCAGGTAGCGTTTCAGTTGAGCGCACAATTCATCCAGCACCGCCGGGCGCGGTTCGTGACGCTCCAGCCAGCGTTTGGGTCGTTCCTGCAAAATTAAGCGTGGAAACAAACTGTCATCGCCGTTCCGCGCGGATTTCCGATTCGGCGTCAATCCCGTGTTGATCGTTTCGGTCAGAACAAACAATCCGTCGTCGTTGGCGGGCAGCACCAAAAAATCGTGTTCGGCCAGCGCCAGTTCGCGGTAACCGGGTTGGCTGGCCAGTTCCGGCGTCAGCAACACGCGGCGCGGCCAATGCGAAAACATCGTCACCCAGGGTTCGGCTTCACCGGTCAGCGGACTGATGAATCCCGCACCGTCACTGAAAATCAGCAATTGATGTTCGGGGAACCGCGCCGCCAGATCCAGCAGCGTCACCATCTGCGAACTGGTTTCGCGCTGCCGGCAAGTGCGCGGATCGTTCTGGAAATAAAACCGGTCCACGAACACGCCCCCCTCTTCCAGCCGGTGCGAAAGTTCGTCGGCAAAGCGCGCCTGTTCATCACTGGGGCTGGCGCGGTCGATCAGTAATAGATATTCGGGCAAGGCTTTACGCGCGCCGTACAGCGGCTGGAACATTCCGCCTCGGCGAATGGTGGCGCTGACCGTGGAAGGAATATCCAGGTCGCGGACTTCGACGCGGCGATGGCGGCGCAAATCCTGCACGGCACGACGGAACATCTGGCTTTGGAACAAATGCTCGCTGGCACCTCGAACGGTCAACCGGCGCAGGTTTGGGCTGCCCGCGGCTTGCAACTTTTGCAGTAAGGCTCGGCGGCGGCGCCAGCGCAACATCAACCACCCGGCGAACAAGATCAGCGGCGAAGCAATCAGCAACCAGTGATACCAGCGAATCGGATTCGGCGCGGTTGTAGGTCCAGATTTCGTCGTGGTGAATTCCGGCAACAGCGGAATCGGCGGCGGCGTGGCTTCCGGCGTCGGAGGAAGCGTTATTATTGTTTGATCAGAAGTTTTCGGCTGTCGTTTTTGCAGCTTGATGGTTTGATGCGATGGATTGTGAACATCAAGCTTGATTGATGGCACCGGATCGTGTTCGCCGTGCGTCACCGTCAAATCTGCCACTTGCCGATTGAAAATCCGATTCCAGTTCCGTGCCTGATAGTTGATCGTAAAGTTGCCGTCTCGATCCGTTTTCGCCGCTGGTTGGTTGAAAAATTCAACCTGCGCTTCGGGTAACGGGTTTGCTTGGTCGCCATCACTGCTGAACACCTGGCCAGTCAGCGTACGGTTCGTTTTCAGCGACAGGAACACAGCAAAGCCAAGCAATAGAATCAACAGCGCAGCCGACACCATGCCAACCGGTTTTCGCAGCCAGTGAATCGCGCCAGCGGGGATGGCGATTTCGCGGCGTATGGGTTCGGTCAAGTCGTCTTCAATGACTTTCCATTCGGGATGGCGATCCAGCCACTGATCGAAGCGCCCGTAAAACTCATCCTGCTCCGTCGGCGAAGCGCAAAAGATCGGTGCAAGCAAGGAACGCCAGTCACGCGGATCAGCGGGCAGCCGATTGTGCGCCGCCAAGGCAATCAACAAATCCTGCGCAGCGATTTGCTGTTGCGTGCCAATGTCGAACCCCGCCAGACGCAATTCTTCGGCGAGTTCGATGATGTGTTCCGGGTTGAAACGGTGTTCAGCCATAATGTCTACGGGAACGCGATGCCTCCGGCTCGCGTTCCCGACAAGCGATCTTTCGTCATTACGATGCCACTTACCAAGCGCGCGAGCCGGAGGCATCGCATACCCAATTTCACTTCAACCAGTTTTCGACGATCCTTCTTGCCGTTTCTTGATCGTCGGCGCTTTTGATCAGTGTGCTTAAACTGGCGAGCGCCTTTGCGCCGTGGCGTTTCAATGACTCCTTGGCGGAAGCGCCCATTTCATTCAAGGTAATCAGCCAGCCAATTAGTTCCGCCGTCGCGGGGCGCTTGCGTAATCCGCTGCCGGGTTCGCGCAACTTGATGAACAGTTCAAGTGCTTCAGATAAAAGCGGCGAATCGCTGTTTTCAAAACTGCCAACACGCGCCATCACAATGTCTGCCAGGCGGTTCCGGTCAGGAAACGGAATGTTGTAATACACGCAGCGGCGCAAGAACGCCTCAGGCAGATTCTTTTCGGAATTGCTGGTCAGCACCAGAATCGGGCGCATTTCTTCGCTGGCGGCGATGCGCGTGTTGCCGAGTTCCGGCACGCGGAAGTACAGGTTTTCGACTTCGTTGAGCAGGTCGTTCGGGAAATCGCGCGGCGCTTTGTCTATTTCATCAATCAACACGACCGAGCGGCGCGGGCCGTTATACAGAAAATCTTTGGTTAACCATTGTTCGACATCCGCCAGCGGGCGTGATTGCAAAATGGCAATGCCCAGCGCGTGCCAAGTCAGGTAATCCAAACTCTCTTTGCTGCCGTCCCCGGTTTGGGCGGCGTGAAACCGGCTGAGCGTGTCGTAGCCGTAAAACAAATCGCGCGCTGAACTGGAAGATTTTGTTTCGAAGATCTGCGGCGCATCAAATCCAAGTTCATAGGCAAGGCTGTAGGCAAGCTGCGTTTTGCCCGTGCCGGGTTCGCCGGTCACGAGCAGCGGCTGTCCCAACAACAACGCAACGTTGACGGCGTCAACCAAACCTTTGTCTGGCAAATACCCAGCCGGGTCGGTTTGCCGTGCGCGGCGCGAACCGGGTAGTTCGGCGGGTTTGTCCTGACGGCGATTTAGCGGATTTCCGGTGTAGTACGGGAAGCTCATGGTGTTTCGATCCTTTTGATTGTGCCAGTACCGCGACCGGCAGGGAGCCTGGGTAATTCCACACGCTCCTCACCGGTCGCGTTACCGATTCAGTCTTCAACATACTTCCTGAGTTTTTCGGCCAGTAGTTCCATGGGGATGTGGCCGTCGTCGTTGCAAAGCTCTTTCAGATCAAACAGCGCGCGGATGTCTTGTTCGGATAGCCGGCAAAATTCCCGAACCAATTCGCTGCGATTCCACGAATCCACGTCGCTGCGTTTGATGGCCTTCAGTTCTGGCAAGACGACGCCGGTAAAGTTGGGATGCGCGGAAAAATCCATCCCTTCCACCAATGCGCGCAATCGTTCGTTCAACTGCTGCAACTTTTTCTTTTTGAAATCGAATAAGCCAACTTTACCCAACCGCCTATACTTCAAACAGATGCAGTTAATGACGGCGCGTCCGGGCGGCAAATCTTCCCACTCCGCCCAAAACGACAGCAAAGAATGAATCAGCGATTCTCCATATTCTTCAAAATCCTCGGTCAGCAACTGCAAACTGAACATCATTGGTTGTTGGTTGTTGGTAATTTCGCGCCAGATTTCTTCCTGCGAAGCAGAACTGTCATGCAACAGGGCTTCGCCAATGCTGGCCCAAAAGGCTGTGTTGGAATTGCGGCGCGGCGGGCGCTGGATCGGATATTCCCTGACCGAAAGTTGCCGCGGCTCCAAATCCAGAAACTTCGGCAGCGATTTGTAACACAGCCGTTCCAGAAACCATCCGTGCGCTTCGTATTCGTCCCCGTGAATCAGGCACACGATGGGGCGCGTGTTCTTTTCCTTTTGGTGGCTGCGCAAACTGATGCCGAGTTCGGTTTCCTGGTCGCTGCGGTCGCACAGATATGGCAACAGTGGTCGCATTTTTTCCCGGTTAAACCGTTTTGCGACAGGCTGATCGCTGATCGGGGATGGCTTTGCGCGTCTCTTTTCGACGGCTTTACGAATCCCGCTGACTACATCGCGGAAGGCTTCGTCTGCGTTCGACCAACTGGCGACGGGAATCCGGTTGCTCGGCAACAATTGATACTGGCTGAACGCGGCCTTTTCCCATTCACAGGCACCGAACAAGATTGGGATCACTACGGTTTCGCCGCTGCTTTGCCGTTCAATGATGCGCGGCAATTCTTTCTCAAAACAGAATTCCGAAGAGAGAAAATTGCGGCTAACAAGCAAAAACACCATTTCGGCAGTATTCAGCCGTTCGTTGATTTCGTCACTCCACTCTTCGCCAGCAGTCATCTGGCGGTCGTACCAAATGCTGATTTGCTGTTCGCGTAGCAGATTGCTGAGATGAGAAATCAACTGTTCCAGCAGCGGAAGATCGTGCTTGGAATAAGAGATGAACACCTCGATTGGTTTATCCGACTGGCTCACGAACCCCTCACAAATGTTATCGCGACTTTGGATGAAGTACGGCTGCGTTAATTGGCAATAAATTGGCCTCGCCGATCAAGCGAAGCCAATTTATCTCAAGTCAGGTTTTCAGCCAATGGTTTACGGACATCAACGCTTCGTTGGAGTCTTTGGCGTTGCGCCGGATTTGATGATGAGTTCGGTCAGCAGGTCTACGGCTTGGTCGAGTGGCAGGAAGTCAGCGATATCAATCGGCGTGCGGCCAGTGGAGTTCCGCTCATCCAGCGGAGCGCCTTTTTCAGCCAGGAAGCGGATCACTTTGCAGATTTCTTTTTGGTCGGCAGCGGGGCCTACGCCCGTGACGGTTGCGTGGATGACGGTGCTGCTGGTCGTGGTGACGGCTTTGACATCAGAATCGAATTCGAAAGCGTATTTGACGACTTCGACGTTCGTGCTGCCTGCGGCTTGCATCAGCAAGGTGGTGTTGTCTTCGGCTTTGAGCTTCGTGTCGGCTCCGCCTGCAACCAAGAGCTTCATGACTTCCAATTGACCGGCTTTGGCGGCAAGGTGCAGCGGAGTCACTTCGCCTGCAGGCGGGCGAAACGGGCTTGCGCCAACAGAGCCTGGAACTTTTGCGTTGCGGGCGTTCAGATCAGCGCCTTTGGCCAGCAAGCGCTTGACCAGTTCGACCTCGCCCAGTTGCGCGGCAATGTGCAGCGGGGTGTTGCCACGGCGGTCAGCCGCTTTGACATCGGCGCCACCTTCAACCAGAGCGAGCGCAGCGTCATCGCAACGAAATGCTGCGGCGGCGACCAACACAGGCGAACCGTCGGGCAGCTTGGAATTTGCATCCGCGCCTACTGCCAGCAATGCCTTGACTGAAACTGCGTCGTTTTTGACAGCGGCAAACATCAACGCCGAATAACCGGTTTTGGAAACGATTTTGACGTCGGCTTCATGTTTGATGAGCAGATTGACGACTTCGGAATGGCCTTCGGAAGCGGCCCACATCAACGCGGTTTGGCCTTTTTTCTGTTCGGTCGCGTTAACGTAAGCGCCGCGCTCGATCAACAGCTTCACAATCTCGGCGCTGCCGGAATTTGCCGCCAGCATCAATGCTGTGCTGCCGTCCCACCGCGCGGCTTTTACATCGGCTCCAGCGGCGATCAGCTTTTTGACCAATGCTGCGTTGCCGTTGTTGCAAGCCAGCGTCAGCGGAGTTTCGCCGTATTCGTCTGCCGTGTTGACCTTGGCCCCGGCGGCGAGCAGCAGTTCGGCGGCTTCGGTGTCATCCAGGTAAATTGCCCATGCAAGCGCCGTTGCGCCATCCGGCTGAGCGACGTTTACGTCAGCTTTGGTTTTCAGCAAGGCTTTCAGCGTTACGTGGTCACGCCGCTTGACCGCGTCTAGCACACCGGGAACATCTGCCAAACCGATTGCAGCAAACGCCAAAAGCAATATGACACTTCGCAAAAACATTTCGCTCTCTGCTGGGAGTGCAAGCATCTCGCCTGCACCGAGAAAAGAGAAGCGCAGGCGAGACGCCTGCGCTCCACACTTTAGCGACCTTCGCTGGATGGAGGCACGATACCTTTCAACCGCATGTAAACCGCCATGTAGCCGTACTCTTCGTTCGAGTGGGAAACGGTCCTTAACAGTGTGGTCAGTCGAGTGCTCTGGCGTTGTCCCATCTGGATCATCTCAACCGCTTTGGCATCTGTCAGCGAATCAAATGCTTTGTCGCACATTGTAAAAGATTCTTTCAGCGCAGCGACCAATTCAGCTTTTGAAGTTTTCGCTGAAGCACCCAAGTTCTTCGCTTCGCCGTTCACCGTTGAGCAGGTGCGGGCTTGCGAATCGGCAACGTGACCGATCAACTGGCCGAAGGTGCGCACGTCCGCCGTTGCTTTGAATGCGTAATGCTCTTCAGGCATTTTTT
>CAZMXG010000257.1:0-9182 GCA_964570175.1 uncultured Heliomicrobium sp. | reverse complement strand
CGTGGCGGACGCCGCGGATGAAACCAATCGAATCATGACCATGCTTTTGGGCAGTATTGCAGGAGTTTCACTGCTTGTCGGCGGTATTGGCATCATGAACATCATGCTGGTTTCTGTTACGGAACGAACCCGGGAAATTGGAATTCGTATGGCAATCGGCGCGCGGTCATCCATTGTTCAGACGCAGTTTTTGATTGAATCCATCGTGCTCAGCCTGGCGGGTGGAGCCATCGGGATTGCGCTTGGAATTAGTATTTCGGTTTTGATTCCGAAAATGCTGGGATGGCCGACCTTGATTTCTCCGACTGCGATTTTTGGCTCGGTGTTATTTTCGGCGGCGATTGGCATCATTTTTGGATTCTTTCCGGCTCGAAAAGCGGCTGGACTCGATCCAATTGAAGCGTTGAGATACGAATAATAGAGACTGAAAAGGGACAGGATTTACAAGATTGAACAGGATTAGCTTTGGCAGGCTGTCTTGTTGCATCTTGTAAATCTTGTCCCTTTTTCTGTTTGCTCAGACACCGACTTGTCTCAATGCCTCGTACAAAACGATTCCCACTGAAGTCGCCAGGTTGAGAGACCGAATTGCCGGATTCGGCATCGGAATTTTCAGACAACGATCCCAGTTTGCGCGCAACAATTCTTCCGGCAATCCGCGCGTTTCTCTCCCAAAGACCAGACAATCATTCGATTGAAATTGCCAGTCTGTATACAGCCGTTCAGCCTTGGTTGAAAAGTACAGGAAGCGGCAAGTGGGCAAAGCCTCGTACAACGCTTCAATGTTCAGGTGATAGTGAATTTCCACGTCGTCCCAATAATCCAAACCGGCTCGGCGAACGGCGGCTTCGTCCGTGCGAAAGCCCAACTTGCCGACCAAATGCAATGTTGTGAACGATGCTCCACACAGTCGAGCGATATTGCCTGTGTTCGGCGGAATTTCCGGCTCAATCAAGGCAATGTGAAGACTGGAATGTTTTTGGTAATTCATCTCAATGCGTTCTTCCTGCAAGAATCATCCATGCGCTGGTTCCCATAATCGCCAGCATTGTCACCGGCAAAAACCAAATTCCCAACCCTTTTGCCCGTTCAAAAGCCACTTCGCTCATTCGCCAAGTGATGTAGGAAAATAGCAAGGTCAGTTCCAGCATCATCAAATGCAAGGGCAACTTCATCGCGGCGGGCATTTTCGGCGAACCTTCCAACCGCATGAAAAGAAACCAGTCAACTGCGGCAATCAGTGTGGCAATCACCGGCATCAGAAAAATCATCCAGCGACCGCCCCATCCATCTGCTTCACCGCTTAATCCAAAGTGAACCGGGATTGTTTCGGTCAACTTGGGATAACTTGCCAGGGCACACCACCAGCCGAGAACAAGAAAGATGAGAGTCAGGCTATCGAGTAAGATGATCATTGCGCATCAGGGTGTCTACGGCACTTCAAGCACTGCTGGAAGAAGCGGAAGCTTATTGGAGACGCATTTGTCAGGTCAAGATGCAGGGAAGACGGTCATAAAAACAATGCAGCGAATCAAAGCCAGTCTCAAGCATTGGCTTCAATTCGCTGCGTTAGGTGTCGTTGGATTGAAATGCTGTTTACTCGCCAGAAATCGCTTTGCCTGGTTTCGCATCGGTCGTTTGAGCGACTTTCTTTCCTGTTTCACGTTTGGCGATGCGTGAATCCGTGTTTTTCAGAATCTGGTGCATGTACGTTTCATTGCCTAGCTTGAACCCTGAAAGATAATGATTGTTGTTGTGCTTTTTGAAAAGTAACGCGCCAGATTTCAAGCTGTCAGTGTTCCGAGCTGGAAATGTATGCGCAGCGATTTTGGCATCGCCATTGATCTGCTCGATCATAACAACTCCGTGTGCCGTTTCATGACTGACAGACCTGATCACATACTTGCCGGCAGGCATCAGCTTATCGCCGACATAGAAATCGAATCCGACATCGGTTTTGTGCGTCAGCAAAGGATTTTGCGCTGAAGCTGACACGACCAAGCCCGTCAAAACAACAGCCGATAAGGTCAAGATTCGAATCACGTTCTTAAACATATGTTCTCCTTCTCCAAAATAGCCTTTCGTTTTGTTCGTAAGAGTGAAGCCTTCGATAAATTCCAAAAGCTTCCTCTCAGTTGCTTCGTGGCTTGCTTAACGGCTTTCTGCAAAGATAGGTTCTGTGAAGGAGAAGAAAATTGTCAAAGAAAACTTTTTGAACCTGGCATCCCAACTCACGCAAGTTCATTTCGTGTATAACATCAAGAATCCTGAAAATGTGGGAGTTTGGACTTCCACAATAGCCGTAAGAAACAACAAAGCGCGAAAGAAGTAACCCACTTTCGCGCTTTGTAAAAATGATGTTAAGCCGTGCTGTATTGGATTTACCCTTGGGAAATCAATTGTCGTAACACATAGGGCAGAATGCCGCCGTGCTGGTAGTAATCAATTTCGATCGCTGTATCAATTCTCAGTTTGACTGGAACTTCTTCTTTGGATCCGTTGGCGCGATGAATGACCAGCGTCACATTCTGTTGAGGTTTGACGCCGTCCTCCAAACCTGTGACGTCGAAAGTTTCCGAACCGTCCAGTTCCAATGTCTGAGCATTGACGCCGTCAGGGAACTGAAGCGGCAGAACACCCATTCCAACCAGGTTGCTGCGGTGAATACGCTCAAAGCTTTGCGCCACAACGGCTTTGACACCCAGCAGCCGAGTTCCTTTCGCCGCCCAGTCACGTGAACTGCCAGTGCCGTATTCTTGCCCGGCAATGACCATCAGTGGCGTGCCTTCAGCCTGATACTTGATCGAAGCATCGTAAATGCTCATCTGCTCGTCGTTGTATTTCGTCACACCGCCTTCCGTTCCGGGCAGCATCAGGTTTTTGATGCGGACGTTGGCAAATGTGCCGCGTGTCATCACACGGTCGTTGCCACGCCGCGAACCATAACTGTTGAAGTTTTCCGGTTCGACGCCATTTGCGATCAGGTATTTTCCTGCCGGAGAACTGGCTTTGATAGAACCCGCCGGGCTGATGTGATCGGTTGTTACGGAATCGCCAAAAATTCCCAAAGGGCGAGCGCCTTTGATGTCGGCAATCGTCCCTGCTTCCATGCCGAAGTTTTCAAAAAACGGCGGCTGTTGAATATAGGTTGATGATTCATTCCAGGCATATACGTCGCCAGTGCTGGAGGGAATTTCGTTCCACAGTGGATTTTCAGACGTGAAGTCGGAATACAGGCGTTGATAAGTCGCCGGCTCCATTGCCGTATTCAACAGAGGGCGAATTTCTTCGGTGGTCGGCCAAATGTCGCTCAAGAAAACTTCCTGGTGGCCTCTACCAATCCCGATCGGTTCTTTCGACAAATCAATGTCAACGCGCCCGGCCAGGGCAAAAGCAACGACCAGCGGCGGCGACATCAAGAAATTGGCTTTGATGTTTTGATGCACACGCGCTTCAAAGTTGCGATTGCCGGAAAGCACACTGGCTGCAATCAGGTCGTTTTGGATGACGACTTCTTCGATTTTCGGATCAAGCGGGCCTGAATTCCCAATGCAGGTTGTGCAGCCGTACCCGACGACTTGAAAGCCCAGTTGATCCAGATATGGCTGCAGCCCGGTTTTGTCCAAGTAATCCGAAACCACACGCGAGCCTGGACCGAGGGAAGTTTTCACCTGCGGTTTGACACGTAAGCCTTTCTCTACGGCTTTTTTTGCCAGCAGCCCGGCAGCCAACATCACGCTGGGATTGGAAGTGTTGGTGCAGGACGTAATGGCCGCGATCAAAACATTGCCGTGTCCCAAGGTGGCCGATGCGGCAGGGAAGGCCTGAGCGGGCGCTTCTTCCAACCGGTCAGGAGTCGGACGATTGTTCATCATTTCAACTTCGCTCTGCGTGCTGGTGTTCTTCACGCTCAAGTCGGAGCCTTTGGCAGCAGGCACGGTCTGTGAATCCTGTTCACCGCCTCCGGTCAACGGCTCAGCCAACCGTCCCCGAACGCCGATGGCAGTTTCGAATGTCTGCTCCATTTCTGTCAGCGACTTGCCATAACCGCCGCTACTGACAGGTTGTTGGAACAAGTCCAGGAATTTGCCTTTCAGGTTATTCAGTTCAATGCGGTCTTGAGGGCGTTTGGGACCGGCGACATTTGGCGTAATGGCGGAAAGGTTCAGTTCCAAGGTTTGGCTGTATTCGATTTCGCCCACGCTTGGAATGCCGAACAGACCTTGTGCCTTGAAATAGTTACGGAAGGCGTTGACCTGATCTTCCGTGCGGCCAGTCGCAGTCAGATAGTTGCAGGTTTCTTCGTCCACGCCGAAAAAGCCCATTGTCGCGCCGTATTCCGGAGCCATATTGGCAATCGTTGCCCGGTCGGTCAGTGACAAACTGGCTGCGCCTTCGCCGAAGTATTCGACAAACTTGCCGACGACTTTGGCTTTGCGAAGCATCTCTGTGCAATGCAGCACCAGATCAGTCGCTGTAACGCCTTCTTTCAATTCGCCAGTCATATTCACGCCAACGACGTCCGGTGTCAGGAAGTACACGGGCTGGCCCAGCATTCCGGCTTCGGCTTCGATGCCGCCAACGCCCCACGCCACAACCCCCAATCCGTTGATCATCGTCGTGTGCGAATCGGTTCCGACCAGCGTGTCAGGATAATAAACGCCGTCTTTGTCCAGCACGCCTTTGGCAAGATATTCCAGATTGACCTGGTGAACGATGCCGATGCCCGGCGGAACGACTTTGAAGGTTTCGAACGCTTGCATGCCCCATTTCAAGAATTCGTAGCGTTGCCGGTTGCGTTCAAACTCAATCGCCATGTTTTTCTGCAACGCGTCAGAAGTTCCGGCAACGTCAACCTGGACGGAATGGTCAACCACCAGATCCACCGGAACTAGCGGTTCAATCAGCTTTGGATTTTTGCCGAGCTTGGCAACGGTCGAACGCATGGCCGCCAAATCCACCAGCAGCGGAACGCCTGTGAAATCCTGCAATACGATGCGGGCGACGACGAAGGGAATTTCCTCCGTGCGGTCGGCATTGGCTTTCCAATTGGCCAATGCGCGAATGTCGTCTTCCTTGACCTTCTTGCCGTCGCAATTCCGCAGCACCGATTCCAGGACGATGCGAATGCTGATCGGCAATTTCGAGATCGGCCCGACGCCTTGTTTTTCCAATTCCGGCAGCGAATAAAACTTGCCCAGTTCTCCGTTTCCTAAATCAAACGATTGATAAGTGTTGAAAAGGTTATGTGACATTTCCAGTTTTTCCTGACTTGATGAATTTTTAGGCACGATGGAAAGGCGCAAGATGAAGCTCCGGGCGGCGCGGCTCCTCGTGCGGTTTTTGAGTTGATTGGTAGTAAACCGGAGTGTACGTGCCACTCGCGCATATCGTCAAGCAATGATTCAGTTTAAGTCCGCTCATGCTTGTCAACTTTGAAGCGCTAATCCACAATACCGCGCCTTTTCGGCAATGCCCTAAATCCTGATTCCACAAGGAGCTTACTCATGATTCGCCCATTCGATTATTCCGGCACGGTTCGCGGAGTTGATGGCATTTTGCGGTATGACAATTTGCACAATTCGCTGGTCGAAATGCTGCGCGCGACGGTTGATAAATCTCCGAACGCCGAAGCTGTGGTTGAAGTTGGTGGTGAACGAGCCACTTATCAGCAGCTTTGGGATCGAGCCGCGCGCGTCGCCGGTGGACTGAAAGCGATGGGCGTCAATCGAGGCGACCGCGTGGCGCTTCAGCTTGGCAACGGATTGAGTTGGTGCGTGGCTTTCTGGGGGATTCAGTTGGCCGGAGCGATTGCCGTGCCGGTCAACACGCGCTTTGCCGAACCTGAAGTCGAATACGTTATGAACGATTCCGGATCGAAGTTTTCCTTCAAGCCCGGCGACGCCTTGCCGGATGGTTCGCCTTTCGCCGTCGAAGACGGGCAGCGTGAAGAAGCCTCTGCCATTTTTTACACCAGCGGTACGACTGGCTTTCCGAAAGGCGCAATTACCACGCACGCCAACTTTCTGACGAACAATGAAAACTGCGTCCGCGTGGTGAATCTGCCAACCGACGGCAGCGTCCGCACGCTGATTTCGGTACCGCTGTTTCATGTCACAGGGTGCAACTCTCAGTTTTTGTGTTGCTGCGCCAGCGGCAGCGCTTCTGTGATTATGCCTGCATTCAATGTGCAGGAATTTTTGAAAGCCATCGTCAGTGAACGCACAAACTCTGTGACTTCTGTTCCGGCGATTCACTGGCTGGCAATCAGTCAACCGAACTTCAAAGAGTTTGATGTCAGCCATGTCCGCTGGCTGACGTACGGCGGAGCGCCAATTGCGCCGGAACTCGTCGGTAAACTGATTGAAGCGTTCCCGAATGCTCGCGTAGGAAACGGCTTTGGTTTATCAGAAACTTCGTCTGTGGCGACGTTTTTGCCGCACGAGTATTCGCGGGATCATGCCGATTCCGTAGGCTTTGCCGCTCCGGTGGTTGATCTGGAATTGTTTGAGGTTGATGCGGAAAGCGGCGTCGGCGAATTGCTGATTCGTGGCGCGAACGTGGTTAAAGGATACTGGAACAAGCCCGAAGCGACCGAAGCGGCTTTTGTTGATGGCTGGCTGCACACGGGCGATATGGCTAGGATCAGCGAAGAAGGTTTTGTTTATATCGTTGATCGCAAGAAAGATATGATTTGCCGTGGTGGCGAAAATGTTTACTGCGTCGAAGTCGAAAACGCATTGGCCGCGCATCCGGCGGTGTTTGAAGTTGCGGTCATAGGCGTCCCAGACGAAGTGATGGGTGAAAAGGTCGGCGCGGTAATCGTGCCCCGTCCGGGGCACCAAATTGATGCGGCTGACTTGATCGCTTTTGCCAGAAAGCATCTGGCCGATTTCAAAGTGCCGCAATACGTCATCATCCGATCTGAGCTTCTACCGCGAAATCCCGGCGGCAAGATTCTCAAACCTTCTCTGCGAAATTCCATCGAATGGGGAAAGCCAATCAGGTGATTCCCCAACTATGGCCATTGATACAAACCAAGGAATACTCATGAAATTCAAAACAATTATTTCAACCACCGGCCTGATCGTTTTTCTCTTCGCCTTGTGCGCACAGGGTTTTGGACAGGACGGCGTTCCACCGCAAATCAAGCCAGCTTCTGTTTCATCTGTTTCGCCACAAAAACGAGCGTTGATCAAGGAACTGCTGGTGGTAACTGAAGCCGCCAAGCTGGCGGAATCTACCAGCCAGACCATGATGGTTCAGATGGAACAGGAATTTCCCAAAATCATGGAGATGCTGATGACGCAACAAGCGGCGGACAACAAACTGACGCAGGCTCAGCTAAAAGCCTTGCAGAGCGAGTCCAGTGCGGCATCCATGCGAATGCTCAAACGGTTTCAGGAGAAAGTGCTGACGGCGATCAATTTCGCTGAGTTGCTGGAAACGGTCAGCCTGGAGTTGTATGACAAGTACTTTACTGAAGAGGAATTGAAAGACATCGTGGCGTTTTATCGAACTTCGACCGGAAAGAAATCAATTCAGGTCATGCCAAAGCTGGTGGCGGATACCATGCAGATGTCCAATCAAGTTTTGTTGCCCAAAATTATGGGCGCCTTGGATGAAATTATTCAGGAAGAAGCCAAACGGATTAAGTGAATTTCCACACCCAACCGGAGAGATGACACCCATGGCTGATGCCGCAACCAACAATTCACCTTATGCCGCCAAACCCTGGCTGAAACATTATGATTTCTGGGTTGACCCTGAACCCAACATGCCCCGACAACCGCTGTACCAGATTTTGCAAATTGCCAGCGTTGCTTATCGCGACAAACCGGCGACAGCGTTTCTGGGCGCATTCTTGACGTTTGGCGAAATGAAAACACAAACAGACCGCCTGGCGACTGCTTTGGCTGAACTCGGCGTCACAAAGGGCGATCGCGTAGGCATTATGCTGCCGAACTGCCCACAGTATCTGGTCAGTTTTTTTGCCATCGTCCGACTGGGAGCAATTGTCGCGAATATCAATCCGATTTACACGCCGCGCGAAGTCGAATCCGTCGCCAAAGATTCGGGCATGAAAGCTGTCGTCGTTTTGGATTTGATGTCGCCCATTGTGCTCGGTATTCAAGCCAACACTTCAATTGAAAATGTAATTGTCACCAGCTTGCAGGAATATTCCGCTCGCCCGGAAACCGCGCCGCAAATTCCGACTGGCACCTTGTCGTTCAAAAAGCTGATTGAAGAAACGACAATAGCGCTGCCGCGCGTTGCAATCACACCCGAAGAAGACGTTGCCGTGTTGCAATACACTGGCGGAACGACTGGCGTTCCCAAAGGCGCGATGCTGACGCATTTCAATCTCTATTCAAACGTCATTCAATCTTACATTTGGGGCAGAGAACTGACGCAGCGCGGAGATGAACGGTACTTGATGGTCATTCCGTATTTTCACATTTACGGCCAAACAGTAGGGATGTTGCTGGGAACCTGGAATGGCGCTATGCAGATTCCCGTTCCGAAGTTTGATCCGGACGCATTGATCCAGGCCATTAAAACGTATAAGCCGACGTTCTTTCCAGGCGTGCCAACGCTTTATATTTCCATGCTAAACCATCCGGAAATTAAAACATGCGGTTTGGAATATGTGCGGCGTTTCAACAGCGGCTCGGCTCCGCTGCCGGTGGAAGTGATCGAACAGTTTGAACAATTGAGCGGCGCAATGCTTTACGAAGGATACGGGCTGACGGAAGCTTCGCCGACGACGCATTCGACGCCGACGCTGGCAAGGCGCAAACCGGGCAGCATTGGCCTGACGTATCCAGCCACCGAAGCGAAGATTGTTGACCTGGAAACCGGAACACAGGAAGTTCCGCTTGGACAGGAAGGCGAGCTTTGTATCCGCGGGCCGCAAATCATGAAAGGGTACTGGAATCGCCCGGATGAAACATCCATCGCATTGCGCGATGGATGGCTATACACTGGCGACGTCGCCCGAATGGACGAGGACGGTTACTTTTATATCGTTCAACGCAAAAAGGACATGATCATCGTCAGCGGCTTCAACGTCTATCCGAACGAGGTCGAAGATGTGTTGTTCACGCATCCGGCTGTGCTGGAGGCTGCCGTTATTGGCGTTCCGGATCAATATCGCGGCGAATCCGTCAAAGCCTTTGTCG
>CAZMXG010000256.1:0-9184 GCA_964570175.1 uncultured Heliomicrobium sp. | reverse complement strand
CTAAAAGTCGGGACGGCGGGATTCGAACCCACGGCCTCTTGCACCCCAAGCAAGCGCGCTACCAGGCTGCGCCACGTCCCGAAAATTGAAGTATCAAACTAGTTTTTAGAATGGCTTGTTTGAACGTCAGGAGTTGTAACATCGCGGTTGAGGGTTGTCAATAAATCCTCTGCCATCAGTCTCAATCGCTTTAAGGTGTCGCGCGATAAGCGTGAGCTAGGAGTGCTGGAAGGAGGAAGTGGGGGTTCTGTTGGCGGAGAACCTCCGGAATCACCCGCAGAGTCACTGGCAAAATCGCTTGCCGTGGCTCCGGGCGGAACAATCTTGAGTTTTGTTGAGCTGCCTCTACTTTCCGTCGTCAATTTTCGTTTCGCGCCAGCGATGGTGAACCCTTCTTCGTAAAGAAGTTGTTTGATTCGCATTGCCATTTCCACGTCGCGGCGGCGATAAGTGCGTTGGCCCGAAGGGTTTTTCTGAGGTTGCAGCATGGGAAATTCTGTTTCCCAATACCGCAAGACATGTGCTTGCACACCGACAATGTCGCAAACCTCTCCGATCTTGTAGAAAAGTTTGTCGGGAATTTCGGAAGCCGGTTGAGGCATGCTTTTGAACGACATGGGTGTGGCGTTAAACCTTCGAAAAATAAATTGCGCGTTGCACTTACAAGCAGAGCCAATGTAGCGGACGCTCTGTAAATGTGTCAACGCGCCTTTATATTTTTTTGCTGGTAACAGAACTTAATTGCGTCGAAGCTCTTTCGGAAGCGCAAACTTCGGAATTGGAGCGCTCACTTTGTGGATGGAAATACGCGTTTTCCCATCGTCCTTGCGGTCTGGCTCAATCTCGATGGTTATCATGGGCTGAGACAAGGACACGTAAACATATTTTTCTTCATCCTGAGTTTGTATGTTCGTGTCAGAGTTTTTGAATAGCTCTCGGAACTTCTTGTCATAAAACTGCTTTACGGTTTCCGGGTCATCGCTTGTAGTAAAACTAAGATTTTCAGTAAACGGAGCTTTTGTAGATTCGACCACTGTTGAACCAGGATATTTCAAACTCTCCAAGCTGACAGCTACTGCTTGAGGGGCTGGAGGAGCCTCCGGAGGAAGAGGAACCCCAGGAATTGACGGATCAGCAGCAACAACGGGCTGAGAAGCGTTTCCTTCACGGATCGCCCGTTGAACTGCTTCTTTGCCCCACCAAATCAATGCCCCGCCAGCCATAATACTTAACAAAAGAAACGTCAAAAAGCTGAGAAAAATCCACTTGCCCCAACTGAAATTCTTCTTTTGGTCAACCGCGGGAACCTGATATTGAGGCGCTTGATAAAGGCGCGAGGTGTTTGGAGTTTGATCAGCCCAAGTCCCGGGAGAATAACTGGCGGCGGAAAATCCTGGCGCGTAATCAGCAGGTTGTTGTTCGGCAAATTGCGTCGGCGGTTGGGCGTAATTCTGTTGAGAATAGTTCCGGGTCGTTGCCGAAGTCACATCAGTTTCAGCAAAAAGCTGAGAGCCGCATTGGCGGCAAAATCGCGCCGGACGATCTGATGTGTATCCACAACGTGAGCAGGCTTGCTGCATAATTGCACCTCGATTTCTTGCAATGTCGAATTAGTCTGAAACCTTGAACTTCCAACGGGAACGTACGCTTCCAGGCGAATTTTGTTCAAATGAACTGAAAGGGCATAATCCCGCAACCGGTTATCGAAAGCAAGTTTGGCCACAAACCGAATTTTAATTAAGCAAACATGCATACTGAAACTATTTTGACGCCTTCCATCCAATCACTTTTGCCAGGCTCGCTTACTGAGATTACTGCGCAAATCGGCCTTCAGACTTTCAGATCCGCCCCAATGCTCAGCAATCGCCACTTGATGACAATCATCGGTACCAAGCGCCCTCGGCGGTTTTCAATTTTAGAGCATCCGTTTGAGCGGCGCGAATTTCAAACCGAAGCGCACACTCGCGTTGTCGCGTATTGCCATTGGCAAGCCAACCGATTACATCACCCCACAATTTTGATCATTCACGGCTTGGAAGGTTCGGCTGATGCCAACTATGTGCTGGGCACTGCCAGCAAAGCATTCGCCGCAGGTTTCAACGTGCTGCGGTATAACGTTCGCGGCTGTGGAGGAACGCTGCATTTGTCACCGAAGCTCTACCATTCGGGTTTAACGGTGGATTTGCATCACGTCACGCGAGAGTTAATTGAAGTGGATGGTTTGCATCAATTGTTCTTGATCGGTTTTTCCATGGGAGGAAATCAGTCGCTGAAGTTCGCCGGAGAATTAAGCGACAACGCGCCGCCCCAGCTTCGCGGAATTTGTGCCATTAGCCCGCCGATTGATTTGGAAAACTGTTCGCGTTCGATTGCCCAGCCTGAAAACTGGATTTACGAAATTCGTTTTTTGCGCAGCCTGCACAGAACCTTGCGTGAAAAGGAAAAACATTTTCCTGGCGCTTTTGATTTAGGACGGCTGGCGGGCGTCAAACATTTATGGGATTGGGATGATGCGATGCAGCCTTACAACGGATTCCGCAACGCGCTGGATTATTACAACCAAGCCAGTTCCCTGCCCTTTATTCCGGATATACGCATGCCAACATTATTGATTCATGCCAAGGACGATCCGTTTATTCCATTCGAACCGTTTACAGATCAACGCATACATTCCAACCCGATGGTGCGATTACTGGCGACGGAACGTGGCGGCCATATGGCGTTTTGCGGTCGGCGGCAACCTGACGAAGATCGCGCCTGGGCAGAAAATCGCGCAATCGAATTTTGCCGCTTGCTTAGCCTGAATGGAGCGACTCCGTTATAATTGTGCGCCACACTTTGTGGCTCTCCGCGTATGGTTTGGCCCTTATTCAAAATCTTCGTTGTTTTTTTGCTGATCCTGGCAAACGGCTTTTTCGTCGCTGTAGAGTTTGCATTGATTCGTGTGCGTCGCCCGCGCATTGAATCGCTGGCGAAATCCGGTAAGCGTAGCGCTCAAGCTGTTCTTCGGGCGCTTAATCAACTTGACGCCATTATTTCCGCAACACAATTTGGCATTACGCTGGCAAGCCTAGCACTGGGATGGGTTGGCGAATCAACGCTTGAGCATTTATTCGAGCCATTTCTGATGCAACATTTGCCGCCAAACGTTGCAATTGTTGCAGCTCATTCAATTTCGGCCGTCCTGGCATTTTCCATCATCACCTACTTTCATATTGTGCTTGGAGAATTTGCGCCCAAAGCCATGGCGATAGAGTTCGCCGAGCGCATTGCTCTGACAGTGGCTCGCCCGGTAGAAATCTTTTACAAGACCTTCAAGCCCTTGATCTGGATCATCAACGTTTCCGGCGTTCAGCTTCTTCGCGCATTCGGCATCAAGACCGAATTGGGTCATCACGCTGCTTACACAGAGGAAGAGCTGCGACAGATTGTCAGCGCCAGCCACGAATCAGGTCATTTGGAAAGCGACGAAAAAGACTTGATTCAAAACGTTTTTGACTTTTCAGACCTGACGGCTCAGGAAATCATGATTCCGCGAACAAAAGTTGTTGCCTTGGACATAAATTCCGGATTTGTCGAAGTCGTCAATCAGTTTCAAATCTCCGGTTATTCGCGACTGCCTGTTTATCAAGAAAAGTTCGACAATATGATCGGCATTGTTCACAGCAAAGATGTGATGGGGTTTATGCTACGCCAGGACGAATTTGACCTGAAAGAAATCCTGCACCCGCCAGTTTTCATTCCCGATTCAGCGCGGCTTGGGAATGTGCTCAGCCGAATGCAACGCGACCGCGTGCATCTGGCCATCATCGTTGATGAGCATGCTGGGGTCGAAGGCATTTTGACACTGGAAGATTTGCTGGAAGAAATCGTCGGCGAAATTGAAGATGAACACGACGAAACAGAGGCAGAAACCACCGCGCAAGGCAGCGAAAACGGGTTGAGCCTGGACGCAGGCTTGTCCGTCCGCGAAGCCAATCGCAAATTCAATTTGAGCTTGCCCGAATCCGACGATTACACAACCGTCGCCGGCTTCCTGATTGCCGAAGCCGGGCGTTTGCTGAATCAGGGCGACGCAGTCGAACACGACGGTTCCCGCTTCACTGTCGAACGCGTTGCCAGCCGCCGCATCACCCAGGTAAAGATGGAGCGCCTGCCTTAACATGATGGTGGAAAGACGGGAATCGTCAGACTGACCGACGGTCCAGTGTTGTTCAGCGTCAGCACATGCAAATTATGGCTTCCATTGAATGCCGTAGCCAATGCCGTGTTGTTGGGGTTGTAATTGAATGTCGCGCCCATCAAACCGATGGTCGCGGAGTCGGCAGACAGTTTCATCCAACCGGTGCGACCTGCTGTCAAAATGGTTTCAAAGCGCGGAGCCGTGCGCGGGAAGTTGTTCGTCAACGAACTGCGAAACTGGCAAGTGCCACTGGAAAACGTAAAACTGAATACGTTTTCTCCATCGTCAAATAACAATCCCGCAAGACTTCCCAATCCACCAATGCCCGTTCCCAAATTTCCGCCGATGCGGTTCAAAATCAACAAGGTATCGTTGCCCGTCGCGCGATCCGGAATAGAGCTAGCTGCCACTGTTCGCGGCAAAAAGTTGTAGCTGTTTGGCGTGGCGATTCCATCGAAAACCAAAGCCGCCGTTGATGATGAGGCATTGCAACCAGTGAAAATCGTAAACTGAGCAGCCAACGCCACCGCTGCCAAATTACCGGCGTGACCAGAGGCAAATTTTGTAAACGCATCACCAATCAGGTAGTTATGGCTTACGGGACAGCCCCGGTTGTCAACCGCGACAACTATTAGATAGCCAGTGATTCCTGGATCAAGGTCTGAAGCAAGAAAGCTGATTGTCTGGTTCTGCGTTAAACAGGCATAGGAATCCGCGACCGAACAACTGACTCCATCCACAAAAAACAAGTGAATGCTGACGGGAAGAAAGTCGTGCGTGTTCGTGATGGAAATCCGCGAGTTTTGAGACAGAAAACTGGTGATGCTGGAAGTGTAAACGTTATAAACCAGAATCGAACCCGCTTTTTGATCGCTGACAGGCGAATTCGCCGGAATCAGCAATCCGGGGTCTGCGGCTTTGCTGGAAACAGCCAAAGCAAGGAATAACAGGCACAAAACCAGGAAAGAAAACACGTGTGGGAACATGCGTGAGGGTCGCATAAATAAAAGTCTCCTCTATTTTGCGGCCGGTTGAGGACTTTAGAACCGACAGCGGGGTCAACGTAACGAGGCACCATGTCTGGGGTTTCGCTCGTACCAGGAAGAGACGGGGCTTCCACAAAAAGTGGCGAGCGGAGCAACGATAAAAGCTTTGCAGATAGATGGCGGATAACCCAGTGAAGATCTCCGCACGATCCTCTCAATCATAATTCAGCAACGAGTGAGAGCGTCGTTGATGAGTTTGGCTAGTTGTTTTTACTACCTTTGATAATGGTGAGTATAGAGAAGCGGCTTCAGGCGGGTCAACACAATTCTTGGATTATGACGAAAGCGACGATTCTGAGGCTCGGTAAAGATTTCTTGCCGCAGCTTGTGACGTGCAGTTATGATGCGCGCCAGATTCCAACCGTCCCCCGCTCAACGACAAAAAGGAGCAATCAAACGTGGCACTCATTCGATTTACGGCGAATTACGACGATCTTTCCACAGATCGTGGCTATCAATTCAAATTTCATTGCGACAAATGCGGCAACGGATTTATGTCGCGCTTCCAGACTTCGGTGACGGGCGTTGCGGGCGACCTGCTTCGCGCTGCGGGCAATATTTTCGGCGGAATCCTTTCCAACGCGGGCAATAGCGCATATGACATTCAACGCGCCGTCGGCGGCAAACAACATGATGACGCTTTTGCCGTCGCCGTCGAAGAAGCCAAACAGCACTTTCACCAATGCACGCGCTGCGGCAAATGGGTCTGCCCGGAAGTCTGCTGGAATGCAGGTGCCGGGCTATGTGAAGGCTGCGCGCCCAATTACGAAGAAGAATTCGCCGCCAGCCACGCCGAAGCCAAAGCAACCGCCGCGCGCCAGCAATTGTATGACCGCGCACAGCAAACCGACTACGCTTCGCAAATTGATATGAGCGCCGGAGCCGTGCATTCCGCACCTAGCCGCCAGTCCGTCAACCCTGTGGTGGACGCCGCCAACGCGCCTTCGATTGTCGGCGCTTCATGCGCCAGTTGCGGAACGGTGTCCAACAGCAAATTCTGCCCGGAATGCGGCCAGCCAATGAATGCCAAATTGCACTGCAAAGCCTGCGGATTAGAATTGGAGGGCAAGCCGAAGTTCTGCAAGGAGTGCGGCTCGAAAATCGAATATCAAAGCTGATCGGAAAATAGTTCGTAGCCACGCCCCATCGCGGTGGTTGAGTTTAGCCCGGCCGTTTCAACGCCGGGAAGCCGTTCCCCAATCGTTCTCGTCGCGTAGCGACGATTGAATTTGATGCCATTGCTGCGTGGTTTTCAGGCGTCACGACGTGACGCGAACCTCTTTTGCTCGCCTACCCAGCACTGAAGTACTGGGCTAAATTCAACCGCCGCGATGCGGCGAAGAGAATGAATTACGATGTCAACGGATGGCCGATCTCCCAATGATGGCCGAAGAGATCAACGAGGCGGCCCAAGCGCCAACCGTAGTCTTCTTTCACTGGTGTGACTTCACGAGCGGCTGCCGCAACTGCCCGCGCGACCATCGCATCCGGGTCTGGCGCAGTCAAGATCATCCGCACCGTGCCACCGCCCAGCGATTCAGGACTGAAATTTTGATGCTCCGGCGATTCGTTTGCCACCCAAAACTCTGCGCCTTCAATGGACAGCCGAGCCACCACCGAACCGCCAGGGTCTTCCATCCGGTAGACCTCAACCGCCCCGAATACCGACTTGTACAACTCCACCGCTCGCGCCATTTGGCCGTTTAACTTAACGAATCATATAATTACATCGTTCGAAGCTTCCCATTGACAGGAGTTAGCCAATGAAAATTGATGAAGTGGTGCGAGACATTCACGCCCTCGAAAGCGATTTGGAGAATTACGAACGCAAGTACGGCGTTCTCTCCGAGACGTTTTATGAGGCTTATCAGTCAGGAGAGGAGCCGGCAGAGGATGCCTGGGTGCTGGATTGGAGCGATTGGGCTGGCGCTTATGAAATCTGGCTGCATCGCCGCGAACAGTACCGAGAAATGATTCGCAACCTGACCGCGCAAACCACACTTGCCGAACTTATCAACCGATCTGCCCGCCGTGAACCCCTTGAACTCGCTAGCTGAATACGAAGCCTTCATCTATGGCTTGCAGCGGCAATTCCCAACGATTGGTTACTCAACGTTAGTTGTTGCGCGGCGTGGAGCGGCGACGGCAACCGTCAGAGGTGAAATTGCCTTCTCTGGTGGCGTGCGCTTAGGCGTTGTTGAAAGGCTAATGCTTGACGCTGATGTGTTGAAGATCATCAGCTACGGCTACGAAGTCTGGCGCGGCGCGGAAAAACTTTACTGGTACGATTCTCAGCCACATCCCGACGATCCCACGCTTGTCAGCACTCATCCGCATCATAAACACGTTCCACCCGACATCAAACATCATCGCCTGCCTGCACCGGGCTTGAGTTTTACGCCGCCCAATTTGCCATTTTTGATTGAGGAGGTTGAGCAGGATTTGTTGACCGCGCCCACCAGCCAGGAACAGTAAGCTACGACGCCAGCGGATGGCATCCACCACCGAACCGCCCGGGTCTTCTTTCCGGTAGACCTCAATCGCCCCGAAGGCCGACTTGTAGAACTTCACCGCGCGCGCCATTGCGGAACCGACAGCATCGGCGCGAGCGATTATGTGAGGGAGGTTGTTGTGCCTGCATCTGTGCTCATTTGCCCCTGCTGATCGTCAACAGCCATCATTTTGGTCGGAACCTTTTCCATCTGAGCCAAGTTAATCTATAAATCCAGAACCATGCTTCTTCTTGAACTCAATCATCTGAGAAAAGGCTTTAACCAACTCTTTTTCGGTTAGCAGGCCTCCACGATGAGAAGTTCGACAAAGGTTAATCAAGGATTTTCGTAATTCAATTTCGTCTATTTCAAAGTTGCCTCTTTCGGCTCCCTTGATTGCCAGTTTGTTGAATTCATAAGCTGATATGTCTGCCGCTTGTAGCCCCGGTTCAAACTTCATCCATTCAATTTCATATCCTTTGCTCGAGTGAATGTTGCTCAGCCGGAACTTTTTCGTCGCAGTCTTACTCTTAAAGCAGTAATCGAACCAGTTTTCTAAATTTCTCGGTGCTCCATCATCACCACCTGCAAAAACATAATGGATGGGGCCGTGATAGTTATTACTATCCGCCCACTGAGCAATTTGCTCCATAACATTTACAACATTAAAAATGTAATGACTGCAGCAGCCAGGATCATCTTTCAGTTCTTGGGGAACAGTTTTATCGAAATCTGGCTTAACAAGGCTAGCAATAAAGGCATTCATTCGAAACGATCCATCACGTCGCTTTCGGTTAATGACTCCATGTAACCGCTTCAGGAAAGGGACGTAATCCTCTCGACGCCAACCATAATATGGATCCGAATCCTTAAGAGGCCTTCCCGTAATAGCGGCATTTTGGGCATACTCAAAATCTGTCATGTGAAAATAGCTGTGTTTCTTCTTCGCTAGCTCGCCTCTCCATTCCTTTCGAAATCGTCGCCAATCAGTGTCCGTCGCAACGTAAGCACCTATCGTATGCAAAAGAGGTTGAGTGGGATGCTTCTCGGTTGGCTGGTTATAGCTTGCGTCAGAATAAACAATCAAATAAGCCATGGTCTTTCATCATGAGAACTTCCTTCTTACTGCTGCCCGCTCTCAGCTTTCGCTTCTTCGCCTTTCTTCTTCAAATCGCCTTTCAGATGGTCGTTGTACCAATTGACGATGCGCTGGTGGTAATCCTTCACTTCTTCGATGGTCGAAGTCGGCATGCCGTGGCCACCGTTCGTGTAACTGACCCAGGCGACTTCTTTGCCCAGGCGGCGGAGCGCGTAATACATCTCCATTGCCTGACGCGCGGGCACGTTGTGATCCTGTTCGCCGGTCATCAGCAGCAACGGGGTTTTGATGCGGTCGGCGAACATAATGGCGGAATGCGCGATGTATTTTTGCGGTTGCTGCCACAGGGTGGCGCCGATGCGAT
>CAZMXG010000255.1:0-9219 GCA_964570175.1 uncultured Heliomicrobium sp. | reverse complement strand
TAGTTGATGGACTCTTTGAGGCGGTGAGCCGAAAGGTTCACCGCTACTTTTTCTAACGTCTTTATACGATTTACTTCCGTAGCTGGTGCTTAGTTGATGGACTCTTTGACGCGGTGGGCCGAAAGGCTCACCGCTATTTTTTTCTTCGGCGCGAAGTATGCACCAGATTTCTTCTGCTGTAAAAAATGGGAACTGATGTCAGAATTCCGTCATGCCGCATCTTCTTCAATTACTCCTTCTGTTAAGCATTATCATCTTTGCTGCTAAAGCTGCTGGTGCGCTCAGCATTCGTTTTGGCCAACCTGCTGTCTTTGGCGAAATCCTGATTGGGTTGGTGCTGGGGCCGACCGTTATTGACCTGCTCCATTTGTGGCCGTTTACGGGATCGGCAGAAACGATGGAACTGACGGTCAAAGATTTTTCCGAAATCGGCGTCATTCTGTTGATGTTTGTCGCCGGATTGGAAACTGATTTAGAGGGAATGAAGCGCGTTGGTCGCGTGGCATTTTGGGCGGCGGCTGGCGGAGTAATTTTGCCGATGTTTGGGGGCGTGATTGCCGCACGGTTTTTTGGCTTCGGCTGGCGCGAAGCGATTTTCATCGGCACCGTGATGACCGCAACCAGCGTTTCAATTTCCGCGCAAACGTTGATGGAACTGAAACAGCTTCGATCAAAAGAAGGCTCGACGATTCTGGGCGCGGCCGTAATTGACGACGTGATGGGTATCATCGTTCTGTCGTTTGTTATCGCGTTTTCCGCTGTTGGAGTCGCTGGCACAACCGAATTGACGCTGCCAAGCCTGATTTCAAATTCATTGTTCGGCGGCAACAAAGTGATGGAAATTGTGTTGATCTTTGTGCTGATGGCGGCGTTCTTTGCGGCTTCGATCTGGTTTGGTCATCGGTACTTTGATCGCTTGCTGCAATTCGCCAGCCGGGTTCCGGCCAGTCAGGCGTTGCTGGCCGCCACGGTTGGAACCGCTTTGATTTATGCCTTGTTGGCGCAATATTTGGGCCAGGTTGCAGCGATCACTGGTTCGTACATTGCTGGGGTTTTGTTCGCCCAAACCAGTTTCAAGCGCCAGATTGACGAAGGCATTCAGCCGTTAACGTACAGCATTTTGGTTCCTGTATTTTTCATCTCCATTGGCCTGGAAGCCAACGGCCGTTCCTTGTTTGGCAATTCCTCCCAATTGTGGCTGATGGCTGTGATTCTGTTTGTCGCCATTGCAGGCAAAGTCCTTGGTTGTTCTATTCCGGCCTTGCTATGTGGGTTCAATCGCCAGGAAGCCTTGCGCGTCGGCATCGGCATGATCTCCCGCGGCGAAGTCGGATTGATCGTTGCCGGAGTCGGTTTGGCCAGCGGCATCATCAATCAGGAAATTTTTTCGATTATGGTGATTATGGTGCTGGTGACGACCATGGTGACTCCGTTGTTGTTGCGCCTGGTTTTTCCACGCTGCGAAGAAGAACCGGTCACAGACATTTACGAATCCATCGCCCGGCTGAAAGAACGGGACGCCAAACCCTGAGCCGGTAACAACCTAGAGATTCATTTCGCAAGCCCGCACCTCGCGGGCTGTTTTTTTGAAGGGCCTGGCGTAAGATTGCGCCGAATCGGAATGATTTCTTACGATATCCAATAACCAGTAACCTCGGCTTTTGGTTTACTGTGCATGGCAACGGGTCCATAACCAAGGGGATAAAGAAATGACAGCCAATAATTTCGAAGTGACATCGGATGAAGAAAAAGGAAGGGCGATCAGTACTGCAAAAGACTCAACGCCAATTGTGGTCGTTACAGAAGACCTGAGAAGGCTCGGTCTTGGAACCCTCGTGGTGATTGCGCTCGGCATTATTAGCATCGCAGTCTATTCATTGGATACAACCAGCTGGTCTGCCTATATGCGGGTTGTATCTCTTAGCACGCTAATCGGTGGTGCCTTCGGGCTGCTCGGAATGCTTCTGGGATTTCTTTTTGGAGTTCCGATTACCGATCCCCGCAAGGAGGAAATAACGGCTGGAGCGGGAACGGTGCCATTAGAGCGTGCGCAAGTCGGCTATAAAATAAACACAAGTCTGGAGCAAATTTCCGACTGGTTAACCAAAATTCTTGTTGGAGTGGGACTTACCCAGCTTCAGCAAATTCCTGGCAAGATCCGGCAGGCCGCTCAGGCCTTGGGTAGTGGGCTACCGGGCGGTGAACAGCATACGGGATTCGTTATGGCGGTGCTTCTCTATGCTGCAACTTCCGGCTTTCTGCTCGGCTATCTTTGGACGCGCATCGTGTTTGCTCCCTGGTTTCGCAGCGCCGACGATAAGCTTTTTGAGAAAATCATAAAGGCGGAAAAAGCAGAGCAGGTCAGCCAGGAAGCTGAGGTGAAGCAGCTAAAAGCAGAGCAGGTCAGCCAGGAAGCTGAGGTGAAGCAGCTAAAAGCAGAACAGGTCAGTCAGGAAGCAGAAGTGAGAAAGCAAGAGGCGGAACAATTGCTTGAAAGCGCCAAGGAACTCAACGAAGTGCTAAGAAACATGCACGACGATCTTTATCGCGAACCACCACAAGGATTTCGTGACGCAATCGAGAAAGCGCAAGGGTTTATACGCAAGTGGGAAGAACCAACCCAGGTGATGTTCTGGATCAGATTGGCAGCGGCATACGGCCAACAATATGCCTGGGAAAAAAGCGAAAACATAACTTCTGAGACTCACCTGGAGACGAAGCAGAAGGCTTTCGACGCAATTGACAAGGCTCTCCAAAGCAATCGGGCTCTTGCAAAATATTGGATGAATTACTTAGGGAATAAAGACGAAAAGAAACCGGCGGATGAAAATGATTTAGAGGTTTTTTGGGATGACGAAGAATTTCAACGCCGTTTCAAACAAACTTAGGATCAGGTAAACAACAGACTTGTGCGAAGAAGCCGGAACCGGAATGCAGCAGATTTCTAAAAAACAACGGAGTCAAATCATGAAACGTTCGCTCGGATTGATGACCGCCCTCATGCTACTTCCTATTCTGGCCAGCGGATTGCTGTTCGCGCAGCAGCCGCAACGCCAACTGACACCGGAACAACAGGCACAGCAACAAGCCCAACAAGCTGCCACCCGCGAAGATCACAAGCGGATGATGGAGTTGCTGAACATCAAAGAATTACGGCCCGGCGCAAATGGCAGTAACAAAGATGCTCCGAATTTCGCCAATTACGATGAATCGAAAGTGAAGCCGTATTCTCCGTTGCCTGACCCGCTGACGTTGAAGAATGGCAAAAAAGTCACTTCGGCCAAGGTGTGGTGGAATCAGCGGCGCGCCGAAATTGTCGAAGACTTCGACCGAGAAATGTATGGTCGCGCGCCGAAAGTGACTCCCAAAGTAACCTGGGAAGTGACCAGCACCACAAACGAAACCAAGTACGACACGCCGGTTGTCACCAAACAGCTTGTCGGCCACGTAGACAATTCGTCTTATCCGGCAGTGACGGTAAACATCCAATTGATGCTGACGGTTCCAGCCAATGCGACTGGCCCGGTGCCGGTAATTATGGAATTCGGCTTTATCGGCCCGCGTCCGGGAGCGCCAGTGCCGACTGCGCCTGCTGCTGGAGCGTTGCCCCCTTGGCAACAGCAAGTGCTGGCGAAAGGCTGGGGTTACGCGACGCTGGTTCCCGGCAGCATTCAAGCCGACAACGGCGCTGGTTTGACGGCAGGCATCATCGGTTTGGTCAACAAAGGCCAGCCGCGCAAAGCCGACGATTGGGGAGCGCTTCGCGCCTGGGCTTGGGGCGCAAGCCGCGCGCTGGATTACTTTGAAACTGACAAATTCGTGAACGCCAAAATGATTGGCCTGGAAGGGCATTCGCGTTACGGCAAGGCGACGCTGGTCACGATGGCGTATGAGCCGCGTTTGGCAATTGCGTTTGTCAGCTCTTCCGGCGCAGGCGGAGCCAAAATCCATCGCCGCAACAATTACGGCGAGATGGTCGAAAACGTCGCCGCGCCCAGCGAATACCACTGGATGGCAGGAAACTATATGAAGTACGCCGGGCCGCTGACAGCCAACGACCTGCCGGTGGATGCGCACGAACTGGTTGCGCTATGTGCGCCTCGTCCCGTGTTCATCAGCGCAGGTTCCGTGGAAAAAGGCGACGGCTGGGTAGACGCCAAAGGCATGTTCCTGGCAGGAGCGCATGCAGGGCCGGTTTACAAACTGCTTGGCAAAAAAGACATGGGAACGATGGAGTTTCCACCGATGGAAACCGGCTTGATGGATGGCGACATCACGTTTCGCCAGCACAGCGCCGGTCATACACCGGGACCGAATTGGCCGACATTTCTGACGTTTGCCAGCCGCTATCTGAAAGCGCCACCTGTCAAAGCTGCACAGGCTGCGTCTAAATGACAGAAAACTGCTGAAGTCGGTGACCCTGAAATTCTCCTTCAAAAAAAGCATCGTTTGTGTTTCACCGTTCGTAAATGAAGTCATTGGCTGGTTAGAGTTTCCGTTTCAGCCTGGTTCGCAGAAAAACATGCTGACACTCGAACTCTAAACGTTTAGAACACTTCGTTTACTTTAAGGAGAAAATTATGCGCAAAAGTTTCTTTGTGGTGTTGTCGTTGCTCTGTTTCTGTTTTATGGGTCTGGTTGAAGCCCGACAGGCTGCCAGCGAAAAGAATCTGCTCGGCACTTGGGTGGGAACCTGGACCGGAGGCAGCACAGGGTCATTTGAAATGACAATCACCAAGAGCGCCGACGGGAAACTGGGCGGCAGCATTACGCCCAAACCTGATGGCGGAGATAGCTATACCGTCCTATTCAGTTCAGCGGTGTTTGCAGACGGCAAAGCCACGCTGAAGCTGCAGGACCCACAAGGAGAAGCGGAAATCACGCTTGTAGTGAGTGCTGACAGTTCCGCGTTAACAGGCACATATTCCGTTCGCATTAAAGCCGACGGGAATGAAGTGGATCAGGGAACACTGAAGGCGACCAGGAAGCCATAACGTCCCCCCTAAAGTTGACGCAACATTTCTGCCCAATGATGAAAAGTTCGGACATCGCGCGTCTGCGCTTGCAGAACCAACTTATTGCAGAGTCAAAATTTGCCAAGCCAGGCGATGTCGTCGCCTGGCTTGGCGCTGTTCAAGCGCAGGATTTTCCTGGCGCGTTGTGGGCCATTGGCTTGCGAATGCCTGTAGAACTTACCCCCACGGAGTCGCTAGTTGAACAGGCAATTTCCGATGGAGAGATCATTCGCACCTGGCCGATGCGCGGAACTTTGCATTTTGTGGCGGCGGGAGATGCTCACTGGATGATGGATTTGTTGGCGACGCGCGTTGCCAAACGATTTCTGCCTCGGCTGCAAAAAGATTACGAACTGGATCGGACGGTTTTTACTCGCGCTGAAAAATCGCTTGTCCGCGCATTGCAAGGCGGCAAACAGCTTTCGCGCAACGCGATGTATCAGGTGCTGGAATCGGCGAAGATTGTGACAACCGGCGGGCGTGGATTACACATCGCGTGTCTGCTTTCGATGACCAAATTGCTCTGTTTTGGCGCGCGCGAAGGCAAACATCCCACGTTCAGGCTTTTCGAGGAATGGGTTCCGGAGGCAACGCCGAAATCCACGGAAGAAGCCTTGGGCGAACTTGCGCGGCGCTATTTCACCAGTCACGGCCCGGCCAGCTTGCAGGATTTTATCTGGTGGTCCGGACTGACCGTTGCAGAGGCGAAAGCCGCGATTGAACTGGCAAAATCAAATTTGGTACAGGAAACCCTAGGCGGTCAAACCTATTGGCTTGCGCCTTTCGGTTCCGCAGCCAAATCTTCCAAAGATAAATTGCCGTCCACATATTTGTTGCCTTCTTATGACGAATACACAGTCGCTTACAAAGATCGTAGCGCGGTGCTCAGCCCGGAAAACGCAAAACGCGCCAGCACAGGGAACGGGATTTTCAACCCCATTATTGTGATCAACGGGCAGGTTGTTGGCATCTGGAAGCGGGAACTCAAAAAAGATAAAGCCATCATTACGCCAACCTTCTTCACCAAAGCTGGCAAAGCCGAAACCAGGGACTTGGCGTCAGCCGCAAATCGGTACGGGAACTTTCTTTCCGCTTCGGTTGTGATGTCGTAACCGGCTGATGAATGGCGGCGTCATTGCCGATGACGCGCCATCGTGCGCAGTTCAACCCGCAAAAAAACTCAATCTTCATCAGGAGGCTTCAAGGTATGCAGGCTCATTTCTGTCAGCTTCACCCTAAGTTCAAACAATTCGTTGTTTTGGTGATTTGTTTCGGTTTGGTGCTCGCCCCAGCAGCCACGTTTGCTCAGGACAAAAAGGCCGAATCGGACAATCGCGTTCAGAAAGCCAATTACGATTTGGCTTCGCGCTGGACGGCGCAAAAAGTTGGCAAGATGGTTTTCGATACCGCCGTCACGCCGCACTGGCTGGAAACCGGCGACAAGTTCTGGTACAGCTACGAAACCGGGCAGGGCAGGAGGTTTTACCTGGTTGATCCGCTGAAAAAATCCAAAGCTCCCCTGTTCGACAACGCCAAGATGGCTGCGCAACTGACCAACGTTACGCGCATTCCTTATGACGCCCAGCATCTGCCGATCACCACAGTTCGGATGGTCAAAAAAGATTCGGCGTTTCAGTTCGACATCAGCGTTCCGCGCGAAGCTGAAATTCCTGGTCTGAAAAAGGAAGAGCAGGCGGTAGCGGGTGCCGGCCAGGGACAGGGCAATCCCGAAGATGAACCGGATGCCGAAGATGCCGGTGAAGCTGATGACGATCCGCAGCAGCGAGGCGCACAAGGCGCAGGGCAAACGCCGCCGGTTTCTCCGAATCGCACCATTTATTTTGAATGGGATTTGGCGACGGCAAAACTCAGTTTGCTGCCGGATTACCAACCGCCGCGCAAAACGCGTTGGGCTGCTGTTTCGCCGGACGAAAAGACAATCGTGTTCGCGCGTGGCCAGAACCTGTTCATGATGGACGCCGAAAATTACGCCAAGGCGCTGAAGAAAGAAGACGACACGACCATTGTCGAAACCCAGATCACAACCGATGGCGAAGAAAATTACAGCTACGCCCGGCGATTGCGCGAAGAAGAAAAGGGTGCCTATCGGTTCAGCGACAAAAACAAAACACCGCGCACTCCAGCGATTGCCGTTTTCTGGTCGAAAGATTCCAAGAAATTTTCCGTGCTTCGCAACGACCAGCGCAAAGTGGCTGATTTGTGGGTGATCAATTCGCTTTCAAATCCGCGACCGACGCTGGAATCTTACCGGTACGGCATGCCCGGTGAAGCCAATCAGCCGCAAGCCGATCTGGAGGTGTTCGACATTGCCAGCAAGGCTCGCGTTAAGATCAAGGAAGACCGCTTTCCCGATCAACAGGTTGGCGTTTACACCGCCGTTCCCACAAACGCGGAGCGCGAGCGAGCGCGGTTCATTCAGGTAGATCGCAGCGGCGAACAAGACCAACAGCAGCAACAGCAAGGCGGTGGACCGCAAGGCGGCGGCGTAGAACCGAAATGGCTGGCCGATGGTTCGGACAAACTTTATTTCAATCGCACCAGTCGCGATCTGAAAAAGATTGACGTTTGCGTTGCCGACACCACGACCGGCGAAGTCAAAACCCTGATCGAAGAGCGGCTGAACACGTACGTTGAAATCAAACCGCTGGTGCTGATTGGCAACGGACAGGAATTGATTCACTGGTCGGAGCGCGACGGCTGGGGACATTACTACCTGTTTGGAGCCGATGGCGCGTTGAAAAACCAGATCACGTCCGGCGAGTTTTACAGCGACAGCATCGAAGCTGTAGACGAAAAAACGCGGACTTTGTATTTCAATGCCAATGGCCGCGAACCGGGCGAAGACCCGTATTACCTGCACACATACAGCGTCAATTTCAGCGGCGCGGGGACAAAGTTGCTGAACCCAGGCGATACTTCGCATGCAGCCGCGACCTCGGATTCCGGTAAATACTTCGTTGATAATTCTTCACGCATCAACACCGCGCCCGATTCGATCTTGTGTGACAGTCTGGGCAACAAAGTCATGGAGTTGGAAAAAACCGACCTGACGGCAATGAACGAAGCCGGGTTCAAATTCCCCGAACCGTTCAAAGTCAAAGCCGACGACGGCGTCACGGACCTGTACGGTGTGATGTACAAGCCCTTTGATTTCGACGAAAAGAAAAAGTATCCGATCATTGCGTATGTGTATCCTGGTCCACAGACCGAAAGCGTGACCAAAACCTTCACGCCGCGCAATGACCGAATTGCGCTGGCGCAATTCGGCTTCATCGTTATCGAAGTCGGCAATCGCGGTGGCCATCCTTCGCGCTCGAAGTGGTATCACAATTACGGCTACGGCAACTTGCGCGATTACGGACTGGCCGACAAGAAAGCGGCGATTGAACAACTGTCGCGCCGCCACGCTTTCATTGACATTGATCGCGTAGGCATCTTCGGCCATTCGGGCGGAGGCTTTATGTCAACGGCGGCGATGCTGGTTTACCCGGACTTTTTCAAAGTCGCGGTGTCGTCTTCGGGCAATCACGAAAACAACATTTACAATCGCTGGTGGAGCGAAAAACATCACGGCGTCAAAGAAGTCACAGACAAAGACGGCAAGGTGAAATACGAATACACCATCGAAAAGAACTCCGATCTGGCCAAGAACCTGAAAGGGAAATTGATGCTGGTGACCGGAGACATTGATGACAACGTGCATCCGGCAAACACCTTCCGCATGGCGGATGCGTTGATCAAAGCGAACAAGCGGTTCGACTTTTTCATCATTCCAGGCAAACGGCATGGGTACGCTGACGCGACGAACTACTTCTTCTGGTTGCGGGCGGATTACTTCTGCAAACATCTGCTGGGCGATGTCAGCAGCAGTGTAGATATGGTGGAACTGAACAAGGAACGCGAACAGGTTGGGGACAAGGGCGCTGCTCGGCGAGGAGGCGGACGCTAGCCCAAATCACATTCGCTTGGTAGAGTATCGCGCGCGCAGGGAATTGCTACCGGCGCGCGCGATTTTATTTCAGTCAGTACCGCGCGCGGTAGCAAGCGGTTGATCGCTAACACTCGCTTCCTACCGGTCGCGGTACTGATTCACAGAAAGGTCATCAACGAATGAGTAATAAGACTGTCAGCGAAGAAAGCTTGCAGCGCATCAATAACTTCGTCGAAAAGTATTGCGAAAAAT
>CAZMXG010000254.1:0-9254 GCA_964570175.1 uncultured Heliomicrobium sp. | reverse complement strand
GCCTGGGCTGTCTACTGCGGCTATCCCGTAAACTGAATTGAAAACCGATCTAGTTGAACAAAGCGCTGTAAACAACGCGCGAAATTTCAGCGATCAGTTTGTTACTTTGCTTTTCATTGGCAATTCCCTTGGTCAAAATAACTATTACGAATGGCTTGCCATTCATCGGATAAACAATTCCGGCGTCGTGTTTATGATTGGTGATTTCGCCGGTCTTGTGGGCGACTTTGGTTCCGGTTGGCAAACCTGCCGGAATTCCGTCGTTGAAATGTTGCGCAGATAGAATCTCGACCATCTTTTCACAGGCGCGCTTGCTCTTGAATTTGTTTTCAGCGATCAGTTTTAGCAGCAGCATCAAGTCATAAGCCGTCGTCGTATTGTTCTTCCCTGCTTGAAACGCTTTTGAATCCTCAACACCGCGCATCACGCGAATATCGTTTGCGCCAAGCTCGGCCATCAACTTCATGACATTTTCCGGTCCAACGCGTTCGATCAGAATGTTGGTTGCCAGATTGCTGCTCCAGATAATCATGTGTTCCATCAATTCCACGACAGACATTTTCTTGCCAATTCGGTTGTAAACTTCTTCATCGCTGTCGTCGCTTTTATTTAGGCGAAACTCGCTGCCGTCAACAATGCTGTAAAACTTGTTTTTGACTTCTAGCGCGTCGGTCAGCTTCAACTTCTTCTCTTCCACCAAACGGAAAACTTCCATCATCACGGGAAGCTTCATGGTGCTGGCGGCGTGCAGATTGGCGCGTTCGTTGATCAGCAAGGTCTGCTTGCTTTGAAGATCGTAAACGGCAATGCTGACGACTTCTGCGCCACTGGTAGCAATTAGTTTTTCGATTTGCAGTTTGGCTTGGTCAAGCTTTAATTGTGCGGATACTGGCGCAAACGCTACAGTTAGAAGCAGAATTGCTAAAAATACGAAACGGTTCATTTTCCCTCCTATTGGTCAGAAACGACACAGCTTGCAAAGTCTGGCATCAGAGGATTAAAAAGTTGTTGCAGAAAAGCAACCGCAATTTGCATTTGGCAATCAGAAGCGTCTCTAATAAAAAAAGCGCTACTCTCCGCGCAAAGTTTGCTGTCATCCCCAGAAATTCTGGCAGCCGATCTTCATAACGTAACCCTTCATTTGGATGGCTTTAGCACATCTTCCACAGGAGCACGATTCAATGAACTTATCCCGTCTGTTCATCGCTCGCAGTTTGACAGTCCGCACCATCGCCTTTCTGACGCTGGTTCTCCTCATCAGTTCCTTCTTCACCACCAAACCCGGCACTGCGCAAAGCAATTATTATGTCAGCACACTTGCCGGAGTTGGTTTTGCGCCCGGCTCCAACGACGGAGTTGGTCCGACCGCCAGGTTTAATGCTCCGCTGGGCATTTGCGTGGATAAAGACGACAACGTCATCGTCGCTGATTTCCGCAATCATCGAATTCGCAGAGTCGCTCCGGACGGAACCGTGACCACCATTGCCGGAAGCATTGCCGGCTTTGCCAACGGAACCACTTTGGCTCGGTTTTACGGGCCCGCTGGCGTCGCCGTGGACAAAAACGACAATATTATCGTTGCAGATTACGGCAATCATCGCATCCGCATCATTTCGCCCAGCGGAGTTGTTTCGACGCTTGCGGGCAGCGGTCAGTACGGATCGCAAAATGGTGTTGGAGTGACTGCCAAATTCGCGAATCCAACAGGCGTGGCCGTTGACGATATTGGCAACATTTATGTTTTGGATTCTGGCACAAATCTGGTGCGAAAAATTGATACCAGCCGCTATGTTTCGACCGTTGCCGGTTACGTGAATGGTTATGCCGACGGACAAGGTTCCGCTGCGGCATTCAGCTTTTCAGGCGCCGCGCCGCAACTGACATTCGATACACAAGGCAATTTGATGATTGCTGATTTTTTTAACAGCCGCATTCGCAGAGTGACGCCTGATGGAGTGGTTACGACCGTTGCCGGCGGCGGAGTCGAAAAAGACGGCCCGGCGCTTCAGGCGTCATTCTTTTTTGCCACAGGCATTGCTCGGGACCGCGACGGCAATTTCATCATCGCCGATTGGCATAACGCACAGATTCGCAAATTGGACATCGCTCGAAACGTCGTGACCACCATTGCGGGCAGTGGCGTTGAAGACCACATTGACGGCCCGTCCGAACAAGCAGCGTTTGTTCGTCCGGGCGCAGCAGCAGTAGATTCCAAAGGCAACATTTACGTCAGCGATTACTTCACGCATACCATCAGATTACTGGGTTCGCGCATTCCGCGTCCGAGTCCGACGCCCACAGCAACACCGACACCCACGCCGGAACCAACCCCAACGCCAACTCCCACACCGAGTCCGACGCCTACGCCAAGCCCAACGCCAACACCGAGTCCGACACCGACTCCTACGCCTTCACCGACGCCAATTGGCGGTACGCCGCTGAATGTGATCGTCAATCCAAGCTTTGAAGACGGCACGACCAACGGCTGGCGAATTTTCACCTATTACTTCGAAGGTGGCGGCGCTTCAATCGTCAACGATTCAGCCGTTGTCACTGATGGTCAGTACGCGCTGAAGTTTCAGGCCAACGGGCGTCGTTTGGTGGATAGCTGCGCCCAGGATATTTTTCTGCCTCCGGGATCCTACACTTTAAGCGCGGATGTCGTTCCCAGCATTGGAACCATTGCCACATTAGGTGTGAATTTCAATAACGGCGCGCCAGGCGTGACATCAGCGTCTCCCTCTGGACAGAAAGCGCATCTGAGTGTGAATTTCACCATTACTGACGGCAGCATCCCCATCACGATTTTCGCCGTTGGCAATCAAAGCCGTTACATTCGCAGCCACTTCTACGTGGATAACTTCACGCTGGTGCGGCGGTAACCGCAACTGACAGTTCGGAAAAGAAATAGACAGGATTGACATGATTCCGCTGGATTGGCATAGAGAAGCCTGACTTCTAGCTTCTTCAATCTTGAGAAATCTTGAGCAACCTGTCTATATTTTTATGAGCACATCAAGAATTATCAAAGCGCCAAAAGGAACCCAACTCACTTGCAAAGGCTGGCAGCAGGAAGCCGCGCTGCGCATGCTGATGAACAATCTGGACCCTGAAGTTGCCGAACGCCCCGATGATCTGGTGGTTTACGGTGGAACCGGCAAAGCCGCACGCAATTGGCAATCCTTCGACGCCATCGTTCGCAGCCTGCAATCCCTGGAAAACGATGAAACCTTACTTGTGCAATCGGGCAAACCGGTCGGCATTTTTCGCACGCATGAGGATGCGCCGCGCGTGCTGATTGCCAATTCCAACCTGGTTGGCCATTGGTCTGATTGGGATGATTTCCATCAGCTCGAAAAACTCGGTTTGACGATGTATGGCCAAATGACCGCCGGATCGTGGATTTACATAGGCAGCCAGGGAATCATTCAGGGTACGTTTGAAACCTTTGCCGCAGTCGCCGAAAAGCACTTTGAAGGGTCGCTGGCAAACAAACTGATCGTCAGCGGAGGAATGGGGGGAATGGGCGGCGCTCAACCACTGGCGGCGACTATGAACGGCGCAAACTTCCTGGGCATTGATGTGGATCCTGATCGAATCCGCAAACGCATTGCCACCGGCTACTGCGACGAAATCGCTTTCAGTTTGGACGAAGCGTTGAACTTCATCGCTGCCGCGCGCAAAAGCGGAAATGCTGCTTCTATCGGCTTGGTAGGCAATTGCGCTGACGTTTTGCCGGAACTGGCGAAACGCGGGATTATCCCTGATGTGTTGACCGATCAAACCAGCGCGCACGATGCTTTGAACGGCTACGTGCCAAACGGAATGACGTTGGAGGAAGCGTTGCTGCTTCGCCGCGACAATCCTGACGAATATGTCAAATGTTCCATGCAGGCGATGGCCGATCACGTTTCAGCCATGTTAGAGCTAAAACGACGGGGCGCCGTCACGTTCGACTACGGCAACAACATTCGCACGCAAGCCAAACTAACTGGCGTCGCCGATGCCTTTGAAATTCCGGGTTTCGTACCGGAATACATTCGTCCTTTGTTTTGCGAAGGCCGTGGGCCTTTCCGCTGGGTGGCGCTGTCTGGCAATCCCGAAGACATTCGCAAAACCGACGATCTGGCGAAGGAACTGTTTCCGGACGATCCTGTGCTTGACCGCTGGCTGAAACTGGCGCGCGACAAGGTGAAGTTTCAAGGTTTGCCAGCCCGCGTTTGCTGGCTGGGATATGGCGACAGGGCGGAATTTGGCGTTGCCATAAACGAAATGGTGAAACGAGGCCAACTTGACGCGCCGATTGTCATTGGCCGGGATCATTTGGACAGCGGCTCTGTCGCTTCACCTTACCGCGAAACTGAAGCGATGCGGGATGGTTCTGATGCAATTGCCGATTGGCCGCTGCTGAATGCGCTGATCAATACTGCCGCCGGGGCTTCGTGGATTTCGATTCACAATGGCGGCGGAGTCGGCATCGGTTATTCGCTGCACGCTGGAATGGTCGTCGTCGCTGATGGAAGCGACGCAGCCACGCGGCGCTTGCAGCGTGTGCTGACGACTGATCCGGGAATGGGAATCATTCGACACGTTGACGCAGGTTATGACAAAGCCGTCGAAGAAGCTCATGAGCATCATCTGCAAATCCCAATGCTGAACAGCAAGGAGGGTGAATGAACACAGACACAGGGCCATTATTCAACGATCCAAATTGGCGGCGAGCCAGCGTCTGGCTTGGCGGAGAGCATTACGCAGAAACTCTGGGCACACTGGCGATTCTGGGCGCCCCGGTTCGGCTGGGTTCGATTACGCCGGGGAGATGCGACCTGGCGCCAGATGCCATTCGCCTGATTTTGAAAAAATTCAGTTGCTTTGACATTGAAAGCACAGCCGATTTGCGCTGGCTGAAAGCACGCGACACGGGAAACATGGATTTTTCCTATGCGACACTGGACGAAGTGTTTGAACCGTTGAGCAAAGCCCTGCAAAGCTGTTTGGCCGACGCCGATGCTGCTGTGATGCTCGGCGGAGACAACGGCATCACGCGCCCGGGAGTTCATGGCTTAGGCTTGCCGCTGGAAGATTGCGGCTTGCTGACATTTGATGCGCATTTTGATTTGCGCGATCTGGATCAGGGGTTGACCAACGGAAATCCTGTTCGCGCCCTGCTCAACGACGGCTTGCCCGGAGATAACATTGTCCAAATCGGCATTCAAGGCTTTGCTAACTCTGCTGCGTATGCTGAATTCGCGCATGACGTGGGCATTTCCATCGTCACGATGGGGCAGGTCCGAAGCCGCGATTTTGAAACTCTGGTGGCTGGCGCGCTGGCGCATTTATCCGAACGAGTCAAAGCCATCTATGTGGATTTCGACATTGACGTGCTGGATCGTATTTATGCTCCGGCCTGTCCCGGTTCGCGTCCCGGAGGGCTGACGCCTTGGGAATTAAAACGCGCGGCTTTTTTGTGCGGCCAGCATCCCAAAGTCCGCGCAATTGATCTGGTGGAAATTGATCCCGAAAACGATATTGCCGATGCGACCGTCATGTCAGCAGGTTCGGTTTTGCTGTCGTTCGCTGCTGGAATGGTCACTCGATTGAGAAAGCAGTAGTTTCAAAACCAATTTTTCTCCCACGAAGCCACACGAAGATTTCACGAAGAAAATCAAATGCGTTGACGTTCCTTCGTGTTTGCTTTGTGTGTTTTCGTGGGAAGTGCTTTTCAGGAATAAGTCTTGAGTTCGCTTGCCATCATCAATTGCTCGCAACTGATTACCTTGGCCGGGCCGCAGCGACCGCGCATAGGATCTGAATTGCACAAGCTTTCAATCATCGAAGATGGCGCAATGCTTGTCCGCGATGGACGAATTGAAAACGTCGGGGAGCGTGAAGAAATCGAAACACTGATCACTTCCGATTGCGAAGTCATAGATGCTGACAAACGAATCGTTTTGCCCGGCTTTGTTGACGCGCACACGCATCCAGTCTTTGCCGGTAACCGCGCCAGTGAATTTGAATTGCGGGCCAGCGGCGCAACCTATGAACAAATCGCCTTGGCGGGTGGCGGCATTCGTTCGACCGTCAGAAGGACTCGCACCGCCAGCGAAGACGAACTGGTGGAATCTGGCAAGAGGTACGCCGAATGGTTCTTGCGTTGCGGTACAACAACCATCGAAGCCAAATCCGGCTACGGGCTAACCACTGAAGACGAACTGAAAATGCTCCGCGCGATTCGGCGGCTGAACGACGAAACTCCGCTCAGCTATGTGCCGACGTTTCTTGGCGCGCACGTCGTGCCGGAAGAGTTCAAAGGCAATAGTTCGGCTTACGTGGATTTGATCATTGAAGAAATGCTGCCCCGTGTTGCCGAAGAAAAGCTGGCGGAGTTCTGCGACGTGTTTTGCGAAACGGGCGCGTTTAGCGTCGAAGAGTCGCGGCGAATTTTGACGGCGGCCAAACAACTTGGCTTGAAGCTGCGGGTTCACGCCGATCAGCTTTCGCTCAGCGGAGGCTCGGCTTTGGCAGCGGAACTTGGCGCAGTAACGGCAGACCATTTGGAACAAGCGGACCAAGCCGCAATCCATCATCTGCAATCCGCTAACGTCCAACCTGTCCTACTTCCCTGCTCGGTTTTGATGATTGGCTCCAGCCGTTATGCCAACGCGCGCGCAATGATCGAAGCCGGTTTGGCCGTCGTCATCGCCACAGATTTCAATCCGGGTTCATCGCCTGTCGCTTCGATGCTGTTGGCGCTGACGTTGGCTTCAACGCAAATGAAGATGACACCCGCCGAAGCAATCTCGGCAGCAACCATCAATGCGGCTTATAGCTTGGGAAGAGGAAATGAAATCGGCTCGCTGGAATTGGGCAAGCGAGCCGATTTTGTCATTCACGATTGCGGCGATTACCGCGAACTGGCGTACTTCGCGGGGCTGGAACATCCTTGGGCTGTTTATGTTGGCGGTAAACCGGCGACAGTCAGCAAGCATCAGGCGTAACCGGCAACCAATAGCGAACACTTCTTGTCACAGCCGTGCATGCACCCCGTCTGTGTCAAAAACTTTTCCATCCAGCATCTGCACTTTACGATCCGCCAAATGCAGGAAGCGTGAATCATGCGTCACAAGACAAACCGTTGTACCGCTGGCATGCAATTGTTTCAGCAAACCCATAACGACTTCACCGCTAGCGGAATCCAGATTGCCTGTTGGTTCGTCTGCCAGCAAAACTGTCGGATTGCCGACGATGGCACGCGCAATCGAAACCAGTTGCTGATGCCCGCCGGATAATGAACTCGGGCGTTGACGAGCGCGATCTGCCAGTCCAACCTTATCCAGCACAGCCATCACCCGATTTTTTCTTTCTGAAGAGCCAATCTTACCGTAACTCAGCGGTTGTTCGACGTTTTCGTAAACCGACATATCGCCAATCAGGTTGAAGTTTTGAAAAACAAAACCGATATCCTGATTGCGTATGCGTGCACGGTCGGCAAGCTTCAGCCCATGCACAGGCTGACCGTTAAAACTGTAAACGCCAGCGGTTGGCGAATCCAGCAAACCCATAATCGCCAGCAGCGTGGATTTGCCGCAGCCGGAAGGGCCGAAAATCACGACGAATTCACCGCGATTGATGGTCAGGTCAATTCCATTCAAAACCGGAGTGTCAACTTTGCCACTGCGGAAAACTTTGGTCAGGTCTTCCATCAGCACCAGCGGAAGATCATAAGTCATCGTTAGTTCCTCTAGTTTCAATACTGCTTGGGGTTGTAAGTTTGGAGTTCGGTTAGGCATACGTTCGGATTTACCGGTCGGTTCTCAGGTTTTGAATTCACCCAACTGACAACAATTTAGATTGCACCAAATTTTTTGGCTGGTTAAGCTGCCAAAGCTATGACACAGGAAGAAACACGACTTGAAGAAGCACGGCTACGCACCAAATACTGGAAACGCTGGGGACCGTACCTGAGCGAGCGCGCATGGGGAACTGTCCGCGAAGATTATTCGCCAAACGGAACGGCTTGGGATTACTTTCCTCACGATCATGCGCGATCAAAGGCTTATCGCTGGGGAGAAGACGGAATTGCCGGAATCAGCGACCGGCATCAGTTGATCTGCTTTTCGCTGGCGATGTGGAATGGACGCGATCCGTTTTTGAAGGAACGCCTGTTCGGTTTGACCGGTCCCCAAGGCAATCACGGCGAAGACGTCAAAGAGTGCTACTTCTATCTGGATTCGACGCCAACGCATTCGTACATGAAGTTTTTGTACAAATATCCTCAGGCTCAATTTCCTTATCAACAACTTGTAAATGAATCGCAGCGACGCGGACGCAACGCTCCTGAGTATGAACTGCTAGACACTGGTGTATTTGAAGAGAATCGCTATTTCGATGTGTTCGTTGAATATGCTAAAGCCGACGTCGAAGACATTCTGGTTCAAATCACTGCCGTAAATCGCGGGCCTGAAGCTGCAAAAATTGACCTGTTGCCGACCATCTGGTTTCGCAATACCTGGATTTGGGGTGACGATGTGCGCAAACCCAGGTTGCGCCGCGATGAACATTCCGACGTATTTGCTCCGCACGCTTCGGTCATTCGGCTGCGCCATTTTGATTTACCATTACGCTGGCTGATTTGTGCGCATTTGCCTGAAAGCCCGGCGGAACTCCTTTTCACTGAAAATGAAACCAACTTTCGGCGGCTTTACGGCGGAGACAACGAAGCCGCAAATGGAACGCCTTACGCCAAAGACGGAATCAACGATTACCTCGTCAAAGGAATCCGCGAGGCCGTCAATCCTCAGTTTCTAGGAACCAAAGCTTCTGCTCGTTATCACTTCAATCTGCAATCCGGAGAATCCGTAACGATCAAGCTTCGCCTGACGACAAAAGAGCCAAAGCTGGAAATGGTTGGCAAGCAATTCGATGAAATTTTCACTGCGCGAAAAAACGAGGCAGATGAATTTTACGGCAATTTGCAGCCAGTCGGCTTAACAGAGGATTTGAGAAACATTCAACGCCAGGCTTTTGCCGGCATGCTATGGAGCAAGCAGTACTATTTTTACGATGTGCGGCGCTGGTTGCGGGGCGACCCGGCCCAGCCTGAACCTCCCAAGGAACGGCTCCACGGACGCAACAGCAATTGGGAGCACCTGCTCAACGAAGACATTATTTCGATGCCGGACAAGTGGGAATATCCCTGGTATGCGGCTTGGGATTTGGCATTTCACTGTATTCCGCTGGCGCTGGTTGATCCT
>CAZMXG010000253.1:0-9328 GCA_964570175.1 uncultured Heliomicrobium sp. | reverse complement strand
ACAACAGTTTACTCAAAACCCGACTGACTCACCCTATTTCAAAACAAGCTCTAAGGGGTTACATTCCATACTCAATCACCACTTCAACCCGGCCGCTTTCGCCAAAAATTCCATCATCGGTTTGCTGAGCTGGCATAGGCTTTCGACTCGGTCCAGAAAGTCTTTGGCGCAGGCTTGTGGGCGCGTGAAGTTGGCGGTGACGATGAAATCTTTGCGGCGCAGGTCTTCGGCAAAAGGATGATCTGGGTTGTATTGCTTGGGCAGTTTGGCCAGCGATTCGCCGCTGAATTTGAGCTTGGCTTTGAACGGGCGGCTTGATACGGCTGCTTCCCATTCTTCAGGACGATTGGCGATGGCGTCGGTGATGTCTCTGCGAATAAGAGTTGCCGGCCGCCAAAGTCCGATTCCCAGAAAACAATGCTCGGGATCAAGGTGTAGGTAAATGCCGGGCGTGTTTTCTTTGCCGGATTGGTGCCAGAAATATGCAGCCGCCATCGCCTTGTACGGGTCTTTGGATTTTGAAAAGCGCAGGTCGCGATACAGCCGCAACATTGACCCGCCATTGGGTTTTAGGTCAGCAATCATGTAAGGGCTGACGTTCGCCAACCGAGGCCGAAATGCTGCGATGAAGGCCAGCATCGGTTCACGCGCAAATTCCAAGTACCGATGGCGATTGGCTTCAAACCAGTCGCGGTTGTTGTTGGCTTTCAGTTCTTCCAGGAAGGTGAACAGTTCCGGCGAAAATCGAATGTCTTTGGGCATGGTTAGGCTTTTGGCGATTGGTTTTTCAACCCAGAGCATCAAAGGGGTAAGAATATCTTTGATTCTTTGCCCCTTTGATCCTTTGCGTTAAGAAGATTGTTTTGCTTATTTCGCTTTTGCTTTCTTCTCCGCCAGCTTTTCGATGGCTTTCCATTCGGCGGCGGTGACGGGTTGTACGGACAGTCGCGATCCTCGTTTCAGCAATTCCATCTTTTCCAGTGCCGCCACCGGGCGCAGGTCATCCAGCGACAACGGCGTATCGAACTTTTTGACAAACCTGATGTCCACCATTTCCCAGATGGGTTTTTCCGGCGAAGCTTTCGGATCGTAGTGATCATCTTTGGGATCAAGCGCCGTGTGGTCGGGGTAAGCTTTTTTGACGACTTCGGCGATGCCTGCGATATGCGGCGGTTCGGTGCTGCTGTGGTAGAAAAATACCTGATCGCCCAGTTCCATCTCCTTCATAAAATTGCGGGCCATGTAATTTCTGACGCCACTCCAGTAAGTGGTTTTCTTCGGCGCTTTTGCCAGATCATCAATCGAAAAACAATCCGGTTCGGATTTCATCAGCCAGTAACGCATACAGGTTTGCACTCCTCTTATTGAATGATTGGTTTAATGACAGCGCAGCTTTCGGATTCAAAAGCCTTCTTCAAACGCTGAAACATCGCTTCGTCTTTGTAAGTGCCGATCACCGAACCTCCGGAGCCTGCGAATTTGGCCGATGCGCCAATCTCGCGCGCCAGTTCCACCATGCGGATGTGCTTGGGATTCAGGTTGTAAATCGTTCGCCGCGTGTCGAAATTCAGGTTCATCAACCGAGCTAGTTCTTCGTGGTCGCCTTTCAGCAAACACTCGCGCGATTGCCGGGCCAGGTCGGCAATCTTTGTGATTGCGTCAACCACCAACTGCTCTCCGTTGTCGTAGCGTTTGCGAATGTCGTTGTGAAAAACTTCAGAAGATTCGGCCAGTTCCGTCTGAAAAGCGATGTACACCGGCGGCAGCAATCCAATATCCAGCGATTCATAAATGCCGTGACCGTTCGCCGCCATAAATTCGCGGTCAAAATCCATATACGTCAGGCCTTCGTAAACCTGAGCCACGCGATCCTGTAAACCGGCGCCGATGCCAAGCTCTTCTTTTTCCACCGACAGGATCAGTCCGGGCAAAATCTCTCTTGGAATCCGGATGTCGTAAAACTGGCATAGCGCGCGCATCGTCGCTGTAACGATCGCGCTGGAACCCGCCAAGCCGACCTGGCGCGGAATGTTCGAATCGTACCGCAACGAGAAATTTTCCGCCGGAAGCTGGATATCGCGCTGCTGGCAGTATTCCGCAAAACGTTTGATCGAAGCTTTGATCAAACGTAAACCGCCGTAATACCCGTTTAGCTGTGTGTCATGCAGAAAGTCCTGTATGTTGTCGAACCGGCAATGATCCTGGCGCGTTGGAATAATTTCCAATTGTGGCCACTCGTAAATCACCACGCTGGCCGCAAAGTTTTTGACGATCAGGCTGATAGTTTTGCCGAAATACCCGTCCGAAGGATTTCCGATCAACCCGGCACGGGCATAGGCTTTGGTCTTGAAAATTCTCACCTAAGAACTCCTTTTGAAGTAGACATGATTTTCAGGATTTCTCAGGATTGTTAGCTGATGCAAAAACAGGCACCAAGTTATGGAGATGCGGACCGGGCAAGAAAGCATTCGACAAACTTTGTGGCGAGATTCTATTTTGGGTATTAACCAAAATCCTGAAGAATCTTGTGAATCCTGTCTATTCATTCCCTAACAACTCCTTGACGTGCTGGCGAAGCTTTTCGCCGTAAACCGGGTCAGTCAGCGCGAATTCGACAAAGGTTTCAAAGTAGCTTTCAAAATTGCCGATGTCATAGCGTTTTTCATCAGCAGGCAATTTGACGCCGACAATCTTCATGCCTTTTTGCAGCATCAAGCGAATGGCGTTGGTCAGTTGGATTTCGCCGCGATGGTCAAAACCGGTGCGTTTGATGGCGTCGAACAATCCTGGCGCAAAAACGTAACGACCGGCAATGGCCAGGTTGCTTGGCGCTTCTTCCGGTTTGGGCTTTTCGATCAGGTCGGTGATTTCAAATACGTCTCCGTCGGTTGCCGGTTTGACGATGCCGTACATGGAAACTTGATCAGTGGGAACGGTTTCGACCGCAATGGCGCAAGCGGCGTTGTTCGTTTCAAAGGCTTCGATCAAGCGGCTGACAATCGGCGAAGGTTTGTGGCGGCCGATGATCGAATCGCCCAGTGCGACCACGAACGGTTCGTTTTCCGTGAAATGTTCGGCGCATAGAACGGCGTCGCCCAAGCCCCGTTGTTGTCGCTGGCGTGTATACAGAAAATGCACGCCCAGGCGTTCGTATTCCAATTCTTCCAGCAAATCTTCCTTGCCGGTTTCGCGCAGCGTGCGAATCAAATCGGCGTCATCGTCAAAATGATCTTCGATTGACGACTTGCCCCGGCCTGTGACAAACAGGACGCGTTCAATGCCGCATCGGTGAAGTTCTTCGACAATGTATTGGACAATCGGTTTTTTTCCGACCGCCAGCATTTCTTTCGGTTGTGATTTTGTGGCCGGCAGCAAGCGTGTGCCCAATCCGGCGACGGGAATGACTGCGTTGCGAATGCTCAATGCGATTTCCTTCTGTGTTGAGATGATTGGTACAGTACGGGAAGCGGTAGCGACCCGGTAAGCTTTGAATTCTCGCTCAGAAGTCAACCAGGTCGCTACCGCTCCTTGTACCGTACCGTCGCGCCTTGTAATAAAGCCGGTGTAATATACGGCAGGCTTCAATTTGAGCCAAGATGCCGGGCTTTTGGGAGGCGTTTATGAGTGAAGCAATTTGGATGGCGGTTGTGCTGTTGATTGGCGTGGGTGCGCTGTTGGCGTTGCAACATTGGTTGGCGAATGCCGGGCGCTACCGGGAAGAAATGACTGAAGAAGAGTATCAAGAATCCTTGGAACGCGACGGGGGAATGCTAGGCAATGCGATGATGTCCCTTGATCAACAGATTTTTCGCCGCAGCGCCGAACGCGCAGTCGAATACAGAATTGATGCAAAGCAGGGACAATTGCCAGGCGGAGGCGGCGCGCAAGGCAAATCTCTGGACCAAGAACCCGAAAACAATCCGTAAAACAGCGAGCAATGACCTCACAAGCAATTCAATATTTTCATTCCTTGTTGCACGGCAGTTTGTTGGAAGATGCGATTGACCGGCTGCTTGCCGGAACAGCAAAACACAATCTGACATTTGGCGTGCGTCCGATTTGTTCTGTGCTCAGGCCAATGTTCATTGCTGAAGAACGATATGAATCCATTCGGCGTGATTCGATGCTGGTGCTTTCAGCGATACAAAAACTTGGCCAGGTTTTGAAGTCTGACAAGGCGCTGCGTGCTGAACTCGATCTGACTTCAAATGAAGAGAAGATCGTTGCAATTGATTCCGGGTTTACCGCGCCGGACGCCAGTGGTCGGCTGGATGCGTTTTTGGATTCGCGCGGCGATTTCAGCTTTGTCGAATACAACGCCGATTCGCCGGGCGGACTGCTTTATGGAGATCTGCTGAGCGAAATCTTCCTGGAAATGAATGTGGTTCAGGAATTTGCCAAACGCTTTCCGGTTCGCCGCATCGGAATTCGGCAGCGGATTTTGCAAACCCTGCTTGATGCGTACAGCCAATTAGGCTGGAGCGAACATCCGCGCATAGCCATTGTTGATTGGAAGGAAGTGCAAACGCGCGCCGAGTTTGAAATCTGTCGTCACTATTTTGAATCCCAAGGATATTCAACCGTGATTGTTGACCCGCGCGATTTGGAATATCGCGGCGGCTGGCTGCGCGCCGGAGAGATGCAAATCAATCTGGTATACAAACGTGTCATTGTCGGCGAATTGATTGATCGTTGCGGCTTGGACAATCCTTTGGTTCGCGCTGTTCGTGACCGTGCGGTTTGCATGGTCAATTCGTTCCAGGTGCAGATGCTGACCAAAAAAGGCTTGTTTGCGCTGCTTGATAATCCTGCGAACGAACACTTGTTTACGGCTGACGAAATTGCTTCGCTTCGTAAACACATTCCCTGGACGCGCAAACTGCGTGAAGACTTCACTACATATCACGGACGCAAAGTTGACCTGATTGATTTTGCCCTTACGCATAAAGATCAATTGGTGCTGAAACCAAATGGTGATTACGGCGGACGCGGAGTGACGCTGGGCTGGGAATGCGACGAAGAAAAATGGCGGCAAGCAATAGACGACGCGCTGGGCGCTTCGTTTGTGGTTCAAGAGCGCGTTGAAGTTCTACAGGAAACTTTCCCAATGCTTGTGGCTGGTGAGGTGAAGTATGAGGGGCGCTACGTTGATTTTGATCCGTACACCTGGGGCGGCGATGAAGTTGAGGGCGCGGGCGTTCGACTGTCGCCATCTGCCCTGCTGAACGTGACGGCGGGTGGCGGATCGGCAACGCCCATGTTGACTATTACAGAGTGATTTCCACTCTCAGCCTAGGAAAAACACGCAACCTAATCTTGCCGGAATCGTAATTGCCATTGCCTGACCGCAACTTCCTGTAACAAGCAAAACCATCACTTAGGAGATTTCTATGACGCAGAATTTTTGCCGCCTTCTGGCTGTGGCGATCTTGTTGTGTGCCTTCAGCTCGATCGGCGCACAGGCCCAGGCCAAGCCCGAAGAAAAGAAGGATTCTACCGCAGAGCGTGCCAAGACGATGAAGGAACTGGATTTCACCTGGAAACGGGCGAAGAAATGGACCTTGGATTACATTGACGCGATGCCGGAAGAGGCACTCAGCTACAAACCGACACCGGACATCCGCAGCTTCGGTGAGCAAATGCTTCACCTGGCGTTTTGGAATTGCGGCCTGGCGGAAGCCGCCGGCAGCAAGCCAAATCCGTTTGGCAAAGACGAAATCGAAAAGAAAGCCGAATACAAGTCGAAAGCTGCGCTGAAAAAAGCTGTCGAACAAAGTTACGATTATGTGATTGCTGCTGTTGCCGAACTGGACGAAAAGAAGCTGTTGGAAGAAGTCACCTTCTTCAAATCAAAAGTCACACGGCTGATGGCGCTGACCATCGCGCTGGATCACCAAGCCCACCATCGCGGCCAGACAACGATCTATTTGCGGCTAAAAGGAGTCACGCCTCCGCCTGAACCGTAGTCTTGATGAAAAGGTGGGGCGATTTCGCCAATTGCCCCACGATTCCCATTTGCGCTATCGGCAGCCGTATGCGAGTTTTAGGTATCCCTCAAAAGTTCAAAACGAAAGAGTGATGACTGGTATGGCAATGCAATTTGATCTGACCGAAGAGCAGCAACAAGTAAAACGCATGGTGCGCGAATTCGCCGAAGCGGAAATTAGGCCGCACGTGATGGCTTGGGATGAGGCACAGCATTTTCCCCGCGAGCTTTTCACCAAAATGGGCGAGCTTGGATTGACGGGAGTCGTTTTTCCCGAAGAGTTCGGCGGCGCGGGAATGGGGTATGTCGAATACGCAACCGTCATCGAAGAAATTGCGCGTGTTTGCGGCTCCGTGGGGTTATCCATTGCCGCGCACAATTCGCTTTGCACCAACCACCTTTATCAATACGGCACTCCCGAACAAAAACAAAAGTACGTCACGCCATTGGCCAAAGGCGAAAAGCTTGGTGCCTGGGCATTGACCGAACCCAGTTCGGGGTCGGATGCTTCCGGAATGAAAACTATCGCTGTGAAGCGCGATGGCGGCTGGACGATTAACGGATCGAAGAATTTCATTACCCACGGAATTTCCTCGGACGTTTGCGTGGTGCTGGCCATCACCAACCGCGAAATGCGTTCGCGCGGCATTTCAGCGTTCATCGTCGAACGCGGCACAAAAGGATTCCTCGCCGGAAAGAAAGAAAACAAACTTGGTGTTCGCGCTTCGGAAACGGCTTCGATTATTTTTGAAGATTGCTGGGTTCCGAACGAAAACCTGTTGGGTGAACGGGGGCGGGGGTTCGTCAACGCCATGCAGGTTTTGGACGGCGGACGAATTTCAATCGCCGCGCTGGCGTTGGGAATTGCCCAGGGAGCCTATGAAGCCGCGCTGAAATATTCGCAGGAACGAAGGCAATTCAACCAGCCGATCTTCGATTTCGAAGCTATTCAATTCAAACTGGCGGATATGGCCACGCAAATTGATGCGGCGCGATTGCTGACCTTGCGCGCCGCCTGGCTGAAAGACAACAAACGTCCAACAACGCGGGAATCCGCAATGGCTAAATTGTATGCTTCGGAAATTGCCGTCAAAGTTGCCGAAGAAGCCATACAGATTCACGGTGGATACGGCTACACCAAAGATTACCCCGTGGAAAAATACTGGCGCGATTCCAAGCTATGCACCATTGGCGAAGGGACCAGCGAAGTTCAGCGGCTGGTCATTGCTCGGCAGCTTGTCGCTTCGTTGTAACTTCATAAAGCGAGTTGAAGAGGTGTATTATCCATAAGGCCGGTTGCTTTATTACGTCTCAGCCAGCAATCGGTGAAGTCGCCCTTTTTAACAGAATCATTGCCAGCAGTCTGCAAAGGGAACTGGCAACAGGGGATTCAGCCTTTGTGTGCTGAGCGCTTTTCATTGGGAGCAACGCCATGAATGATACGGGACATCAGCCAAATGCTGCGGAAAGTTCGCAGGCATCCAGGGCCGCCAGGCAAACAGCCGTCATACAATCAAAATCACCAGTAACCATCAGCTATGACACCAGCGTGAGCGCGCCGCCCAAACCCAGAAAGCTGGCCGTTTTTGTCGCACACGGGATGGGGCAACAGTTGCGGTTCGAAACACTGGATCAGGTTGTCCAAGGGTTGATCGAACGCGAAGTGGCGACGGGCAAAAAACGGTCCGATGTCACCATCGAACCGCCGGCGGTAACCGTCAAGTCTGACGGCGTGATGTTGCATGGATTGAGGCTGAAGCTGATTGGCAACGATTTGTCAGAACGCGAAGTCCACGTCTTTGAAGGCTATTGGGCGCCGCTGGCCGAAGGGCAAGTCCGGTTGAAAGACGTAATTTGGTTTTTGTTCACCGCCGGATTGAATGGCATTCGCAATTTTGGGGAAAGTTTTGATCGTTGGCTGTTCGGCGAATATCGCAAGTTTCCTTCGCGCGTCAGCCTGACAATCTGTTTGTTGGTTGCGTTGGGTGTGGTTGCCTCTCTGGTTGTCATGGACGCCGCGTTAATTGTTGTTGCCGCGCACGGCATTGCCGAATTTTTCGGGTTTATGAAGTCGAAAGAATGGGAATGGATGAGTACCCTGAAAAATGATCTGACGACCACATATGATATTTTTATTGCCCTGGCCATTTTATTTGGCTGCGCATTGATGGCAGGCAGCCAGGCGCGCAAATTGTCCGTGAAATCGCGAAAAGGCGAAGTCAGCGCCAAACCATCCACCAGAAAATTAATGCAACGCCATGCTCACAGGTTTAGCAAAGCCGCCAATCTGATTTCGTGGATTTTATTTGCCCTGACGCTTGGCGCGACGATCTTGTGTGGAATCACCATTCCGTTGTTGTTTTATGCGCACAAATTGTTGATCCATTCTGAAAAATGGCCCCATTCGGTCAAAGCTGTTTGGCCGCTTGCCTTTGGAGAAAGTTTCGCCGAATGGTTGAACGAAGGCCTCAGCTATCTGTTTGTTGGTTTGCTCGTCATTGTGCTGATTTGGCTGGTCGTCAAAGCCGCCATGAAGTTCTGGGGCGGCATTTCGCAGATTGACCTGAACTCACAAAAAGTTTTAGTGGGGACGATTGCTGTTTTGGCAATTGTGCTTGTTGTGGTTGCCAGACTGGCGATTACCAGCCATCAAGGCTTGGGAGAAATGGGCGCTTTTTGGTACTCGATGTACGGGTTGGTCAAAGGAAACATTTCCTGGGGATTGTTGATTGCCGTCAGTCTGTTGGTGCGCCGGATGTTGGTTCAATATGTCGGGGATGTCGCCCTGTACCTGACTTCGCACACGCTGGACAGGTTTTACATTTTGCGCGACAAGATTCGCAAATACGTGTTTGATGCCGCGCAGGTGATTTTTGCGTATCGTTCCCAGGCTGGTGATGATTTTGAATACGAAAGTGTTTACATTGTCGGTCATTCGCTGGGATCGGTCATTGCCTTTGATGCACTCAACCAATTGCTGAACGAGGATGAAATCGCAGGCGAGGCCAATAAGCTGAAAGTATTGGACCGAACGAAATTATTACTCACGATTGGGTCGCCCTTGGATAAAACTGCGTTTCTGTTTTCGCTGCAACGAGACAAGACCAGCCTGGAACGGGAAGCGCTGGTCGCATCTTCCCAGCCGTTGATTCTGGATTCGAAATTCCGCGACCCGGAAAAGTTCGAATGGATCAACATTTTCTCTTATAACGACATCATCAGCGGCCGTTTGGATTTCTTCGATCCGCCGAGCGATAGCACAACCCGAAAGCTTGTCAGCCCTGTACAAAACCTTCGCGATACGGAAGCCACCACCTTGCTGGCTGCGCATGTTGAATATTG
>CAZMXG010000252.1:0-9487 GCA_964570175.1 uncultured Heliomicrobium sp. | reverse complement strand
GACTGGCAATTGGACCAACAGCAGCGGCGACGACAGCGCCGCGCCGCAGGTGGTTTATGCGCAGGCGACCTTTACGTCTGTGGCGGCGGATGACGGTTGGGCGCTAGAATCAAGCGAGACCTCGAACGCTGGCGGCACAATTGACTCTACCGCCAGCACCACCAGCGCTCTACGGGTTGGCGACAACAATCAGAGAAGGCAATATAAGACGATCGTCTCGTTCGACACCGCGTCCATCCCCGACGGGGCCACCATCCTCTCGGTGACGTTGCGGCTGCGGCGCGGCACAGTCGTGGGCGTCAATCCCTTCTCGACCTTCGGCACTTGTTGGGTAGACGTGCAGGGGAGCAGCGGCTTCTCTGGCTCGACAACGTTGCAGACCGGCGACTTCCAAGCTGCGGCGACCGCCGTGCAGTCGGCCAGCCTGAGCAACGCCGCCAACAACCTCGACTGGTCGGAAGGCATCTTGAACGCCGCCGGCCTGGCGGCGATCAACAAGACTGGGAAGACGCAGTTGCGCATCTACTTCGCCCTCGATGACAACAACAACTCGTCCAACGACTACATCGGATACTACTCCGGTAATAACTCGACGGCGGCCAACCGCCCGCAGCTTGTCGTGACCTATCAATAGCTCTGAAGCTCTGAACCGGGAAAGGAAGTTTCGATGAACAACCCGTCAACTTATTGTGACCAACACCGCTTTATGCTGACGGCCATTAACGGCAGAGTCCGGGCGGCGGCGGCTTGGTTTATGACAACCAGTTTAGCGATCCCGACAGCAACGATCCGACGACGCTGCTGGGCGGCGGAAGCATCCAGATTCACCATTGATCCCACGACGTGCCGCTCACGACTTGAACTATAGGTTCCAGTAAAGCCGCGGCAATCAGTCTAAAACAAAGGGGGGAGCGCCGTATTTCGACGGAGCTCCCCCCTTTTGTTTTACACCCTCATTCCGGTGACTCAACTTACTGTTCGCTCTTGCTGGTCAAAATCGAATTGAACAGCAGCGGCAGTGTCGCCAGGCTCTGCGCACGGTATTGAGGTCGAAAGCCAAACAGAATCACGCGGCCTTTGCCAATCTTCGCTTCAACCATGGCGGCTTTTCCGCGAATCAGTTTGTCGCCCAGAACCCAGCCGCTCAACAAAGGATTTTCAGTGTCAGGATATTTGGCAATAACTTTCACCGTGGCTGGGTCTGTGACTTCAAACACTGGGCTGCCTTCAAACCAGGCGATGGAGTCTTTCTCCAGCCCAAAGCTGAGGTTCGACGACAAATCCAACTGCGTTCGCAGAATCGAACCCGGGCAGTAAAAATCCCGCTGCGAAACGCCCTTCAGCACGTTGCGCACGGGAACGCCCAAGCGTTCGATTGCGAAGTTCGAGGCGTTGTTAAAGGTGATCACTGTACCGCCCGCTTCGACAAAATCGCGCAGGGCTTTGACGCCCGCTTCGCCTAGGCCCTCGGCAAATTCCGCCGGATAACCGCCGCGCGTTTCTTCGTCGCCTCCGCCGCTTCGGGAGCCTGCGCCCGGCAAACCGTTGACCAACGCGCCCGTGGATTGATCGGGCAAAATGATCGTGTCGTATTTTGCGGCCAGCCCTCCGGCGCGAACTTCGTCTTGCAGCAATTGTTTGAACTCGAATTTGTATTGATCGAACACCCAGCGTGTCCAGCCTTCGTCCATTGCGGCGTTGTAGTTTTTGTACATCGCCACGCGCAGGCCGCCGCTGGAACGCACGCGCGATTGAATGACCAGCGAAACCGGTTCAGGCCCGGCTTCGACGTTGAATTGTTCTTTGACGGAAATGGCCTTGATGTTCAACAACAAAGAAAGCGAGTGCGCTGTCACATCATACGGACGTTTTGGCGGGCCGCCCGGATATTCTCGCAAGTCCGGATACACTTGTGCTTCCAGCAGAGCTTTGGCAAAACTGCCGTACGGCTGCCGCATGAAAACGATGTGCGTTCCCGCCGGATAAGTTTTGCCTTCGGCAGTGAAATCCTGCCGGGCGCGGTGAAGCTCAACGCCACCACGCCGTAAAATGGAAAGCGCGCGATCCAGCCCTTCGGTTTTGAAGTAATAGCTGACCTCTTCGGTCGAAGAAGGTTCGTTGGTGATCTTGCCGACCAAGTCTTCGCTCTGGTCGTGTTTTTCCTTTTCCGTGCCGGTGACGGTTTTCAACCCGGATCGCAGGCGCTGAAACGCATCCGACAAGGATTTCGGCACTTCAGGTTCCGGCAGCAAAAAGGCGTATGGCATTCCTTTGGCTTCGACAGCGCGCTTGCTGACTTCGTAAAAGTTTCGCAGATGAAGCTCACGATTCCGCGCGGCATGGTTCAGCAACGCAAATGCGCCCGCCGTTTGGTACTCAACAATGTCGCGGATCGTCCATTTGCCACCGTTCCAGACCTTCGGAAAATTCCACGAAGAAGTTTTGGCGTTGTAATTAAAGCCTCCGCCCAGGCGGTCAAACGGAACTTCGACCGGCGTCGCCAATCGCGCGCTGGCGGTTTCGGACAGAATGCGCAAGCCCGCGTGGTAATGGGAGTAAGCGCGCGCGGGCGACCAGGCGTCGTACATTGTGTTAAACACCACGCCACTTTTCCCTCCGGCAACAACTTCCCAAGCCATCGCCGTTCCCAGCGCATTGACGCCGGCAATCAACGCCGGATCCACGTTCGGCTCCCAAGGTTCCATGTATGGCGGGACGAACAGCCGCGCTCCTCCGCCGCCCATCTGGTGAATGTCGTGCAGAATTTGCGGACGCCAGATGTTGAGCACTTTGTCCACAGTCAACTGCGTTTCGACTTGCGTGAACGCGTACCAGTCGCGGTTGTTATCGTGGCCTGTGTAATGATGATAAAGCTCCGGCGGCGCTGTGCCTTCGGCGGGCGTGCCCAGGGTTTTCTGATACCAGTTAGCAACGATGTCTGTTCCGTCGGGGTTCAGCGAAGGGACCAGCAAAATGACAACGTTGTCCAGAATCTGTTTGATTTCCTGTGACTCTTCCGACGCCAGGCGATAGGCAAGCTCCGTCGCGGTGAACGTGCCGCCAACTTCTGTCGAGTGAATGCTGCACGTGATGACGACAACGGTTCTTCCGGCGTGAATCAAATCGGCAATGCCTGCTTCGGTTGCAGTTGTCAGCAATCGCGGATCGGACAATCGCAGTTGAATCTGTTTGAATTCTTCCAGCCGTTTCAAGTTTTCAGGCGAGGAAATCGTCGCTGCCACAAATGGCCGTCCAAGCGTTGTTTTGCCCAATTCCTCCAGCTTGATCCGGTCGCTGGTTTCGGTCAGCTTCTTAAAATACGCAACGAACTGTTCCCATTTGGCCAGCTTGCGATCTTCGCCGATTTTGAATCCAAGCACGGTTTCCGGCCTGGGAACTTTGGCGGGACCTGCAGTGGGCAAAGTCACCCTGCCCGATTGGGCATCTCCTGAAACAAACAAACAGGCGAACAATGCGACGGTAAGCAAAAAGCGAAACGGTCGTGTCAGCATTTGAACTGAGTCTCCCTTTTGAGTGAAAAGCTTGATTTAGACGTGGTACGCCGGTAATTTAACATTGCATTTCAGATACACAAGTCTGCGCTCTTGCTCAAAATCAGAAACTATTGGGAACAGAATGAAACGATTGCCTTCACTTTTTGCGCTGCTGATCTTGGTTTGCGGAACCGCGTTGCCGGTTGTTGGCGATAAGTTTGGCAAACCCAAAACGACTGTGAAACCGGCTGAATCTGCGCCGAAAGCAGAACCAACGACCAAAGCGCAACGGCCCAGAGTGGCAGTCAAAGCTTCGGCTGTTAAAAAGCCAGCCGGCAAAAAATCGGTGGCAAAAAAATCCACTGCCAAATCTGCCAAAAAACCGGCGGTCAAAACGGCTGCGCTCAGCCATACGCCAAGCCCACCTGCTCCACCAAGATCCTTCAGCGGTTCGGCTATGGACGAATACCGTTACCGTCTGCAAACCGACGGACGCAACCTAAGCTTGCACGGTGTTTACGTGGAGCGATGGGACAGCGGTCAACCGCTTGCGCGACTAAATGAAAATGCCGTCTTCAATCCGGCTTCGGTGGTGAAACTGGCGACGACCTTGGCGGCGCTGGATCGGTTGGGGCCCAACCACCGTTTTCGCACTGAATTCCACGCCAATGGGCAAATCAACCATCAGACGGGAGAACTGGTTGGTGACCTGGTTCTGATCAGCGGGCACGATCCTTCGTTTTCGTTTCACGATGCGCAACAAGTCGGCGAGGCAATCCGGCGACTGGGAATTCGCCGCGTTACAGGGGATCTGATTGTCGCGGGCGACTTTGTTTGCAATGAAAATTCACGAACAGACGTTTCCGCCGGAGTCTTCCGACGCCAATCGAAAATTCCTTTTCAGGGGCAGACACGATTTACAAACAACGCCGCTGATTTTCAGCGGATGCCCTTGTTGCTGACCATTGAATCTGATTCGCTGGTGAAAATTGCCCGCTACCTGAACGCGCACAGCAGCAACGCCATGGCCGATATGCTGGCGACACACGTTGGCGGCCCGGCAGGCGTTCGCAGCTTTCTGGTCGCGCGCCTTGGCCTGCCCTTCGAAGCGACGTACATCTCGCACGGTTCCGGCCTGGATGTGAACCGGCTGACTCCGCGTGACACCGTGCGCGTTTTACGGGCTTTGGTTGAACGTTTATATGGATACCGTTTACGACCGGAAGACGTGCTACCCATTGCCGGGATTGATTCCGGCACGCTAGCTGGCCGATTTGCCGAAGCGGAATTCGCGGGCAGCGTGCTGGCCAAAACCGGAACGCTGCACGACACGGACGACGGCGTGGCCGCGCTGGCCGGTGTAATGAACACGCGAAACTGTGGCGCATTGCTGTTCACCGTTTATGACATGGCCGAAGGCCGCCGTGTGTTGCAGCTTCGCCGCGTGCAGGATGATCTGCTGAAAGGGTTGATCACCGAATGCGGCGGATCAGCTCCGATCGCCACCCGCAATGAAAGTGACTCCCTCTTCCGCCCACAAAGCCGGGTGCTGATGGCTCAGCCTCGTTGATTTACAGCAAGACAAAAACAGAATCCAAAATTTCTTCAGGGCCATTGCAAGAACGTTTCTAAGCCTACGTTCATCTGTCACCAACTCCGAATGTCACTGGCATCTATGCGTCTGCCGATGAATATCTGTCCGCAGACCAAGTAAAAATTTCAACAAGCAACAAACAGGAGACAAGACCATGAAAGTCTGCCCGAAGTGTGCCCGGAGCTTTGCTGAAGCGATGCGTTATTGCCCACAGGACGCGACCGAGTTGGTGAAATACGACCTGCGCGCCGATCTGAGCCGGTTGGGGGAATTCCGATTTTTGATTCCCGCCGAATCTTTGCTGGCACGATTGCGGCGCGAGTGCTCCGAAGCCTTTTACGAATTCAAACATAATCCCAAAAGCTTTCTTGCAGGTTTACTGCGCGGCGAAGGCAGCAGCCAGCGACGCAAACAAATGTTGCAAGCTGGTGTAGCGACTGCGGTCCTGGCTTATTCGGCAATCATGATGACAGGAATTTTGATCGGCTTGTTCAGTTCGCCAGTTCAGTTGTCCGAAGCAAAAGAGCCGGACGGAACCATTATTGATGATGTTTATTGGGTAGATAAGGTGTGGGCTGTTCCAGCATTCAAATCCAAAAACCCCAAGACCAACCAAGCCGCCAGCAATGCTGGAAAACTTGGCGGTAGCTTCAATCGCCAGCAGAAGTCCGGCGGAGGCGGCGGAGCAGTCAACAATGCGCCTGCGCGCGCTGGCGTGCCGACGCAGGCTTCGCTCTTGCAATTGCATCCGCCTGATCTCGATCCGCCAAAAGTCACCGCGACATTCATCGTGCCGATGACGGTTGTCGCCGATCCAAATGCGTTTTTGAAATACAAAGGACCAATTGGGGATTGGCGAAGCAAAACCAACGACGATTCGCTGGGCATGGGAGGCAAAAACGGAATTGGCAATAGTCCAGGCGATGGCTACAGCAATGGAAAAGATAAAAACGTAGGAGAGGGTGATGCTCGCTTCGGCGGCGGTGATCCGTCCGGCTCAGGCAATGAAGTTTATGCTCCGACGCGCGATATGCGGCCAACAATCCTGCACAAAGAGCGCGCCAAATACACCGAGGAGGCCCGGCAAAACAAAATCCAGGGCACCGTTGTTCTAAGCCTGATTTTCGGAGCCGATGGACGAATTTACGACGTTCGCGTCGTTCGCTCTTTGCCTAGCGGTTTAACGGAAGCCGCAATTGATGCGTCTCAAAAGATTCGCTTCAACCCGGCGGTGCGCAACGGGCGTCCGGTCAATATCCGCATGCAGCTTGAATACAACTTCACGCTTTACTGATCCGCATTTTTGAATTTTCTCCACAAACTCCAGTCCCAAATTTGACGCCGCCGAAGTCGCCCCAGGCGCCGCAGGCAGAGAGGAGTTGGACAAGAAGCAACGAGGCCGTGCAGGCATTGTTACTTCATCGTTCTCTGTTTGCGGTGTCTGCGGAGGCTTCGGCGGCTTTTTTTGGTTTATACCAGTATAGACGCAAAATTTTGCGTCTATACTCGGCGATTTTGGAGCAGTGACTTTAGAAAACGGCCCGTGTGTGATCCTTCAACTTCCGCAATTTCTTCGGGCGTACCAACAGCAACGACTGCGCCTCCACCAATACCGCCTTCAGGCCCAAGATCAATGATCCAGTCAGCGGTCTTGATCACATCCAGATTGTGTTCGATGACGATCAGCGAAGCGCCTGCTTCCAGCAATCGCCGGAACGATGCCAGCAGTTTGTTGATGTCATCGAAATGTAATCCCGTCGTTGGTTCGTCAAAGATGTAAAGTGAGCGGTCGCCGGAAGCCTTGGCCAGATAGGACGCCAGCTTTACACGTTGCGCTTCGCCGCCTGAAAGCGTCGTTGCTGATTGCCCCAATCGCAAATACCCCAAGCCGACATCATCCAGCACCTTCAACTTGGCAGCCAGACGAGACAATGCCGAAAAGAACACAATGGCTTCGCGAACCGTCATCTGCAAAACTTCGTGAATGTTTTTGCCCCTGTATTTCACGTCCAAAATCGAATTTTTGAATCGCTTGCCGTTGCATTCTTCGCAAACCAGTTCGACGTCCGCCAGAAACTGCATTTCGACCGTCACGGTTCCGTCGCCTTCGCAAACGTCGCAGCGTCCACCGGGAACGTTGAAAGAAAAATGGCTGGCATTGTAACCGTGCATTTGCGCTTCGCGCGTCGCAGCAAAGGCTTCGCGAATGGCGTCGTAGACTTTGATGTAGGTGACAGGATTCGAACGCGGCGTGCGGCCAATCGGCGATTGGTCAACCAGAATGATTTCGTCTACAAACTTGCCGCCTTCGATGGAGGCAAAATCCCCGACCGAACCAGTCCAATCACCTCGCTGCTTTTTCAATCCGGCAAACAGGCATTCGTGAACCAGCGTGGATTTGCCGGAGCCACTGACGCCTGTGATGCAAACCATCTGGCCCAGCGGAATGGTCACATCAATGTTCTTTAGGTTGTGGGCGCGCGCTCCACGAACGCTCAGTTGATTTTTACTGGCAACGCGATGCTCTTTCGGAACCTTGATCTGCGCTTCGCCGCGCAAATATTTTCCGGTCAGCGAAGTATCGTGGGTCAGCAGATTTTTGAAATTGCCCTCGTAAACCAGTTCGCCACCCAGTTCTCCAGCGCCGGGGCCGATGTCCAAAATGCAATCGGCTGCGCGCATCATTTCGGCTTCGTGTTCAACAACCAAAACCGTGTTGCCGATGTCGCGCAAGTTTTCCAGCAATCCGATCAACCGCGCACTGTCACGCGGATGCAGCCCGATGCTGGGTTCGTCCAGCACGTAAAGCGCCCCAACCAGCGAGGCTCCCAAATGCGTGGCCAATTGGATGCGCTGCGCTTCGCCGCCGGAAAGCGTCGCCGCCAGCCGATCCAGCGTCAGGTAATCCAAACCGACATCGTCCAAAAACCGCAGACGTGAACGAACTTCTTTCAACAACCGGTCGGCAATCGCCGATTGCTCTTCCGTTAGCTTCAATCCTTCGAAAAAAGCACGAGCATCTTTGATCGAAAACCCGACCACTTGCGGCAAGGTCTTGTCACAGACGTACACACAACGCGCTTCAGTTCGTAATCTGCCGCCGTCACAATCGGGGCATCGCGTGTAGCCGCGATATTTCGAAATCAACACCCGAATGTGCAGCTTGTATTTTTTCGTTTCCAGATAAGCGAACAACCCTTTCACACCGCCATAATCTCCCTCTCCTTCGATCACCGCGTGTTGCTGTTCTTTCGGTAAAGCGGCAAATGGCGTGGTCATGGAAATGCCTTCGCGTTTGGCAAACTTCGCCAATTCGTCTTTCCAGTCTTTGAATTGCGGCTTGGTAAACGGCTCAATCGCGCCTTCGGAAAGCGTCAATTCCCGGTTTGGAATCACCAGGTCCATATCCAGCCCAATGGTGTTTCCGAATCCCTGGCAAGTGGGACAGGCGCCGAACGGATTGTTGAAGCTGAAAAGTTGTGGTTCTGGCAGGACGTAATTGATCTGGCATCGTTTGCATTGAAACTTTTCGGAAAATGCCAGTTGTTCAGATTTAGCTTCATTACCGGAAGGGACAGTTTGAATCACCGCCTGACCGTGGCCTTCGCGATAACATGCTTCAATCGAATCCGTCAGCCGGCTGCGCGTGTCAGGCCGAACGGCCAGACGGTCAACCAGCACAAAGATGTTTTCGAAGCTTTTGCCTTTGAAACTGTCCGGCGTTTCCAGCTCTATCACTTCGTTGGCGACCGAATCATAAAGCCGCGTAAAACCGCGCTGCATCAAACTCATCAAATGGGCGTTGAGCTTAATGGCTGCCTGGGCTTTCCCGGCGCGCGGCTTGGCTTTGGCGGTTTTCCGCTTCTTCCCGGTTTCGGCGGTTTCTTCCGCTTCTGTAAATTCGGTTCCTGCGGCGGCTGGGAACAAAACGAAAAACCGGGTGCCTTCGGGCAATTGCAGGATTTCTTCGGTAATGGATTGCGGCGTATCGCGTTTGATTTCCGCACGGCAGTTCCAGCAACGGGTGATGCCAATACGAGCAAACAGCAATCGCAGATAGTCGTAAATTTCCGTCTGCGTGGCGACCGTTGAACGAGGATTTTTGGTCGAATTTTTCTGATTGATGGCAATTGCCGGGCAAATACCAATGGCTTCGTCAATGTCCGGCTTGTCCATTCGCTCCAGAAATTGTCGCGCGTACGCGGACAACGATTCGACGTACCGGCGCTGTCCTTCAGCATAAATGGTGTCGAATGCCAGCGAAGATTTGCCGCTGCCGCTGACGCCGGTGACAACCGTCAGCTTGTTCAGCGGAATCGAGAACGTGATGTTTTTTAGATTGTTGACGCGTGCGCCGCGCACAGTGATCGCTTCGTGATTCGACATCCAAACTCCTGCT
>CAZMXG010000251.1:0-9568 GCA_964570175.1 uncultured Heliomicrobium sp. | reverse complement strand
CAACGCCAAAGGCGTCTTTTTCGGCTGCAAGTAAGGCATTCCTGCATTGAAGCGCGCAGGCGGCGGTTCGATCATCAACACGGCTTCGTTTGTGGCAGTGCTTGGCGCGGCCACTCCGCAAATTGCCTACACCGCCAGCAAAGGCGCTGTCCTGGCGATGTCGCGTGAACTGGCAATCATCCATGCGCGAGAAAATATTCGCGTTAATTCGCTGTGTCCCGGACCGCTGAAGACGGAATTACTGATGAGCTATCTGAACACAGACGAAAAGAAGCAGCGTCGGCTGGTTCACATTCCCATGGGGCGGTTTGGCGAAGCGAAAGAAATTGCTCAAGCCGCGCTCTTCCTGGCTTCGGATGAATCGTCGTACATCACCGGCACAGACTTTCTGGTGGATGGCGGCATCACGGCGGCTTACGTCACGCCCGAATAAGCTCAGAAATGACTGGACAAGGCGCTGCGGCGAAAGAACCGGAAATCGGATATGTCCTGAAAAGTTATCCGCGAATGTCCGAAACGTTCATCGCCAACGAAATTTACCTGCTGGAACAATTGGGGCTGCGGTTAAGGTTGTTTTCCATGTTGGATTTGACCGATCCGCAGCGCCACGCCGTGGTGGATGCGACCAAAGCGCCTGTCCAGTATTTGCCGCAAGTCAGTTCGCTCAGCGAAACGTCTTTCCCATTCTGGCTGAGGAACAACACGCCCAAATTTTTCCCCAGCCATTGGCAGCTTCTCAAAACCCGTCCGGGCGCATATCTCAGCACGTTATTACTGGCGTTGCAGTTCGCCTGGAAATACCGAACTGGCGCGTGGTGGAAACCGGAAAAATCTTTTTTCAAAGAGTTTTTGCAGGCCGGATTCATTGCCGAACAGGTTTTGGCAGTCGGCACGATTCGACACTTGCACGCGCATTTTTGCCATTCAGCGACGACCGTTGCCCTGATGGCCAGCCGATTGTGCGGCTTGCCGTTCAGCTTCACCGCGCACGCCAAAGACATTTACGTGCAGGCATTGAATCCCGGCGACCTGCTACCAACAAAGCTGCGCCGCGCTAAATTCGCCCTCACCTGCACCGAAGCCAATCATCAGCATCTGAAGAATCTGGGAGTAACCGGAACTCCGATTTATACGATTTATCATGGGCTGAATACTCGACAGTTCACGCCGCCTGATTCACAAGAATCAACATCGCCTTTCCCCTTGCTGCTGACTGTGGGCCGCGTAGTGGAAAAAAAAGGCTTTCATACTCTGGTTCAAGCTTGCCGATTGTTGAAAGACAGCGGCGTTAAGTTTCGCTGCCTGTTCATCAGCGGCGCGGGAGTTCGGGAACAGGAAATCATTTCGTTGATCCAAAAACTGGATGTAGCGGATGTCATCACCATGCAACCTGCCGTCACGCAGGAAGAGTTGCAGAAGATTTATAATCAGGCGACGCTGTTTGTTTTGCCCTGTCAGATTGCCGCGAACGGAGACCGCGACGGCATCCCGAACGTCCTGGTCGAAGCGATGGCGACAGGCTTGCCCGTGATTTCGACGAACATTTCCGGCATCCCCGAACTGATTGAACACGGCGTAAGCGGTTTGCTGGTGCCTGAAAAGGATGCTGAAGCACTGGCGACGGCAATTGCTCAACTGGTGGCGTCAGCGGAACTGCGGCAAACGCTGGGACGCGCTGCGCGGGATAAAGTTTGCCGATTGTTCGACGCGGAGCAAACCATTCATTCGCTGCACCGTTTGTTTCTGGACTGTCTGAAAGACGTCAGCAACGAACGGCTGGGTTGATGTCGCGTTAAGCATCAAGCAAGCTACAATGCAGGTATGAAAAAGCGCGTAATGTTTTATTGCCAATCTTTGCTTGGCATTGGCCATTTCATTCGCAGCCGCGAATTGTTATTCGCGTTGCGTGATTTCGAAGTTTGCTTTCTGTACGGCGGTGAAACTGTGCCTGGATTTCACTGGCCGAATTGGGTGGAGGTTGTTTACCTGCCCGCGCTTCGTTCCGATACTGCATTTGAGAATTTGTACGTTGTCGGAGGTCAAACCAGCCTGGAGGAAGTCAAAACGCAACGAAAAGAATTGCTGCTTGCCACATTCGACCGGTTCTCCCCAGACATTTTGCTGATCGAGCTGTTCCCTTTTGGCAGAAAGAAATTCAATTTTGAGTTGTTGCCACTGCTTACGCACGCTCGCAGTTCACAGCCAGACCTGAAAATTGTTTGCAGCCTGCGCGACATCCTGGTGCATCGCGCTTCGCAGGAAACTTACGAAGCCGACGTGTGCAAACGCGTGAACCAATTTTTTGACTTGTTGCTGGTCCACGCAGACCCGCGTGTGCAACGACTGGAAGAAACCTTTGGCAGCGTGGCGCAACTGAACTGCCCGATTTATTACACCGGATACGTCGCGCAACCGACACAAACTCCACCGGCAAATGATGCAAACGACCCGCTGATCCTGGTCAGCATTGGCGGTGGGCGCGTGGGACACGAACTGATTGCCTGCGTACTGGAAACATCGCCCATATTGCCTTTTTCCCATCGGCTACAAATTTTCACCGGCCCGCACATCCCTGACGAACAATTCGCTCGTTTACAGAATCAAGCATCTGCTCTGCCTCAAGCAAATTTGCAACGCCATACCACTGAGTTTCCCGCCTGGCTTAGCCGGGCTGCTCTATCCATCAGCATGGCGGGTTATAACACCTGCATGGACATTCTGGCGGCGCAAGCGCGAGCGTTGGTTTATCCCTTCCACGAACACGATAACGACGAACAAACCCGACGCGCCCGCAAGCTGGAACAGTTCGGATACGTCCGCATGTTGGACCCAGAGCGACTTTCGCCAGAATTTCTGGCATCTGAAATTAGCCGAGCGCTTGCGGCTCCTGCCCATTCGTCGCACACACCAATTGATCTTCAAGGCGCTCCGCGCACGGCGGAACTGTTGGCAGAACACGGTGGCGGCCAATGATTCCTTTTTTTGATCAGGTGAAATCCTCGCTGGAGCAACGACAACGGCAAAACCGCTCGCTGAACGTTTTTCTGCGCGATGATGACATTGATGACGATGAAGCTTCATTGAGAGCGCTGCTGCAAATTTGTTTACGCCACAACATGCCCATCAACCTGGCGGTGATTCCGGGACGGCTGACACTTGCGGCGGCGTCGTTTCTCAACGATCTCCTGCAACAAGCTCCCAGGTTGATTGAATTAAACCAGCACGGCTGGTTGCATTTGAATCACGAACGCGAAGGCAAAAAATGTGAGTTTGGCATAAGCCGGAATCCTGCGGAGCAATTGGCGGACATCGCGGCTGGTCAGGCGCGAATGAACGACGCATTTGGGCAAAACTGGTTTCCGGTGTTTGTTCCTCCCTGGAACCGTTGTACCGCGACAACCGCGACGGCACTTGATGAATTGGGTTTCCGTGTGCTTTCGCGTGAACACAGCCAATCCCAGTTTGAGGGGCACCGGTTTACAGAACTGCCTGTGACACTGGACCTGTATCGTTGGCGAGGCGGCGCCGAACTTCGCCCGCCTGAGGAATTAGCAACTGAGCTCTCGCGACAAATCGCCGATGATGATCGCATCGGCATCATGTCGCATCACAAAGTGATGAATGATGCAGCCTTTGATTTATTGAATGAACTCCTGCAACTTCTCACTCGTTTTCCCATCGTCCAACGCCACACGTTTCAAAGCCTGCTGAAGCTGACTCACTAATGCAAAGTGCCCAGGAAAAACATGCCGATGTTCGAGCCTTGCTCCGCGAATTGCTGTGGCAAATGCGCGGCCGTATCGGCGTGACTCTGTTTTGCATGCTCGGATTCACGGTTACAGAGTTACTGTCACCCTGGCCGCTGAAGCTGATTTTCGATCACGTTTTGCTGGACAATCCTTTTCCGCTTTCCCTTTCCTGGCTGGCTGTGGTGCTGCAAACCGGAAAAGCTTATGCCGTATTTCTGATCTCGTTAGGAATTCTTGGCATCGCCGCCCTGGGCAGCGTTTTTGCCTACGGCCAACAGTTTCTGATGTCGTATCTGGGCCAGCGTCTGGTGTATTCGTTGCGCAGCGAATTGTTCGCACACCTGCAACAACTGTCGCTGTCATTCCACAACCGCGCCAAAACGGGAGAGTTGTTAGCGAAAGTCACAGGCGAAACCGAAGCCTTCAAGGATGGTTTTGTCGAAGCCGTGCTGCTTTCACTGTCACAGGCGCTGACCGTCGGTTCGATGTTCGTCATCTTGATGTTGCTGGATTGGCGATTAAGCCTGATTTCACTGGCGACCTTTCCGCTGCTTTTTTACGCACTGGCTCGCGTTTACCGGCAACTTAAAACTTCCGTGCGCCAGCAACGCCAACGCGAAGGCCGTTTGGCCGCCAGACTGAGCGAAGTGTTGAGTTCCGTGCGACTGGTGAAAGCTTACGGACGCGAACAGTACGAACAGGAACGGTTTGAGATGGAAAGCAGTCAGACGCTGACCGAAGCCCTGAAAACGGAACGAATGGCAGCGGTTGCCACGCGAGCGGTTGAATTGCTGAAAGCAGCCGGGTTGTGGGCAACCGTTCTGTATGGCTCCTTGGCGGTGCTCAAAGGCCAACTGACACCGGGCGCGTTACTGGTGTTCGTTGCGTACCTGAACGATATGTACAAACCGCTGCGAAATCTGGCAAAGACTTCTACACGATTGTCGCGCGCGGTGGTCAGCCTGCAACGCATCGGCGAAATTCTGGACACCGAACCGGAGCGCTGGAGCGAATCGCCAGTCACCATAGCAAAACGGCTGGAGGGGGAAATCGTATTCGACAAGGTTTCGTTCGATTACGGAGACGGCAAGGAAGTGTTGCGCGACGTGTCTTTCAAAATTGATCATGGGCAACGAATCGCGCTGGTTGGCTCTTCCGGCTCCGGCAAAACCACCATCGCCAATTTGATTTTGCGCTTTTACCACGCAAATGCAGGTGCAATCCGGCTCGACGGGATCAATATCGAAGATTACCGGCGTGACACGCTGCGAAATGAAATCGGTGTGGTGTTGCAGGATGCGCTGCTTTTCGGAGCTTCGATTCGCGAAAATATCGCTTACGGAAAACCAGACGCTTCGATGGCCGAAATCGAAGCCGCCGCCCGCCAATCCTATGCACACGATTTCATCTGCGCCCTGCCCAATGGATATGACACCATTCTGGGCGAACGTGGCAGCACGCTTTCCGGAGGACAACGCCAGCGGATTTCCCTGGCACGCGCCGTCATCAAAAATCCTTCGGTGTTGATTCTGGACGAACCGACTTCCGCCGTGGATGCCGAATCAGCCGACCTGATTCATTCGGCGCTGGATCAATTGCGTGAGGGAAAAACCACTCTGGTTATTGCGCATCACATGACTTCATTTGAAGACTTCGATCAGATTTTAGTCTTGCGCCAGGGCAAGCTGGTTGAATGCGGCACACACACAGAGTTGCTGAAACAACAAGGCTATTATTTCAGAATGGTTCAGCGACAAGGCGCCAAACAAAGCTAGCGCGGAATGTAATTATGAACCGCCTGGACATACAGCGCGCGTTCATAAGCGGACGGGTCGGGACAATGCAGTTGGCTCAAACTGCCGCGCATCTGAGCCACGGAAACGTATTCATGCTTATCCATCCATTCCAGCATTGCACGCTCAATCAACCCAATTTGCGGCAATCCGCGTTCGTACAACACAGAACACAACATCGTCACACTCGCTCCGGCCATCAATAACTTCAACGCATCAATCGCCGAATGCACGCCGCTGGTGGCGGCCAGTTGCGCACGAATTTGCCCGTACAAAATGGCAATCCAGCGCAGCGGCAATCGTATGGACGATGAGCGACTGAACAAAACATTTGTTCTGACTTCCAACGCCTCCAGATCGAAATCCGGCTGGTAAAACCGGTTGAACAACACCAGCGCATCAGCGCCTGCTTTATCCAATCGTCTGGCCATGTTGGCGAAGCTGCTGAAAAACGGCCCAAGTTTCACCGCCACGGGAATCTTTATTGCGGCCTTCACCGCCGCGACAATTTCCTGATAATCCTGTTCGACTTGCGCCCCTGTGATTCCAGGGTCGGTGGCGATCGAGTAAATATTCAGTTCCAACGCGTCCGCTCCGGCTTCGGCAATGCGTTTGGCCGATTCCGTCCAACGCCCCAACTGCGTGCCGTTCAGGCTGGCAATAATCGGAATATCCACGGCTTGTTTCGCGCGTCGAATGTGTTCCAAATACGCATCCAGCCCGAATTGCAGAAACTCTGGTTCGGGGAAAAAGCTCAGTGCTTCGGCAAAACTTTCTGTGCCATGTGTCATGTGGTGATGCATTTCGTATCGTTCCAGCATCAACTGCTCTTCAAACAGCGAATACAGCACAATGGCGGATGCCCCCGCTTCCGCCATACGCTTCACGTTGTCCAGGTTTTGCGACAGCGGCGAAGCCGACACGACCAGGGGCGTGCGCAGCTTCATTCCCAGATAATTGGTCTGCAAACTCATTACTTACTCTCCGTAGTGTTATTAGTTTCTTGGGCTGCCGGACGCGCCGCCAGCGATTCGTACAAGCGGCGACGCGCCGTGACATCTTGCTGTGCTTGTTCAAATAAGCGCCCGGCTTCGTCCGGATGACTCTTGGTCAACATCTTGAAGCGATTTTCCATCAGCAGATAATTTTCAATCGGCACCTTCAATGCAGGTGAATCCAGCGACAACGCGTGATCCGCCGCCTCTGGGTGATAGCGATACAACAGCCAGTGCCCTGCATTGACAGCAGCTTTTTGATTTTGCATCGCCGTGGTCATGTTGATGCCGTGGGCAATGCAATGACTGTAGGCAATGATCAGGGAAACACCGTCGTAAGCTTCAGCTTCCAAAAAAGCTTTCAGCGTATGTTCGTCGCGCGCGCCCATCGCCACGCTGGCGACATACACATTGCCGTGACTCATGGCGATCAAACCCAAATCTTTTTTGCGAGCGTGTTTGCCACCGGCAGCAAACTTTGCGACCGCAGCGCGCGGCGTCGCCTTCGACATTTGGCCGCCGGTGTTCGAGTAAACTTCGGTGTCTAGCACCAGAATGTTGACGTTGCGCCCGCTGGCCAGCACGTGATCTAAACCGCCAAAGCCAATGTCATATGCCCAGCCGTCACCGCCGACAATCCAGACGCTCTTTTTGATCAGCAAATCGGCGAGCGGCAGCAGTAGCCGGGCTTCGTCGGATTTCAAACCGAACAGTTTATCTTTCAACGCTCCGACACGCTGACGCTGTTCGTGAATGTCAGCTTCGTCTTTTTGCTGCGCGGCCAGAATCGCTGAAGCCAAGTCATCGCCAACTTTCGAAGCCAGTTTCTTCAACAACTCCTCGGCAAACTCGCGCTGTTTGTCCAGCGAGACGCGAAAACCAAGCCCGAATTCGGCGTTGTCTTCAAAGAGAGAATTCGCCCAAGCCGGCCCTCGGCCATCGGAGTTTTGCGACCAGGGTGTGGTAGGCAAATTCGCGCCGTAAATTGAAGAGCAACCCGTCGCGTTGGCAATCAGCGCGCGGTCGCCAAAGAGTTGCGAGAGCAATTTCAAGTACGGCGTTTCGCCGCAACCCGAACATGCGCCTGAAAATTCAAACAGCGGTTGTTGCAACTGCTGCTGGCGAATGTTGGAAATTTTGATCAACCGCCGGTCGGTTTCGGGAATTCCCAAAAAGAAGTTCCAGTTGTCACGTTCGGTATCGCGCAACGGAGGTTGTGAAACCATATTGATGGCCTTCAACCTTGCCTGCGATTTGTTCTTTGCGGGGCAGATGTCTACGCAGATGCCACAGCCGGTGCAATCTTCTGGCGCGACCTGAATGGTGTATTTCTGCCCCGCCCATTCACGGTCCTTGGCGTCGCAAGCTTTGAATGTAGCGGGCGCTCCGGACAGATTTTGTTCGTCGTACACCTTGATGCGAATGACACTGTGCGGACATACCATCGCGCACTTGCCGCATTGAATGCAGACTTGCGGATCCCAGGCGGGAATTTCGGCGGCGATATTTCGCTTTTCCCACTTCGCCGTATTTGTTGGGAATACGCCATCTGCAGGCATTGCGCTGACCGGCAAACTGTCTCCACGACCAGCAAAGATTTCACCCAGCACATTGCACACAAACGGCGGGGCATCCAGAAACGCCGACGACGGCAGTTCCAAATGCCCGTTGAGTTTTGTCGGGGGCGTGACTTCGTGCAGATGCGCCAGCGCTGCGTCCACTGCCCGCAAATTCATCTGGACGATTTCTTCACCTTTTTTGCCGTAAGTGTTCTTGATGGACTCTTTGATCGCGGAGATAGCGTCGTCGCGCGGCAACACATCGGCAATGGCAAAGAAACACACTTGCAAGACCGTGTTGTTCTGTTTGCCCATCCCGCTTTCGCGCGCTACGCGGTCGGCATTGATGACATAAAACTTCAATTTCTTATCCAGAATTTGTTGCTGTGTTCGGCGCGGCAAATGTCCCCAGACTTCTTCTGCTTCGTAAGGCGTGTTGAGCAAAAAGACGCCACCGGGTTCGATCAAATCCAGCACGTCATGCCGTTCCAGCAGCACAGGCTGATGGCAGGCGACGAAATGCGCCTGCTCAATCAAATACGTCGAACGAATCTGTTCTGGGCCAAAGCGCAAATGCGAAACAGTTTCGGATCCGGATTTTTTGGAGTCATATACGAAATAACCTTGCGCGTAATGATCGGTTTGTTCGCCGATGATCTTGATGGAATTTTTGTTGGCCCCAACCGTTCCATCCGAACCAAGTCCATAAAAAACCGCGCGTGTCACGTTTGCGGGTTCGATAGAAAACGATTTGTCATAATCCAGGCTGGTGTGGCTGACATCGTCACGAATGCCGATGGTGAAATGATTTTTCGGCTGCGGCTGCGCCAGATTATCAAATACTGCTTTGATCATCGCCGGAGTAAACTCTTTGGATGATAACCCATACCTGCCACCGACAACTTTTGGCAATACGGGCAGCGACGCTTCATGCAGCGCCGTCACGCAATCTTGATACAGCGGTTCGCCAGCGCTGCCCGGTTCTTTGGTTCGGTCAAGCACTGCAATGGCTTTGGTGGAAGTTGGCAATGCGGCAACAAACCGTGCGGCATCAAACGGACGATACAACCGAATTTTGACGACCCCGACTTTTTCGCCTCGTGCATTTAACGCGTCAACAGTTTCGTGAACGGCTTCCGCACCCGATCCCATCAAGACAATGACCCGTTCGGCGTCGGAGGCTCCGTGGTATTCATAAAGCCGGTATTGCCGCCCGGTCAGTTCGGCGAACAAGTTCATCGTGCGTTCGATGATGGTTGCACATTCAATGTAAAACGGATTGACGGTTTCGCGTCCCTGGAAATACACATCCGGATTTTGCGCTGTGCCGCGCAGAGTTGGATGGTCAGGCGATAACGCGCGAGCGCGCAATTCCGCAATGCGCGCATCATCCATAAACGCGCGCAGCACTTCATCGCTGAGCGGTTCGATCTTGGCGATTTCATGGGAAGTGCGGAAACCGTCAAAAAAGT
>CAZMXG010000250.1:0-9609 GCA_964570175.1 uncultured Heliomicrobium sp. | reverse complement strand
CACACAAATTCTTCAAGTAGCGCTCGGAGGGAGTTACTCCTTCTGAGCGCTTGAATAATGGCTGGTTTGCCGAGTTTGATTGATTGTCTGTCACTTTCCCGCCTTGTTTTCGATAATTGTCAGGTAGCGACGACTGAATTCAAGCGTCGCTGACGCGACGCGGATTTTATCTCGTGCTTTCCCGGCGTTGAAAACGCCGGGCTAAATTCAGCCGCCGCTACGCGGCGGAAAAGGCAGCTTTACAAGATTATTGCTGCCACAGTTCAGTTCACCGACTTTGCTATCAAAAATTCAGTTCGCTGCCACTACCTTGCCGGTTTCACAAACACCGCAGGCACATTTTGATCCTTTACCAGCTTGTTAAACGCGGGCACGTCCGTGGCCATGACCTGCTTCAGCTTCTCAAGCTGGGCGTTGGTGCGGGCGTTCAAGTCGTCAAACACTTGATACGCCTGATCGGTTGGAGCGGCGTCCGGCCCGGCCACCGAACCTGCCAGCGCGGCCAGTTTGTTGTTCAGCCGAATTGGGTAATTCAGCGGGTCCTGGCTGCTCTGGTTTTTGGTTTGGTAAAGCTCTTCTTCGATGGCGGTCAGTTTGGCGCTTAAATCCTTGGCGGCGTCAACGATAGCTTTGCCGGTCGGTTGGTCTTTGACGCGGGCAGCGTACTCGTTTACTTGGCGGCGAACGTCGCGGATGGAAATGATGGCTTCGGAGGTTTCCGAAAACTTGTCACGGATTTTCGTCAGCAAGTCGAACTGCTTCTGAAACTCTTCCTGTGTAGTGGAAACACGTGGGTCTTTGCGAAGCTCGAAGGTATCCGTCAGCGTTTTGCCGTCAACCGTCAGCTTGACTTGGTAATTGCCGGGAACTGCGCGAGGGCCAGCGGTGTTGCCCGCCCACAAAATCATGCCCGGAAACGTCGTGGCTTCGGTGTAGCGCAAATCCCAACTGAATCGGTTCAAGCCTTTTTCGGCAGGAACGCGCGCCGGGCCTCCGCCAAAACGTCCGCCCCCGCCGCCAGCCGGAGCTTCCGGCGCGCGGCTGGAAAACTTCTTCACCAATTTTCCCGCCGCGTCCAGAATTTCAATCTGCACATCGCCTTTGGGTTTGTCTTTCAAACTGAACCAGACGGAAACGCCAGACGGAGGATTTTCGCCAAGCGAAGCTCCAGCCGGAATGCGAAAACCTCCGCCGGGCATGCGATACGCTTCTTCGGGTTTGAAGAGATGAACGTCCGCCGACGCAACCGTGTCTTTCCACTGATGCAGCAAAGGCAGGTCGTCAATGATCCAGAAAGCTCGGCCTTGCGTAGCGACGACCAAATCCTTGTCGCGTTTGTGGATAGCGATGTCGGTGATCGGCACGATGGGCAAATTCAACTGCAACGATTGCCAGTTTTCGCCGTCGTTGAACGAAACGTAAATCCCGGTTTCGGTTCCCGCGTACAGCAATCCGCGGCGATTTGGATCTTCGCGAATGACGCGAGTGAAAGCATTGTCAGGAATTCCGTTCGTAATCTTCTTCCAGGTTTTGCCGTAATCGCTGGTTTTGTACAGGTACGGGTGGAAGTCGTCGGCTTTGTAGAGCGTCGCGGCAAAATACGCTGTTCCAGCATCGTGCGGCGAAGCTTCAATCGAATTGATCTGCGCCCATTCGGGCAAACCCGCCGCGCCTTTGGTCACGTTTTCCCAAGTCGGTTTGGCGGCGTGGCTGTCGCGCGTGACGTGAACCAGGCCATCATCTGATCCAACCCACATTACCCCTTTGGCGACGGGTGATTCAGCCATGGTGAAAATCGTGCAGTAATACTCGACCGAAGTGTTGTCTTTGGTGATTGGGCCGCCGCTGGGACCTTGTTTGGATTTGTCGTTGCGTGTCAGGTCGCCGCTGATGGCCGTCCATGTCTGGCCTTCGTTCAGCGTTTTGAAGACATGACTGCCGCCGGTATAAAGCACGTTCGGGTCGTTTGGCGAAAAAAGAATGGGGAAGTTCCATTGGAAACGGTACTTCATGCCTTCCACTCCCCAGCCCATCGGATTGTCCGGCCAGACATTTACGTCGCGCTGTTGTCCAGTTCGATGATCCTGCCGTTCCAGCAACCCGCCGTAATTTCCGCCGAACACGACGTTGGGGTCTTTGGGTGAAGGCTGCACCCAGCCGGATTCACTGCCTGCGGTAACGTCCCAATCTTTTTCGGTGATGCCGCCGCCGGTCGTGCGGCTCAAAATCCTGACGGTGGAATTGTCCTGCTGCGCGCCGTAAATACGGTATGGAAATTCGTTATCCAGCGCGACGCGGTAAAACTGGCCCGTGGCTTGATCCTGTGCGCTCCAACTGACGCCACCGTTGAAACTGACGTTTGCGCCTCCATCATTGGCTTCGATCATGCGGTTCGGATCGTTCGGAGCAATCCACAAATCGTGATTGTCGCCGTGCGGAGGATTCAGCGTCGTGTAAGTCCGCCCGCCGTCAATGGATTTATGGAAGCCTACGTTCAGCACATACATCGTGTCGGCGTTTTTCGGATCGGCGTAAATGTGCGTGTAATACCAGGCGCGCTGGCGCAGGTTACGGTCGGCGCTGACGCGCGTCCAGGTCGCTCCGGCGTTGTCAGAGCGGAACACGCCGCCTTCTTCCGCTTCGACGATGGCATAAACGCGGTCAGAATTTGCGGGCGAAACGACCACGCCGATGCGGCCAAGAGTGCCTTTGGGCATTCCCGTGTTGCGCGAAATGTCCGTCCAGGTGTCACCGCCGTCGGTTGTTTTCCACAAACCGCTGTCGGGGCCGCCGCTTTCCAAGCTATAAGGCGTGCGTTTGGCTTCCCAAATGGAGGCAAACAACACGTTAGGATTCGACGGATCCATACTCAAATCAACGGCTCCGGCTTTATTGGATTTGAACAGCACGCGTTCCCAATTTTTGCCGCCATCTTTGCTGCGAAATACGCCGCGCTGTTCGTTCGCTCCGGCTGCGTGGCCCATGGCGGCGACATAAACTACGTCAGGATTTTTCGGATGAACCTTGATGCGCCCGACGATACGGCTGTCTTCCAGTCCCACGCGTTTCCAGGTTTTGCCAGCGTCAACGGATTTATACACGCCGTCGCCGTGCGAAAAATTGCCGCGAATGCAGCTTTCGCCCATCCCGACGTACACCACATTGGGATCGGATTCGCTGACAGTGATGGCTCCGACTGTGCCGGTGCCGAACGGCTGGCCATCGGAAACCGGAATCCAGTTTTCTCCGCCGTCTGTGGTTTTGTAAACGCCTCCGCCGACACTGCCAAAGTAATACACATTTGGCTGAGAAGCAGAACCGGCAACGGCGACGGAACGTCCGCCACGAAATGGCCCGATATTGCGCCAGCGTAGCCCTGTGAGTGGATTCGCCTGAGTTGCCTGTTGCGCCTGTGAAGATTGCGTGGATGTCTGGAACAAAATGCTCATCATCACTGCGACGCAGAGTGCGAGCAGTCCTGCACGCCGCGAAGAGTGCAAAATTGTCTGCATGATCTTTAACCTCGCTGGAAATAGATTGCCGTGAAATCACACAAAACAACGCTCAACTTGGCGCTTTGTTTTCCGCGATACGGCTTGGTGAAATTGTCTTTTGGAAATGGTACGGACGACAAGATGATACTCCGAAACTTCGGAATTGTTTACCGCCAGGATTTACCCAATCACCTACTAGGCATTGCAGCGTAAGTCCCGGCTGGTCGCATTTCTCGAATGTTTGAAGCGCTATGCCATTTTCTGTGAATCTCGTTGTGCGTATTGACGCGGCACCGTTTCGGCACGCGAAACTTTGAATGAATAGCGCGAAACGCGTGGCGCGACTGCCAGCAAAAATTGCAGGGCCACCGCCGAATCCTTTCCTCTGGCCATATGATTCGTCAGGAAGTTTCGGACGCGCGGCCAATCCGTTTGCTGACTGATTTCTGGATTCTCTGCAAGCTGGTCCAGGAATTCATGCAGCGTGCCGGTATTGTCCTTTAACGTTTCCAACGCCTCGATGAAATAGATCGAAATGCTCGGCGCGCCGGTAATAATTCCCAGCAGAATCATGACCGTCTTGTATTCGCCATGTTGGCCGTCCTCTCCCAAAAAGCTTGTCAGTTGTTCCGGCGGCAAGCCGACTTTGATTAGCCGGTAACAATTAAGAAACCGTTTGACCGCACGAGGCGAACGGCTGATGAGCGGGGCCATTTCTTTCATATAAGAAATTTCGGCATCACTGAACAACAGGCTTTGCGGGTGAAGATCAATCTGCTCGTTCGCATTTTCTTTGTCGGCAGATTGCTCACTTGTCGCGCCAGTGGTTCTTTGAAGGGCATCAGTTGCGGAAACCGGCGGCTCTACCGGTTCGGTTCGGGTGGCATCGGTCAGGTTGTCCGGTTGACTCATCGCGTCAACTTCCGTAGTCGGGGCATCGTCTGCTGCTTTTGGCAGGCGGCTCTCAATAGGATTGACTGGCTCAGCGCTTGTTTCTGCTGAGGCCGTCGGCGCCAAACTAGCTCCGGAGGTTTCAGGTGGCGAAATATTCAACTGCGTGGGCGCGCCCGCTCCTGAAGCGTCAGTTGATTGTGCCCGGTTCGAGGGAATTCGTTTGTCTTTGGTCAGCCCTTCGATGAAATTTTCGCAGGCGGTTTCTCCCATCGGTTTCAGCCAGAATGGAATCTGAAAAATCTTTTCCAGGTAATCGTGCGGGGTGGCGCCTCGAAATTCGCGGTTCCCGGTCTTGTTTTCTTCCGGTTCGTCTTCTGTTTCAACCCGCAGCCATTCGTAACTTTCCTGCAAAGAGCGTGTGACCCAGCGCGCGTCAACGCCAACGACGACAACAAACAGCGGAAAGGCAAGCAGCAGATGAATCGCTTGCAGCACCTGCACCACACGTTCCGGCGGGCAGCGGTCCAGGTCGTCTATGTACAGAATGATGCGATTGATTTTATTGTTGTCGGGTGGATTTTCAGCGCCTTGATCCTGCCTCTCTTTTTCCTCTTTCTCTGCAAATTCTTCCGCGCGTTGTTTTGTAAACAGCATTGCCAGTTGCTCGAAGTCGCGCCGAATCAGGGCAAGCACTCCCAGATGCCGACGATAATCATTGGCGGCGGCCCGATCTTCAATGAATTGGGCCAGAATTTTGCTGGCAGTAGTATGTTCGATCTGTGTTTCCAGGATTTCGACTTCTTTGCTGAGCTTGTCGGCTTGTTCCTTGGCATCCTGATATTGCCTGGCCAGTTTGTCCACCTCTCCATCAAGTTTGTTGATGAGTTTCTGCCGCTCAGCGTCAATTTTCTGGTTCTCTGCTTCTAACCAGGAAAGCGCCTTTTTGAACTGCTCCAAGTAGGGTTTGGCTTTCACTGCGAAGGTCAGCAGGAAACTTAGCGCGGAAGCCAGAAAAGGATAGAACCGGCTGATGTGCTGTTCGGTTCGAAGGTGGTAAAGCTTTATCAGCCCAGTGCCGGCCAGGCCAACCAATATGGGAATTGCCAGCAGGGCCATCGCCGTCACGATTTTTTTTGTTCGGTCCTTGTCACTCTGAAAAAGCGTGATTTGTGCGCGAATTCGCCCCCAAAAGCCTTGGACAGCCAGATATGTTTTCTTCAGTTCCGCTGCCGAAGTCAGGTCTGTTTCCTTCACTCCGAGTTGTTTCAGCATCTGCTTTTGATCTTCAGAAAAGTTGATTGGCACATTGAGCTGATCAATGACCTCCTTTTTCATGCTGCTGCGCAACTGCTTCAATTCTTCTGACTTGTCGTTGCGATCCTGCCGAGCCTTTTCCGCGCGGTCACGAGCCTTGGATTCTTCCGCTTTAAGCTGTTCTTTCTGTTCGTCTACCTGGGCGCGCAATTTTTGCTGAACGCCCAATTTTTCCATCAGACCTTGTCGGCGTTTTTCCACTTCGTCTTCGTTGTCGTCTTCTGAAATTTTCAAGTGGGTAAAGATGTGTTCAACAAGGCTGGCCCAGAGATTTCCTTCGATGTAATGCCAGGCATTGAATTCGATCTGCACAATGTTTTTGTAATAGCCGATTTGGTTCTGCAACTTGCCGGACTTGCGCGCCTGTCGAGAGAGTTGTTCCACACGCAATTTCATCTGGCGCATAAAATGACTTTTGCCCGATCCCCAATCTCCGAACAGGCCGATGGAAAGCGGCGGCTCCACGCTCCACGCCGCGACCAGCGAAGCAAAGGCGTTCACATCCGGCGTAATGTCCAGCAGGTCTTCACCCTGCCAGTAATCCGCCAAAAAGCCCGCCAATTGCGTTTGGTGACCATTTTCTGCTGCGCTGCCGATTGTCAGATCGGGTGTCGTGGCCGGGGACGGAATGGTTTCGGAGTCTGGCGTCGCTGTTTCTGAATTTTCTTTCTGTTCTTCTTTCGGGATCAGGATTGTGTGCCAGGCGTCCAGATTGTCCTGCGGCGCGGCGCTCACCAGGTAATCCAGAAAATGCTGCTGCAGTGGCAAAACATCCGGCACGATCATCGCCAAGCGGCCCATTGCTCCGCTGCGGCCGCGTTCTGGGCGATATGTGAGTAAAGCCGCGAGCAAATGACGGGAATGAATATATTCCTGGGGCGTTGCACTTTGAGACGCTGACGGTGGCAAGGTTTGGCGGGAGATTTTCTCCGCAAGTCGGAATATCTCTTGGACATTCTGGGTGATCGAATTCACATCTTCGGTTTGATCCTGGAAACTGATTGTTGCATCAGAGGAGGCATATTTGGCCGCCGGGAAGGTTCGACGAAGGGCTACTCTGTACGCCTCTACTCCGGTGGCTACCAACTGTTGCCAGAAAAATACCGATGACTTGAAATTGGTAGATCTTTCGCGTCCCAGTTCGGCAATTGCAAACAGAAGACAGTAACTTGTCACGCCAAATGGCTGCTTGCCAGTCATCGTTGCCAGAATGCCGGCACGGCGCACGATTTCCTTCACCTCATCAGAGATTCCAAGAGTGACGATGTTGTTAATCAATCCTTCAAGACCAAGACCCGCCGGCCCGGTTATGAAGTCTGGTGACGATATCCCCGCTTTGGAAGCAGGCTGCGGAGGTGTGACAGGCTCACCATTGGCAGCTTTTGCGATGCCATCAGCCGCTTCGCTGAAAAGTTTATCCTGCGTTTTTCGTGAACGCTGATCAATGGGTTTGGCGTCGAGGGGAAAGAGGCGAACTGTCCTGAGCCAATCTACCTCGTTCCAATTACACGGACGGATTAAGATGGGGAAGATGCGCAGCCTGCCGCTTTCCTGTTGGCGTTTGAGCAAGTGAGGAACCTCTTGTCTTGTTATCCAGTCGGAGGCCAAATAATCCGAAGAGATCAAAAGAACGGCCACGCTCGATTGTTCAATGGCGCTCTCGATTTCAGTACTCCACTCGTCACCAGCGTTAATGTGGCGATCATCCCAGACTGTGATGCGTCCGGCATCCTCGGCGGGTTTCAAATATGAGCGCAGTCGGTCTTTCCACTTCTCATCCTTGTGGCTGTAGCTGATAAAAACCAATGGTGGAGTTGAGGCAGTGCTAGATTGGCTTTCTGTCATTTCTTCCTCCCGTGAAGAATTTGGATTGGCAAGGCTTACCTTGCTTCGGCTGATTCGTGATGACTGCTATGAGCGCGTTCCTGGCGTTGTGCCTTTGGGGCAGTTTTTAGATGTGATCAACCCGCATTTACATCCACTGATACGTTGAAGCAATGTGAACTGGTTACAACCCGTTGCTCTATGGTATAGCTTCCGGGAAGTCACACCGTAACGTTATACAAAGGAAAACTGGATGAATCTTCCCGTCATCTCGCTGATCGCGTTGGTTATCGCCATTTTGATCAGTTGTTTTACCCGGCTGAATGCCGGACTGCTTTCGATTGCGTTCGCCTTCATCATAGGCGTCTTGCTCAAAGGAATGAAGCTTCAGGAAGTTGTCGGCGGATTTCCTTCCAGTCTATTTTTGACGTTGATTGGCGTGACGTTGTTGTTTGCGCAAGCGCAAACAAACGGCACGCTCGACAAGGTCGCCCAGCGAGCTATCCATCTGGCGCGCGGAAATGCCGGAGTAATTCCGATCATCTTTTTCTTTCTGGCGTTGGTGGTTTCGGGTATCGGACCGGGCAATATCGCGGCGGTAGCGTTGCTGGCGCCGGTGGCAATGGCGGTTGCCGGGCGCGCAGAGATTTCCGCCTTTTTGATGGCGATTATGATTTGCAACGGAGCCGGTGCGGGATCGTTGTCGCCTTTTGCTCCCGGAGGCGTCATTGCCAATGGGTTGATGTCGAAAGCAGGAATGCCCGATGCGGCTTGGCCGAATTTTTACAACACGCTGCTGGCGCAATCTGTTGTCGCCTTTGCGGGATACTTCGCTTTGGGCGGAGTAAAGTTATTCAGGCGTCGCCCATCTGAGGAAATGATTGAAGAACTGAAACATCAGGTTGACCCTTTTGATGGCAGGCAAAAACTGACGTTGGCGGTGATTGCGGCGCTGGTGATCAGCGTCATCGGCTTCAAAATTGACGTGACCATCGGCGCGTTTGTTGGAGCGGCAATTTTGTCGGCAACCCGATCCGCCGACGAAGAAACATCCGTCAAAGCCATTCCGTGGAACACGGTGTTGATGGTTTGTGGCGTGACGGTTCTTGTAGCAATGCTGGAAAAAACCGGCGGGATGGATTTGTTCACGACGATGCTGGCGAAACTGGCCAGCCAGCGAACAGTGACGGGTGTAATCGCCTTCGTCACCGGATTGGTTTCCGTGTACAGCAGCTCAACCGGTGTGGTTCTGCCTGCGTTTTTGCCAACCGTTCCGGGCCTGATCGAAAAGCTGGGTGGCGGTGACGCCTTGGCAATTGCCTATTCCATCAACGTCGGCGCGCATCTGGTGGATGTTTCGCCGCTGTCAACACTCGGCGCGCTGTGCATTGCCAACGCCGCCGATGGCGAAAACCGCACACGTTTGTTTCACTGGATGCTGGCGTGGGGGCTTTCCATGGCCGTTGTCGGCGCGATTGTGTGTTTTGTGTTCTTTGGTTTGCTTCGGTGAAACCTTGAGATAGAAAAATTTTTGACAGGATTTTCAGGATTCAACAAGACCAGGCACAGGCAAGATTGAGCTGAGGGGAAGGGAATCCTGCTCAATCTTGTAAATCCTGTCTATTGCAGCGATTTCAGAGTCGTGGCGTAACCAAGCCGACTTGATCCTGATATTTGCCTGCGCGGTCGGCGTAGGTGACTTCACAATCTTCGTCGGATTCAAAAAAGGTTACTTGCGCAATGCCTTCGTTGGCATAAATGCGAATCGGCAAATCGGCAGAGTTTGAAAATTCCAGCACCAAACGTCCGCGCCATCCGGGTTCCAGCGGAGTTGTGTTGACGATCAAGCCGCTTCGGGCGTAAGTGGATTTTCCCAGGCAGATTCCGATCACGTTGCGTGGGATGTTGAACGTTTCGACGGTTGCTCCCAGCGCGTAAGAATGTGGCGGCAGCAGCCAGTAAGATGAACCATCATCGGCAGTTCGCGGCGGCGCTTCGATCAGGGATTTTTCGTCGAAGTTCTTCGGATCAATTTCGGCACTGGCAATCGGTGAAAACACCCGGAAGCCATCTGCTGCCAGCC
>CAZMXG010000249.1:0-9636 GCA_964570175.1 uncultured Heliomicrobium sp. | reverse complement strand
CTGTCAACAACGACCCGATGCCTTCGTTTTGGCGTTCCGGTGTAACTGCCAACGGAGCCAGTCCGATTCCTTTTAACTGGCCAGCAGCAGCTTCGATCACAACTTCGCTGAACAGAACGTGGCCAACGACACGTCCATTGTCTTCGGCAACCAGCGAGAAAATGGCTTTGCCGTTTCGCCGCATCGTATTAACCAAATGCGCTTCCGCCGGACTGCCGAAAGCTTGTTCGACAACCCGATGAATTATTGCATTGTCTTCAGGTTGCTCAGGGCGAATGACAATCATTGATGAATCCAAGTTTTTACCGCGTTAGCGGTAAAGTGAATTTAGCCGTGGGTGCCAGACCCACGGAAACGGGCAACAAGCCAGCCACATCGCGTCAGCGACGTTTGAAGGCACACCAATGATCGGATTCAGAAAGAAATTTTCCTGGGTCTGGCACCCACGGCTAAATTCAACCACCACTACGCGGCGAAGAAAAGAAATTTTCCTGGGTCTGGCACCCACGGCTAAATTCAGCCACCACTACGCGGCGAAGAACTGCAAACAATTGCCGCTAAATATCCTCAACGATTTTCGTTCCCGTTGGATCAAACTTCATTCGCCGTTTCTTCCAATACGCCGCCTTCGCCAACTGAACGGGATTGCAGGCTTCAATGCCGGTTTGAATCCCTGCACTCGGAAGCTTTCCATTTTTCACAGCGTCAATGAAGTTCGCAGCGTGCGCAACTTCCAGGCTCCCCTCAGCCTTCACGATCTGTGCGTCGCCTTTGTTTGGCGTGAAAACATATTCAGCACGCGTAATTTCCAGCGTGCCTTCTGTGCCTTGAAAGAAAACTCCTGGCCGTTCATTGCGGATGGGCAATACGGAAGATTCAAAGGTCAGATTCCATTTGCCGTTGGTTCCACCTGCATATTGCAACACAGCATTTACCGTGTCCGGATTCACGCGGCCATCGTTCATCTGGTAAATGCCGCCAGTTGCCACGGCGTTCAGCGGGCGCGATTCGTTCATCATCCACTGTGCCACGTCCGCCCAATGCGTCAAAATGTCCGCCAGCAAGCCACCACCATACTCCGGGAAATAACGCCACGAATCATAACGAATCCAGTCGTAACCAACTTTCGGCGCAGGTCCCAGAAAGCGTTCCCAGTCCAATCCGGCAGGTTTTGGTTGCGGGTCAATTTTGCGACGCTGCCACGGAAAATCGTGCCAAATGGCGCGGGCAAACACGACTTTTCCAAGTTTGCCTTTGTCAAAAATCTCTTCTTTGGCGCGGCGGTAATGCGCGCCACTACGCTGCTGGGTGCCGGTTTGAATGACTTTGCCAAATTGTTTGGCGGCGGCGATGAATTTCGCGCCTTCTTCAAAATGATGCGAAGTCGGCTTTTCCAGGTAAATGTGCTTTCCGGCTTTCAGCGCCGCCAGCGTGTGTGTCAGATGCAAATGATCCGGCGAGCCAATCAACACAGCGTCAACTTCTTTGCGGCTCAAAGCGTCTTCGATGGCGACGACTTCCTGCGGTTTGACGCTCAGAAAGTCGCGCGCTCGGCCGCGCTGAACGTCATACACGTCAGCAATGCAATGAAGCTCGGCGCTTCCGGTCGCCAGAAACGCTTTCATCACTTCGCGTCCGCGTCTCCCGCTGCCAACCAGCGCCATCCCTAACCGATCATTTGCTCCGACGACGCGCGCATAGGACGCAGCAGTCAGAACGGTTGCGGTGGAACCTATCAAAAAATCTCTTCTCTGCATTCCTGCCCTCATTACAGCCGGTTACTTGCCGAACGTTTGTTTGAGCGTTTGCCGCGCCGGAGCGACCGCTTTTTCGCCGGGCTTTTCACCGCTCAGGCGTTCTTCTTCGTTAATCATCCAGCCGTCCCATTTCGCCTTCTTGATTGCCGTCGCAAGTTCCCGAATTGGAAATTCGCCTTGCCCAAGCGGAACTTGTTCACCATTTTTGAAATCGCGCAGGTGCAATCCGACGATGCGTTTGTGGTGTTTGGCAAAAAACTCCGGCACGTTCGCACCACCGCGAAGCGCCCAGCCACAATCCGTCAGAAAATCCACCAGTGACGGATCGGTCTTTTGATACAGGCGCTCCATCTCCAAACCACCCTTTTCAAATTCAGGACCGTGATTGTGATAAGCAAGCTTGATTCCCTTTGATTGGCAATACTTCCCTGCCGCATTCAGTCCAGCGGCTTTGCGCGCCAAAGCCTCCGGCGGGATTTGGCCGCCTTTGATCAGTCCTGCGCCACTGACAATTACGCGTTCAGCGCCGAGCAAGGCAGCGCCATCAGCAACCTTTTGAATCAGCTCGATCGGCGCGACCTGCGTTTGTTCGTCGTATTTATCCAAAAAGATATGACAACCCAGAAACTTCAATCCGAACGCCTCAAGCTGTTTTCTGGCTGTCACAGCATTGGCGAATTGGCCTTGCACATTGCGGAAACCGGTTTCGTAGCCTTCGTAACCCAGCTCTCTCAATTTGCCGAGTACCGCCAGCAAACTGTCAAAATTGTTCGGATCAATCCGCCAGGCGTTTGTCTGGCAGCCGATCTTGACGCCTCCCGGCTTTGGAGCAGCATTGGTCAGCGCGGCAACCGATGCAACGGCCACCGGCGCGGCTAAAAATTCGCGGCGTGAAATCATTCCTTGTCCTGTTTTCAGTGATGAATTGACCCCGGTTAGTGATTGCAGTTTACCGGTAAACCTGTTTGCAGCGCGGACTAGACCACAGGCGATGAAAATCTGTCAAGATTTGCCTGCCCAATTGATTCGCGCAGCTTCAATTCGACCGGCAAAATAAGGCTTTGCGGTTCCGCAAACTCGCAATTCATGGCGCCAATCAGCAAACGATACGCCTGGCTGCCAATCTCGTACATCGGTGTGGCGACTGTCGTCAGGCTTTTATGAGTGAATTCCCCGACCGCCGTGCCGTCAAAACTGACAATGGAAACCTGCTCTGGCACTTTGATTCCGGCTTCATCAAAAAACCGCAGCAAACCAACAGCAACCAGATCACTAAACGCCACAATTGCAGTGGGCTTTGCGCCATTTGCCGCCCACATTCGTTTACAAGCTTCGTAACCTCCGGCAAACGTCAGATCGCAACGCTCAATCAGCGCTTCGCTTTGTTCCAAACCCAGTTGGCGTGCAAATCGTTTGAAGGCGGTCAGGCGCTGGCGAATTGGCAACATTGCCGGTCGCCCCGAAATGTAGGCCACGCGGCGATGTCCGCGTTCGGCCAGGGCTTGGACAACCAGACGAACTCCGGCGGTGTAATCGGCGGCGACTTGATGAAAGATCGGCGGTCGCAATTCACGATTAACCAGCACAACATCAAAATCGGCGTCACGAATCAGGCTTTGCCAGAATGGCGGCAGCTTGGGCCGTTCGCTGGTGAATGGCGGCGCGGCAATGATGCCGCCAACGTGTAAACCCATCATATCGCGCACCCGCTCCGTGTACCGATCCATGTCGTAGGAGCCATTGGCCAACAGCACATGATAATTTTCGGCGCTGGCCTTGTCTTCAATTGCGCGTATGACTTCAGCGTAGTAAAGATCGGAACTGTTCGGAACAATGACACCCAGCAGGTTCGATTTGCCGGTCGCCAACGCACGAGCGACGTGGCTGGGTTTATAACCGAGCTTGTCCATGGTTGCGCGTATGCGCTGTTTGGTTTTCAAAGAAATGCGCGGATGATCGCGCAGGGCCAGCGAAACCGTCATTGCCGAAAGACCAAGCTTGGCGGCGACATCACGAATTGTGATCTTCTTCTTCAATTTTGTTTTGAGGATTGAAAGCGAAAACTGGTGAGACAGCACAAAAATCAATCAATCAAGAATGCCTGTTAAATCCAGCTTCAACCCCTTTAAGACTTGTTCGCCCGACAGAGTTTTTGGCTTGTCCAGAATTTCAACGTCGGCATTCGGACGATAGATGTAAACCTTCTTTTTCAGTGGATCAATCAGCCAGCCCAGCCGCGCGCCGTTTTCCATGTACTCTTCCATCTTCTTTTTCAAGCTATTCAGCCGGTCTGTTCTGGAGCGCAGTTCCACGACAAAATCAGGGCAGATTGGCGGAAACTGTTCGCGCTGTTTATTGGTCAGTTTTTCCCATCGCTCACGACGAACCCAGGAAAAATCCGGCATGCGCTTCGCGCCATTGGGTAAGATAAATTCGGTTGAAGAATCAAAACCTTCGCCGGTTCCGTCAGCTTCTACCCAAAACCCCAACCTTGCTGTGAGTTTAAAGCTTCTGTTTCCGCCTTCGCCACCCGTAGGCATCATGATCATGACCACACCCTCCTTGCTCATCTCAAACCGAAAATTTTTGTTTTGCGCACAAAACTTGAAGTACTCCTCATCCGTGATCTTGTGTTTCAAAGGTCCAAAATGAATGACTACGTTCTCCCAGTCGAAAGTTGACACTGTTTTTCGGCGGCGAGTTATTTTTGATTTCGCATCGAACTTAGCTTTCGGATTTCTTTTCGGTGCAACAGCAGGTTTGGATCGTAGCGCGATGCTCATAGCTTCTTCCCCATTTGAACTGCGAAGGTTAAATTGGTTGGCAACAACCGTAAACTAACACAGCTTTAAGACAGCTCATAGCGAGGTTTTCAAGGATGCGAATCATCAATTTGTCGCCTGACGATGAACAGTTGATCAAACAAGCCGCTGATATTTTGGTCGAGGCGTTCCAAGAACATTGGCCGGATGCCTGGCCGACAATTGAAGATGCGAGAGAGGAAGTAGAAGCATTTTTCTTCAAAGATCGAATCAGCCGATTCGCAGTGGATGATGACGGGACACTGCTTGGATGGATTGGCGGTATTGAAATGTACGACGGCAAAGTCTGGGAGTTGCACCCGCTGGCGATCCGCCCTTCTGCGCAAGGGCGAGGCATAGGCCGCGCGCTGGTAGAAGATTTGGAAACGCAAGTCGCCGCGCGCGGAGGACTGACGTTGTGGCTTGGCAGCGACGATGAAGCCGCGATGACTTCGCTGGGCGGTGTTGATCTTTATCCGAACCCGCTTGAACATCTGGCCAGAATCAAAAATCTGCGCGGTCATCCTTACGAGTTTTACCAGAAGCTGGGCTTTGTCATTGCCGGCGTGATGCCAGACGCAAATGGCTTTGGGAAACCGGACATTTTCATGGCCAAACGAGTGGTTCAAAGCAAGGAGTAAGCTGTGTTCCAATTGAAAGTAGACGACGAAATTGAAATCCGCATGCTGGAAGAAGCAGACACCGAAACGATCTTTGCCTTGGTGGACCGCAATCGAGAACATTTGCGCCAATGGCTGATCTGGGTGGATCGTTCGGATTCGCCCGAAGTCACACGGCAGTTCATCAAAGAGTCCAAACGGCAATACGAAAACAAGGAAGCCCTGTCGGCGGGCATTTGGTTCAAAGGAGAGCTGGTCGGCGCAATTGGCGTTGTCCGTTACGATTGGTACAACCGAAAACTGGAAATCGGGTATTGGATTTCAAACGACCAGCAAGGCAAAGGCATCATTACGCGGGCAGTTTCGGCAATGGTTGACGATGCGTTCGATAATTTGGGATTAAACCGCGTAGAGATTCACTGCGCCGCAGGCAACATCCGCAGCCGGGCAATTCCGGAACGGTTGGGGTTCAAACAAGATGGCGTCATGCGCGAAGCCAGTTTGCTGAGCGGCGAATTCGTGGACAAAGTGATTTACTCCAGGCTGGCCAGCGAGTGGAAAGGCGGCAGAAAATAACCTTATGACTTCAACTTCAGAATTGCGCGAGACTGCGCTGACCATTTTCCACAAAACTCTGGCGGCCATTGACGTTGAAACCGTCGTCAAGGCGCATTTGAAATTAAACGGCGACCGGCTTTCCATCAACGATGAAGTTTGCGATCTGTCAAAATTTTCCCGCGTGTTGGTTATCGCTATCGGAAAAGCGAGTGTGCCGATGGCGCGCGCAGTGGAAACCGTTTTGGGTGAACGAATTACTGGTGGTTTGGTGGTCACGAGCTCCGTCATTGGAAGCGCGCCGCAATTGCCCGTACTGATCGGAGGCCACCCGATTCCAAACGCCGCCAGCCTGGAGGCTGCTGCCAAAGCCCTGGCTCTGCTTCGTCAAAATGATTCTCCGCAAACGCTGGTTCTGTTTTTGATTTCCGGCGGCGGCTCGGCCATGTTCGAGCAACCCATTGACCCGGCGATCACGCTCGAGGATTTGCAAGCCGTCAATAAAACCCTGGTCAATTGCGGTGCCGTCATCAATGAAATGAACATTATCCGGCGGCATTTGTCAGCCGTGAAAGGCGGCAAGCTGGCAGCGGCGGCTAAGCATTCGCGGCAAATCTCTCTCTATATTTCAGATGTCAACAGCGACGATCTGACAACCGTGGCTTCCGGGCCAACGCTACCGGATATTTCGACGGTTGAAGATGTTCAACGAATTGTTGATCGCTACGATTTGATGAATCAGTTTCCGCCGAACGTCGTTAGTAGTAACGCCTTCAGGCGGAATCCGTCCTTCTTTCCGCCTGAAGGCGGCACTCAAAATACTCACCACCTGTTAATGGACAATCGCCGAGCGATGCTGGAAGCCAAGCGAATTGCTGAGCAAGACTTCGGCTTAATCGTCGAGCTTGCCGAAGATCAGGTGGAAGGTTACGTCGAAGCCATGATGTTGACGCACGTCGAGCGCATTGTGTTGCTGCAAGCCAGGCATGCAAAAAGATTGGGCGGCAAAGGCGTTTGCCTGATTTCAGGCGGTGAAGCGATTTGTCCTGTTCGCGGCAATGGACAAGGCGGGCGCAACCAGGAATTTATCTTGCGCGCAGCGATCCAAATGGATTTGTTTCAAACAGATAACGTCGTTGCGCTGAGCGTTGGCACCGACGGAATAGATGGCCACAGCCCGGCAGCAGGAGCCATCGCCGACGCGGAAACCATTCGCCGCGCAGCCTCGCAAGGGATTTCCGCTGAAGCACACCTGATGAACAGCGATTCGTTCAACTTCTTCAATTCCTTAGGCGACGCGATCCTCATTGGACCAACCGGCAATAACGTCCGCGACCTAAGAATTCTGCTGGCAAGTTAAAACCTGGGCGGTTTTTCAAAACCGCTTTGCTCATGTAGAATCCCCAACGCTTAAACAACCAAACTTATTCGATAGAGATTTACGGCTTCCTTTTACCCATACAAACCACCACAGTATGGCAAAGATTGCCGAGAGGCTTTGCTGGATCTGAGTTCGAACCCACGGATTTTCAATTTCAGTGCTGTTTTCTGAACAAAAAATTCATGAAAACTTTGCGAAGTTCTGATGTCCACCTGATACCGTGGCTTTTTTGATTCGATACTCAAAACCTGACTAACTACATTTCAAAACAAACTCTCGGAGGATTTATGAAACGCTCCATCACTTTGTCCAGCTTGCTCAATTTTAAGCTGGCTCTTTCCCTGCTGGCGGCTCTTATGCTGACAACTGTGGCTTATGCACAGTTTGACACCGCCACCGTTCTGGGAACCGTAACCGATGCAACGGGCGCCGCACTGCCCAAAGCAACTGTAACGTTGAAAAACCTGGCAACAGGCGTCACCGTTCAAGTTCAGACTGATGAAAACGGCAACTATCAGTTTTTTAACGTCAAAATTGGCACTTATACCATCGTTGGCGAAGCTCAAGGGTTTTCCAAAGCAGCGGCTGAAAACGTCCAGGTTACCGTCAATGCCCGTCAGCGTGTTGATTTATCGCTGAAGGCGGGTGCGCTATCAGAAACCGTCAATATTTCAGCAGACACAGTGCAATTGCTGGAAACGGAAACCAGCGCGCGGGGCCAAATTATCAACCGGCAGCAAATCGTCAACCTGCCGCTCAACGGGCGCGCGTATGCTGACCTGGCACTGCTGTCGCCTGGCGTTCGCAAATCCGTGCTGAACAACCAGGATTCCGGCGGACGCGACGCTTCGTTCAACGTCAACGGTCTGCGTTCTTCGCTGAACAATTTTGTGCTGGACGGCGTGGACAATAACTCTTACGGCACCAGCAACCAGGGATTTTCCAATCAGGTTGTGCAGGCTTCGCCAGATGCCGTGCAGGAATTCCAGGTGCAAACCAACAACTTCAGCGCCGAATTCGGACGCGCTGGTGGCGCGGTGATCAACGCCAGTTTGCGCAGCGGAACGAATGAATTTCACGGTTCCGTGTATGACTTCATCCGCAATACTTCGCTGAACGCGGTGGGCTTTTTCAAACCGACACCGCCGCCCGGCAGAACCACTGGCGTCAAACCGGTGCTGATCCAAAATCAATTCGGCGCAACAATCGGCGGCCCGATCATCAAAGACAGAACGTTTTTCTTCGCAGATTACGAAGGCTTCCGCCGCATCACGCGCACCTTGCAGCTTGGCACTGTGCCCACCGCGGCGCAGCGTTCTGGCCAACTGGGCACCGCAGTTCGCAATCCATTCACCGGTGAAGTTTTCGCCGACGGCAACATCCCGGCCAACCAGATTACGCCATTTGCCAAAGCGGTTTTGGCGGGACTGCCGCTTCCCGTAACCAGTCCAACAGCGACCGGTGTCGTTTCAAACAACTACGAGAATCTGCCGCGCAGCAAGTTTTACAACGACAAGTTCGACGTAAAGATTGACCAAAATTTCAGCGCGCGAACGACGGCGTTCGTCCGCATCAGCAACCGCAAGGTCAATAACTACGAAGCACCGCTGATCGGCGCGCCGATCTACAGTTCGGCAAATGCTTTTGTCCGTGTGTTGAATCAGCAACTTGCCACCGGCGTCACACACAATCTAACCAGCAATTCGCTGTTGGAGTTCCGATTGGGCATTTCGCGCACCAAAGCGGGCAAAACGCCGACTGGCGTGGGCGATCCTGTCATTGGAAACATTTCCGGCCTGCCGAACGATCCGCGCTTTGCGGGTGGTTTGTACACGCAAAACATCAGCGGTTACACAGGCTACGGGCGGCAAGACAGCAACCCGCAATTCCAGGATCCAATCATCTTCAACCCTCGGTTCAATTACACTTTTGTGCTGGGACGCCATAGCCTGAAAACCGGCTATGAGTATCAAGCGGTCAGCACGGAAATTGATGACTTCAACCCGAAATACGGTCGCGACAGTTACGGTGGCCAGTTCAGCCGTCCGACAACCGTCACCACCAGCAACAACATTTACAACCTGGCTGACTTCCTGTTTGGCGCGCGCAGCCAGTACGACCTGAACAACGCTCTGATCATCACGCTGAAACAGCGCATGCACTTCGCGTACGTCCAGGACGATTTCAAACTCTCGTCCAAACTGACCCTGAACATGGGGGTGCGATACGAATTCGCAACACCGCAATGGGAAGAGCAAAACCGGCTGGGCAATTTCGACCCGGCGACGGCAACCATCATTCAGGCCAAAGACGGTTCGATCTACGACCGCGCTCTGGTCAACCCGGATCGCAACAACTGGGCGCCGCGATTGGGCTTTGCCTATAACGTGGCAGATAAAACTGTTGTGCGCGGCGGTTACGGAGTCAGCTACATTCACTTCAACCGGTTGGGCGGTGAAAACCTGCTTTCGTACAACGGCCCGAACATCATCAGCAACAGCATCGTCCAGCAGGTTTCACAA
>CAZMXG010000248.1:0-9643 GCA_964570175.1 uncultured Heliomicrobium sp. | reverse complement strand
CCGGCCCAATTGTTCCAGTTGCTCGTCTGTGGCGACGACGGCGCCTTTGCCGATGAATTCGGAAAAGTCCGCAAAGTCCGGCACGGTGAACATCGGAATGTGACCGATGGCTTCGTGAACGACGTCGGGTTCTGGAGTGTAATCGGGACGCGAATGATGACGAATGTATTGCGTCGAAAGCATCGTCCGTTTGCCCAGCCAACTCAAAAAAGCGCGTGTTTCAACCAAGCCTTCAATCGGAGCCAAGCGGAAGCCGGACGCCGCTGTCAGCTTGGCGCTTAACTCGCCGAGTTGCGGAATGCGAAACGCAGAGATGCCAAGTTGCTGTTTGGCTTCCAGGTAAAACGAGCAGGCTCGGCGCGCGTGAGCTTGTTCCAGTTTGCGGCTGACATGCCGCCAGACAGCGGTTTCTTCCTTGGTATATACCACTTCAGGAATGACGTGGTTGGGATCGTGGCGATATTGCCTAGCCAATTCGGCGATGTAATTTCGCCTGGCTCGGTAAGCCGGATCGTGCGCGCCGGGATGATCCAGCGGAAGCGAGCTAATCTCTTCAACGCCAAGGTCGGCGGTTAGAAAGTCTTCGATGATTGGTGCGGTTGCTGTTGGCATCACCGTTCCCTCTTTCGCTGCTGCACGTTGGCGGTTAGGCCACTGAAGCAACTGCTTTCTGTTCAACCGGGTAAAGCCAATGCTGGAATTCCGGTTTGTGTCCGGCGACGATGTCAAAAAAGGTCTTTTGAATCTGTTCGGTGATCGGACCGCGTGCGCCGTTGCCTACGACTTTGCCGTCCACTTCGCAGACGGGAGTAATTTCGATGGCGGTTCCGGTCAGGAATACTTCGTCGGCGCTGAGCAGTTCGTGCAGTTTTAGAGCGCGAACTTCAACGTCATATCCCAGGTTTCGAGCAATCTGAATTGCCGAATCCCGCGTGATGCCGAGCAGGATCGAAGAGTTCTGATCGTTGGTCAGCACTTTGCCGTCTTTGATCAGGAAGATATTTTCGACAGCGCCTTCAGCCAAATTACCGTTCACGTCCAGCAAAATGGCTTCGTCAAATCCGCGCGCGGCAGCTTCGCGAACGGCCAGAATGGAGTTCAGATAATTGCCAGTCGCTTTTGCCGTTGTAGGAATCATTGAAGAGTGGAATTTGCGGTATGGCGAAACGGTCACGCGCATGCCGTTGGCCTGTTTGTCTCTGAAATCGCTCGGCCATTCCCAGGTCAGAATGTTGATTCCGGTCGGGACCGTTGCGCGAATGCCCAAGCTGCCAGCATCGGAATATGCCGTCGGGCGGATGTAACAGTTTTTGAAATGGTTGCGGCGAATGGTTTCGCAAATGGCGTCGTTTAACGCTTCGGGCGAGTAATCAATTTTCAATTTGTAAACTTCCGCCGAGGCATAGAATCGGTCCATGTGTTCTTTCAGCCGGAAGATATTGCCTTCGTAACAGCGAATGCCCTCAAACACTCCGGTTCCATAGTGAAGCCCGAATGCAGTGGAATGAATTTTCGCTTCGTCAAACGGAAGCATTTTGCCGTCCTGCCAAACCCATTTTGTTTTCTCGAATGACATGCTTGTTCCTCCCTGAAGATCAATGCTTTGATAGAGCAGACTTATTCTCAAATGCAGAGCGGATGATAGGCGCTAGGGCGGGATGAATGAAGATCAGGGGTTCGATATTTATCCGGTTGCGGCTAACTTCGTTCAATTTCAGAGCCGCTTGGCTTTAGATTTTTAGCTGAGAGCGTTTGAATGCGGTGGAATCGGTAAGACCCCACCGCAATTTCGGCAGATTATTCGCCTTCGATAACGACGCTGTTCATCACGTCGCCTGCGCGAAGTTTCGAGACAACATCCAGGCCTTCTGTAACTCTGCCAAAAACGGCATAGTTGCCATCCAGAAATGCCGCCTGACCAAGTGTGATGTAAAACTGGCAACTGGCGCTATTTGGGTCAGAAGATCGCGCCATTGCCACCGCGCCCGCTTCGCCGTGTTTCAGGTTTGGAGTGACTTCGAGCGGGATTTTCTTGTCGGAACTGCCCGTTCCCGTGCCATACGGGCAGCCGCCTTGAATGACGAAACCTGGCTCGTAGCGGTGAAATTTCAGTCCGTCGTAAAATTTTTTCTCTGCCAATTCAACGAAATTGGCGGTTGTAATCGGTGCCAAGTCCTCATTGAGAGTGAACTTGATTGTGCCTTTGCTGGTTTCGATAACTGCTGTTCGATTTGCCATTTTGATAGTTCCTTTTGGAAGTTGTGGGGAGATATTGCATTATTGAGCTTGGCTTTGGGTGCTTGCAACCACTTGAATCAGAAACACAACCGCATTTGAAGAAAATTTGAGAAGGATTTCAACTTGATCTCAGTACGAATCTTCCATCCGATTGATACTTTTCTGGCGTATCAATTCGGCGGAAATCCAATTCCGCAATTTTCTGGAGGGAGAATCTATGAACACTTTCAAAAGCGATCTGAAACGAATTTTGTGTCTGTTAACTGTGCTTGGCCTGACGGCTGCGTCGGTGCTAGGACAGCACGACCATCACGCTTCATCATCAGAACCTGCAAAATTAATGCCGGGTCTGAGCAATCTCAGCCATCCCGTGACGACCACAAACGCCGAAGCTCAACGATTTTTCAATCAAGGGCTGGCGCTGATTTACGGCTTCAACCACGAAGAGGCCAAGCGGTCGTTTGAACGCGCGGCGCAGCTTGATCCCCAAATGGCTATGGCGTATTGGGGAATTGCGCTGGCGGTCGGGCCAAATTACAACGAAGCTCAAATTGATCCGTCACGCTTGTTGGCGGCAGATATGGCTTTGGAAAAAGCCAAAGAGCTTTCGGCAAATGCTTCGGCAAACGAACGCGGCTACATTGAAGCCTTGGCCAAGCGGTTTCAACTCAAGACGGACCTGAAACAATGCGCGGTTAATTACAAAGACGCGATGGCGGCGCTTCATCACAAATACCCGGATGATGTTGATGCAGCAGTGCTTTACGCCGATAGCTTGATGAACCTGACTCCGTGGCAATTGTGGGGGAAAGATGGAAAACCCGCGGAGTTTACGACTGAAGTTGTAGCAACGTTGGAAGATGCGATAAAGCGTCAGCCGGACCACATTGGTGCAAATCACCTTTATATTCACGCAGTCGAAGCCTCGAAGAATCCCGGACGGGCTTTACCGAGTGCTGGAAAACTGGGGAATCTGGCTCCTGCTGCCGGGCATCTGGTTCACATGCCTTCGCACATTTACATTCGCACCGGCGATTACGAAGCTGCGGCCAAAGCCAATGAAGACGCCGCCAAAGTTGACCTGGAGTACATCAAGCGAACGGGCGTGAAGGGAATGTACCCGGCGATGTATTACAGCCACAATCTTCATTTTCTGGTGGAATCCTATAATCGCGCGGGCAATTACTCACGCGCGGTCGAATCTGCGGCGCGTCTGGCGGACAATGTCCGTGGCCACATAAAAGACATGCCGATGCTGGAAGGATTTTTGCCAAGCGTGAGTTTTGTCCAGTTACGGTTTAATCGTTGGGATGAAATTTTGAAAACTACTGAGCCTTCGGCAGAGATGCCCATCACGCGGGCTTTGTGGCATTATGCGCGTGGTGTGGCTTTGGCTGGAAAAGGGCGAATTGCTGAAGCGGAACAGGAACGAACGACTTTGGCCAATTTAGCCAAAGCAATGCCGGGCGAAACGCCTTTTGGTTTGAACACTGCGGCCAGTGTTTTGAAAATTGCCGAGCCTTCGTTGGATGCACGAATTGCGACTGCCAAAGGCAATTACAAACTGGCTGCTGAACATTGGCGCAAAGCCGTTGCTGCACACGATGATTTAAATTACGACGAACCTCCCGGCTGGTATTATCCAACACGAGAATCGCTGGGCGCGGCTTTGTTGTTGGCGGGCAACGCCGCCGAAGCAGAAAAAGTTTTCCGCAAAGATTTGGAAGACAATCCCCACAATGGCCGCTCACTTTATGGGCTGGCCGAAAGCTTGAAAAAACAGAATAAAGCCCAAGACGCGCAAAAAGTTCGAAGGGAATTTGAGGCGGCCTGGAAGAACGCTGACTCAAAGTTAAAGATCGAAGATTTGTAAACATCCAACTGGCAATCGCAGGCTTTACATGAAGCCTGCGACTTCTGATTTTGAAAGGAGTATCAATGCGAAGACGAGGGACATCTTCAATAATTGCTATAACTCTATTTGTAATGCTGGCTGGTTTGCCAGCTTTGTCGCAAACGCGACAGACTCCACCGCCAAAAACGCCTCCAGCCGCTCAAACCACCTCGCCAACAACTACTGGTAAACAGCTCAAACGCGATGAAGTGTTTTTCAGCATCGCGCGGCTGATTAATTCCAAGAATGAATCTCCGGTTAGTGCAATTACCGCCGAAGTGGATGGTGTCATTGAAGTTACCGGCATTGCGTATCGCCCTGATGGTAAAGCGGAAGTCACGGTAAAGGAGCGAACTCCCTCCAGCGCGGCTTATACAAATAGATCCAGCCGATTGCTTTTCGCGCCACCGGAAACAGGAGAAAAGTGGACTTGGGTAGAATTTGAAGAAGGGCGGAAGTTTTATCCAGTTGAACGGCTTTTCCCGTTTGTCCAGTCTGAATTAGCCAGGCGGAAGCAAATGACTGCTGCAACCTGGAATACATTTCTCGCTTCAATCGCAAAACAAGGCGAAGCTGCGACAAAGTTGATCGAAACAGCAAGAGCGGTAATTAAAATGGACATCCCGCTGGCTCAGCCGGTGCTTAGTTCGCGCAATGCTTTGGCGCAAGCTGTCAAAGAAAATAAACAGGAAGAAATCCTGAGCGCCTACACTGAACTGTCTGCGCAAACTGATCCGATCAACTCTCTGGGTGACACCTATAGCGATTTGAAAGCCAATGATGCTTATCTGCGTTTGAACGAAGAATTCAAAAATGCTGTGAATGCCACGAACGCGGCTCGCAAAAATTACGTACAGACGGTTGATACGTATAATGAATCGCTTGTCCGATTGCCATTTGCGTTTCTGGCTTATGGGCTTGAATTTACCAAAATCGAGGCCAAAGTGGCGATGGAGTAAGTGATTCTCACTCTGCAAATGGAAATCCAAAACTTGAGGAGAGCAAATGAACGAAAATCAGAGCGATGGTCAGCAAAAAGATGCGAATCAGCAGTTAGCCCCGCAAACAGTCGCTAGTCGCGCTGGAGAAACTTTGGAAGACATTACTTCTACGCTGCGTGATCTTTTCAATCGGGTGCCGGAAACCGTTAACAAAGCGGTTGAGCGTGCAATGAACGTTCGTGACACAACGGTGCTTGTCCGGTTGAGCGAGAACTCATCGGATTCAATTGACACGCTGGTTTCAGCTGGAATTTTCAAAGGCCGGGCAGATGCCGCTGCGTTTCTGATTGATGAGGGCATCAAAGCGCAAGCCACTTTATTCCAGGGCATTCAGGATAAGCTCAGTGAGATAGAAAAGCTTCGTGATGAGCTTCGGAACACTATCGCCAAATAAGATTTGGCTTCAAAAGTAGATCGTCCACGCTGGAATTGTCCGACTAGGCGGCATCTGGCGTGGGCTTTTTTATTTTTACCGCGATAACCCCCAAGAAATTTTAGAAATTCCACCACCCGCGACCGCCAACCTCTTGACAACTCAATCTACGATCCATATATTCACGTGCTTTGCGAAGCCAAGTCTTCGCATGCCTGAGCAACGCTTGCGGGTCTGAAGTGCAGAGGCGTTGCCGGATTCAGCGGGAACGATAAATCTTCCAATATTTTAGTTACCTCAAGAATCTTACATTGAGAACCTATTGTGGCGTACTGATCCTTTCTTTCAGAAGTTGTTGTTTGCTGGAAGGGATTTTCTGAAAATGCGGCCAAGCACGGCGCAGTCATCTTAAAAATGACGCCACAGAAAAACTCGGCGGATTGGGACGCCACTATCTGCACACTTTCGCGGACATCCCAATAAATCACTTGTGCCTAGCACAGTTAAATACTTGATGGAACCAATGCTCTCTTGAAGAGGGTAAGGCATTTTGTGGCCTTAAGAGCTTCTTTGAGATTTGAGCAGATGAGTGACGAAAATTATGCCTACGATTAGTCAGTTAGTCCGCAAAGGACGCAAACAGGTTAAGTACAAAACTTCCAGTCCCGCGCTGCAATCCTGCCCGCAAAGGCGTGGAGTATGCGTTCAAGTGAAAACCCAAACGCCGAAGAAGCCGAATTCGGCTCTGCGCAAAATTGCTCGTGTGCGTTTGACGAATAGCATTGAAGTGACTTCCTACATTCCAGGCATTGGCCATAATTTGCAGGAGCATTCGATTGTGTTGGTGCGTGGAGGCCGTGTTAAGGATTTGCCCGGCGTTCGCTATCACATTGTACGTGGCACGCTGGATTCTGCAGGCGTCGCAAATCGCAAGCAAGGCCGCTCGAAGTATGGCGCCAAGCGTCCCAAAGAAGGTGCTGCCGCCCCAGCTAAGAAGGGAGGCAAAAAGTAATTTCAAGCTTTCAGTTTGAAAGCGGAAATTTCAGGTAACCGTTATGCCAAGAAGAAGAGAAGTTCCCAAGCGCGAAATATTGCCCGACCCGGTTTACAACAGTCCACTGGTCGCAAAGTTTATCAACGTTATGATGTGGGATGGCAAAAAAGCCACGGCAGAGGGCATTCTTTATAAAGCGTTGGACAAGATCAAAGATAAAACGCAAGAGGATCCGCTGAAGGTTTTTAAGAAAGCAGTTGAAAACTTGCAGCCAAAAGTCGAGGTGAAGTCGAAGCGCGTCGGTGGTGCCAACTACCAAGTTCCAGTTGAAGTCAGCTCAAGCCGCCGGACGGCTTTGGCTATGCGCTGGCTGGTTGGCTATGCTCGTGACAGAGGCGAAAAGACAATGGTTGACCGCTTGGCAGCTGAAATTCTGGATGCCTCGTCTGCCAAAGGCAATGCCATCAAGAAGCGCGAAGATGTTCATCGTATGGCTGAGGCCAATAAGGCATTCGCGCATTATCGTTTCTAGTTTTATAGATCAGCTAATAGAGCTGACAGCAGGAAGAAGGATTCAAGCCGGGCTGGCTTCTTCGTAAATGAAGTTGGTTATTATTCGCCCAGGCTTTAAGCAGTTGGTAGGTTTTTATGGCTAGACAAGCACCGTTAAATCGGTTCCGCAATATTGGAATTATGGCGCACATTGACGCCGGTAAGACAACAACTACCGAGCGCATACTGTTTTATACAGGCGTCTCTTATAAAATCGGCGAAGTCCACGAAGGCACAGCCACGATGGACTGGATGGAGCAAGAACAAGAGCGTGGAATCACGATTACCTCCGCTGCGACAACGTGTTTCTGGAAGCGGAACGGTGACGAATATCGCATCAATATCATTGATACCCCCGGTCACGTTGATTTCACTATCGAAGTTGAGCGTAGCTTGCGTGTTCTTGACGGAGCGGTAGCGGTTTTCGACGCTGTTGCCGGTGTGCAACCACAATCCGAAACGGTTTGGCGTCAAGCTGACAAATATAATGTTCCCCGTATCGCGTTCATTAACAAGATGGATCGTCCCGGCGCGGATTTCGATCACGCGGTTGACACCATTCGTACTCGTCTAGCAGCCAATCCCGTTTGCGTTCAAATACCGATTGGCGCTGAAGATCAGTTTAGCGGGATCATTGATCTGATCGAAATGAAGTCTCTTGTTTGGAGAGACGACAAGATGGGATCGAATTACGACACTGAAGAGATTCCAGCAGGCATGGCCGAAGCCGCAAAAACGGCTCATGACAAGATGGTGGAAGCCATCGCTGATGCTGATGACGAAATCGCGATGAAGTACCTGGAAGGTGAAACGATCAGCGCTCAAGAGATTCGTGCTGCCCTGCGTCGTGGTTGCATCGCGCTCAAGCTTGTCCCGGTTGTTTGTGGCACCGCATTCAAAAACAAAGGTGTTCAGCCGCTGCTCGACGCTGTTATTGATTACATGCCTTCGCCAATTGATATCAAGGCGGTTACCGGAGTAACTCCGAAGGGTGAAGAAGTTGAACGTCCGGCAGATGATAAAGCTCCGTTTTCCGCGTTGGTCTTCAAGATTATGGCCGACAAGCACGTTGGTCAGCTTTCGTTTGTCCGCATTTACTCAGGCACTCTGAAATCAGGATCGTATGTGCTGAACTCAACGAAAGACAATAAAGAACGTGTTGGCCGTATCATGAAGATGCACGCCAACAAGCGCGAAGACGTGGAAGAAGCATACGCTGGTGAAATCGTGGCAGTGGCTGGTCTTAAGCAGGTGACCACTGGCGATACGATCTGCGTTGAATCGAATCCTGTGATTTTGGAAGAGATGGAGTTTCCGACACCTGTTATTTCGCTCGCTATCGAGCCGAAGACCCGTCAGGATCAGGAGAAACTTGGTATCGCAATGGGCAGACTTGCCCAGGAAGATCCATCATTCCGCGTGACTACTGACCAGGAAACCAACCAGACGATCATTTCCGGAATGGGCGAACTCCACTTGGAAATCATTGTGGATCGCTTGAAGCGTGAATATGGCGTGGAAGCCAATGTTGGCAAGCCTCAAGTCGCCTATCGTGAAACAATCAAGAAATCTGCCAAAGCTGAAGAAAAATATTCTCGTCAGACAGGCGGTCGGGGCCAGTACGGCCACGTCGTTTTGGAAATTGAGCCGAACGAACCTGGAGCTGGCTTCGAGTTCGTCAACAAGATTGTGGGCGGCGTGATTCCTAAGGAATACATTCCAGCCGTTGAAAAGGGTGTACGTGAAGCTTTGGAAGGCGGTGTTTTGGCTGGGTACGAGTTGGTGGATATTAAAGTCACTTTGACTTTCGGCAGTTATCACGAAGTTGATTCGTCCGAAATGGCGTTTAAGATTGCCGGTTCGATTGCCTTCAAGGAAGCTGTTAGAAAAGCTAGCCCGGTACTGCTTGAGCCTGTAATGAAGGTCGAAGTGGTGACGCCCGAAGATTACATGGGCAGCGTCACTGGTGACCTGAATTCACGTCGCGGGCGAATTGAAGGAATGGCTTCGCGTCCTGGCACACAAATCATTACTTCGATGGTTCCGTTAGCTGAAATGTTCGGTTACGAAACCGATTTGCGTTCGATGTCGCAGGGCCGCGCAGCCTCGACAATGCACTTCCATCGTTACGAAGAAGCTCCGAAGAGCGTCAGCGAAGAAGTGATTGCGAAGGTTCAAGGCGCCGCCAAATAGTTTTTTAATGCCGCGAACGATGTGAGCGCGGTTAATTTCGGCGGAACAGTTCCGCGCACTAAATTCAAATTTCAACTCACTGAAACTCTAGGAGCGATAATTATGGCGAAAGAGAAATTTGACCGAAGTAAGCCACACGTCAACGTCGGGACAATTGGTCACGTTGACCATGGCAAGACGACTTTGACGGCGGCGATCACCAAGACGCTGGCCAAGCATAATCCGAAGATCACGTTCCGCAGCTTCGATTCGATTGACAACGCTCCGGAAGAGAAGGCACGAGGAATCACAATTGCGACGGCGCACGTGGAATACGAAACGCCAAATCGTCACTATGCGCACGTGGATTGCCCGGGTCACGCCGACTACGTCAAGAACATGATCACGGGTGCTGCCCA